>JAFXQB010000002.1 GCA_017527435.1 Salinivirgaceae bacterium
ATACGATGAAGGCGGACAATTAACCGATAAGATTCGTCGGAGACCTTACTCTGTCGTACTTTTTGATGAAATTGAAAAAGCCCACCCCGATGTCTTCAATATCCTGCTGCAAGTTTTAGACGACGGCCGGCTGACCGACAACAAGGGCCGGACGGTGAACTTCAAGAACACCATTATAATAATGACATCGAATTTGGGTTCGGACATCATCCAACGCGAATTCTCGACTATGAACGACAGCAACCGCCGCGAGGTTATGGACAAGGCGCAAAGCGAAGTTATGGGGCTGCTGCGGGCATCAATGAAGCCGGAATTCCTGAACCGAATTGACGAGATTATAATGTTCACACCGTTGTTCAAAGACGACGTGCGCAAGATTGTGAAACTGCAAATTGCCCGTCTGGCCGACCGTCTGGCCAAAAACGGCATCAGCATTGAGGCCAACGACAAGGCCATCGAACTGATTGCCAACGAAGGCTACGACGTGACTCTGGGCGCCCGACCGATAAAACGACTGATTGAGCGCGCCGTGCTGAACCCGCTCTCGACGGCGATAATCAGAGGCGAGGTGGACAATACGAAGAAAATTGTGATTGACGGAAGCAGTGGAACTATCAGACTGACAAACGGATAAAGACTCACAATTGGCAAATCCGCACTTGGGAAACCGGGTGCGGATTTTTTTGTCATATAAAATATATGTGCATGGCCATTGTTTCCGATTTTTTTATAAAATAGCAAATTGAAATGATTGGAAACGGCTGATTGGTGTAAATCGGCCTAAAACACACAAATAAACAAGACAATGAAGCTGAAAATATCAGTCAAAACCAGTATGATAGTGAGCATTTTACTCACATCGATGGTAACATTCTCACTTTCGGTTTACTACTGCGCATCGCGGACAAAAAGAATGGTTAAAAACCGTGCGAAGACTATAGTTACAATGAACGGTGCCAACAACGCCGACGCGATTGCCGCAAAAATATCGAACTACTACACGACCATTAAAGCGGTGGCATCGCTCTACGCCGACTACTACGACACCGATGAGGACCAGCGCCGGCTGATAACCAACGAACACAACCGCAAGGTGATGCAAGAGAACAGCGATTTGTTGAAGCTGAACGACAACTGGAACATCGATGAATCGGACTTCAAAGAAGTGTCAGGACCGACATTGGAAAAACTTCAGGAAAGAAATACTAGCGCCTATCTGTGCCGCCTGGCCGCACCTATAAATTACGAAGGCTCGTTTGTTGGCGAAGTGGCGGCAAGCATTATTGTCGATAGTTTGATGAATGGTTTCGAATACGCTTTTGGTGACACTCTGAACGAGAAAGTGTACATTGTTACCGGACAAGGAAACGTGGCCTACAGCAGCAATCCGAACGACCGCGGCAAGCAACTGCAGGATGCGCTTTCGGCCTACTATCGTGAATACGGCATCGGTCAGTATGTGAAAGAGCACAAACCATTTATTGAAGAATGCAAAATTTCGGGGGGCGAACCACACGTTATATGCATCACCCCCATCAAACTGTCGGAAAACAAGCAGTGGACACTCTGCGTGCTGATTCCGAAAATAAGCGTATTGGGCGATGCAAAAAACATCACACTCACAACGATATTGCTGATGTTCTTCTGTTTTATACTGCTTGGCACCATTACATTCTTGTTGGCCAACAAGTTAAGCAAGTCGCTCAACACTATTAACGCCGCACTTGTCGATGTATCGGACGGCGACATCAAAAACAACAATGATTTGAGCGAAAACTCGATGACAGAAATCAACGACATCAACAAATCGATGAAATCGGTCATCAGCGGACTCATTAAAGCTGCCGAATTCTCAGAGCAGATTGGCAGTGGCAATCTTGACACAGAATTCACCGCATTAAGCGCCAACGACAAACTGGGTAACGCACTTATAAATATGCGCGACAATCTGAAGAAAGCCGACGAAGAAGCGAAAGAACGTAAGATTGCTGACGAGAAGGTGAATTGGGCGACATCAGGCTTGGCTAAATTTGGCGAGATTCTGCACACCAACATACAGAACATCAATGATTTATCATATGAGATTCTGCGCAGCCTAATTAAATACATCGATGTAAACCAAGGTGCGATTTATGTGCTCGATGACACAAAAGAAGATCCCGAATATGAAATGACAGCCGCCATTGCCTACGACCGCCGCAAGTTCATGCAGAAACGTTTTGCTGTGGGCGAAGACCTTGTGGGACGCTGCGCTTACGAGCACAAAACCATCTACATGACCGACATTCCGAAAGACTATATCAACATTACATCGGGCATGGGAAGCGCCACAGCTTCTACCCTACTGCTCGTTCCGCTGGTGCTGAACGATGATGTTTTCGGAATCATTGAACTGGCATCGTTCCATAAACTTGAAGACTACAAAATCAACTTTGTCGAGAAACTGGCCGAAAGCATTGCATCGACCATTTCGACAGTGAAAATCAACGAGCGCACCAACAACCTGCTCAACCAGTCGAAAGTGCAGGCCGAAGAGCTGGCATCGAAGGAAGAAGAGATGCGGCAGAACATGGAAGAGCTGCAAGCCACTCAGGAAGAGGCCGCCCGCCGCGAGAACGAATCGAACGCAATCATTAAGGTTATAAACGACAAAATGATTGTGGTTGAATACGATATGGAAGGAACGGTGACCAATGTCAACGACAATTACGCAAAAATGCTCGGCACGACAAAAGAGAATATCATTGGACAAAAATCGGATGAAGGTGTTGACCTAACACCTGAAAAACGCGCCAGCTACCTTCAGATGTGGAACATGCTACGCCGCGGACAAGTTGTTACCGAAACCAGCCATATCACACTCAACAACAAGGATTTGTGGATTCAGGAAACATACACGCCAGTGTTCGACCAAAATGAAACCGCACCCTACAAGGTTGTAAAAGTTGGTATCGACATTACCGACCATGTGAAAGCACAGGAAGCACTCAACGACCTTGAGAAAGAGAAGGCTGAATACGCACAAAAGATTGCCGAACTTGAAAACCAGCAGCCAGAACCCACAGCTGCAGCGCCAAAGAAATCGGGCAAAACTGTAAAAAAAGATGCCGAAGACGACAATGAGTTCAATGCCGCTGTTGGCGAGCAAGAACTAATTGCCTGGGACAGCGCTAACGAGACTGGAATTATTGAGATTGATGAGCAGTTGAAACAGCTTGCCGAACTTGCCAACACGGTATACACGACATTCCGCGCCAACAAGCCCAAGAAAGAAATGAAAGACACGTTGCGCAGCTTGAGCGATTTCGCCGCTTACCATTTTGGAACTATCGAAGGCTATGCCGACGAATCGGGATTCAGCGATGCCAAACAGATGAAACAGTCGTTCAAGGACTTCAGCGCGAAAATCAACGACTTCGCAAAACTCTATGCCGACGGCAAAGTGAAATCGGCCGACGCTCTGATGCTGTTTATGAACAACTGGATGAAAGCCGACTTTGCACAAATGAAACTGCTGGCAGAAAGCTTGAAGAAATAAAAAATAAGTAACAGATTAATCACCCTACCACACCTAGATATCGAGTTAGCATAACTACATAGACTGATATATTTTATATCAAACTCTTAATTAAAGCCTCTGCCAGAACCAAATCCACAGGCCGAGTGATTTTGATGTTCTCGAAGTTGCCTTCAACAATCGACACTTTCACGCCCATACGCTCAACCACCGAAGCATCGTCGGTGAAAAGCGGGCTATATGGCTGACGGAAAGCCTGATGCAGCGTGGCGGCATCGAAAACCTGCGGCGTCTGCACCAATCGGTAACTGCTGCGGTCGACTGCGTGGTTGCCGCCATCGGGCTCAATCTGCCGCACCGACTCGTTGACAGGAATGGCGGGAACCACAGCCTTGCACTGCTCGGCGGCGCTGAAGCAACGTTGCAGCGTCTCTTGCGACACCAACGGCCGCACACCATCGTGAACGGCCACAATGCCGTCGGCAGGAACTTTCGCCAACCCGTTCAATGTGGAATGGAAACGCGTTTCACCGCCATCAACCAATTGATAATCAATCTTATCAAACGAATATTCACGGCAAAGTCTGCGCCAGTAATCGTGCTGCTTCGATGGCAGAACAAGCACAATATTCATCTGATTATCAAACCGATGAAAAGCCTCAATGGTGTGCATCAGAATCGGACGCCCAGCCAACGGCAGAAATTGCTTTGGCACATCGCCGCCCATTCGGCTGCCCGAGCCACCTGCCACTATGATAACGCTGCGGTTCATAACTTGCAATCGTGAAGAGCCTCAATCATTTTCTGCGATGTGATGCCGATGCCGTCAACCACGTATTTCGCCTGCGAGTAGAACGGCATCCGCTTCTGCAGCGTCGTCTCAATGTACTCAACAAGTTCCTCGTAGGTCTTGTCGTGCAGCAGCGGGCGGTCCTTATGCGAGTTCATCAGATTCCAGACGAGCGCTTTGGGCGTCATCTCAATGTAGAGCGTGGCGCCGTGGGCGTTCAGTTGCTGCATATTGTCGAAAAAGCAAGGTGTGCCGCCGCCCGTGGCCACAATGGTGTTTTCGAGTCCGAAAGTCTGCATCATCGCCTCGCGCTCAATTTGGCGGAAGCCGTCCTCGCCACGTTCGGCAAAGATTTCGGCAATGGTCTTGCCCTGCTCGGCCTCAATTTTTTGGTCAAGGTCAATGAAGTTGTAGTTGATGTCGCGCGCAAGCCGCTTGCCGTAAGTGGTTTTGCCCGCACCCATATATCCGATTAGGTAGATTAACATTCTGCTATCGATTTTGGCGCAATGTTATTAAAAATGACGCCAATAAAAAAACGGGGTGACCAAAAAGTCAGTCAACCCCGATTATGCCAAACTGTCGATTGCTGTCCTACTCCACCATCACCTCATCAACACTCTTGCGCGGCGCATAGAATTTTGGTGCCTCGGCATAGCCAAGCCGCAGAGTTATAGCAGGATAACCATCGATTTTCAATTCTGAACGCAGTTTTTCGGTGAGTGCGGGAATCTCACAAGGCTGATTGCAGAAGTTGTACGCCAAACCCGAGCCGCACACCGTAAGCAGCAGTCGCTCAAGCGTTTTGCCAAGGGCGATATAATCTTTTGGTGAAGTGCCGTCGGTGCTCAATACGCAAAAGTGTGACGCAGAAGCATTTACCTTATCATCGGTTTTGTTTTGCGATTTCGGATTCAGGGCCATCTTCACAAACATCCGCCCCATCGGCTTTGGTGTGGACGGAAAGCCCAAGACATTGTAGCACAAGCCGTTTTGCGTCTGCTCAATATGCTTTTTGTTGAACCGCATCCACGACAGCAGTTCGCGTTTGAAAGCCGTGTCGCTCATCTGAATATCGTTGCCTTCAGCAATTCCACGGCAAATGAAATCGGCCTGTGGTGTGCCCGAAGCAAAAATGGCAACACTCTTATTATCAATCAATTTTAGTGCGTCAATCTGTTCTTGCGGAATCTTTTTGCCAGTGAAACTTCCGCGGTGCGTGTGTCGCGTTTTAATGTGCGCAAAAAGTGCATCAGCCGCGCAACTGTCCGATTTTGTGAAAGTTACCACAATCTTACCATCCTTGTAATCGTAGTCAGACGTGTAGCCGTAGTTGGTTGCGGCAATCTGCATATTCTCGAGCGCGCAGCCAAGGCTGATAAACAACTCTTTGTTCGACGAATCGACAACAGCCAGCCGTTTTGTAAAATCAGGCGCTATAACTATCGTATTTCCAACAACTTGGAATTTCCAAGGTTGTGAATTGTGTCCCGATGGGGCACAAACGGCAAACGAAATCAAGATTTTCGCTATTTCAAAAAATGTCAAACTTTCCATCTTCAATCAAATATTTTGTCAAACATAAAATCAATGGTTTTCAGCAACTTTTCCCAACCCGAATCGCTATTGATTTCGAGCGAGTTATAGACCGCGCAATTCTCGGCAAGGATACAAAGGTATGATACCGAGCCCGTTATAAGAGTTGAAATGCCAGCCACTTGGTCAATGTCCTGCCCCGACTGCCGACTCACGGCATTGATGATGTCCATTGCCGTCCGTTCGCGGCGCTCACGCAGGCCTGCAATGGCGGGGTTGTTGGTTGTGAGTTCCCAACGGTAGAGTTTCCGCAGTGCGGGCGACTTGCGCAGCATATCGATATACGCGCGGAAAACGGCTTTTGAAAACTCTTTCACATTGTCATACTGCTGAATGGGAAATTCGGTGTTGAGCCAGAAATCGTTGTCTTCCAAATATTTGGCCAGCAGTTGCTCGATTGAGCCAAAATATCTGTAAATCAACACCTTCGACACGCCCGACACGCTTGCCACAGCATTTACGCCCACGGCTTCAAAGCCTTCGGTCTCAACAATCGTCCCAACGGCGTCGAGAATGCGCCGCTCGGTTTGGTTTCTGTCTTTTGGAGTCATAATTCATTTGTGTTACCAATCGGTTACAAAAGTATGTAACCTGTCGGTAACAAGCAAGATATTTTTGAATAATTTTATTCCGCAATCCTTATTCGCTAATTTTCAATAAATTATATATTATAACGGCAGGTGTTATCAAAAGGGAAAAACTCATACCTTTATCATTACTAAAAACAAATAAACAATGAAAAAATTATCATTATTGGCTATTGGCCTGTGCGCGTGCTTGTTTGCATCGGCACAAAAAGTGATTGTAAAAGGCGACCTGAAATGCCTGAAAGGTGTTGATGCCGTCAGTGTTAACTTCACCTACGATAATATGCAAGTGGGGAAAATGACTGAAGCTGACTACATTACGAAAAAAACTACGGAAGGCAACGAAAAAGAAGCCGGCCGCGGTGACAAATGGCGCGAAGCGTGGGAAAGCGACAAGCAGAATGTCTATCCTGCAAAATTCCGTGAATTGTTTACCAAGCATAGCGAAATTATCTGCAAAGACGAAAAGCAGAAATATGACATTCAGGTAAATACCGACTTTTTTGAGCCGGGATTCAATGTCGGTGTTATGCGCCAGGATGCTTATATCAACGTGACCATTAGAATTCTTGACACAGAGAATTCGAACAAGGAAGTCGCCACCGTGCAGATTCTCAAATCATTAGGCTATACGGCTATGGGCTATGACTTTTCTGTTGCCGACCGCGTCGGCGAAGCTTATGCACGAGCAGGAAAAGTATTGGCCGGAAAAGTCAAAAAGGCTTGCAAATAAAAGACTGATAATTTGTTACCAACAATAAAAAAGGAAATCCTCACAGTGGGGATTTCCTTTTTTTTATTAATTATATTCTATCACTCTAAAACAGCGACATCTGCTCGCCCGAGCCTGTCGGCGGAACAATATCGTCGCCCGAGTTGTCGTCAGTGTCGATTGGCTCAATCTCCTCTGGTTGCTCATCTTCTTCAGGTTCAAGCGGTTCGTCCTCTTTTATCGGCTCAATCTCCTCAATGCGTTTTACCTCGTAGGTGGTCAGGCGCTTGCCTTTGGCCGAGAAGCCCTTAATGCCGATAAACTCATCGACATTGATATCCTCGGCAGGCCGCTCGGCGTTTTTGCCGCCAAAGGTGACGCGGATTTGCGGCCAGCGGTGGCTTGTGAGAAGCACCAAAAGCGAGCCTTCCTCGGGACTGATAAAGAGTTCTGTTTTCTTCGATTCGGCAATTTCGAAACGCTTGATATAGTAGAAGTTTTGCCCTGCGTCCCAGAAAACGGCGGTGAACACCTTGCCAGGCACGTACTTCTCAATGAGCAGCACATCCTCGGGGTAGTGGTTTGTCAGGTCGAACGATGTGAGTTGGAAGGTGCCGCTGCGGGTGATGACCAGAATGCGGTCGTCGCCACGGAACTCACCAACGTAAATGGCGCGCTCATCGGTGCTCAAACGCATAACCACGTCGTCGAACCAGATTTTCAGGCCGCCAAGCGTCGATACGCCCGACTCTTTGAGCACAATGCGGTGCACCTGCTGACGCGTTAGAATGTTGCCCTGACTTTGACGGCCTTTTATCATCAACTTGCTGAAATCCAACTCAAAAATATGTTTTTTCATTCCAGGTTTCGGGCGCAGGTAGATTTTCACCGTTTCGGCCTCGCCGTTGGGGTTGGCTGTGAAATAGAGCACTTTCGAGCCAGGCTTTTCCTGCGTCACATCATATTCGCGGTCGCGCGTAACTCCCTTAACAGCAAAGCGTTTCATATAAACCGCGCCTTCTTTTCCGTCGCGGTAGATGGCGTTGTAGATGGTGCGCTCGTCGTTTTTGCGGAACACGGCCACGTGAATAATGTCCTTGCCCACGAATTTCTTGTCTTGCACCTTGGTAACCAGATATTTACCATCGGCGCGGAATATAATTATATCGTCGATGTCAGAGCAGTCGCACACATATTCGTCTTTCTTCAAACTTGTGCCGACAAAGCCTTCCTCGCGGTTGCAGTAGAGTTTTTGGTTCGATTCGGCCACCTTCGCCACCTCAATGTTGTCGAAACTGCGGATTTCGGTGCGGCGGTCGCGGTCTTTGCCGTATTTCTTTTTAATCTGACGGAAATGGTTGATTGCGAAGTCGATAATATGCTCCAAATTGTTCTTCACCTCGGCAATGTTGGTCTCCAAATCGCGCAAGTGAGCATCGGCTTCGTCGCTTGAGAATTTCAAAATGCGCCGCATCTTGATTTCGAACAACTTACGAATGTCGTCATCGGTGACGGGGCGAATGAATTTATCGCTGTAAGGCTCAATGCGCTTGCGTATGTGCTTGATTACCACATCGTAATTTTCGCCCGTCTCGTATTCCTTATCTTTATAAATGCGCAACTCGATGAACAGTTTTTCGAGCGACGAGAAGTTCCAATCGGTCTCCAGTTCGTCGAGTTCGACAAGCAGTTCCTGACGCAACAACTCAACCGTGTGGTCGGCCGAGTGGCGCAGCAGTTCCGACACGCCCAAGAAGCAAGGTTTTTCGTTCTCAATCACGCAGCAGTTGGGCGAAATCGACATCTCGCAGTCAGTGAAGGCGTAAAGCGCGTCGATGGTCTTGTCGGGCGAAACGCCAGGCTGCAGATAGACCATAATCTCGACTTCGGCGGCGGTGTTGTCGTCAACCTTCTTGATTTTTATCTTGCCTTTCTCGTTGGCTTTCAATATGGTATCGATGAGCGATGCCGTGCTTTTGCCGTACGGAACATCCTTAATCATCAGCGATTTATTGTCGACTTTCTCAATTCGTGTGCGCACGCGCACTGCACCACCGCGCTGACCATCGTTGTATTTTGAGACATCGATGAGTCCGCCTGTCGGGAAATCGGGATAAATCTCGAACGGCTTGCCCTGCAGGTAGAGAATGCTTGCATCGATGAGTTCGTTGAAGTTGTGCGGCAGAATTTTCGACGCCAGACCAACGGCAATTCCCTCAACGCCTTGCGCAAGCAGCAGCGGGAATTTGACGGGAAGCGCCACAGGCTCACGGTTGCGGCCGTCGTACGAGAGTTGCCATTCGGTGATTTTGGGCGAGAAAACAACGTCGAGAGCAAATTTTGAAAGTCGCGCCTCAATGTAACGCGGTGCGGCTGCGCCGTCGCCAGTGAAAATGTTGCCCCAGTTTCCTTGACAATCAATCAGAAGGTCTTTCTGCCCCAAACCAACAAGTGCGGTGTAGATGCTCGAGTCGCCGTGCGGGTGGAACTGCATTGTCTGTCCCACAATGTTGGCCACTTTGTTGTAGCGACCGTCGTCGATGCGCTTCATTGCGTGAAGCACGCGGCGTTGTACGGGTTTCAAACCATCGTCGATATGCGGAACGGCACGGTCGAGAATAACATACGACGCGTAATCGAGAAACCAGTTTTGGTACATTCCCGTCACGCTCGAAATGTCGGTCAAGTCATTGGCCAGTCCGCTGAACGGCTTAACACCCTCAACATCAAAAACCTCTCCGTCGCCGTCAGCCTCAAGCGAGTTCGACTCCTCATTAAATTCTTCTGCCTCAATATCTTCCGACGCTGATTCCTGATTTTCGTTCAGTTCCTCGTTTTCGGAATCCATCGGTGTTTTGTCATCAAATTCGTCTGACATATCTTAATGCTTATTATTTTTCCTCTTCAACCAAATCTTCCTCAATTCGCAGATTATCAATGATAAACTGCTGACGCTGCGGTGTGTTTTTGCCCATATAGTACGAGAGCAAGTTTGCTATGCTGTCGCCCTTCTTCACGTTCACTGCATCGAGCCGTATGTCTTTGCCAATGAAGAATTTAAACTCATCGGCCGAAATCTCGCCCAAACCTTTGAATCGTGTTATCTCTGCCGTCGAGCCGATTTCTTTTGCCGCCGCGTCGCGCTCTGCCTCGCTGTAGCAGTATTTCGTCACCTTCTTGTTGCGCACGCGGAAGAGCGGCGTCTGCAAAATATAAACGTGGTTCTTGCGAATCAAATCGGGGAAGAATTGCAGGAAGAAAGTGATGATTAACAATCGGATATGCATTCCGTCGACATCGGCATCGGTGGCGATTATCACCTTGTTGTAGCGCAGGTCGTCAAGGCTGTCCTCGATGTTGAGCGCGGCCTGCAGATTATTGAATTCTTCGTGCTCATACACAACCTTTTTGGTCATTCCGTAGCAGTTGAGCGGCTTACCGCGAAGGCTGAAAACCGCCTGTGTCTCAACGTTGCGACTCTTGGTAATGGACCCCGACGCCGAATCACCCTCGGTGATGAAAATCGATGACTCGTAGCGCAAATCCACCTTTTCCTCAACGTCCGACTTCTCGGTAACGCCTTTCGGATAGGTTACTTTGCTGTCGTTCAAGTGAATACGGCAATCGCGCAGTTTGTCGTTATGCAGATTCACCTTTTTGGCCAAATCGCGTGCTTTTTTCTGCACGCCCGACATTAGTTTGCGCTCTTTTTCAGCGTCTTGTATCTTCTTTAACAGGATGTTGGCCGTGTCGGGATTCTTGTGCAGGAAATCGTCAACTTCCTTCTTGATGAAATCGCCCACGAACTTGTTCACACTCACACCGCTCAATTCGTACGGGTGGCCGTCGCTGTCCTTGTCGGGTGCCATATTGGCCGAGCCGAGTTTCACTTTGGTCTGACTCTCGAACGTCGGCTCAATGACGTTGATGGCGATGGTTGCCACAATGCCGCCGCGAATGTCAGAAAGTTCGAAATTCTTCTGATAAAAATCTTTTATTGTGCGCGAAAGATGCTCACGCAGAGCACTTTGGTGCGTTCCACCCTGCGTGGTGTACTGTCCGTTGACAAACGAATAATAATCCTCGCCGTATTGGTCGATGTGGGTGAATGCTATTTCGATGTCTTCGCCTTTCAGGTGGACAATCGGATAGAGCGGCTCTTCGCTGTTGCGCTCTTGCAGCAAATCGAGCAAGCCGTTGCGCGACACAAACTTCTGACCGTTGAAAACCAGCGTCAGACCAGTGTTCAGGTAGGTATAGTTGCGCAACATTGTCTCAATGTAGTCGGTGTTGAAGTTGTAGGGACCGAATACCGACTCGTCGGGCGTGAACTGCACCTTGGTGCCATTGCGCTCGGTGGTGGGTTGCAAATCGTACTCTTTAATGAGGTTACCCGCTTCAAAATCAGCCTGTTTGACCATTCCGTCGCGGAACGACCAAACCGAAAACTTCGACGACAGCGCATTGACGGCCTTTGTGCCCACGCCGTTCAGACCAACCGATTTTTGGAACGATTTGGTGTCGTACTTTGCACCAGTATTCATAATAGAGACGGCAGCCACCATCTTGCCTTGCGGAATACCGCGCCCATAGTCGCGCACGGTGAGCGTGTGGTCCTCGAGTCTGATTTCGATGGTCGAGCCGAACTTCATTCTGAACTCGTCTATCGAGTTGTCAATCACTTCTTTTAGTAGTACATAAATACCGTCGTCGGCACTGCTGCCGTCGCCCAGTTTACCAATGTACATACCAGGCCGCAACCGCACGTGTTCAAGGCCTTCGAGCGTTTTAATGTTGTCGTCGCCGTAATCGCTACCCACAATGCCGTTCAAAGCATTGTTATCGTCACTGATTGCCATATTATGGTGTATTCTTAAAGAAAATTTCGCCAAATATAGAAATTTGAATTTTGGACCGTCGGCCGATTTATCAACAACGGGGGGTTGAAAGCTGATGCAGGGCTAGAAACAGAGAGCCGCACATTGAATTTTTGAGCCGTGTTTTTGAAGAAAAATTACCGCAAACCGGCACAATTCGATTCTTTTTTGGGATATTTCCGCTGAAAAAATCAAAAATCCACCGGTTACAACCACATCAAACGAAATCGACAACCAATTTGTCTTTCAATCGATTGAAAATTGTACGATTTACATTTATTTGAAAGCCAATATTTTAAAAGCACCATCACAACCATTTGTAACTCAAATTAGTACGACAGGATTCCTAACGGCTATCTAAAATTAAAAACGAAATATCTGAAATTATAAGACGATGCAGTCGAGGCCCGATATTTTTATCAATACTTATAATAAATAATTTTATGAACACTAAATTTACTATTGCAACAATGCTTCTGTGCGGTGCGGCCATAGTGTCGAACGCGCAACAGGAACAAGTTTCATCAACTACACTTCCGTTTGTCTATCCTGTAGAGAACAGCGGTGCCAGCTTCGCAAAACCTAAAAAACTTACCCCCAACCAGATGGAAAGCTGCGCTTTACTACCTGACCCGTTTGCATGGTCCGACGGTTCGGGGCGGTCAGAAGATTTTGTTGATTGGGAAAAACGACGCAACGAGATTAAGGCCGAAGTGGAATATTACGAGATTGGCGAGAAACCTGAAGTTGACCGTGATGATGTTGACGCAACGTTTGAAAACGGCAAACTCACCGTTACTGTCAAGGTGGGCGAAAATATTGCCACGCTCACGTCTGACATCAGCTTTCCGCAGGGCGACGGCCCGTTCCCGATATTTATCAGTATGGGAATGTCGGGTCTGACAGGTCAGTTTGAAGGGTGCGCCACAATGTCGTTCAGCCACGACCAAGTGGCCAAGTACGGCAACGACAGCCAGCGCTATCCCAACGACCAATTCAACCAACTCTATCCCGAGCTCTACGAAAGCGGCAACTATAGCAAATGGGCTTGGGGCGTGAGCCGCTTGATTGATGGTTTGGAAATTGTGAAAGAAAAGGGCCAACTGACGAAAATCGATTTGGCGCATATTGCGGTGAGCGGTTGCTCGTATGCCGGTAAAATGGCAATGTTCTGCGGCGCTTTCGACGAACGCATTGCCCTAACCGTGGCACAAGAACCGGGTGGCGGCGGTGCCAGCGCTTGGCGAACCATTGCCAGCACTTCGAAAAAATTCGGAATAAATGTTGAAGGCATTGGCAACACAAACTACTCGTGGTTTATGGCCAGTATGCAGAGTTTCAACGGCAAGCAGGATATTCTGCCGCACGACCACCACGAGCTTTTGGCTATGTGCGCACCGCGCGCTCTGCTAGTGATTGGCAACCCCGATATGGAATGGCTTTGCGACTACTCAACGTACATTACCTGCCGTGCAGTTGAAAAAATATATGAGACATTCGGCATTGAAGACCGCTTCGGATTTGTGATTGACGGCGGACACGGACACTGCAGCTCTACCGCGGCTGAAAACGCAGCCGTAAAGGCTTTCGCTCAAAAATTCTTGTTCGGTGACAATTCTGTCAACACAACAATTCGCACAGTGACCAGCGGCAGCAGCTATCCCACACTTGGTGATATGGATGAAGATGAATATGCACAGTGGTATGCCGAATGGAAACCAGCCGACCCAAATCGTCCGCAAGCCCGCATTGTCGAGCCAACTGATAATCTTACCTTCTCGGCTGACAATGTGCCTGATAAGGTGTCGATAAAAGTGGAAGTGGAAGACATCAACAATGATGTTGAAAAGGTTGAGTTTTTTGTGAACGGTGTAAAGGTTGAAAGCATCAGCGCAGCGCCCTACAATTACAATTTGGCAGATCTCGACGCCGGTGTCTACAACATTTACGCCATAGCAACCGACGCCACCGGACTCTACAAGAAAACCAATACTATCACCGTAACAGTTGAAACACCGATTTTGGCTGTTCAAAAGACTGATGTTCCGCCAGTTATCGATGGCGTGGCTGACGACATTTGGGCCAATGCCGGAAAACTCTATGCCAACAACGTGCTTGTTGGTGCGGGTGGCAACGGCAGCAACAACTGCAGCGGCTCTGTCCAACTGCTTTGGGACGACAATAAAATATACGCCCTTTGCACCGTGACCGATGACCAACTTGTGCACAATGGCGGCGATGTTTATGAAGACGACAATGTTGAACTCTATTTCGACAGCAACAATTCCAAAGGCAGTTCTTACGATTCTGATGATGTTCAGTTCTCGTTCAACTACGATAGCAAGACTATTGCAACCATCCCATCGGGATACAACAGCAAAGGAATCGATTTTGTGGTGTTGCCCACAAACACCGGCTACAACGTCGAAGCCAGCATTCCGTGGTCAAACATCAAATGCAATGACCTGAAATCTGATATGCTGATTGGTTTTGAATTTATGATTAACGACGACGACAATGGCGGCAGCCGCGACAACAAAATCAGTTGGAACGCCACATCGGACAACGCTTGGCAGAGCGCATTCTCGTTCGGAACAATCAAAATTGTGGGCGAAGTTGACCCTTCGAAGCGCACCGCAATTGAAGAAGAATTGAAACAGTTGGCATCGCTCTACCCGAACCCGGCAAGCGATTTTGTAATTGTTGACGGTATCGACGGCGAATTCAACTATGAGATTTTAGACATCGCCGGAAAAATTCAAGCCGCAGGAACCGCCAGCAGGCGCATCAGCGTGGCTGCTCTGCCCAAAGGCATTTATCTTGTGCGAATCAAGGATGGAATTCTCACACGCAACTTACGGTTCATCAAGGATTAACATCACTCAAACATAAGTATTGAATTTTGGAAAAGCCGCTTTCGATTTCCGGAAGCGGCTTTTTTATGGTGATTGCGTGCCATCGGATGATTTATCGGCAGCACAGATTTCAGGGAATCGCCCCAACGAACCTGCAACAAATGCAAAAAATTGACACCTTGGATATTAAGTGCAATTTATATGATTTATGCGAAAACTGCAGCATCAGTTCCGTTAACACGAAGACTTGCTCTTGTCCGCAGTGTAATTATTCGAACAAAACCCATTGATAATAAAGCAAATAATCACAAGACAACATTTTATCGATTCCGATTGTGCGTTTCCACGCAAGTATTATATTTGTGCGAAACAAAAAAAACGCGCAAACACAAGCGATACGTAAGAAAATCCATTAACTACTAAACTTGAAAATGGGGAATCAATTAGGCAGGTTGGTACTGCTGATAGGAATAGCGATTTTTGCAGCAGGTTGCTCGCCCAATAGCGATGGACAGAAGCGAGTGATGAATCTCGACAAGGCCAATCTGACGTGGCGCGGTGATTATGACAATAAAACACACTGGATGCACTACACCGGCGAATGGGCCGGTTTCGGATGGCAGTATGGCGATGGCAACGGTCGACCGCCAGCCGATTTTAGCAAATATGACCAGATTGTGGTTGTTGTCGACAGCGTATCGTCAGACACCGCAACTTTATTTCTGAATGTCAGGTACACAACAACAAGCATTATCACATCAGAGTCGGCACCCGTAATCAACGGAAAGTCCACATTGCATGTCGATTTGAACCCCGAGCACAAATCACACGTGCTTGAGTTTTTCGTAATGTCAAAATATCCGTGCGACATGGTTGTGAAGAGCGTTGTTTTAAGCACGGCAACTCGGTACAAGAAGGAACATGAGCTAAAAATGAACAATGGCTTCATCGACGCATCGGAATTCAAGGGCTATAGCGACGATGCGATGGTTTCGTTCAATTATTATGCGGGCGGTGAGATGACTCACGTTTCCGATTCGGGCACCATTGAGCCCATGAACAACTGGGGCATTGGCATTATCTGCTCAAGCGCCGATGTGATTGGCAACAACTGCCCCGGAAGGCAGATAATCCTGAAAAAGATTGGAGAGCAGTCGTTTGAATGCCGGTTTGGCGACCTTCGGTATATGCTCGATTATGCTGACGATGACGGCGAGCGCGGGCTTTACTGGGTTGTGTGGACTGGCGGCAACGTCACGGATGTGCATATTCTTGGCGCTACCATTCGCGAAGCCATCAACTGATTGACGGCAAAAAGAAATTAGCCGGGCGGTGCATTGTTTGCGCCGCCCGTTTTTTTTTAATAAATAGTGCAAAAAAGCAAAACCAAAATTGAAACAATGCGTATGAGTTTCGGTTACTAACAACGAAAAGGGAACATGAATAAATTTTTCAACAAAATTGCATTGCTGGCTACGGCAGCTTTTGCCGTTGCGTGCAGCACACCAAGCGACACAAAATACATACTTAGCCCCGATGAAGTAAACCTTACTTGGCGTGGCGAATATAACGCGGAGACACACCGCATGCACTATACTGAAAACTGGGCAGGGTGCGGTTGGTCGTTTGGCGACGACAGCATTAAACCTGCCGCCAACTTCAGCGATTACGACCAGTTGGTTGTGACGGTTGACAACATCACCACCGATACCACAACACTTTTCCTGAATGTCAGATACACAACATCGAGTATTATAACATCAGAGTCGGCACCGATAGTCAACGGCCGCACAACCTTGCGCGTCGACCTTGACCCGGAAGGCAAGTCGCACGTGGTTGAAGCCTACGTGATGAGTAAGCGCCCATGCGACATGGTTGTTAAAAGCGCGGAATTCCGCAAAGCGACGCAGTATGGCGAAAACCATGAGTTGAAAATGCACGACAGCTTTATCGACGCTTCGGAATTCGACGGCTATAGCGATGACGCTTTGGTTTCATTCAACTACTACGCCAATGGCGAGATGACCTTCGTTTCTGATTCGGGCACTGTCGAGCCGATGAACAACTGGGTAATTGGCATGGTTTGCTCAAGCGCTGATGTGATTGAAGCCGTCTGCCCCGGACGGAGCATAATTCTGAAGAAAATTGGCGAACAAGCGTTTACATGTCCTTTAGGCGACATCCGGCACATGCTCGAGCTGGCCGACGATGATGGCGAGCGCGGCATCTACTGGGTAGTTTGGACTGGCGGCAATCTGACCGATGTCCACATGATTAACGCCACCATACGCGAGGCAAAAAACTGATTGGCAGATTTATTGACTTACTGATAACATCCCGATAACTATCGTCCCGATGGCTATCGGGATGATTTTTTTGCCCACGTGCAACCTTTTCAACTTCAGCAACGTCTGCATAATAGTGCGAAAAGTTTCTTAACTTTGGCCTATGACAATTTTGCGGAAACAAGAAAATAAAGAAGGAGAATGGATAATGATTATTAAAGGATTGGATTATTCTTTCCAATCTATGGAATTATCGGAATTCTGTTTCTTCAATATTAATATGAAGAGCACATAAAAGCATTTGATTCATTTGTGATTTTATGGAATGAGTATAAGAATACGCAAGATTTTCAGACATGTCCTGATGAAATTAAAAGTGCTATTAATGAGTTAATATATAACATTCAATCAATAGATGATGAAGAATAAAAATAATATAGATGTTGATGTAATAAGATCCGGCAGAAGAGGATATGCTATTCCATTCATATGTTTATTTGTTGGTTTGTTTTTTATAATCGATTCATTTTTGAATGCAGATAATTTTAAAATTAAAGCTAGAGGAGAAATAATGTCCGTATCTAAAGATTCAACATCGTTAAATATTAAAGGCATAGAAATACCTTTTTATATGCGTGATGACATGGACAGAACAAAGATTCATATTGGTGATTACGCAGAAATGTTGTATTCAATAGAATCCCCCCATTATAATACTATTGAGCAATTGAAAATCAATGGAAATATGATCTACAAGTTCAGTTGGTGGAGAAATAATAAAGTTCATGTTTGGTTTGCGCTAATTGGTGCGATACTTATTCCTATCGTAGTAAAAGAACGTAATGAAGATGTTCGCAAAGGCGAATTTGATACTGCAGGCCCCATTATAAGAACATTGGTAAAAGTCTATCCCGAAGATAATGACAACGAGCCAACTGACATAGACTACAAAGAACATTCATCAATAATAAATGAAGAAAATCTTGTCTATGACAGCGATATGGATTATTCAGTCTATAAAACTGATGACAAAGAAATAATATCGGTGGTGTTCAGTGATGAGAATGGAGCTTACTGCCGTTATTTTACATTACCCGATACCGAAGGGGAAGATTATTCGCAACTTGCAGAATTAGCAAGCGACATACGCAATAATGCCGAGAATTACGCGGAAATAGAAATTGATGCTTGATTTTATCACCGCATTTTGGCAAGTTGTTGTCAATCTGCGTTATCTGCGTCATCTGTGCGATAAAACAATTCTGTGTCCACACCATCGGGACAATGCGCGAAAACAGCCGCCGTCCGCCGCCATTCGCCGCAAGGCAAAACAAAAAATCTACGAACACCAATCTGCGGCGCACGAATAAGCCGATTTTCAATATTGCAGAAAATTGTGGTTAAAAACCATTTAATTATGTTTGCCAATATGAATTTAATGTCAAAAAACTATAAAAAATGAAAAAGATTTTATTAGCAATTGCCGCCATTGTGCCGTTTATGGCTGTGGCACAAGACGCTGACCCGTTCAGCAACATCGACGAACTGATTAAGAACACACGCGCTGCCGAAACCAACATTCCTGGTGCCGAGTTTCCGCGCACCGACAGCCACAACCGCGTTTATTTTCACTACAAATCGCCTAACACTCAGGCGCTTACGGTTGACATTTGCAGCAAGAAGTTTGAAATGAAGAAGGACGCCGACGGATTCTTCAACGTTGTAACTGACTCACTGCCTGTAGGTTTCCACTACTATTTCCTGATTGCCGACGGTATTTCGGTCATCGACCCGCTGACAACAACCTATTTCGGCTGCAGCCGCGTGGCTGGCGGAATTGAGATTCCCGAAGGCAAGGAAGGCGACTACTACCGTCCTGCAAAAGTGCCGCACGGACAGGTGCGCTCGGTGCAGTATTTCTCTGAAACTCAGCAGAAATTCCGCCGCGCAATGGTTTACACACCTGCAGAATACGAGACATCGGGCGACAAACGCTACCCTGTGCTCTACCTGCAGCACGGAATGGGCGAAGACGAGACTGGCTGGTCGACTCAGGGCTTTATGCAGAACATTATGGACAACCAAATTGCCGCTGGCAACGTGGTGCCAATGATTGTGGTTATGGACAACGGCGACGTGGCTGAAGGTTTCAATCCTGCCAAAGGCGGAATGAACGAGTTCGGCGCATCGTTCTACGACGTGATTATCAAGGATTTGATTCCTATGATTGACAAGACTTTCCGCACCAAAACCGACCGCGACAACCGCGCAATGGCTGGCCTTTCGTGGGGTGGATTCCAAACGTTCAACACGGTGTTCAACAACCCCGAAGTGTTCTCGTACGCTGGCGCGTTCAGCGGCGCAATCTTCGGTCTGAACACCAAGACGGCCTACAACGGCATCTTCAACGACAAGGATTTCAACAAGAAGTTCCACTATTTCTTCCTGGGCTGCGGCTCTGAAGAGAATTTCGGCACCGAGAACCTTGTGAAACAGTTGCGCGAGTGCGGCGCCGACGCCCAATTCTACCTTTCGGAAGGCACCGCCCACGAATGGCTGACCTGGCGCCGCTGCTTCAATCAGTTCATTCCGCATCTGTTTAAATAAGTTGGAAGTTATAAGTATTTAAGTTATAAGTTATTAATTCGAATGTTGAAACGCTTCGCTGTTGAACAGGTTGAACAAGTTTAAGAGTTGAGAAGTTGAGAGGTTAAGAATTTAAGACGCCTTGATATTGAAAAATCTGCGTTAATCTGTTGAATCTGTGTCATCTGCGTTCAACATCGAATTAAAAATCGAAAATCAGAAATCAAAAATGAACAAGAACCTTATTTTCGGGCTGGCTCTGCTGGCGGTGGGCTGCACGGCGCAGCAATCGCAAAACACCTTCACATTTGAAGGCAACCCGCTCATTCGCAATAAGTTCACTGCCGACCCCGCACCAATGGTTTCGGGCGACAGGCTCTATCTGTACGTTGGCCACGACGAGTTCTATCCTGGTCAGGACAGCGCTGGCGGCGGCAAGGAATTCAACATCACCGAGTGGCTCTGCTACTCGACCGCCGATATGAAAACCTGGACCGACCACGGCTCGGTGCTGCGCCCTGGCGATTTTGCGTGGGCCGACACCGTGACACCCAAAGTGGGTACGGCCTGGGCTGCGCAAGTGGTTGAGCGCGACGGCAAATTCTACTACTACATCACCTGCCAAGGCAAGCAGCCGTACTCGGGTTACGCCATCGGTGTGGCTGTGAGCGACTCGCCGACGGGTCCGTTTGTTGACGCAGTCGGTAAGCCAATTATTTGTGACACAATGACTTCGAATGGTGCTCGCGGCTGGTGGAACGACATCGACCCGACCGTTTACATCGACGGCGACGACGCCTGGCTCTGCTGGGGCAACGGCACCTGCTTTATGGCCAAACTCAAACCCAATATGATTGAGTTAGACAGTGATATTCAGGTGGTTAACGTACCGAAATACACCGAAGGCCCGTGGCTCACAAAGCGCAACGACACCTGCTACCTGATTTACGCGTCGTGGGGCCGTGGCGGCGAAGCCATCGACTATGCCACAGCGCAGTCGTTCAGCGGCCCGTGGACACCCCGCGGACAGGTTACGGACGAAGCCGCGAACAGTTTCACAATCCATCCTGGGGTGGTTGAGTTCAACGGCAAATGGTGGCTGTTCTACCACAACGCCACGCTCGAAATCGACGGCGTGAAGGGCGCCATCGGACGCCGCTCGGTGTGCGTTGACGAAATGGAATTCAACGCCGACGGAACAATCAAATTCGTTAATCAGACAAAATAAATTGATATGAAAAGACGCAGTGCCATATCGTTGTTTGCGATTGCAATCGCTTTGATTTCAGCAAGTTGCAGTTCAAAAAAAGAACAAGTCGCAGTTTCGCCCGACGGACGGATAACCGTTTATGCCGAAGCGGGCAAGTATTTTGTGAAATATCTTGATAATGACGCACTTACAATTGCCCGAATCGGCTACGACAGCCTTGCCGCCGCACCCGAACTGAAATTCGCGCAAGCGGTGAGCGCCGACTACACAATGCTTGCGGGCAAACGGTCGCACTGCACCAATCAGGCCAACGAGTACACGGCCGCGCTAGACGCGAACACCGACCTGATTTTCCGCGTCTATAACAACGGAATCGCCTTCCGCTATCAGTTCCACAACGTGGCCGAGCCAATGGTAATCCCCACAGAATTAACATCTTACGAGATTCAGGAAGGCACGCGCCGCTGGTTTATGCAGTGGGCCGAGTCGTACGAAGGATTTTTCACGCCCGACACCACCGCAAAGCAGAAGGCAGTGTTCAGTTTTTCAGGCACTTTCGTGAAAAACGGCTGGTGCTGCCGCTGGTCGTACCCTGCGCTTATGCAGTCTTCGGACAGCGTTTTCGTGCTTTTGAGCGAATCGGGCGTGGGCGCCGACAACAGCGCTTCGTGCCTTTGGAACGACGGCGACAACATCGAGATTTTCAACGTCCGCCCCGACAAGAACGAGACCGAAATCAATGGCTCGTACCTGACGCCGTGGCGCGTGGCCATCATCGGCAATCTGGCTGATATTGTGGAATCTACGCTGATTACCGACGTGGCCGACGACTGCCAAATCGACGACACCAAATGGATTGAGCCTGGTGTGGTTTCGTGGATTTACTGGGCCTACAATCACGGCTCGAACGACTACAACATCATCAAAAAATATGTGGATTTGGCTGTCAGTCTGAAACTTCCGTACGCGCTCATCGACGCCGAATGGGACGAAATGAAGGACGGCAAAACCATTGAAGACGCCGTGCGATACGCTGTCAGTCAGGGTGTTAAGCCGCTGATTTGGTACAGTTCGTCGGTTGGCTGGATTGACGGCGCGCCTGGGCCGAAGTTCCGCCTGAACAAGCCCGAAGACCGCGAGCGTGAGTTTGCGTGGCTTGAGAAAATCGGGGTTGCGGGCGTGAAAATCGACTTTTTCTCGGGCGACAATCAAATGAATATGAGTTATTGCATCGACTTGCTGCAATCGGCTGCACGTCACCATCTTATGGTGAATTTCCACGGCGCCACCCTGCCGCGCGGCTGGCAGCGCACCTACCCCAATCTGTTGAGCACCGAAGCGGTTTACGGCGCCGAGTGGTACAACAACGTGCCGACCTTCACCAACAAGGCCGCCGCACACAACGCCACGCTGCCGTTCACGCGCAATGTTGTCGGCTCAATGGACTACACGCCGTGCGCTTTTTCCGATTCGCAGCATCCGCACATCACCACGCACGCCCACGAGTTGGCGCTGACGGTGCTCTTTGAGTCGGGCTTGCAGCACCTTGCCGACCGCCCCGAGAGCCTTCTGGCGCAGCCGCAGGAAGTGCAAAACTTCTTCGGACAGTTGCCTGCCGCTTGGGACGAGACAAAATTTGTTGGCGGCTATCCTGCTGATTATGCGGTTGTTGCGCGCCAAAGCAACGGCAAATGGTACGTTGCGGGCATCAACGGCACCGACAATGAACGCGAAATTGCTGTGAATCTTGATTTTATAAAAGACGGGAAGTTCACAATGTTCGCCGACAGCGGCAACACCGACAGCCCGTGGACAATCGAAAATATCGACGCCAACAGTCTGCCCAAAATGGTGAAAATGCAGCCGCGCGGGGGATTTGTGATTGCGGAAGAGTAAAAGTTTAGGGGGTAAGAGTTTAGGGGTTAGAATGCTAAAAAGTTAAGAATTTAGAAAGTTGAAAATGGTTAGTTATCTAATCTAAACAGCGAAGCGGCTAACCCCTAAACGATTCACCGATTAAACAGTTAAACGATTAAACAATAAAAAAATGAACAAACGCTCACTTCTGATTTGTGCCCTTGCGTGCATCTTCTTATCGGCTGTATGTCTGATAGTTGCGTTGCTGGGTGCTTCGAGTGCCGCCGACGGCAAGTTCGACCAAAAATTGGGCCTGACATCGCCCAACGGCAAAATCCGTTTCCAATGCGAATTGAACGTCGATAACATTCCGTCGCTCAACGTCTATTATATGACTGACGGTGAATGGGATAAGGTGATTTCAATTCCAAAATTCGGACTCACAGAAGGGGCTGACGCTTTTCTGTCGTACAAAAACGCATCGAAAACCATCGACATCCAAGACAACTATAAAATGCTGTCGGGCAAGCGTTTGCACTGCATCAATCAGGCAACCGAGCGCACCTTCAGTTTTGTCGACCGCAACAACCGCACGCAGAACGTTATTGTGCGCGCCTACAACAACGGCGTGGCTTTCCGCTTTGCGCTGGCCAAGGGCTATAGCGAGTGCAACTTCCTGCAAGAGCAGACCACCTACCATTTTGCCGATTCGGCCAAACGCTGGCTGCAGCGCTTCGACGACTCGTACGAAAAGTTTTACTGGCCAAATCCGAAGGAACGCGAAGGCTGCCACTGGGCCTACCCGTCGCTTTTTGAGCCGAAGGATAGTCTGTATATTCTTATCACAGAAGCAGATATGACAGGCAAAAACAGTGGTTCAAGTTTGAGAAACACCGCCGCGTCGAGTTACAAAATCCAAAACGACGAAAACCGCCTTGCGTTGAGCGACGGCTGGCAGACGCCGTGGCGCGTGGCCATCATCGGGTCACTGGCCGACGTGGTGGAATCGACTCTAGTGACGGACGTGAGCACGCCGTGCAGAATTGCTGATAATGAATGGATTAAGCCTGGTGTGGCATCGTGGATTTACTGGGCCTACAACCACGGTTCGAGCGATTATCAGATTGTAAAACAATACATTGACTTGGCCGCCGAACTGAAACTGCCCTACACGCTCATCGACGCCGAATGGGACGAAATGCACGGCGGCAACATCTACGAAGCCATCGCCTACGCGAAACAGAAGGGCGTGAAACTGCTAATGTGGTATAATTCAACCACTAAATGGGTTGACCGCGCCCCTGGACCGAAATATCGGCTGAACAAGGCCGAAGACCGCGAAAAAGAGTTTAAGTGGCTGGAAGATAATGGCATAGCAGGCGTTAAAATCGATTTTTTTGAAGGCGACAAGCAGCGCACAAACCAATATTGCATTGAACTGCTCGAGAGTGCCGCAAAGCACCATTTGCTGGTCAATTTCCACGGCGCCACACTGCCGCGCGGCTGGCAGCGGACCTACCCGAATCTGGTTAGTACAGAAGCAGTTATGGGTGCCGAATGGTACAACAACGCCCCATTCCTGACCGACAGGGCCGCAATGCACAACGCCACTCTGCCGTTCACCCGCGGCGTGGTGGGCTCAATGGACTACACACCTTGCACCTTCACCGATTCGCAGTTTCCGCACATCACCACGCACGCCCACGAGTTGGCACTGACGGTGCTCTTTGAGTCGGCGCTGCTGCACCTTGCCGACCGCCCGACAAGTTACCTGTCGCAACCAACTGAAGTTCAGCGGTTCTTCACCAACCTGCCGACCGTTTGGAACGAGACGAAACTCGTTTGCGGCTACCCTGGCGAGTATGCCGTAATGGCCCGCGAGCGCAACGGCAAATGGTATGTGGCTGGTATCAACGGCAGCGACAGCGAACGTGAAATTGCTCTGAATCTTGATTTTATCAATGGCGGCAAGTTCAAAATGTTCGCCGACAGCGGCAATCCCGACAACCCGTGGACAATTACCAATATTGACGCCAACAATCTGCCCAAAGCAGTGAAATTGCTGCCACGCGGGGGATTTGTGATTGCGGGGGAGTAGGAAAATCAGACTTTGTAACCGCGATTAATTTAATAGCGGTTAAATTAACGGTGATTAAATTGGCGGCTGAGGCCTAACATAACATAGGCGGGGATTTTTAATCCCCGTTTTTTGTATACGCAATCGTCAAAGCCTTGAACGGACTAAACTGAAAAACCGCAATTGAAATATACACCGCACCTTTTCGGGGGAAAAACTAATTTTTTTCAGTTACGCAAAAAGGCTGCGCAATGGGAGTTTTCTTTTGCAGCGTCGAAAAACAAAAAAACTCAAAAATTCCCAAAACCTGCGCGGCAATCTCGCGCAGGTTGGTTTTTTATTTGTGACGGGAATTTGATATAATTGCTATGTTTTTAATTATGACTTCAATGGATAACAAGACAATTGATAACAAAAAAGATTGGTCAAAGGAAATCATTGATTTTTACAACTGTGAAGAGTATCAAAAACTTAATGAATACTACAATCGTAGCACAATATTTGAAGTGTTAGGAATTCAACGTAACGAAACAAGGCATAGCAAATTTCTGAAATGGTTGTTAGACCCAACGTCTAATCACCAATTGGGTGATGTTCCTTTGAGGAAGTTTCTTCGATTGCTATCTACAGGGATTAAAGATGAAGAACTGAAAACAAAATTTTTGTCGAATAAGTATACGATTTCCGATTGTATAATAGGGACAGAATGGAATTTAAATCAACAAAAAGACAAAATTGGACGTGTTGATTTATATATATCGTTTAAAATCGGGAATAACGATAATGATAGTGAGGTCGCAATTGTTATAGAAAACAAAATTAATGCGAATGAAGAGACGATACCTGTATCAAAAATTAACGATGAAGATGCAAAAAAATACTTTGACAAAATAAAAAATGAAACTGGTAAAATTGGACAAACTGAATTTTACCAGTATTGTATAGAAAAAAATGGGGAAAAAAACAATAATATATTCGTTTATCTTACCCCTGACGGTAGGGATTGTAAGTCAAAAGATTATATAAAAATCACATATCAAAATATTGTGGACGATGTTATTGACCCAATATTGTTAATGAATTTGGCAACAGAAACGCGATTCTTTATTAAGGAGTATTTAAGAACATTAAGTATTCTGGCCGCAAATGATGAAGAAAATAACAGTGAGAAAAAAACATTAAAAACAATTATTGCTACTTCCAAAAGTGAGACTGAATGTTTGGAAAAATTAGGAAAAGACAGAAAAGAACTGATTAAAGAAGCCTTTAAAAATCGGGATAATGATGACGCAGAAGGTTGGAAAGAAAAATGTTTAAAAGATTTTTGGGATAGAAACAAAACTTTGCTGGCGTCTATTTTAAAAGTAACAGATAACAAGAAATATCTGACGATAACGAAAGAGAGATGTCAAAATCAAATAATCATTTATTACAATGGTAATAAAATGGAATCATATAACGAATTCCCTTTGAAAGTGATTGAAGATTATGTGAAAAATGAGAAAATAACAGATATAGAGGCTTTACGAGATAAATTTGGAACAAGAAAAAAAGGTAATACAGTACAAATGTTTGCCACAGAAGGTCAATTTCGTGAGTTCCAAAAAGAAAAAACAAAAAATTATTGGTCAAAGGACTATGCCATAACACTGGATGGCGGTGAAAAAATATACGTAACAAAAGTGTGGAAAAATATTGACAATACTAAAGACGAGCCCAATCATAATCTGCGAAGATTTATAGGCATACTAGAAAAGGATTCTGATTATATTGTAGGAGGCAACGACAATTTGATTACGATAACAACCAAAAAGAAAATCACCGAATAAACCGTTTCAAATTCACTCCACCCCCTTCTGCATAATCTGCACATTAAGAGCATTTTTCCAACTTGCATATAGTTTCAAGCGAAAGGTTTTCTTCGCCTTTCAGCAAACGCGAAACATATTGCGGTGAACAGTGCATTCGTTCGGCTAATTGCTTATGTGTTAGCCCCTGTCCGCCCATAGTCGTTTAATTGTAATTTCTCTTGAATGAGGATTCGTTAGTTTATTTCTATTGCGGCAGCCATAATTCTACTGTCTAATACGAATCAAAAACTATGTTTAAATCAGCAGTTTACGTGTAATTTGTGTAAAATTTCAAAAAAATATAAAAATTCTTCAAACCTATGCGCGGGTCTCGCACACCTTGACTCTTCTTTTGCAGCGGATAATTGATAAAAACAATCTGTATGAAAAAAGGAAAAACAATCGACCGCGAGACTGTGAACAAGATTTACGAAGCAGCCAACATTGTTGAAGTGGTTTCTGACTTTGTGAATCTTAAAAAGAGTGGAGAAATATACATTGGCTGCTGCCCGTTCCACAATGGGGAAACGCCTTCATTTACTGTTTTACCAGCAAAAAACATCTACAAGTGCTTTGGTTGCTTGAAGGGCGGCAACAGCGTCAACTTTGTGATGGAACACGAACAAATGAGTTACCGCGAAGCTCTGGTGTATCTGGCCAACAAATATCATATCGAGATAAACGAACAGGAGGTAACACCTGAAGAACGCGAATTCTACTTATCCCGCGAGAATATGTTGGCACTCAACGAGTTTGCCAAAAACACCTTCGCCAGTTATTTGATTGAAAACGTTGAAGGCCGCGCCGCTGGTTATAAATATCTACGGGGGCGTGTTTTCCACGAAGATACTATCAAGACCTTTGAGTTGGGATTCGGATTGTCCGACCGCAAGGCTTTGACCAATTTTGCACTCAAGAACGGCTATCGGCAAAAGTATCTTGTAGATACAGGACTTTCTAAATTAGACGACGATTACCAAATCTTCGACCGCTTTAGCAATTGTGTGATTTTTCCTGTTCATAATCTAAAAGGAAAAGTAATCGGCTTCTGTGGCCGCGTTCTCAATAAAGACACAAAAATGCTACTTAAGTATAAGGACTCACCGCAATCGACAATTTACGATAAACACCGCGCACTCTACGGCATATATCAGGCCAAAACGTCAATTGTGCACAACGACAAATGCTTTCTGGTTGAGGGGTGCACTGATGTTTTAAGCCTGCACCAAAGCGGAATTGAGAACGTAGTGGCAAGTTTAGGTACGGCGCTTACCATTCATCAAATCAGGCTGATAAAGAAGTTCACCAACAACATTACATTGTTTTACGATGGTGATGCGGCTGGAATCCACGCCACTTTACGCGCCATTGATATGATTTTTGCCGAAGATATGAATGCAAAGGTGCTTCCGTTACCCGACGATGAAGACCCCGACTCATTTGCCAACAAACATATCGAATCGGAAATTGAAGATTACATTACCAAAAACGAAACTGACTGTCTGCTTTTCAAAACCCGTCTGCTACTCGATGGCGCTGACAACGACCCGATAAAGAAAGCGAATGCGATAAGCAACATTGCTACGTCGATATCGGTGATTCCCGCCGACATTAAACGTACCGTTTACGCCATAGAGTGCGCCAAACTGATTGGCATTGACGAGAAGGTTCTAAATAATGAAATAGATAAACGACAAAATAAGTTAAACCATTAAAAATCAATAATTATGAGTAACAATTTAATTAACAGAGAAAACCAAGCAAACGGCTACCAACTGCCGCCTATCGACTTGTTGAATGATTACGAACCCACTGGTGTGGCCGTAACTGAAGAAGAACTTTGCACAAAAAAAGATAAAATAGTCGAAGTGTTGAATGATAACAATATGCTATTCAGCAAGATAATCGCTACAGTAGGACCAACGGTTACGCTCTTTGAAATTTGTCCTGAAAATATCAGCATTAATAAAATTCAAGAGTTGGACGATGTTTTTGCGGAGAGTCTTAATGTGCAGAGTGTCCGCATTATAGCACCAATTTATGAGCGTGGAACCATTGGCATTGAAGTGCCAAACAACCACCCGAAAACCGTGGCCTTACGTTCTCTGATTGCTTCACGACGGTTTCAGGAATTAGATGGTGAACTGCCTGTAACAATCGGGCAAACCATCGACAACGGGACATTCGTCTTCGATTTTGAAAAAGCGCACCGATTAAATTTATCTGGTGACGATAATCAAGGTAAAACGGCGGCTTTGAACACGATACTTGCTTCGTTGCTCTATAGGAAAAATCCGACACAAATGAAACTTGTGTTAATTGACACTAAAGGCACGGAACTACTACCTTATAAGTTGCTTTCCAAAGGCTTTTTGGCGCAACGGACTAATGTTAACGATACGGTAATAACCGACAAGCAAAAGTCCGTCGACACATTGATATCGGTTTGCGCAGAAACAAAAAAACGCGAAAAAATGTTGATGAAAGCAGGAGGGCTTAACTATAGGGAATACTGCAACAAATTAGCCGATGGGCAATTTAACACAACAGATGGATATGAGTATCTTCCATATATTGTGGTTGTTATAAATGGTTTAAATGAGTTGAAAGAATTTATCGGCAGGAAAAAATTTGAGAATCTTATTAATGAATTGGAATTATCGTATTTCGTAGGTATACATCTGATATTCACAACACAAGACATCAATCAAATCAGTCTACCTGGAAAAGAAATTGTTTTCCATCAAAACTATGATGATGTCAATGCAAACCTGAAGGAATTTGAAAAACAACATTTAATTATAAATCCTTCAAATTGCGATAGCAAGCCGCCCCACAATTCGAAACGTAACGATAATACTTACCCGCTTATTGGCTGTGGAGACGCACTGATTAAACGCAACAATTGTGACCTTGTTCGTGTGCAGTGTGCGACTGTTGATATTGCTGAAATCGAGAGAATTGTAGAATTCGTTACCAACCAACCGTGTAGCGGACAAGCGTATATTCTGCCGACAGAAATGTTGTGGACTTCCTATTTGCAACGCCCCTTTCCTAAAAATTAAACAAGTTAAACCATTAAAAATAAACAACTATGGATGATAGTTTTTTCTGATGCCACGATGAGTTGTTCTATGTGGATGACGAAGATGTAGAACATAGTGAGACTGACGAGTACGGCGCAATTTATTATGACTGTAGGTTGCTTTACTTCAAAGAGGATGCTGGGCCAATTTGCGTCATACGCGAGGGCACAAAAGTTATATGCCATTGGGCGTTCCGCAATTACAACAGAAAACTGCAGAAAATTGTCATTCCCGAATCGGTGGTGGCGATTGACCGCACTGCGTTTAGTTATTGTCAGGGTGTTGAGGTAATAAACCATTCAAAATATTTCAGAATGGTGGATAATATGCTAATTGACAAGTACGAACACATAATAATTGGTTATTTTGGGTTAGGCGACGAAGTGGTTATCCCCAAAACAGTGAAAAGTATCGAAAATGCTTTTTTGCATTCAGGCATAAGAAAAATCACCATTCCGCATTCGATAAAACGCACTTATTCCTTTTCTATGTGCGAGAACCTGCAAACAGTTGTATTACCCGACAATCTTGTAGAAATATCGGGCTATGCTTTCAACGAATGTCAAATGCTGCAAGACATTACGATTCCCGACTCGGTTAAAATTATTGGAGATAAGGCATTTGCGGGTTGCCGTTCGTTACGCGAAATAGATATTCCTGCTTCGGTGAGGAAGATCGGTGAAAATCCGTTTACAATGTCGCGGCACCTTGCTTTTCACCAATTAAGAGAGTGGTATTGCAAAGGGAGCAATGGTCGCGACCCTATTGTGCGGTACGAAATTAAAGTTACTAGCCAATCGGAGCGCTTTGTGGTTCTAGATGATATGTTGATTGACACCAAAGAGAAACGGCTAATCGGCTATTATGGAAACGCAGAATGTGTTGCAATCCCCGACGGAATAAAATTGGTTGGCGACAATGCATTTGCGTACACAAAAATCAGGCAGGTCACCATTCCCGACAGCGTGACAAAAATTGGCCGTGATGCTTTTGTCAACACGCAATTGCAGGAAGTTTTCATTCCCGATTCGGTTAATGAGATTGACCATACGGCATTTGCGGCGTGCTTTTCGCTTAAAAAAGTACGGCTTCCCAAATCACTCGAAGAAATTGAAATGGTGACTTTTGCGTTGTGTGATAAGTTGCAGGAAATCAACATTCCCGACTCAATTCTGGCCATTGGCGATGGTGCTTTCCTTTGGTGCAAATCGTTGCGGCAGTTCAATATTCCCGCTTCAACATTACGCATTGGTGATAGAGTGTTTGAGCATTGCGACGCGATTACGTTAACCAGCAGTTCCACAAAATTTTGTATTGAAAATAACAAGCCAATAAATGTGTGGCATAAAAAAATCTAAAAAAAAACAAACCTGTACACAGATTTCGCACACCTTGCTTTTTCTTTTGCCCCGTGAACATTAAAAAAGGAGGAGTTATGAAAGTTATCAGCATTTTAAAAAAGCATCCGTTCGACGAGTTTTGCGACGACCTGGTGCACCCGATTGAGAACAACACTGGCAAGCGCCCGACAGACGATGTAATCGAACGCTATAGAAAGGTGTACGACTGCCCGTCCGCCGCGACCGCGACGTTGATTTGACCGAAACCGAACTCGCCTGGCTTGTTCTTCGAAATGACCTGCTATCCACCTGAAAAGGATATGGAGTTAATGTTTTGGAGAAAAAAGAATCAGAATCATTAAAACTTTGATTGAAAAATTAAAACACATACAACTATGGCAGAAATGACACAAGAAAAATGGGAAGAATATTTCCGCAGAGAGAAAGAGTTTTACGCTAAACAAAGGGCGGAGAATGGCTTTTGCGACTGCGATGTATGGCATATTGCATATTGGTTTTACAACACCATTAGCCCTATGTTGAAGCAATTGGCAGAAAAAGGTATCAGTTATGCAGAATTGGATGAAAAAGGGAATCGAACCTTCAGTTACAACCATACAAAAGAAGAATCCGCCGTTTTGGCTAAACGATGGAAAGACACGCTTTTGCATATGGCCTTTCTTGCTGATGAGATGGATGATAACAAATGCTCAATGAAGAATCCATACAAAGATGAGCGTGACCGTGTTTATGAAACATTTGAAAAAGAATATGGTTCAATGGGGCAAAAACTGCGGACAGAGGAAGAGGCGAAGACAGAAGAAGAATTGGAAATTTATTGTAAGCGTGGCCCCGAAGACGACCCTGTTCACGGCAAAGAATACAAAAAGGTTTTAGACAAGTATTATGCTTATAATCATAAAATTAGCAGATATAAGAACAAGTGCAAAAACGAGTTTTTCCGTTTGTTCAGCAAGCACTTTTGGGATTTGTGGGATTGAAAACGAAAGAATAAGTTAAATTATTAAAAATCAATAATTATGAGCAATAATTCAAACAACAACGCAAACACCATAACCGATAATTTCGGCGTGGTTTACAGTGCCGACGGCAAAAGGCTTCTAAAATGCTTGAACGAGGATTTGCAAGAATACACTGTGCGCGAAGGCACGGAGAATGTCTGCGAATGCGCGTTTGCAAAATGCGACAAACTTCGGCAGGTTCATTATCCTGAATCGGTTTCAAACAAAAGTTTTTGCGAATTCGACTCGTGTTGGTATAAGGATTTTACAATCGACAAAAACGATACGAATTATAAAACCGACATTTTGGGAGCAGTTTATAGTGCCGACCGCAAGCGGCTTATAAGATGCCCGAAGAATTTGCGCGTTTACGTTGCAATTAACGGCACAGAGGTGATTGGAGAAGGCGCGTTCATAAATTGCGAAAAACTTGAGCAGGTTTGTTTTCCCGATTCGGTAACGACTGTCGAAAACTGCGCATTTGCCTTTTGCAATAATCTCAAATCAGTAAAATTCTCAAAATCACCGACGAAGGTCTTGAATCCATTGTCGGTGTTCAAGGAATGCCGCAAATTGGAGGAAATCATTGTTAAAGATGGCTCTTCGGTTGATGGCGTTCTGTTCGCCCACAATATGATGCACCTTTCGCGATATCCGTTGGGCAAGCCCGACAAGCGTTATGTTATTCCCGATACGGTTGTATCCATTGGGCCAGCCTTCTACGATTGCAAAAATCTGGAAGATGTTGTTATACCCGATTCTGTGGAACTAATTGAAATACTAGCGTTTGCAGGTTGTTCTGAATTAAGGTCGGTAACCATTGGCAAATCAGTAAAGGTAATTGATTCCAACGCATTCAGCGGATGCACAAAACTCACTTCGGTAACAATTCCGAAATCAGTCAAGTATATGGGGAACAATGTTTTCGCGGGGTGCGACAATCTAACAATTTATTGTGAGGCAAAATCACAACCAAAAAAATGGGAAGAAGATTGGAATCGTGACAACATTCCTGTTGTTTGGGGCGCAAAAAAACAACCCACAAATATTCTATCAATCAGTAAACCAGCGAATAAAAGTACTATGACTATCAAGAATTTTTTAGAAAGTGGTCCGATTCAGAAGATTGAACGGGAGATTATTCACGCATACAATCAGCGTCCATTATTCCTTCGTCCCCACGCCAGTGGTGGGAAGCATTTGCTCGAGGCCAGGAAAATCATTATAAACGATTTCGTGTTGCAGCACCAGGCAGAGTTAATGCCAGACATAATCGCCTTCAACGATGCCCTGCGCGAGGCTCTGCGCCGAACATACCAGCGAACCAAAGAGGTTTACGATGTCTGCAAGGCGTTGGGCGATGTGCACGTTACCGCCGAATGCTATATGGATGGCTACCCGCCGTTGCACCCCGTGCAGAATGAGGACCGCGAGGCGCTTTGGGAGGTACTCACCGACAACAGTTGGAATCCAGAGTACAATTTACTAATTCACAATGGCGAAAAATTCGGTGATTTGATTGGCGGTGAGGACGATAACTGGAACGAGCACCTTGACCCGCAACTGACCGCCGACCTGCACCTAATTATGCAGTTCCACACGCTATGGGAGCATACGGGCTTCGCCATTACCGATTTAATCTATTGCCGCGATTTCAACAGCGAATTCGAGATTGATTATTCGGAATACAATATATTGAGTGGCAAGTAGTTATAAGTTGTTTGTATAATGATGTTAGGTTTTGGGGGCTGTAGGGACACACTGCGTGCGTCCGCAAATGTGGCACCGCAGCAAACATATCCGACAAGGCCGAAGGAATGGTAAAGGAAACTGAACCCAATCAGTTTAAAAATCAGTCCAATCCGTTTAATCTGCGTTATCTGCGTTCAGCGGAATGTCATTTTATCCAGTATAAAAGATAAAAATGCTCGATTTTATCTTTTATAAAAGACAAACCCGCCATTCGCCCTATTTCTTCGCAAATCGCACAATCGGCACTCTTTGAATTGCCGAATTGCTATATTTGTGCCATAAGAATCGATTGACCGACTAGCCGATTGACCGATTCAACAACTTATCGGAACACTAAACACTTAAAAATGAAAAAGTTATTAGTAATGATGTGCATTGCCGCAAGTCTGACGGTTAATGCAAAGGACAACAAAGAGATGCACGTTTATCTCTGCTTCGGACAGTCAAATATGGAAGGCAACGCCAAGATTGAAGACGTTGACCGCGAGAATATCGATGCGCGCTACAAGATGATGGCCGCTGTCGATTTCCCGAAAATGGGCCGCAAAATGGGTAAAATCTACCCCGCCGTTCCGCCCTTGTGCCGCGAAAACACAGGCCTGACGCCCGTTGACTATTTCGGTCGCACAATGGTCGAGAATCTGCCCGAAAACGTGAGCATTTGTGTGATTAACGTGGCCATTGGCGGCTGCGATATCAAGGCGTTTATGAAGGACAGCATTGCCGCTTACTGCACAAAATGCCCCGAATGGATGGTCGGAATGCTGAAGGAATACAACAACAATCCCTATCAGCGCCTTGTCGATATGGCCAAAGCCGCGCAGAAGCAAGGCGGCGTGATTAAGGGCATTCTGCTGCACCAAGGCGAGACCAACACTGGTCAGGAAGAGTGGCTGGGAATGGTGAAATCGGTTTACGACGACCTGATGAAAGACCTTAATCTGAACCCCGACAACGTTCCGCTGCTGGCTGGCGAAGTTGTCAACTCTGACCGCGGCGGCACCTGCGCAGCTCACAACCCGATTGTCAATCGCCTGCCCGAAGTGATTAAGAACTCATACGCAATCAGTTCGAGCGGTTGCCCCGAAAACTTTGACCAACTGCACTTTACGGCCGAAGGCTACCGTATGCTGGGCCGCCGCTACGCCATGAAGATGCTCGAGTTGCAGGGAATCAAGGCCAAAGACCTGTCAAACCCGCGCGCCAACAACCTGGTGTCGCCCGTGATGCATATGATGAACTTCTACTTCGACCGCGCGCAGAACAAAATGGTGTTCGACAACTCGAAAGCCCGCCTTCGTTCGGCCACTTTCAACGTTTATGCGCCCAACGCGCAGAAGGTTGAGTTCTCGAGTCAGTTCACCGATGGCCTTCAGCCGATGGTGAAGAACGCCAACGGCATTTGGTCGATAACCCTAAACGCCCCCAAATCAGACATTTATCCTTACAACTTTGTTGTCGATGGCGTTTCGATTTCCGACCCCGCCAATATGAACGTCTTCCCGAACGAGAACTTCAAGGCTTCGCTCTTCGAAGTGCCTGACAATGAGATGCTTTACACCGTTCGCGATGTTCCGCACGGCCGCGTCACCTATATGAACTACAAATCGGAAGAGTTGGGCGTTTACCGTCCGCTAATCGTCTATACGCCTGCCGAATACGAGCAGAATCCCGATAAGAAATACCCCGTTTTCTACCTTGTCAGCGGCACCACCGACACCGAAGAGACCTGGTTCAAAGTGGGCCGTTTCAACACCATTCTCGACAACCTGATTGCCGACGGCAAAGCCGTTCCGATGATTGTTGTGCTGCCCTATGGCAATATGCTGCACGGCACGCCCAATCCCGCCACAATGGAAGCCGTTGCAATGTACGAGCAGTTTGCCCGCGTGATGACTGGCGAGATTATGCCGTTTGTTGAGCAGAATTTCCGCACCCTGAACGACCGCGAAAGCCGCGCCATTGCAGGCTTCTCGCGCGGTGGCGGACAGTCGCAGTTCACCGCCTTCAGCAACCCCGACAAGTTCGCCAATATGGCTTCATATAGTTCATATCTGATTCCCGAAGCAATGGACAAATGCTTCGCCAACCTGATGACGCCCGAAAATATGCAGAAGAACTTTAAAGTGCTTTGGTACGGCGTTGGCAAGGACGATTTCCTTTATCAGAACGTGAAGACTCACCGCGAGTATTTCGACGCCAAAGGCATTAAATATCAGTACAAAGAGACCGAAGGCGGCCACACCTGGATGAACGCCCGCGACTATCTGACCGAGACGCTGCAGTTGTTCTTCAAATAGATAAAAACCGCTGATTTTTAAAGGCTTGATGCATTTTGTATCAAGCCTTTTTTATTTGAGCCGCAGACCGTAGGTATCGTCCAATTTGACCGAATTTTACCTTTTGTATTTGTATAAAAATCAATATATTACATAGTATTTAGTAAATTTACTCAATCTATTTAGTAAATTTACTAAATCAAATGAGTAGTTTTATTCAAACTAATTAGTATATTTGTGCGTTAGTTGAGCAAAGACAAACTATATGCACCAAAGAGCAGGATATCAGATTATTAAAAAACGACTCGAAGAGCCGCGGAAATTCATTCAAGTGGTGATGGGGCCACGTCAGGTTGGCAAATCGACCGTGATAAAGCAGGTTTTGCACGACTGTCCGCTGCCGTACACAATGTTCACGGCTGACGCGGTTCCTGCGACAAACCTATATTGGATTAGTGAGTGCTGGGAAACGGTGCGGCGGAAGATGAAAGCCGAAGGACAGCGCGAGCACATTCTGGTTATCGACGAAGTGCAGAAAGTGAATGCGTGGAGCGAAACCGTGAAAAAAGAATGGGATGCCGACACGTTCAACGATGTGAATATCAAGGTTGTTCTGCTGGGCTCGTCGCGGGTGATGCTCGACTACGGACTGGCCGACAGCCTGACTGGACGGTTCGAACGGATACTGATGCCGCATTGGTCGTATGCCGAAATGCGCGACGCCTTTGGAATGAGCCTTGAGCAATACATCTATTTCGGCTCATATCCTGGCGCGGCGGCATTCGCAACCGATGAAGACCGCTGGCTCGATTATATTTCGGGCTCAATCGTCGATGCCACCATCAACAAAGACATTCTGCAAGGTGTCAAAGTGATGAAGCCCGCACTGCTGCGGCAGACTTTCGAACTTGCGTCGGCATATTCGGGTATGGAACTGTCGCTGACCAAAATGATTGGCCAACTGCAAGACGCGGGCAACGTGACAACTCTTTCGACCTACCTGCGGCTGCTGGGCAACGCGGGATTGGTTTGTTCGCTTGGCAAATACGCGGTTGACAAGGCTCGCAAACGCGACAGTGTGCCTAAATATCAGGTTTATAATAACGCTTTGCGGAACATCTACTGCGAAAAAAGTTTCAGTGATGCCCTGACCGACCCGAAACTCTGGGGGAGGCTGTTTGAATCGGCTATCGGCGCGCATATTATAAACTGTGCGGCAGCGGGGCGATACACTACTTATTATTGGCGCGATGCGAAGGGACGCGAAGTTGATTATGTGATTGAGCGCAACGGCGCAACGCTCGCCATTGAAGTAAAAAGTAACGCAGACACCACCAACTCGGGAATTGCAGAATTCCGCAAACAATACAAGAATGCCCGAACACTTGTGGTTGGCGATGGCGGGCTCAAGGCCGAAGAGTTCCTGCAAATGAACCCTGGCGAATTGCTTTAAATGCTAGTGGTGACATTTGCAACCGTTCTTCAAATAGATAAAAAAACGCTGATTTTTAAAGGCTTGATGCAATTTGTATCAAGCTTTTTTTATATTTGGGGAACTTTAACAAAAAACACAAACAATATGAAACCACTACTCAAACTGACGGCCATTGCCGCCTTTGCGCTCACGGCCTGCCAAAAAGCCGAAACCACTATCAGTGTGAATCTGACCGACCTTCCTGAAAATACAATTGTGATTATTTACAAATGTGAAGGCCGCGGCGGACAAAGTTTTATTGAAGACACAGTAAAAAACGGAACGTATTGTAATATTATTAAATGCGATTCCATTAATGAACAGACTTATTATAGTGCAACAGTTTCTGTCCGGAATTATTATAGTAGTCGGGATATTTACATAACCCCGGGCTGCGAGTCGAAAGTTGTTGGTTCGGGGGTGTTAAGTGCAAATTGGACAGTCGAAAGCACTAACCCGCGTCAGCAATTTTCCAACAACATGAACAATGCCCAAAAAGATGTTCTAATCGAATTTGACCGCGTTATGTTGGAACGCTACGACACAACAAAAACAAAAGAAGAAGTGGATTCACTTCGGCAACTATTAAATGAAATCCATTCGCAGATGAGTGATTCCCAACTTAAAGCATTGGATTCTTTACCTGTTGATGAATATTGGCTTAAGTCTTTTGCTGCGGCGGCACAATTTTTCAACCATGCAGGTAGTGACCACCCACTACACAGCAAGTATGTAGAACTCTACAATAAAAAACTTTCAGATGCCGACAAAGCAACACCTGACGGGAGACGGATTACTAATAATCTGTTTGGCAAAGCCCCCGAAATTGGCGACAAAATCACCGATTATGATTTATACGACATTGATGGAAACATTCACCATTTGGCTGATTATCAAGGCAAGTGGCTATTGCTCGATTTCAGCACTTATTATTGCGGACCGTGTCGGATGTTTACACCGTCCGTAAAATACTTCTACGAGAAAGACGTCAACAAAAATCTTGAAATAGTGACCATTACGCTTGATACAAAAAATCAGTTTGAGAAAATGATGGCCGAAGAAAAATACACAAGTCCGCTTCTAAACGACCGCGATGGTGAGAACGGCATTTTTGCCTTGTACAAAATTGGTGGCTACCCGACGTTCTATGTTGTCAATCCCAATGGCACAATCACTGACACTTGGCTCGGGCTCGATTTAGTGAGGGTTCTGAAAGTCATAAAGGATGCCGGTGGTTTCGCAGCGCCCGAATTTAAAACCGAAAACGGCGTAACAACCATAAACAATCCTACTTTTTCTGACATTAATGGCAGTTTGCTTATCGACAAAGTGGCTATCTACCGCGATTCCGTTGTGATGGATTGCACCTACCCTGCGGCAAGCAGCTTCTCAATAAGCTCCGGCACAGCACTTTGTGTTAACGGCAAGAAGATTAGCAAAATAACCAATTCAGACATTGGCTTCGACAATTTTGCAAGTTTCCCCGTTGACGAAGTCGGCCACTGCCACCTGACCTTTGAGCCACTGCCCCAAGGCACCACCGAATTCGATTTTATTGAAGGCGACTGCGATGGGTGCTTCCGCGTGATGGGGATAAAAGTCGGAGAATAAGACAATTGTGCTTAATAAACTGAAAAAGAGAGCCCGCAAGGCTCTTTTTTTATGTTGATGGTTGGGGTGGCGCCGTCTAATCGTTATTGCAGATGATTGACAATAAAATAATTCATAATGCGTTTTTGTAAATATTAATCATAAATAACCACAAAACTATGAAACGTATCCTACTATTCACAGCCATTGCCGTTTCAGCGCTGACGGCTTGCCAAAAAGCCGAAACAACAATCACCTTCAACTTGACCGACCTTCCTGAAGGAACAGTTGTCACGATTGGCAAAAATCATACAAATATCATTGAAGACGTCACCACCCAAACAACTGACGGAACTTTCTGTTACACATACACTTGCGATACCATTTCTGAATTCGACTTGTATTATGTTATGGCCATTAAAGGTTCTTTGCGTAGTATGCGTCCTGTTTTTATTAAAGAAAATTGCAATTCAACAGTCACTGGTTCAGGCATTTTTGCTGAAAACTGGACCATTGAAAGTGAGAATCCCCGACAGCAGTTCAGTAACAATTTCAACGATGCAATAAAAGATATTGAAATTGAATATGAGAAACTTCGTTCGGAAGCGATAGACAATGTTGGCCCCGAATTAATTGAAAAATATAACGAGGCGCAAGCAAAATATAACGAAGCGTGTTGGATTGCAATGGAAACGTTGCCTGTTGATGAATATTGGCTTGAAGCATTTGCCGATGTCACTGACATAATCAACGAACAAGGCACCGATTGGCCGACCTACCCAAGAATGACTGAAATCTACAAGCGCCTTTCCGATGCCGACAAGGCGACACCCGCAGGCAAACAAATCACAAAGAACCTGTTTGGCGGTGGAAAAGACGCAGAATAAACAGTTGTAATACAAACTTTTAAAAGAGAGCCGAAGGCTCTTTTTTTGTCCCCAAAGGTGGTAAGGTTACCACCTTTTTTGGGGAAAAATCCCAATTCACGCTCAATATCCACCGATTTTCCTTTTGCAGAAATAATAAAAGTATTTTTTACTTTTTATAAAAATTTTGATTACATTTGTGTTAACAAATCGATGATGGGAAACCATTAACACTATTTATAAACAACACGTAATCAACACAATGCAAATGAAGAAAGTTTTATTAAGTCTGGTTTTGGCGTGCGGATTCCTGGGCGCGCAATCGACAGAGAAAGTAATCAAAAGTCCTGATGGACAAATAGTTGTAACCGTATCGGATGCCGATGGCAAGCCGTCGTACTCGGTGAAACTGAACGGCGAGGTGTTTCTTGAGCAGTCGCCGCTGGGCTTGGTGCTCGATTTGGGCGACTACACCAACGGTATGTCGCTGACCGACAGCAAAGAAGACCTGAAATACACCGAGAGTTACACGCTGCGCAACTCGAAGCAGAGCAAGATTGACGTTGAGGCCAACGGCGGCATTTTCACCTTCGCCAAGGGCGGCAAAAACGTTTACAGCGTCGAGTTCTACGTGTCGAACCGCGATGTGGTGTTCCGCTATAATCTTATGGCTCAACGTCCTACGTTCTGCTGCGTGGTAAAACAAGAGGCTTCGGGATTCCGTTTGCCTGAAGGCGCCACCACGTTTCTCTGCCCGCAGGCCACCCCAATGGGCGGCTTTGCGCGCACAACACCTTCGTACGAGACGCACTACACGGTTGACGACGCACTAGGGAAGAACGGTTGGGGACAAGGCTACACCTTCCCGTGTCTGTTCAAGAATGCCGACAAAGGCTGGATTCTGATTTCAGAAACTGGGGTGAACGGCCGCTACTTCGGCGGACGATTGATGGGCGGCAACGGCGGTCTCTACACTATCGGCCTGCCGCAAGAGGGCGAGATGAACGGTCTGGGCTCATCGACACCTGGAATGTCGCTTCCATCGTCAACACCTTGGCGCACAATCACTTTAGGAAAAACTTTGGCTCCGATTGTTGAAACAACAGTGGCTTTCGACTACGTGAAGCCGCTCTACGAGGCGTCGCAGGAATACAAGTACGGACGCGGCTCGTGGTCGTGGATTATTGGAATGGACGGCAACACCAACTACGATGTGCAAAAGAAATACATCGATTTTTCGGCTGAAATGAAATTTGAGACTGTGCTGATTGACGCCCTTTGGGACACTCAAATCGGCCGCGACAAAATCAAGGAACTGGCCGACTATGGAAAGCAGAAAAACGTAGGTATCTTCCTGTGGTACAACTCGAACGGCTATTGGAACGACGCACCGCAGTCGCCACGCGGAAAGATGGACAACATCATCGCTCGCCGCGCCGAAATGAAATGGATGCAAAGTATTGGTATTCGTGGAATTAAGGTGGATTTCTTTGGCAGCGACAAGCAGCAGATGATGCAACTCTACGAGGATATTCTGACCGACGCCAACGACTTTGGTTTGCTTGTAATCTTCCACGGCTGCACGCTTCCGCGCGGTTGGGAACGGATGTACCCGAACTTTGCGGCTTGTGAGGCCGTCCGCGCAAGCGAGAATCTGGCTTTCGGCCAAAATGAGTGCGACAACGAGGCCTTCTGCGCCACTCTGCATCCCTTCATCCGCAACACAGTTGGCAGTATGGACTGGGGCGGCAGCACGCTCAACAAGCATTACGCCTACGACAATCAGCACGGCAACACGCGCCGCACGTCGGATGTGTTTGCGCTGGCCATTTCGGTTATGTTCCAAACGGCTGTAAATCACTTTGCTATGGCGCCCAACAACCTAACCGACGCACCCGCCTGGGCCGTCGATTTTATGAAACAGGTGCCGACAACCTGGGACGAGGTGAAGTTCATTGACGGCTATCCTGGCAAGTACGCTGTTCTGGCGCGCCGCCACGCCGACAAATGGTATATTGTGGGCATCAACGCGCAGAAGGAAACACTGAAACTCAACCTGAATCTGCCGATGCTCGAGGCTAACAAAACGGTGAAACTCTACAGCGACGACGCAAACCTGAACGGCAGCGTTAAGGATTTGAAAATTAACAAGAAACAGCAAGTTGCGATTACCATTCCTTGCAATGGCGGCGTGGTGATTTGTGAATAATTGAAAACAAGAATCCGACACACATTTGGGGTGTCGGATTTTTTTGTTTTTAAATCCAAACAAAACTGATTTACAATTATTTAACCAACCGATTATGAAGATACACAAACTCTCACTCACCGCCCTGATTGCCGTATTTGCAATAGCGGTATCGTGCACAAAAACAACCGATTACGGTACAGAAGTGATAAATGCAAATTGGACGTTTGCCTTGGGCGATTTCGATGGCGCGCAAAATGCGGATTTCGACGATTCGCAGTGGCAGAAGATTGGGCTACCACACTCATTTGCAATACCTTACTTTATGTCGCGCGATTTTTATGTGGGCTACGGCTGGTATCGCAAGAAAATCAACCTTTCGGCCAACGACTTGAAAAACAGACTGTTCATTGAATTTGACGGTGTTTTTCAGGAAGCCGAAATATTTGTCAATGGCAAGCCAAGCGGCTCGCACACAGGCGGTTACACAGGTTTCAGCATTGATATTACCGAGAATGCTGTGGCTGGCGAAAACCTTGTGGCAGTGAGAGTTAACAACATTTGGAATCCAAAAGTTGCACCGCGCGCGGGCGAGCACAACTTCAACGGCGGCATTTACCGCACGGTGCGTCTGGCAAAGAAAAATCCGACGCACATTGCGTGGTGCGGCCTGCAAATCACAACGCCTGGCCTGAAAGAAACCGAAGGCAAATCGGCTGCGGTTAGTACCGATGTAACCATTGAAAATCAGGCTGATGCAGACAAAACGGCCACTTTGAAACTGATTGTCAAAGACGGCAAGGGCGCAATCGTCGCGCAAAGCGATAAAGAACTGAAAATGAAGGCTGGCGAGCGCCTGACCGCCAATATCGCGACAGCGGAAATTGCCAACCCAATGCTTTGGTCGGTTGACACACCAACGCTTTATACGGCTGAATGTCAGATTGTTGACAGCGGTGAGGTGATTGACTCGCAATCGTCGGTTTTCGGGTTCCGCTGGCTCGACTGGACCGCCGACCATGGTTTCTTCCTGAACGGCAAGCACTTATACTTGCGCGGCGCCAATGTTCACCAAGACCACGCTGGCTGGGGCGACGCCATTACCGAAGAGGCCGTCCGCCGCGATGTGCGGATGATTAAAGAGGCAGGTTTCAATATGATACGCGGCTCGCACTATCCGCATTCGCCCGCTTTTGCCGACGAGTGCTCGCGTCAGGGCATTTTGTTCTGGTCGGAAATGGCGTTTTGGGGAACGGGCGGCAACCAACAGGACGGCTACTGGTATGCGAGTGCCTATCCTGTTAATAATGAAGACACTGCGGCCTTCGAGCAGAGCGTTTTGCAACAACTCGAAGAGATGATTGTTATCAATCGGAACCAACCTTCGATTTTCGCGTGGTCGATGTGCAACGAGGTGTTTTTCACTCAACGACAGACAATTGAAAGCACCAAGAAACTTCTGAAAAAGATGGTTGACCGCAGCCACGAACTCGACCCCACACGGTATGCGGCCATTGGCGGCGCGCAACGTCCGCTGGGCAACGACCGCTTTGACCTAATTGGCGACGCAGTGGGCTACAACGGCGACGGCGCAACCATTCCCGACTTCATTAGGCCTGGCATTCCGTCGCTGGTGTCGGAATACAGCACCACAACGGCTATTCGCCCTGGCGTGTATGACCCTGGGTGGGCCGATTTGCAGAAAGACGATGCCTACAAGGGCGTTGAGTGGCGCGGCGGGCAGTGCATTTGGTGCGGATTCGACCACGGAAGCATTTTCGGCAGTCAGTTGGGCAAGACGGGAATCATTGACTATTTCCGCATTCCGAAACGCGCATATTATTGGTACAGAAACGAATACGCGGGCATTGCGCCGCCCGAATGGCCAACCGAAGGCGAACCCACGGCTTTGAAAATCGAATCGACCAAAACCAAAGGAATACTGACCGACGGAACCGACGATGTGCGGCTGACAGTCAGTGTTTTAGACGCAAGCGGACGGCTCATTTCGAACTCGCCCGACGTGCGGCTGCGCATTGTTTCGGGTCCTGGCGAATTTCCGACAGGCAGAGAGATTTGCTTCTCGAAAAATTCTGATATTCAGATTCTTGACGGATTGTGCGCCATTGAGATGCGTGCGTATCAGTCGGGCAAAACCGTGGTTGAGGCAACGTCGGATGGACTGACTTCGGGCACCATTGAACTTGAGTTTGTGGGCGGCGAACGGTTTGTTGAGGGCAAAACGCCTGTGGTCGCCGACCGCCCGTACATTCAGAAACGCAAGGCAAGAACAGATGACGAAATTCAGATTCTGGGCACCAACAACCCGACATTTGCGCGCAGCAACGCGCCTGGCCATTCGGCTGGTATGGCCGCCGACGGCGACGAGCAGACCTTCTGGCAGCCCGCCCCAACCGACAAGGCGCCGCAGTGGGTTCTGGACACCGAGCGCGGCATTACGCTCAAGCGCGTTGAAGTGACGCTCGGTAGTGCGACTGACGATGTAACCGTCTCAATATCAAACGATGGCGGCTATTACATTCAACTTGCGCACTACTACCGCGCGCCGCAAAAAATCGTTATCGAGCACAACGACCTGACAATGAGATTTTTAAAACTCAATTTCGGCTCGCCCGAGAATGCGAAAATCATTGAGGCAAAGGTTTTTGGATGGCTGGAAGATTGATATATTTGCAAAAACGCGCGATTGAAAATGTTGGAAAAGATAAAAAACTTCCTTAAAGGGCTGTCATTCAGGACGGGTGTGGTGATTCTGCTGCTTTGCATTCCGTTCTACATTCTGTCGTTTGCGCAGATGGCTTTTCCGTTCCTGTCGCCGCAAGTGAAAGGCGTGCTGTGGGTTGTGCTTTTCGGCCTGGCCAAAACCTGCCAATACGGCGGCCTGACAATTCTGGGCGTGGAAGGCGTTAAACGGCTGAAAGCCAAGTTTAAAAGGAATAAAGAGGAAGAAAGAAAGGAAGAATCCGCAAACTCTCTGCCATAACCCTTTTGGGAACGCTGCCCGAAACGGTGCTTAATGCTGTAAGATAGCGGCAGACACATTTTTCTCTTTCACCATTCTCTCAAGAAACATTTTCTTATACCTTTACGCAACTTTTGGGTAAGATGTGTTGTCTTACTCGTGTGAAGTGATAAATTTTGAGTTTGTTAACATTTAAAAACGAATTATAAAGAACTGAAAAACAACAATTTTTAAATGACATATTAAAGCATTAAGGCTTTTTCTTTCTGTTTTGGAAATTTGACGATTTAATAAGATAGATAGAAGAGAAATAAGGTTGAATGCCACGCATTGCGTGCACTTGACTTATTTCGTCTATCTAGGGTTTCGTCAAATACCTCAAAACAGCGGGAACGGTTGGGTTTCACGCTTTTTTTATTGTCAAAAACCGAGGATTAAATTACAACACATAAACTATTAAAAATATTTATTATGAGAAAGTTAGCGTTTATTGCCGTTTTTTGTTCGATTTTCGCATCTGTAAAATCACAAACATTATATAAGTTTAACATTAATGGTTTTTATGGCTATAAAAATGAAAATGGCGAAGTCGTCATTCCTGCTTCATACAAAATCGCAGGACAGTTCTTCGAAAATGTAGCTATTGTTAATGATGGTTATTACTATTTATTGATAAACAATAAAGGAAAGAGAATTTCCGATTATTATTCCAATTTGAGATTTTTAGGTGATGGCCTTTATCTTGGAACAAAAGGGAAGAAAAAAACTTTGTTAAATATTGTTGGCAAAGTTGTTTTGAATGCTGATGCGTATGATGGTATCAGCTCTTTTAATAATGGATATGCAAAAATAGTTCAAAATAATAAAACGGGCATACTTTCTAGCGATGGGGTCGAAGTTGTTCCTTGTATATATGACCAAATATTTGATATTGAGGATGGTTATATACAGATGCAAAAGGCATACCAGTATGGTTATTTTGATAAAAACTATAAGGTTGTAATACCTTGCAAATACGCATCAAAAGAACAAGCAGCCAATGCTTTGGAAGAATACAAAACCGAATTTTTCTCATATTTTGCTAAAAAAACTGTTGAAAAGGAATTAAATAGTTGGCAGAAAAAAGGTGAATTTGAAAAAATCGACACGTGGAAAAAACGTGTAACAGCGGACACGCGTGAAGCGAAAATCCGAGAACTAACACAAAAGGCAGAAAAAACATTTATAGAAACACATCAAGATAAAGTTATTGTTTTCTTTTTGGGAGAATATGATGCTGAAAATGAGGTATTTTTGGTGGAAAATAGGAAATATGGTAATCTGCTTGTTCCAGTACCAATCGAAAACGCACCGCAATTCAAGCAGCAGTGGGCGTCAATAACGAAAGAAACAAAATGTTTTATCGACAACGACACTATAAACATTGCTGAAGTATTGTTCACACTTCCAAACGGCGAACAGTACAAATACAGCAATCAATCATCGCTCAACTACGAAATGGCAGAAATAGATTACAACTTCGAGCCAATCGCGCTTGATTTGCAGACAAATGAGCAAACAACGGTGCGTGGGCAACAACAGATTAAATCTGCGAAATGGACCTTGGGAGTGTCAGAAGTTGATATTGAAATTCCTACATCCGATAAAAATTCTGACAATACTTTCGCTGTGATAATCGCCAACGAAAACTATCAAAAAGAGGCACAGGTTCCGTTTGCTGTCAACGATGGACGAACATTTGCCGAGTATTGCAAAAAGACTTTAGGCATTCCCATTAACAACGTCCACATTGTAACCGATGCCACGCTCAACAATATGAAATACGAGGTGCGCTGGCTCAAACAAGTAATCGACGCCTACAGCGGCGAAGCTCGCGTAATCTTCTATTACGCTGGTCACGGCATACCAGATGAGGCGCAGAAAACAGCCTACTTGCTTCCTGTTGACGGCTTCGGAAACGATGTCTCAACTGGCTATAAATTAGACGATTTGTACAGCACTTTGGGCAATCTTCCAAGCAAGTCTGTAACCGTGTTCTTGGATGCTTGCTTCAGTGGCGCCAACCGAAATGGCGAGATGCTGGCAAGTGCACGCGGAGTGGCCATCAAAGCCAAAAGCAGCGTGCCTGTGGGCAATATGGTTGTCTTTTCGGCCGCACAAGGTGACGAGACTGCATACCCAAACAACGAGCAACAGCACGGAATGTTTACATACTATCTGCTGAAGAAAATCAAAGAGACGGCTGGCAATGTAACTTATAAGGAGTTAGGCGATTATGTAACCGACAATGTCCGCAAGCAGTCGATTGTTGTAAACGGCAAAAGTCAGACGCCAACTGTTGTGCCATCGGCAACTGTAGTCGGTACTTGGGAATCTTGGAAACTGAAATAATATGCGCACACTGCTATTAACATTGTTTTTGCTGGCCGCGCTGAATGTTGGTGCACAAGAGCCAAGGCAGGTTTGCGGCACTTACAAATATTATGTTCAAGCGAACGAAACGCTAGAATCTGCACGGCATACGGCCATACAAAGGGCTCGTATTTCAGCGCTGGCACGAGAGTTTGGCGAGTCGCTATCGCAGACGCAGACAATGACAACCAAAGAGGACGGCAGCGGTTACACCGATGCTCTCTACACATCAGGCGAGGACTATGTCAACGGCGAGTGGCTCAACGATACACAAGAACCAACCATTAAGCAAGGTTTTGAAAATGGTGCTCTCTACATCCTGGCTTCGGTGTGCGGTTTGGCTCAAGCCAAAAACACCGCAAAAACCGACCTTAAATATCACGTTTTGCGCAACGGAACAGGACTACAGTTCGAATCGGAAGATTTCAAATCGGGTGACCAATTATATTTGATGTTTCAATCACCAACAGATGGTTTTGTATCTGTATATCTGATAGATGAAACGCACACAGCATATTGTCTGCTACCATATCGCAACCAGAAAAACGGCAGTCAAAAAGTGGAAGCCAACCGTCAATATGTCTTTTTCGATGCCAATGGCGACGCAACCAATACCATCGATGAGTACGAACTCAATTGTGATGATGGTTCGGGGCAGATTTTTAATGATTTATACATTGTTTTTTCAGAAAATGATTTCTCGAAGGCCGTTGATTACGCATCATCGGCAACGAGCAGCACAGGTTTGGATTTGCCGCGCTCACTTCCGTTTGCTGATTTTCTGAATTGGCTCAACAAGAAGCGCGCCGTTGATACCAAAATTCAAGTGAAAAAAGCGACGGTAAGTGTGAAGAGATGACAATCACTCATACGCGATGTAAGGCTGTCACACTGTGGCAGCCTTACGTGTTTTTAATCAATTCATAATCACAACCCGCCGCCTTATAATCCGCTGAAACGCCATTTAAAAAACTCGTTTCAGCAGTTTTCGCGGCAAATAGTTGCGCATTGATTGCTTTCGCAGAAAGCGCGCACAAAATTTTCCCCATATTTATAAAAGTACAAAATACTTTTAGATATATTTACGAAAACAAAACACACTCTGTATGAAGAAACAAATTGCATTAGCGTTAATGGTCGGCGCGGTTGTCTGCTCGTGCGGCATCAAGGCTGACAATGAAGAACTTAAGTTGTGGTACTCGCAGCCCGCAAAGGCTTGGACCGAGGCGCTGCCCATCGGAAACTCGCATCAGGGCGGAATGGTTTTCGGCGGCACGGGACACGAGGAAATACAACTCAACGACGAGACGTTCTGGGCTGGCGGTCCGCACAACAACATCCCTGAAAAGGCCAATGCGGCTCTGCCAAAGGTCAGGAAACTGATTTTTGACGGCAAATTTGCCGAGGCACAGGATGTTGTGAATCAGAATTTCTTTACAGGACAAAACGGTATGGGCTATCTGACGCTGGGTAGTCTGTTCATCGATATGTCAGATATTCAAGATGTTAGCAACTACTATCGCGACCTGAATATCAGCAATGCCACAGCCACCACGCGGTTTGCGGCCAATGGCGCCAACATCACGCGCACGGCATTCGCTTCACTGACTGATAATGTGATAGTTGTGCGCATTGAGTCGGACCAACGGAAGGGGCTGAATTTCGACATCAGTCACATCTGCCCGCTGCCGAACACCATCGATGTGAAGGACAATAAGACGACAATTGTTGGCACGGGCGGTTTCAAGGGCGCCGAAGATGTGAAAATGATTGTCAAGATTGACGGAAAGTCGCAGGAAGGCGTGGATGCGAAACTTGGTGCGTATCTGGCAGTTACAATCAAAAGCGACGGCACCGACCTGGCTGGCGAGAACAAACTGATGGTTCGCGGCGCAACATCGGCGACCATCTTCATTGCATCGGCAACCAATTTTGTGAACTACAACGATGTGAGCGGAAATGCCGAAGAATTGGCTGAATCGGCATTGGCGAAAGCCGTCGAAAAAGATTATAAGCAACTGTTAGCCAATCATATATCGGCATACAAAAAGCAATTCGACCGCGTGCGGCTTGAGTTGCCAAAATCGGACAGTTCGGCCATTGAGACCGACCGTCGGCTGGAAGCCTTCAACAAAGGCAACGACCAAGCAATGGTGGCGCTGATGTTCCAATATGGGCGCTATCTGCTCATCTCGTCGTCGCAGCCTGGCGGGCAGGCGGCCAACCTGCAGGGCATCTGGAACAATATGGTAGACGCGCCGTGGGATAGCAAATACACCATCAACATCAACGCTGAAATGAACTACTGGCCCGCCGAGGTTACGAACTTGAGCGAGTGCCATCAGCCGCTGTTCTCACTCATTGGCGACCTTGCGCAGACTGGCCGCGCCACGGCTCGGCAGATGTACAACGCCGACGGCTGGGTGGCTCACCACAACACCGACATCTGGCGTGTGACGGGCCCGATTGACGGCGCCTACTGGGGAATGTGGCCCAATGGCGGCGGCTGGCTCTCGACGCACATCTGGCAGCATTATCTGTTCACTGGCGACAAAAAATTCCTTGCCGACAACTATAACATATTGAAAGAGAGCGCCAGATTCTATATGACGGCGATGGTTGAGCACCCCACGCTGGGCTATCTGGTGACCACGCCATCGACATCGCCCGAACACGGCTACACCAACGACGGTTCGTCGATGACGGCGGGCTGCACAATGGACAATCAAATTGTTTTTGATGTTCTGAATCAGGCGATTGCGGCTTCGGCGGTGCTCGGTGTTGATGCCGCTTTCCGCGATTCGGCGCAGACCGTTCTCGGCCGCATCGCGCCAATGGCGATTGGGCAGCACAACCAACTGCAAGAGTGGCTTGTGGATGCCGACGACCCGACCGACCAACACCGCCACGTGTCGCATCTGTACGGACTTTATCCGTCGAATCAGATTTCGCCGTTCAAGCAGCCGCAACTGTTTGAAGCCGCCAAAAACACGCTCACACAGCGCGGCGATATGGCCACGGGCTGGTCTATCGGCTGGAAAATCAACCTTTGGGCGCGTCTTTTGGACGGCAACCACGCCTATCGGATTATCTGCAATATGCTCAATCTGCTGCCTTCGGGCGGAAACCCGTGGATGGCACGCGGTAACGGCCGCACCTATGCCAATCTGTTCGACGCGCATCCGCCTTTCCAAATTGACGGCAACTTCGGATTCTGCGCTGGCGTGGCCGAAATGCTGCTGCAGAGCCACGATGGCGCCGTGCATCTTCTGCCCGCCCTGCCCGATGTCTGGGCCGACGGCAGTGTGAGCGGCTTGTGCGCCCGCGGCGGGTTTGTGGTTGATATGGATTGGAATGGCGGCAAATTGGCGTCTGCAAAAATCACATCAACCATCGGCGGAACGCTGCGAATCCGCTCGGCCGTTGAACTCGAAGGCGCTGGCCTGAAACCCGCCGAAGGCACTTGCCCGAACGCTCTGCTCGTGTCGGCCGATGTGAAAGAGCCGATTGTGTCGGAAAAGGCAAGCATCGGTCAGCCCGAGTGTGGGAAATACTTTGAGTATGATGTGGAAACGATTAAGGGACAGGTGGTTACGGTGAAGGGAAAAATCTAAATAGCATAATTGTAGTAACGCTTCAGCGCGTTATTCGCTAGTTAACGGGGCAGGATTTTGAAAAACAAAACTTACCCCGTTAACTGTTTTTGCGGGCAGATAGTGATGCAAATAAATTTCTGTTCTTAGGAAGGTTCTTGCGAAAAATCACTATATTTGAGCAACTATTAACCACATAAAACCATTATGTTATGAGAAAACTAATTCCGATTGCCGCCGTTGCAATTCTTTGCGCCTGCACGCGCACCGAGCCGAAAAACACACAACCCGTTTATCCGCCGCACAACCGCACGATTGAAAGCCCTGTGTATGGCGCGAAATCGGTCGCGACGCATAAAGTCAAAATCGACAAAATTGAGATTACCGACAGTCTTACGCGGCTATATGTGAGCAATTTAGATGTATTCAAATTATCGGCTGCGCCCAACATTGTGGTGAACGGACAAAAGTTGGAAATGCTTTCGGCTGACACTGTCGGCATATTATCGGGAACCTCCGCATCAGCACAAAATGACGAAAGCGGAACGCAGTTTATCCTTAATTTTCAAGATGTTGACAGCACGGTGCAGACAATCGATTTTATTGATACCGACATCAAATTTTGGAACATAGCATTAAACGACAATGCGGCGGCAAAAATAAAGGCCGAAACCGAAGTGCCCGATGAAATTGTGAGACAGGCTCGGACTGTCAGTAACGACACCGCGGGACTTGAAAAGCAATGCCTGATGGACGGCTACGCAATTGTTGAGGGCAAAATCTACGGCTACCATCCACAAGCCTTTGGCCCTGGCGCACATTGGGCGCGTATATTGAACTCCAGTGGTGGCCGATTTGAGAATTTTGCACTAATAGCCGACGACGGCTCATTCAAATTCGAAATTCCTATCACAAAAAAAAGGACAGACGTTTCTTTATCTATTAACAACACGAGCGCTGTACGGTTTTACCTTGCTTGCAATGACACCGTTCGGGTGGACATCGACCTAAAGAAAATCGATTACAATTACGACAGAGTATATCCGTTACGCCTAGCATCATACTTCTCGGGGGCGAACGCTGAAATAAACAATTATGATTTCCCGATAGTCGGTGATTTTAGTTTGATGGGGATGGATACTCGCGTGAATATTAACAAAATGCGAGGAATGACACTCAACCAATACAAAGAGTACATTTTGAAATTATATAACGAAAAACTCCGCGAGGTTAACTATGCGAGCCTGAATGCCACAGAGTTGGATATTCAACCTATGAATCGGAAAATCAAAGAGATGTACAACCATATACTACGCAGAAACGCCGTAGAACTTTTGATGGCATACAATCATTATATCGGCAGATACGACTCTGACGGAAAACTTTTAAAGCCCGATGCCGAATATTACAATTTTGTCAAAGACCTGTGCACTGGCGACGATGAACTCCTTCTTACTAATTGCCGTATGATGTATCGGATTTCCTGCGAATTAAATGGCATAAAAAATCCGTTTGAGAAAACGCGATATGACGTGGTCAGCAAGGAGGGCGAGCCGCTTGCAGTTGAACGGAGAATGTCGAAAAAAGAAGAGGCGGCCCTGAAAATGTTCAGAGAACAATTCGGCTTCACCAAACCGCTCTATTCCGATATGTGGGTTGCAGCACGCTACTATCCACTAGAACATCTGTGGTCAGAAGATTTTGAAAAAATGAGCGACACGGCAATGGCCGTAATAAAAACACTATCAGACCCTTACTTTCTGCAACACGCACTAAACCTAAACAACGGAATGTTCAACAGTAAAACTGATGAGAAATCGTACTGGCAACATACCGATGGCGAGTCGGTTAATGATTCAATATTTGTGGAACTCATAAAGAATTTCAAGGGCAAAGTGGTTTTTCTCGATTTTTGGAGCCAGACCTGCCGCCCGTGCATTGACGGCATCGAAGAGTTGAAAAAAGTTGAGAAAGACCTGCCTATGGACAGCATCGCCATAATCTACATTTGCGAAGACAAAACCACGACGAAGGAAGTATTTGAAAAACAGAGCGAAAAGTGGAGCAACACGAATTATCGCCTCAACTTCCCCATATTCAGTATGATATATGGAAAATTAGGCTTTTCAGGATACCCTAACAACGTAATTATAAACAAGAAAGGTCAGATTATAAAGAAATATAAAGGTTACTACAGCAGAGGTACAGAGATTATCAAGGGTATACTGACTGAAGAAGCGGCCAAATAGAATTATCGGTTGCTAATCAGCATCTTCCACATTCAGATTCTTGAACACGAAATCAGGTTCAAAGCCTTTTTGGATTAGATATGCGGCGGTTTTGCGGTTACGCTCGAAGGGTTTCAGAGCGCGCAACTGGCGCAGTTTTTTGTCGCGTTCGGCTTCGAAGGCACGCTGATAGTCCGATTCGGGCAACTCGTTAAAGGCTTCATTTATAACCTGTTGGTCGATATGTTTCTGCCGCAGCATCAGCGTGGTTTTCACTCGCCCCCAATGGTTGAAGCGCGTTTTGTCGCGCACGTAGGCGGTGGCAAAGCGCAGATTATCGACAAAGCGCTCAACAACGAGAGACTCGATAACTCGCTGAATATCTGCTGACTGCACGCCCCAATTGCGCATTTTCTGCTCAAGGTCGAAAGTACAGCATTCGCTTTTTGCGGCTAAAAAGCGGCAGCGTTCAAGGGCTTCGTCAAAGGTCATTTCGCGTTCCATACGGCACTCACCATTCTGTTTTTTTCATAAAAGTCGCGGTGCAACTCAACGTTGTCAAACCGCATATTCTCAAGCAATTGCACCGTTTCGGGACCAAACCGCTCGTTGATTTCGAAGAACAACATTCCGCCCGATTTGAGCCATTGCTGCGCCAACTCGGCAATGCGGCGGTAGAACAGCAGCGGGTCCGCATCGGGTACGAAAAGCGCCAAATGCGGCTCAAAATCAAGCACATTGCGGCACATCTGGCTTTTGTCGGTTTCGGTCACGTAGGGCGGATTGCTCACCACAATATCAAGACTCGACGGTACAAATAATTGATTATCAGCAAGAATATCGGCACGAACAAACTCTACCTGCGCGCTGTTCTGCTCGGCATTGCGCCGCGCCACTTCAATCGCGGAAGCGGACACATCGACAGCCGTAACTTGCGCACCATCAATCAGTTTGGCCAACGAAACGGCAATGCAGCCACTGCCTGTGCCAACATCGACAATCCGCGGCGACGGCCGTTTGCAGCGGTCGACAATGAGCCGCACCAACTCTTCGGTTTCGGGGCGCGGAATCAGCACATCGCGGCAAACGCTGAAAGGCATATCCATAAACCATTCTGTGCCAACCACATACTGCAACGGCTCACCATCGGCAAGCCTTTTTAGCATCAGTTGCAGTTGTTCGTAATCAGTTTCTGATAATTTTGCATCGGGATAGGCGATAACCTGAACGCGCGTGAATCCGAAGTGCTCAAGTAGTTCAAACACAACTTGTTGCAATTCGCGCGGCGAGTACACGGGCGCCAACTGACGGCGCATTTCCGACTGAATGAAGGCTAACGTCCTGTCCATAATGCAAATGTAAACGAGCGCCAATGAACGAGCAAGTGAACGACGAATTTTTTATGCGGCGGTGTCTGCAACTGGCCGCGCTGGGCGCTGGGACGGCCGCCCCGAACCCAATGGTAGGCGCGGTTGTGGTGTGCGACGGCGCGATTATCGGCGAAGGTTACCACCACCGTTGCGGCGAAGCGCACGCCGAAGTGAACGCCATTGCCGCCGTCAAAAATCCTGAATTGCTCTGCCGCTCAACCATTTACGTGAGTCTTGAGCCGTGCAGCCACTACGGCAAAACGCCCCCTTGCGCCGACCTGATTATCAGCCGCAAAATTCCCAATGTAGTGGTGGGTATGGTTGACCCGTTCGGGAAGGTTAACGGCAACGGAATCAATAAATTGCGAGCAGCAGGCTGCAACGTGAAAGTTGGCGTTTTGGAAGACGAATGCCGACAGTTGAACCGCGCTTTCATCACTTTTCACACAAAAAAACGCCCGTACGTGATTCTGAAATGGGCCGAATCGGCCGACGGATTCATCGACGGCGAGCGCTCGCCCGAGAACAACCGCCCCGTGTGGCTCACCAACGACGCCTGCCGCGCTATGGTTCACCGCTGGCGTGCCGAGTCGGGCGCGATAATGGTGGGCTACAACACCGCGCTGCTCGACAATCCGCAACTCAACGTTCGCGCGTGGACTGGCCGCGACCCGCTACGAATTGTCACCGACCGCGCGTTGCAACTGCCTGACAATCTTCATATTTTCGACCACTCGCAACCTACTTGGCGGTTGAACACAATTAATGATAATTGCACCGAAAATCTGCAAAACGTTCTGCTGCCGTGGGGTGACGCAATGCTGCCCGCGCTAATGCAGCGGCTTTACGACGCGCAAATCAACCAACTGATTGTTGAAGGCGGCACGCGCCTGCTGCAATCGTTCATCGACACTGGCTTGTGGGACGAAGCGCTGATTTTCAAAAGCCCCGTGGTTTTGGACGGCGGCGTAAAGGCGCCTGTCATTTCGGGCTTGAACGAGAGTTCGGAAATGATTGGGAATGTGGGGCTTGTAAGAATAAAATCTGTTTAGAAAACGGATTGCGAGGAATTTCGTTTCAAAAAACATTTTCCTTTTCAAACCTACTTTTTATACTTTTGTCTTGATATGTGTTTATGATAATTGGGCGCAAGAAGCATACAATTGAATATAATACAAACAAAAACAGTGAGATATGTCGGAAGCGGAAGTGAATAAATACAGACTGACAAGTATGGAGGAACCGACTGACGAGATGTTGTCGTACATTATGCGTGAGGCCGCCGAAGAAGCCCGCAAAAGCAACGAAGCGGCTCTGCGGAGATATTTCGACGAGATTCGCGAGATATACAACAAGAAATACGGTAAACAATGTCGGATAAAAAGCCAGTGCTGATAGTTGTTGCAGGGCCGAACGGGTCGGGAAAAACTTCTGTGACGAGCCGCATCCTGCATCACGAGTGGTTGGAAAACTCTGTGTATATCAACCCCGACATTGTTGCGCAGGAGCGTTTTGGCGATTGGAATTCGGAAGATGCTGTGCTGAAATCGATTAAATACTGCGAAGAGTGGCGCGAGAAATGCCTTTTAGAAAAGAAAAGCCTGATTTTTGAGACCGTTCTGTCGGCCGACGACAAGATTAACTATATAGAAAGAGCAATGGCGGCAGGTTTCTTTGTGCGATTGTTTTTTGTCTGCACCGCATCGCCAGCCATCAACGCGTCGCGTATTGCAAACAGAGTGATGAACGGCGGACACGATGTGCCTATTTCAAAAATCATATCACGTTATCAAAAATCAATCTCAAATTGCAGATATATAGCGAAAAAGGTTAATCGCGTATATCTTTACGACAACACTGCCGAAAACACCGAAGCCACGCTGCTGATTAGATTTGCCGATGGCAATGTGGCAAAACGATATGTTCAAACCCTTCCCGAATGGGCTGAACAAATTGTGGAGGAATAAATTCTCTATTTTATTCTACTCTCTAAAAAACATTTTCATTTCACAGCCCGATTCTTTATTTTTAAAATTTGAAAAACGAAACGCAGACTATAGGGGCACCATAATATGTATCTCTACAATGAATAAAATATTAATTACCAATAAATAATATCAGTATGAAGAAATTTTTCACACTAATGTTTGCCGCAATGCTTGCAGGGCAGGCTATGGCACAGACAACTTTTGAAATTAATAAGTTGAAATACACCGTTATTGAAGGCACTACCAATGTCTCGGTTAGCGAAGGTAGTAGTTATCCATCTGGTGATATGACAATCCCGTCCACGGTTACATCACCCGATGACGGTGTTCTTTACACCGTTACAACTATCAACAACAATGCTTTCGGGCATTGTTATAGTTTAACATCGGTAACAATACCAAGTTCTGTAACAACCGTTGGCTCCCACGCATTCGTAAGTAGCGGCCTTACTTCAATAACCATCGAAAGTGATGCCGATTTCAGCAAGTCCAGTTTGTATTTCAAAAAGGATGGCATAGAATACGATGTATTGACAAAGAACACTGTTGGACTTTCCAGGAATGTTAAAGAACCTTATTCGGGTGATTTTGTTATCCCAGATACGGTAACTGCGGGCAACACATTTTCAGTAACGAGCATTAGCAGTGTCGCGTTTTTCGGTTGCGAACTCACATCGTTGACAATTCCAGAAACAATAACCAAAATCTGTTCTCGTGCGTTCGAACGTGCGAGTGTGGAAAAAGTTACATACGCTAGCGTTGAGAGTATGTACAGCATAGAATTTGAAGACTATCCTCTTGGAGTAGTGTATATTGGTGACGAGGAACTAACCGATTTGGTGATACCAGATGGTGTGACCAAAGTTGGCAAACAAACCAATAAGAGCAAATTAAAATCAGTAACCATTCCAAATTCAGTTAAAAATTTGGATAGTTATGCATTTTTTAGCAGCGGCAATAGCATTGAAACACTGATATTTAACATAAATGGTGTGAAGTTTACCAATAGTTCGTTAAAAGAAATCAACATTGGAGATTCTGTTACAGAAATCGCTGGTTATGCGTTCCGCTACTGTGAAAATCTGACAACATTGAAATTCCCCAGTTCAGTAACAAAAATCGGCTATTGGGCGTTTTCGGATTGCACAGGCCTGACTACCGTTATTATTCCAAAGTCGGTGACGGCCATCGAATCTTCCGCTTTTGATAATTGTGGCAATGCGACATTTTATTGCGAGGTGGAATCGATGCCAGAAGACTGGAGGTTCAGCGATATTGACAACTACACTGTCATTTGGGGCAGCAAGTCGGGACTGTATTCCGATGAGTATTTCACATTTGCCATTACCGACCCTGCGGCTCACAAGGCCGAAATAACAGGCTACAACGGCACAAAACACAATGTTGTGATTCCGCAAAAAACGACAATCAACGGTGTGGAATACACCATTACAACCATCGGCGAGCGTGTTTTTGAGAGCGACACCACAATCCGCAACGTGTTCATTCCGTACACTATCGACACAATCAAGTCGCTCGCATTCAATAAGAACAAAGACATATCATTCTTCTGTGAAGCCGATTACGACGACGATGCAAAGCCATCGGGGTGGGCAAACAACTGGTCGGGCAACAATTATTCGGCGCCCGTCAACGGCAACTCGCACATCAACAACTGGTTTGTTTATCAGATAACCGATGCCGCCGAGCGCGAAGCCCAGATAATCAGATATATGGGTGAGGAAGACACGGTTGCCATACCTTCAAAAATCAACGGCGGAATGTACACCGTCAAAAGCATTGCGGGTTACTCGTTCTACGACTGCGGCAACTTAAAGGTCCTCGACATTCCAAGTTCGGTTACCGAAATCGGGAACTATGCCTTCTGGGGTTGCGACAGCATTGAAACGCTGACATACAACACCGACGCCATCGGCAGCAACTTCCAGAACCGCAAATCGCTGAAAAAAGTGCGAATGGGCGACAATGTGACAAAAATCGGCGACTGGACATTCTCGAACACAGGTTTGGAAGAGATAACGTTCTCGAAATCAGTTAAAACCGTCGGCAGCAGTGCGTTTTCAGGTTGCTCGAATCTGAAAAAGGCGGAATTTGCCAGCATTGCAAGTCTGTGCGGCATAGAGTTCGACCTCTACGATTCCAACCCGTTGTCACTGGCTCACCATCTATATATCAATGGCGAGGAAGTAACCGAAGTTATCATTCCCAACACGGTAAAGAGCATCGGCAAAGACGCGTTCAGCGGTTGCAGCCATATAGAATTGGTTACCATACCTCTTTCGGTTGCAAGCGTGGGCAAGAATGCCTTCCTCAACTGCAGCAGTCTGACCATTTATTGCGCAGCCGTTTCGAAGCCCGACCCAGGTTGGGACGACAATTGGAATCCGAGCAATTGTCCAGTTGTGTGGGGTGTTTATGGGCTGTGGGATGCGCAAATATGGCACGCCGAGGCAAAGGCCAACAATAGTGAGTACGGTAGCGTTGAGGTAACCCGATTCATTGTCGATGGCACAGAAGAGACCGTTGTCGCCAAACCTGCCACGGGCTACCATTTCGCCAACTGGAGCGATGGCGTTACCGACAATCCGCGGATTTACACCGTATCGTCCGATACTGCTTTCACCGCCATTTTTGAAGAACATAACCCCGTGACGGATTCCGCCATTGCCGCAACTTGCTCGGCCATAGGGTTGACAAAGGGTTCGCATTGTGGATTCTGCGATGAAATAATTGTTAAACAAGACACAATACCAATGATTGAACATACCGCTGTTGCAGATTCAGCAGTTGCTGCGACTTGCATTGCCACAGGATTAACCGAGGGCAAACATTGTTCGGTTTGCGGAGCGGTTATTGTTGCCCAAACCGAAACGCCAATGATTGAACATACCGCAGTTGTTGACAGTGCTGTGGCCGCAACCTGCACAAAATCAGGCTTGACCGAAGGCTCGCATTGCTCGTTTTGCGGAGTAATGCTTGTAAAACAGACAATTGTAGATGCATTGGGCCACGAGTTTGTAAACTACGTTTATAACAACGACGCCACCACCAAAGCCGATGGCACCGAGACTGCTCAATGTGAACACGGCTGCGGTGAAACAGAAACACGCACGGCTTTTGGCTCAAAATTGACAACAGCCATTTCAGAATCCGCAGCAGACAATTTGTCGGTTTACGCCCACCACAACACCATAATTGTTGAAAACGCCACCGAAGAAATCCGCGTTTACAACGCAATGGGCGCATTGGTCGGTAGGGACGTGGCGTGCCGCGTCCGTGCAGAATTGCAGGTCAATGGCGCAGGCGTTTACATTGTGAAGGTTGGCAATGTAGCAAAACGTGTTATGGTGTATTGAAAAAAAATCAATATACACCACTCAAAAGCCACCCAACAAGGTGGCTTTTTTGTTGTATCTTGGAATCAATCCATCCCCCAAAACTTCCGCAAGAACCACTCGGCAGAAAGGAAAGCGAGGGCGAGAAGCAGAATTGGCAAAATGGTTTCGAAAATTGCACGCAAAATTTTTTTTCGCCCCACTGCAACCTTTTCATTTTTCCGCATCAATAGTGCGTAACTAAAAACAAAAAACATAATTCGAAAATGAAAAGATTAACCTTTTTGGCAACATTGATTGTTGCCTTGACAACTTTTGTGCAAGCGCAGACAACACAGACAATCCGTGGACAGGTAACCGACGTGGCGTCGGGTGAGCCGATGACGGGCGCAACCGTTATGGTTGACAATCAGACAACTATGGCAACCACAACCGATGCCGACGGACATTTCGCCATACATAAAGTGCCCGTGGGGCGGCACACAATCCGTGTGAGTTTTATCGGCTACGAGCCGCTGGAACTCAAAGAGCAACTGCTGTCGTCGGGTAAAGAGATGGTGCTGAACCTGAAGATGACCGAAAGTATTTCGAGATTAGACGAAGTGGTGGTCAAACCGCAGGTTAACAAGCAGTTGCCGCTAAACGAGATGGCGCAGGTGGGGGCGCGTATGTTCAGCGTCGAAGAGGCGTCGCGGTACGCGGGCGGTGTGTCGGACCCTGCACGCACGGCGTCGATGTTTCCTGGCGTGGCGGGAAGCGGCGTTTACAATGGTATCAGCATTCACGGCAACTCGCCGCAGATGCTGCAGTGGCGCGTCGAGGGTGTTGAGGTGAACAACCCCAACCACTTTGCCGACATTACAATGGCGGGCGGCGGCATTTTCACGTCGCTCAACGGCACGGTGCTGGCCAACAGCGATTTCATAACGGGCGCAATGCCTGCCGAATATGGCAACGCTCTGTCAGGCGCTTTCGATATGAAGATGCGCACGGGCAACAACACCAAATATGAGCACGCCTTCCAACTTGGCACGCTCGGCGTCGATTTTGCTTCGGAAGGCCCGATTGGCAAGGAATCGGGGGCTTCGTATCTTGTCAATTACCGATACAGTTTTATGGAAATTGCCAAGAAAATGCACGCTATAAATATCAGTCAGACAATGGATTATCAGGATTTAAGTGCAAAACTGAACTTCCCGACCAAACGGGCGGGCACGTTTGCCGTGTGGTTCACGGGTCTGATTGACAATTTCGGCAATGAACTGGCCGACTCGACTGAATGGGACTCGCTTTGGGACGCTTGCGAATCGTGGGCCAACCAACGCAGTTGCGCTGGCGGCCTGACGCACACCTTCCGCTTCGACGGAGGCGGCACGCTCACTTCGTCGGTGGCCTACACGGGTTCTTATTATAAGGTGAGTTCGAAACTCTTCGACGACAATTTACAGGAACTGCCGTACTTGAACGGCAAGAACAGTCAGAGCAACCTGATTGCCACCATTCAGCACAAGCGGAAAATATCGTCGCGCTACACAATGCAGAACGGCGTTGAGTACCGCCAAATGAGTTTTTCGGCGAGCGACGATTATGTTCACGAGATTGGCGGCCCGCAGTATCACGTCTACGAAGCCGAAGGCAACACCTGTCTGGCACGGGCCTACACCAATCACAAAGTGGCTCTGAGTCAGAAGTTTTCGACGGTGGCGGGCATAAATGTTATGTATTTCGGCGTGAACGGTCAGACGCTTGTCGAGCCGCGCGTGAGCCTGCAGTACAAGGTTTCGCCGTCGAGTTCGATATCGGTGGCCTACGCCCTGAACAGCCGCAAGGAATCAATCGGCGCCTATTTTGTCTTTGACGACGACGGTGAATCGGTAGCCAACAAAGACCTTGGCATGACGCGCTCGCACCACATTTCGGCCACATTCTCGCAGCGCCTGGGCGACAACGCCATTCTAAAGATTGAGCCTTATTATCAATGGCTTTTCGACGTGCCTGTTGAGGAAGGGACAACCTATTCGGCCATCAACGAGCGCAATTTTCTGCAAGTCCGCAAACTGACCAACGACGGTCTGGCCCGCAACTACGGCATCGACCTGACGCTTGAGCGATACCTGAAAAACGGCTTCTACGGAATGTTCACTGGCACAGTCTTCAACTCGGAATACCGCGACGCGCAGCACGAGTGGCACCACACGCTCTACGACCTTGGCTACATCACCAACATTCTGGGCGGAAAGGAATGGATGGTCGGCCTGAACAAGAAGAATGTCTTTGGCATCAATGGCCGCCTGACGGTTATGGGCGGTGGCCGATACACGCCTGAAATTGACGGACTTACGCTTGAAGACGTTAAGAACGACCCGCTTTGGGAAATGCCGCTTCAGGAAGACAAGCCTTTCGAGAAGAAAATGGACACCAACGTCGGATTTGCATTCTCAATGAAATACACCATTAACAAAGAGCGCTTGGCACACCATTTTATTGTTGAGTATCTGAATGTTAAGTCGTTCGAAGGCCGCGGATTCAATGTTCGCAAAAACAAGATTGTGGATTACTACACATCGCTCACTTTCCCGAATATTGCTTATAGGATAGAGTTCTAAAGGCGGTTGATTTAAAAAAAGACAATGCTTTTTATGCTGGTTTAAATGGCAGAAAATCAGTATAATTAGCATTGTTTTTTTATCGTGAAAGCGAAAAAAAATAACTTTTCTGCAAAAAAACTCTTGCACATATCGTTTTTGAATTTACTTTTGTACTGTTATATCACACTATAACAGTATAACGGATGAGCAAACAAAACAGACATATTATTACAGACGCAAAAAATAGAAATCAAAATAGTACGGACGCGATTAATCGCGTCCCTACGAAACAATCTAAACTCTAAACTTTAAACCTTTAAAGCAATGATACACGTAGAAAACCTGACCTTCTCTTACTCGAAGAAGAAAACCGTGTTCAACGGGCTGAACCTTGACATTCCCACGGGCGGCATTGCAGGAATTCTGGGCCCCAACGGCGCTGGAAAAACCACGCTCTTGAAACTCTTGACTGGCCTGATGTTCCCAAAATCGGGCACTATTAATGTGATGGGCGACACGCCTGGCGACCGCTTGCCGCGATTCCTTGAAGAACTCTACTATGTGCCCGACGAGTTTATGATTCCCGCCATTCGCGGAAAGCGCTTCGCCGAACTCTACAAACCGTTCTATCCGCGGTTCGACTCGGCGCAGTTCGACCGCCTGCTGACCGATTTTGAAGTGGAAACCGACGAGAAACTCAACAAAATGTCGCTCGGGCAGAAGAAGAAGTTTATGGTGGTCTTTGCACTGGCTACCAACTGCCGCCTGCTGGTGTTCGACGAGCCGACAAACGGAATGGACATTCCCGCCAAAAACGTATTCCGCAAGGTGGCGGCTGGCTCGCTGCACGACGACCAACTGATGCTAATCTCAACTCACCAAGTGGCCGACATTAGCCGCCTGATTGACCGCGTGCTGATTATCGACCGCGGACAGGTTCTGCTCAACAGCACCACTTGGGACATTAGCCAACGCTACGCCTTTGTCACTACTGGCTCGGCCGACGGCGCGCTCTACGCCGAAGAGGCCCCTGGCGGCTTCCGTGCCGTGGTTCCCGCCAACGGCGAGCAAACCGAAATCGACCTTGAACTGCTGTTCAATGCGCGGAAGAACTTGAGATAGTGAGAAATTAGGATTTAGGATTTATGAATTAGGAATTACGATTCACCAACACACCGATTCACCGATTAACCGATTAAACATTCAAAAACTATGAACACTAATTTCGATAAGCAACGTTTCGGCAAGTGCTTGAAATACAGATTGACAGACCGATTTATGATAACATATTCTATTTTGTCGCTGGTTGTCTGCCTGCCGATGATGGGTGTAGTTTTTGCCACTGGTTCAACGTCTTTTCCGCTGATGATGTCGTGCGTATATACTATGCTTTTCGGTGTGGTTTTGGCAACAAACAAACATTTCGACACGCTGCTGCCTGCCACAGCGTTTGAGAAATTCGCAAGTTACTGTACTGCATTGGTTATTTATATGACTGCAATTTTTGCAGTTGTGGGCTCGGCAACGCTTGTGTTGGCTGCCACGGGAATGCAGCGCAACCCCGATTTCCCAACTGTCCGTTTTGGCTCTGCCTTGATGGCCGTTTTTGCGTCGATGCCGATTGGCGTAATGGTCGGCAACTTGCGGCGTATCAACACGCAGAGCGCGGGACTTGCAATGATTATACCGATGCTTGTTGGTATAGCGCTGATTTATCTCTTTTGGAAATTCACCGCGCTTTGGATGCTATTGGCAATGGCTGCCGTCGGGCTTGCGCTGTGGTATCTGGCCTACCGTGGCTACTGCCGCCGACAAGTGTGCTGATTTAGGAATTAGGATTTAGAATTTAGGAATTAGGATTTCAACTTGTTAAACCTGTTCAACTTTTAAACTATGAATCAGACATTCTGCATAAAACGTTTTTCGCAGTACTTGCGATTCTGCCTGACGTACAATTTAGGTTTTATTCTTATGTGCGTGTCGCTTATGGCAATATCCACTTTGGACTCATTGACAGGTGCACACAAATATGTTGTGTTCGTGTATATGGCGATGTTGGCGATTTTGGAATATATGTTCGCACCGCTGTATGCCAAAAACATAGACGTCTTCAGTGGCTGTAAGACGATAGAATTCCTTGTTCCCGCTTCGCTGCTCGAAAAATATGTAGCCAAAAACCTTCTGGCGGTTCTGGTGCTTCTGATTCCGTTTGGCATTCACTCGGCGGCCTGTGCTTTCGGCTTTAACGGCATAACTCACTATTTTGCTGATGGTTTTGAATTGGGAACAATTGCCTACGGCCTGTTTTTGGTGTGGCTGTTTCCTGCGGTCTGGCGACTGATTACGTGGGGGGCAACATTCATTTTGCACGACACATACAATGAACCACGATTTTTCCTGGGCATATTCTTGCTGTTCAATTTTGCGTTTTGGGTTTCCTACGTTAACATCTGCCAATATTCGGTTACAAAGTCTGCAATATTTTTTGCTGTGGCAATCGCCCTTCTGATTATCGATTATTTCATTTACAAAAAGACTGACACCTTATGAATCAAACCTTTAACCTGAAACGCTTCCTTCGCTACACACGGTTTATCCTGTCGATAAATCGGTGGTATTATGGCATTCTGATGTTGTTCTTCATAATACCTGCCACAGTGCTGTCGCTTTGCGGAGTGGTGCCGGAGTTGGCTTCAATTCTGATAGGCTTCGTTTATATCTGTCTGAACTTTATGCCCAATATTGAGTTGAATAAATATGGCGGCCTGACACGTCTGATGACTATTCCGTCTTCGTGGTTTGAGAAACTGCTATTTGAATGCATCGTACGTTTTTCGGGCATTCTCATTCCTATTGGACTTTGCAGCATTGGTTTTGCTTACGGATTAGGTTCGCCCGAAATGTTTTATTCTGAAGTTTTGTCGATTGGTAGAATCGCAATGCTGTCGGCATTAGCCATGTCTATATTCCTTGTATTCAATTTTGATTCAAGCAGAAAGGGCAAAACAATGACAGGAGACCCAATTGTATTCCCTAATTGGCCATATGTTTTCTGCATGAGCTTCGTTTTTGGTAATATTCATAGTCTGTCGCAATTTATTGACAAATCACAAACTACCATGATTGTCTTTTTTGCGATTGCTGCAATTGAATTTATTGCGGCATTGATTTGGTATCCCAAACGGAGATTGAATGGTCTTAATTGATTAGTTATGAATCAGACCTTTAACATAAAACGCTTCCTTCGCTACACTCGGTTTGTCCTATCAATGAACCGATGGTATTACGGTGTGCTGCTGGTGCTGTTCACAATTCCCGCCACGGTGCTGTCGCTGTGCGGTGTGGCGGAATGGCCTGTTGCGAGTTTGGTGGCAACCGCGTCGTTATGCTTGAGCGTTGCGCCATTTGCCGATTTGACCACATTGGGCGGTTTTGCGCGGCAGATAGCCATTCCCGCTTCGTGGTTCGAGAAACTGATTGTTGAAGTTGCCGCCCGTTTTTGGGTGCTTGTCATTCCGTATGGAATCCACGCCATAGGTTACGCTTTCGGATTCAACGGAATCAGTTCGGCCTTCGCCGATGGCTTTTCGCTTCCAACCCTTGCCGCAATGCTGATTTGGACAACTACAATGTTTTTCTGTTTTTATTTCAACAAAGGAAAGGGCAGAAATCTTACAACAGGGAAAGATGTGAACACAATTAATTGGCCTTTAGCAATTTGTATGGCACTTCAAGGCCCAAATCTTGTAAATTTGCCAAATATTTGGAAATTCTCACCCACTGTCACCAACATTTTGCTGGTTACGAGCGCTGCATTCTTTTTGGCGGCTCTGATTACGTTCCGAAGAAAACGCATTAAATAAACTTCATAAACTATGAATCAAACATTTAACCTAAAACGATTTTGCCGTTACGCTGTTAGTTATCTGCGTGTAAATAAGTGGTATTTGCTGATTATGGTAGTGCTGTTTATGATTCCCGCCACGGTGCTGTCGGTGATGTCTGCCCCGCAGCCCGAAGGGGTGCTTGTGGCGCTGGCCATTGGCTTGGTAATGGTCGGGTTGCGCAGCAATGTGCCAAATAGTTCAATGCGGCACTTGGTTGCCGAGTCGTCAGTCGCCGAGAAATTCACTACAGAATCGGTGCTGAAAATAGCATTTGTGGGCATTCCGTTTGCCGTTCACGCCGCGTTGGCCAACAACGGTGCCCAACAGCCATTTGCCGACGGTTTCGATATTGATTATCTTGCTATTCTGTGGGTTGTGATGTGGCTGTCAACCACCTTGCGGACACCAAGATACGGCTCGCTTAACACCGAATCGGCAAGAAGAAAAATGGAAATTCTTATGTATGTTCTATTTAGCATTGAGTACATATTCTTTTTTATTGACAGGTACGTACCCCACGCGCAGGGACCGCAAGAACCCTATCTTCCATATCCGCTCTGGGTGAAGATATTGCTGCTGGCCGTTGGCACGGCTCTGCTTGTGTTGTCGTACTACCTTTTCAATAAGCGCTACGTCGATTACAACAAGGATGAATAAAGGTCAGTATATCAATGAATTATGCTTTGCGCAAGAAAAACTAAACTTCTGAACTCTAAACTTCTAAACTTTTAAATGGAATTTAAAGAGCAAAAAGGCATATTTCAGCAGATTGCCGACCGCATTTGCGACCGCATATTGCAGGGCGAGTTGAAGGCGGGCGACAAACTGGAGTCGGTGCGCGAACTGGCGGTGGCCATTGGTGTGAACCAAAACACCATTATGCGCACCTACAGCGAGTTGCTGCGCGACGGCATTTTGAGCAACCAACGCGGTATTGGGTTCTTTGTTTCGCCCGAAGCCCGCGACATAATCCTGGCCAAACGCCGCAACGAGTTCTTTAACAACGATTTGCCCCACATTGCCCGTCAAGCGCGGCTGCTCGGCATTTCGGCAGAAGAGATTATTGGAAAATTGAAAATTGAAGAATGAAAACTACTGAAAAACAGTCCGAAGGACTGAATTTGCATAACCGGCCGCAAGCGCAGCGCAGCCGCCGGTCAAAATATTATATAGGGCAACACTCTGAAAGAGTGAACTTTAAGAAGGTTCAGTCTTCCAGACTGCAATCTTGGTTGGTTGTTTCACCACGGGTTGCGCTTCGCTTACCCGCGGTTATGAAAATATTGTCTTTCAGACAATTACTTTATACGTAAAATTTAATTGTATGTCGAACTATAGTTAAAATGGACTAAACTTCTAAACTTTAAACTTTAAACTCTACACATTACACATTACACATTAATCTTTAAACTATTTTAAAATGAAAAAGTTAGCATTATTTCTGATGATGGCTGCAATGTCAGCCGCAAGTGTGAGCGCTCAACCGGGCGGCTCAAAATCTGGTTTGCTTTTCGCCAACGCTTCCATTCCCGCCGACGCGCGCTGCGAGTTGAAGTCGGGCATAATCAAGTTCGATGCTGTGACTCAAGGCATTAAGGTGGAAACCACGCAGTATTTCGACGACTACGGCAAGAAGCAGGCCGCCGTTACCGTGGTGGACCAAGGAATGGTGAAAACCGAAACCAAAACGCTGCAGTTCGAAGACACCATTTACCAAATCAATGTGGCTATGAAGATGGGACAGAAAATCGTTTCACCCGAAAAACCCATTAATTATCTGCAACTTACACCCGATGTGATTGAAAAATACAAAATTCAGGAAGTGGGCACCGAAACCATTGCCGGCCGTCAGTGCAAGAGATATTCGGAGCAGATAACGCAGATGGGGCAGACCGTCAACGTTGAGGTGTGGATATGGAAAGGCGTTGCGCTGAAGTCGGTTATGAAGCTGGGCGACACGGAGATTATGAACCAAACCGCCACCGAAGTTCAGGAAAACGCCACTATCGACCCGAAAGAATTCGAGATTCCCGAAGGTGTGACGTTTATGTAATGAAATTGAGACTGGCAAACAACTAACCATTGTTTCTGTTAATTGTCTGACAGGCAATTATCTCGCAGCAGCGGATGGCTCTTCGTCATCCGCTGCGTTGCTTTTCTGCCACCCCTTGTTTTTTAGCCAACCACATACAAATTTTTATTACCTTCGAACGCTTTTTTGGCGGCTTCTGAAGGTCAAAAAGCACAGTTACAATTTAATAGAAACATCGGCAGGTTATGCCGCAAAATTTGAAACAAATGAAAGTTGACGTATTGTTAGGACTTCAATGGGGCGACGAGGGAAAAGGAAAGGTTGTTGACGTGCTCACCCCCAAATACGATGTGGTAACTCGTTTTCAGGGTGGCCCCAATGCTGGGCACACGCTCGAATTCAATGGCGAGAAATATGTGCTGCGGTCGATTCCGTCGGGAATTTTCCAAGGCGACAAGGTGAATATCATCGGCAATGGCGTGGTGCTCGACCCGGCTCTGTTCAAGGCTGAGGCTGAGGCACTTGCGCAATCGGGCCATGACCTTACCAAACGCCTTTACATCTCGAAGAAGGCGCATCTGATTCTGCCGACTCACCGCTTGCTCGACGCCGCTTACGAGGCCGCCAAAGGCAAGAACAAGGTTGGCACAACCGGCAAGGGCATCGGTCCGACTTACACCGATAAGATTAGCCGCACGGGCGTTCGCGTAGGCGATATTTTGCTGAATTTCAAAGAGAAATACGCTGCCGCAGTGGCACGCCACGAACAGATTCTCAAGTCGCTCAACTTCGAGTACGACCTAAAGGCATTAGAGCCCGATTGGTTCGCCGGCATCGAGTATCTGAAGAAATTCACTTTCGTGGATAGCGAACACGTTGTAAATAAGTTGCTTAACAGCGGCAAATCGGTTTTGGCCGAGGGTGCGCAGGGCACAATGCTCGATATCGATTTCGGCTCATATCCGTTCGTAACTTCTTCAAATACAATATGTGCCGGCGCTTGCACAGGTTTGGGCATCGGTCCGAACAAGATTGGCGAGGTTTATGGCATCTTCAAAGCCTACTGCACACGCGTGGGCGCAGGTCCGTTCCCAACCGAACTGTTTGATAATGTGGGCGAAACCATCTGCCAACTCGGTCACGAGTACGGCGCCGTAACGGGCCGCAAACGCCGCTGCGGCTGGCTCGACCTTGTGGCGCTCAAATACAGCATTATGATTAACGGTGTCACCAAACTCATTATGATGAAGAGCGACGTGCTCGACGATTTCGACACCATTAAAATATGCACCGCCTACAAAATCGACGGCCAGGAAACCACCGATTTCCCGTTCGATATCGATAGTGTGAAAATCGAGCCCGTTTACAAGGAATTCAAGGGTTGGAAGTCCGATTTGACCAAAATCACATCGGAAAGCCAGTTCCCGAAAGCCTTTGCCGACTACATCAAATTCATTGAAAATGAGACAGGTGTGCCTGTAAAAATCGTTTCAGTCGGCCCCGACCGCACAGCAACAATTGAAAGGTAATCAGAGATTTAGGAATTAGAAGTCAGGATTTAAGATTGCGGTAGGGACGCACCGAGCGCGTCCGTTGTCTGAAGTCTGAAGTCAAAAGTATATAAAATGAAAACAGTCATCGAGCCGTCAGTCATCGACGGTATAATGAAAGATTTGGAAATCAACGATATAAAGACCGCTTCGATACGTCAGGTGGGTGCCATTGTGCGTGCCGCCGAAAAGCAGACGGGCATCGAGTTCATCCATTTCGAAATGGGTGTGCCTGGCTTGCCGCCGTCGGCAGTTGGCGTTGAGGCCGAATGTGAGGCTCTGCGCCGCGGCGTGGCATCGAAATACCCGATTATCGACGGCATTCCCGAAGTGAAGGAGCAGGCATCGCGCTTCATCAAGGCGTTTGTCAACACCGACATCAAGCCCGAAGGCTGCATTCCGACTGTGGGCTCAATGCAAGCGTCGTTCGCATCGCTTATGCTCTGCTCGCAACTCGACCCGAAGAAGGACACCGTGCTCTACATCGACCCAGGATTCCCCGTGCAGAAAATGCAGGCGGGCGTTATCGGCGTCAAGGTGGCGTCGTTCGATATTGCCGATTTCCGCGGCGACAAACTCGAGGCCAAAATCGAGAGTTACTTCAAGCAGGGCAACATCTGTGCGGTGCTCTATTCGAGCCCGAACAACCCGTCGTGGATGTGCCTGAACGACCAGGAGTTGGAAGTCATCGGCCGCCTTGCCACAAAGTACGACGTTGTTGTGATTGAGGACCTTGCCTATATGACAATGGACTTCCGTCAGGATTTGGGCACGCCGTTCCAGCCGCCTTACGTGGCCAGCGTGTCGCACTACACCGACAATTATGTTATGCTTATGAGCGCGTCGAAAATATTCAGTTACGCGGGCCAGCGCATTGCAATGGCTTGCATTTCCGACAAACTTTATCAGCGTCATTATCAGTCGCTTAAAGACCGATACAATATTCCGCGCTTTGGTGCCGCCTTCGGTTACGTGTTCCTTTACACATTCTCGTCGGGCGTGTCGCACTCGGCGCAGTGCGCAATGGCCGCAATGCTGAAAGCCGCTTGCGACGGCACTTACAAGTTTGTGGCCGACATCAAGGAGTATGGCGATAGAGCGCGCAAAATTAAGGAGATAATGGAGCGCCACGGGTTCAATGTTGTTTACGACAAGGACAACACCGTTGACGTGAGCGACGGATTCTTCTTCACCATCGGCTACAAGAATATGCCAGGCGCCGAACTGCTGAAAGAACTTCTGTATTACGGAGTTAGCGGCATCGACCTGTCAACCACAGGCAGCACCCGCAACGGCATCCGCGCCTGCTCATCGAACATTCAGCCGCACCACTATGCACTGCTTGACGAGAGAATGAAGTTGTTTGCGGAGAACCATTGATTGATTAAAGGGTGAGAAGGTGAGAAGTTTGGATGTTTAGAAAGTAAAAGGCTGATTTTTAATTGCTAAAGGTAATGAGTCATACATATAGTTTCGAAAAATTAGAGGCTTGGAAAAACGCTCGTAGTTTGGCAAAAGCAATTTACGTTCTATCGTCTAAATTTTCTAATTCGGAAAAGTTCGGATTGGCTTCTCAAATCCAACGTGCTGCGGTTTCGGTGTCGTCTAATATTGCCGAAGGTTCGGGAAGAAATTCACCGAAAGAGAAAATTCGATTTATTGAAATCGCGTATGGCTCACTAATGGAAACACTTTCTCAATTGTTTATTGCCAAAGATTTAGATTATATTTCGGATAGCGATATTGCAGAAATCAGACCATTAATTGAACTTATTTCTGCACAGTTGAGTATATGGCGAAATAACATAAATAAAGACGAAAACAAAAATGACTAAACTTCTAAACACTAAACTTCTAAACTTTTAAATACAATGGACGGATTTTATTATCAACCTGAAATTGAAAAAATGCCACGCAAGGAACTTGAAGCCTTGCAACTTGAGCGATTGAAATGGACTGTGAAACAGGCGCTTAAGTCGCCTTTCTACTCGAAACTCTATGGCGAGTTGGGCATCACACCCGACACCATTCAGACGCTCGACGACCTGCGCAAACTGCCGTTCACCGTTAAACAGGATATGCGCGACAACTATCCGTTTGGTTTTTTGGCAGTTGACAAGAAAGAACTCATCCGCTTGCACTCATCGAGCGGCACCACGGGCAACCCAACTGTCATCTGCCACACCAAGCACGACATCGACACTTGGGCTTACCGCGTGGCACGCAGTTTCTATATGGTGGGCCTGCGCGACACTGACGTGATTCAGAACTCGTCGGGTTACGGAATGTTCACAGGCGGATTGGGAATGCAAGCGGGCATTGAGTGGCTCGGCGCATTGTCGATTCCCGCAGCCGCAGGCAACAGCAAGCGTCAGATTAAGTGCATTATGGACTATGGCACCACCGCCATCCACGCCATACCAAGTTATGCGCTGCGCCTTGCCGACGTGTTTGAAGAAGAAGGCATCGACCCGCGCAAAGATACTCACCTGCACACGTTTCTTATTGGTGCTGAACCACATACCGAAGAGACCCGCCGCAAGATTGAGGAGCGCTTCGGCGTGAAGGCCTACAACAGTTTCGGTATGACCGAAATGAGTGGTCCAGGTGTGGCTTTCGAGTGCAAAGAGCAAAACGGAATGCACATTTGGGAAGATTCGTACATTGTGGAAATTGTTGACCCAGAGACACTTGAGCCAGTGCCAGACGGCGAAGTCGGCGAAATGGTGCTCACCACGCTCGACCGCGAAGGTATGCCGCTCTTGCGCTACCGCACCCGCGACCTTACCCGCATCCTGACAGGTCCGTGCCCCTGCGGCCGCACACACCGCCGCTTGGACCGTATGAAGGGCCGCAGCGACGATATGTTCATTGTCAAAGGCGTGAACATCTTCCCAATGCAGATTGAGAAGATTCTTATGCAGTTCCCCGAATTGGGCTCGAACTACCTTATCACCATCCAGCCCGTCGACAACAACGACGAGATTATTGTGGAAGTGGAATTGGGCGACCTGCAGACCGACGATTTCGGCAAACTGCAGAGCCTGACAAAGGAAATCACCCATCGGTTGAAGGACGAGATTTTGGTTACGCCGAAGGTGAAACTTGTTGAGCGCGGCTCGCTTCCGCAGTCGGAAGGCAAGGCTGTACGTGTGAAGGATTTGCGTAAATTGGTTTAAAACTCTAAAATTATAAAACTATGACAATCAGCCAAATATCAGTTTTTGTTGAGAATAAGTTCGGACGTCTGAACGAGATTCTCTCATTTTTGAGCAAAGAGAACATCCGCATCATTGCGGCCACCGTTGCCGATACCACCGAGTACGGCATCTTGCGCCTGATAACCACCAACCAGCACAAGGCTTTCCAACTGCTGAAGGCACAGGGCGTTTCGGCCAACTTGAGCGACGTTTTGGCCGTGAAAACCGACGCCACCGTCGGCAAATTCTCTGAAACGATTGAGTTTTTCACCAAAGCGGGCATCAGCATCGAGTATATGTACTGCTTCTCTAACAATGCCAGCGGCGTGGTCATCTTGCGTCCCAACAATATGGAAGCCGCTCACGAAGTTATCCGTCGCAATTCGTTGAATTGCCTGACGGAAAGCGAGTTGTGCGCGTTGTAAACATTTCGCTTGATAAACAAAAAAGGCCGTTCCCGAGTGGGGCGGCCTTCTTTGTTTATCAATTCCAGTTACGCCATTTCTAATCATTAACAAAACGCCCCCCCCCTATCCTTCTGTCTTTTTTAGTCAGTCATAAATTGATTAGGAACTTTATCTTTTAATCTTTTATATTTGAATCACAAAAAACTAAACAATGCAACAACTACCATCGCGACTGCTTGACAATGTGGTGAACGAGTTTGGGAAACTGCCGGGAATCGGCAAAAAGACTGCACTGCGGCTTACTTTGCACCTGCTCAACCAACCTGACGACGAAGTTGAAGCCTTTGTGTCGGCAATCAGCCAAATGAAAACCAACATCATGATTTGTCCTGAGTGTCACAACATTACAGAATCGGAAGGCTTGTGCAGCATCTGCGCCGACGAGCGCCGCGACCACTCGCTCATCTGCGTTGTTGAAACCATCCGCGAACTGATTGCCATTGAGAACACCGGACAGTATCATGGCATCTACCATGTGCTGGGCGGCCGCATATCACCGATGGACGGCATCGGACCCAAAAATCTGAACATCGACAGCCTTGAGCGGCGTGTGCAGGAAAACACCATAGCCGAAGTGATTCTGGCCACAAGCACCACCATCGAAGGCGACACCACCAACTTCTACCTTTTCCGCAGGCTCAGCCCGTTCGGCGTGCCAATCACGACTCTGGCGCGAGGATTGTCGGTGGGCGACGAGCTGGAATATGCTGACGAAATAACTTTGGGGCGGTCCATCCTAAACCGGGTTCCATACAAAAATTAAAGCATCGGATAAGCAAAGAATTGGTTGACAGAAAAATAAGAAAAATCAATTGTCAGCAGCCGAACATTAGAATAAAACATTAACTTTAAACAGAGTTATTAATACCAATTCATAACTTCTAAATATTTAATGAAATGGAATTGTCTGACAAACTAAAATATTGCGCCATCTGTCGAAATTCGAAACGCGACATTGAACGTGGCATTGTGTGCGGGCTGACAAACGAAAAGCCCGTTTTTGACAAACATTGCGCTGATTTACAGGCTTCCGCCCATGAAATTGCCGAACTGGAAGAATCGCTGATCGGCGGCTCACAAAAGTCTGCCACCAAAATCATGACTGCGGTTATCATTGTGATTTTCGCCATTGCCATGGGCGTTATGTGGCTGATTCACAACATCGATGACCGGACAGCACAGGCTGCGGCAAAAAATGCGGAAATGAAATACAACGCATTGGAATCCATTGTCAAAGCCAAGATGGCAACGCTACCGCAAACCATCAACGGAATTGTGTTCGACAGCATCTCGCTACACAAAAAATATGTCGAATTCACACTCAGACTGCCAAACACCTACATACAGGATTATCCCGACGACCGGCTGATTTGCGAATCGAAATTCAGACATTCAGAAGCTCTGAAATATCTGCCTAATGAAGACAGCATATTGCTAAAAGCCTGTTTAGACGACTCATTGCAAATACGTTACGCTTTCCGCGAATCGGCCAATTTTTCAATTTACACCATTGTGATTCACCCCCAAGATATGGAACAAGCGCTCAATCCAACTGGTCCGTTCCGTTGCCCGAGAAAAGATTTCGACCGTGTGTTAAGGTCTGATAATAAGGCTATTCCGTTCGACATTGTGAACAAAATCCAATTGTCGGCCATTAAGATGGATTACAGCGCTAACAAACTGACGCTGAATCTGCGAAGCCGGCGGAAAGATATTACCAAAGGTCCGGCAACAGAGAATTTGGTTAAGACCGATTTGTGGAAAAACGCCAACGACCTTTATGCAGTTAAAATGCTGATTCTGAACGAAGGAACCATTGATTTCCGCTTCATCGGCACCGATGACCGACTTGTGGAATCAATTGTGATTGGACCTGATTTCTACCAAAACAAATAAAAGGCGATGAGAATTTTCATAATCGGAACGGGGAATGTGGCCACTCACCTATCGGCCGCCCTGCTCAAAGCCGGACACGACATTGAAGGTGTCTGCGGCCGCGATTTCAGCCACACCGAAGAATTAGCCAAGAAACTGAATGTCAAGCCGTTCAGCAGCATTGGTTCTATTCCTGCCGATGCCGAAGCCTACCTGATTAGCGTGAGCGACGACAACATTGCCGATGTGGCCGTCCAAATGCCTGATGTTGAAGGAATTGTGGCACACACCGCCGGCAGCGTTCCAATGAGTGCGCTGGCCCGGTTCGGCAATCATGGTGTTCTTTATCCACTGCAATCGTTCAGCAAAAGCCGGGCAATTGACATGAGCCGGGTGCCGCTCTGCATCGAAGGCAGTAACAGAAACACCGCAGGCACTCTCACAGCTCTGGCACGCACGCTCAGCTATGACGTCAGACTAATGACTACCGAGCAGCGTGCACATCTGCATCTGGCTGCCGTGTTTGCGAGCAATTTCGCCAACTGTATGTACGCCGAAGCTGAAAACATTTTGAAAGAAAGCAACATATCATTTGATATTATGCGGGAACTGATTGCCGAAACAGCAGCCAAAGCCGCCGACATGAGCCCCACCGCAGCACAAACCGGTCCTGCACGCCGCGGTGACAACAAAGTGATGAGCCGGCAATTGGAACTGCTGCCCGACATCGGGTTGCAAAAAATGTATAGTTTTGTATCGGGAAGAATTCAAGACAGATACAAACCAACCGACAAATAATATGGTTGTATCACCCAATGAATCAATATTTTATACAAATGACGAATTTCAAGGAAGATTTGATGAAAGTGAAGGCGTTTGCCTTCGATATTGACGGTGTCTGCACCGATGCCACAATGATTTGCCTGGCCGACGGACAACAAGTTCGCCAATCGAACACGCGCGATGGCTTTGCGTTGCGGTTTGCGCACGAACAGGGCTATCCTATCGCCATCATCAGTGCGGGCAAGAACAACGCCGGTGTGGTGCAGCGCTTTGAGAGTTTGGGACTGACCGACCTTTTCATCGGCGAATTGGCCAAAGTGCCGGCCTTCGATGCCTTCCTGAAGTGCCACAATCTGACTGACAACGATGTGCTATATATGGGCGACGACGTGCCCGACTACCCGATTCTGAAGCGCGTGGGTGTCCCCACCTGCCCTGCAGATGCTGTCAACGACATCAAACCGTTTGTAAAATACGTGTCGGAATTCAACGGTGGCCATGGTTGCGTGCGCGATGTGATTGAGCAAGTGTTGCGCGCTCAAGGACGATGGGTGAATTTTGAAACACTTAATTTTCTATAGTGCGATACGACCGCCATTATTTTTTATTTAGATATTGTTAATTAATTGTACGAGAAACATTAAAAAGAGACACATATGAGGCCGGATGTAAACACCCCTATAGAGAATCCCAAACTTAAAGCACTTCTTAATAAGAAAGCAAATACGCCCGAAACGGAACAGTTGGACGTTTTAAATGAAATCTTTGAAGAAATAGCGATGAATGCATATTTTCTTGCAGTTGTTGACTTTGGTGGGACTCCGGTCAAAAATAATCCCGATGGTACAAAGACGTTGCTTAAAGACACAACCATTTCCTTTGCAGGCTTAAATCTCAGCAATGGTACTTCATGGATTCCAATCTTTACAGATTGGGAAGAACTACGCAAATGGGAACCTTATAAAAGCGGTGATGTTAGCACTCTTATTATGTCTTTCGATGATGTATATTCTGTTGCAAAAGGTAACAGCGGCAACATTGTGGTCAATCCGTTTGGAGATTTTCTTATGATGCCATCTAATTTACTCAATCATATTAAGCAACACAAGGATGCTGTGACGGGAAAGGTGCAGGAACAAGTTATTCAAAAGGAAACAAAAGTAATAATAGGTGTGCCTAGAGATTTTCCGAAGCAAATGACGGATGCCATCTGCGCGTACGTTAAAAATGTTAAGGCAATCAATGCCATCTGGCTCAAACTTATGATGAAAGGAGACGAACAGAGTTTTCTTTTGGCAGTTGACGCCGATGGTGATGCTAGAAATTATTTTCAAGGAATAGCTGATGCCGCCAAACCGCATTTGCCCAAGTGTATGTATCTGGATATGGTTCCGACCAATACCGAACTCGGAACGACCGCTTCATCAGGAGAGCCATTTTATAAACGTAAACGAGGACTTTTCGGCTTATTCAACTAAGATTTTACTACAATATCACGGGAACACATATTCACCCCAACCCGCACAGATACCCCAACTTGTAAAAGCCGAACATCCGCATTGACGGTTTGTTTCCCAACAAGTTACGCTCGAGCATTCGGCGCAGCAGACGGAACTTGAATGCGACAAAGCCTGTCAAATGCAGTTTTTGTAACTTGCTGTAAGTCTGCAATAATTGGCTGTAGCCACGCAATTCATCGGCGTGGGCTTTCAGGTTTTCGATTCCACGGCGCGTTTTTTCAAGAAATTGTTCGGCGGTATCAGTATCATCATGATAGACAGGATTTTCGATATGCAGAATCGGTTCTGCGGCCAACTGCAGTTTCTCGCCGAAAAGTGTGTCTTCGTGGCCGTAATCCACAAACGTCTCATCGAAGCGGATTTGTTGAGCCAATTTACTATCAATCAGATAGTTTGACGTTTTAAAACTCTTGTACGGACAGGCTTGCCGCTGTTTCAATGTCAGCACTTCGTGAGTGATGCCGTATTTATAGCGCAACGGGTTGACATTCTGCTCGTTGCCACTTCGATAAGCCAATCCGCCGCAAACAACCCGCGCCTGTCCCATTGCATCGGCGTAGCGCTTTAAGAAATCGGCATCAGCGGGGAAAACATCGGCATCGAGACACAGAATCCACTGATATTTAGCTTCTTGCTGAAGTCGGTTACGCATTTTGGCAATGTCGATTTTCTCATCAAGCCGAACAAAACGGCAATTTGGCATTGCGGCTATCTGGCTGTTTTTCTGCACAATATCAACATCGGTCGATGAATCGTCAACCACAACAATCTCGTAAGCAATCTGCAAAGCATCGGCTTGCCGCGACAATTCTGCAACTAACTGATTACAAGCGCAATTATATGTAGGTATCAGAATCGAAAGCATCTCATCCGTTTTGGGCAAAGGTAAGAAAATATTGGTGTCGGCATTCGGATTGGCCAAACGTCGGCAATTTGAACAGACCAATATCAAATTACGTGAAAGTACATCCGCAGAAAACGAATTACCAGTAGATTATTGTTCTGATTTTCAAAACGATAATAAAAATATTAGATAAACCCACCGTTTTAATAGGTTTATTTGTGGTTGTGAAATAAAAAAGCATACATTTGCGGCCGATAAAAACGTTTAAAAGAAAGAAAAATGAGTTACAAAAGAATCCTGACAATTCAAGACATTTCGTGCGTCGGACAGTGCTCGCTCACTGTTGCGCTTCCTATAATATCGGCCTGCGGCGTTGAGACCGCCGTTCTGCCGTCGGCTGTGCTATCGACTCACACGGGCGGATTCAAGGGCTTCACCTTCCGCGACCTGACCGAAGATATGCCGCTCATTGAGCAGCACTGGAACAAAGAAGGCATCAAGTTCGAGGCCATCTACACTGGTTATCTGGGCAGTACAAAGCAAATCGACTACGTTATCAGCATCATAAACTCGACGCTCGAGGCTGGCGCGAAAATCATCATCGACCCCGCAATGGCCGACAATGGCTCGCTCTACTATGGTTTCGATGACGTGTTTGTGAAAGCAATGGCAAAACTCTGTGCCAAAGCCGATTACGTTCTGCCGAACATCACCGAGGCCTGCTTCATCACAAAAAGCGAGTACCGCACCGAGTACGACAAGGCTTACATTATGGATTTGCTGCAGAAACTGGTGGCCAACGGCTCTAAAAATGTGATTCTGACTGGTGTAAGTTACAAACCCGAGACTACTGGCGTGGTAGTTTACGAGAACGGCGAGTATAACTACTACGAGCACAAGAAGATAGCGCAAGGCAGCCACGGCACTGGCGACGTTTACGCATCGGCTTTTGTGGGCGCGCTGATGAACGGCAAACCTGCCTACGATGCTGCTAAAATCGCCGCCGACTACACCGTTAAGTGCATCGAGAACACTCAAGACGGCTCGAACCACTGGTACGGATGCAAGTTCGAAACCGGAATACCCGATTTGCTGAAAATGCTTGGAAAATAACAGGTTGCGAAATCAACACAACGCAAGTCGGAACGGCTTGCGTTTTTTTTGCGAAAAATTTAGCAATTTTGGCACGATTTAGAGCGTTTCAAACAAAAGCACACACACGACAATGTCATTCAAAAATATAATTTCGGCGACGGCTCTGTTACTTGTAACCATCTCACTATCAGCGCAAACTTCCGATAACGAGCAGCAGTACAAAGCGGCTATGCAGAACGCAAAAACCGCCTTCGACGCAAAAATGTATTCCGAGGCGCTCTACTTCTACCGAGAAGCCTTGAAAATCAAACCCGACGCCAAACTGCCGCGCTATAAGATTGAGGACATCCGCACCATCTACATCGATGATGGAATACGAGAAATTGCTGAAAACAAGCAAATTGCGCAGGAAGAAGTAAAGAAACAGGCCGAGGCCCAAGCCGATGAGCGCATTGAAGCCGAAGTTGTGCAAACGCAGAAAGAACTTGAAACTCTGAAAGTTGCAACGGTTATCAGCATCGAAGAAGAATCTGTTGTTTATGAAGAAAATATTGACATTGCAGATGTGGAACCGACTCTCGAAACGAAACAACCAGAGCCTGAACCAAAACCCATCGAACCCGAGCCAAAAGCTATTGAACCAGAACCCATTGTAACACAACCTGTTGAATCCATCGAAGAAGAGCCAAAACCTGTTGTTGAGCCAAAGAAAACGACTGTTGTAAGCAAGCCACAGCCCATTGTCAGCAAGCCGAAACCGCACACGCAACCAAAAATGACGGATGAAGAGAAAAAAGCCTGGAAGGATGCCGAAAAGCAAAAGCTGCGCAAACAATATCCCGAGCAAAAAACAGTGCTTGAAATTGACCAACCAGGTAAACATATCACACGCGTCATCATGAACGTTGACAATGAGATATCCGTATATTTAAAAGTAAAACACAGTTGGGGCGCCACATTCTTTTTTGAAGAAGAAGTTGGCGAAGACCTACGCAGCATTACCGAAGTGTATTTCAACAAAATGACAGATTTGCAGAACTATGGACATTAAATTCTACCAATACATCGACGCCGCACCCGACGACGTGTTCATGTCACTCACCAATCCGCGCTCAATAGAGTTGTGGTCGAGCTTGCCGGCCGATATGAGCGCCGAAGAAGGCTACGAGTTTTCGATTTTCGATGGCGACATTGTCGGTAGGAACTTGAAAGTAGTTGAGAATGAATTACTTCAGCAAGAATGGTATTTTGGTGAAGAAAACGCCGAGCCTTCAATAGCCACCATCAAGCTTCATCCCGACAAAAACGGCACCAGCGTTGAAGTGCGCCACACAAACATTCCCGCCAACGCCTTCGACAACATCAACGAAGGCTGGCGCGAATACTATATTGGCGCCATCAAGCATTTTTGCGAAGACGAAGAATGAACACAAAAAAAGCGTGCGAACCACATTCCTTCGCACGCTTCAATCTGCAAAATTGCCCGGATTACTTCAGCCTTTTTTCAAAATCTGATTTAGATACTTTTTGGTACGACGAGTAGATGTACGACGGACGCCCATCGCCTTTAACACCGATAAGCCTTATTGCGGTAAAGCCGGCATCGTTAGCCTTAACTATTTTAAGTACAGGCATTTCATTATCATCCGGATACGACACCACCGCCCTGCCATCGAAGTAGGCCAAACCATCTTTGATATACGGAATTGACGGGTTGTGGTCAATATATAACACATATCTGTATACTGAATCGTCTGCAAAATAGTAGCCATCGGTACCTATACCAATCATATTTTCCCAAAACAGCTCATTGTCCAATGTTCCGTCACCCGTAATCCAACGGCCATCTGCCTGCTCAAGGAAATAGCTGTTTTTCAAACACTTGTCAAAATCATCATCAGTAATAAGCACACCATCGGCTGGTTGTGGAATCAGATTGCTGTTGAATGTGAATTTAGCGTTTTTGTTGATAGTGATTATTTCGTCATCATCTTTACTGCACGCTGAGAACAGCACTACCAGTGCTGAAATCAGAAATAGTTGTTTTTTCATATAATTAGTTTTATTACGAACCAAAAATAGTAAAAAAAACATTCCACAGGCAGCCGTGATAGGCAGTCTTTCCATCATTCCCCCGCATACACCGCACTGTCAGCGTAGTTTGGGGCATAATCGATTTGGGCTGGCGCGGGCTGTGGCGCTACTGTGGTGTCAACTGTAGTTCCTGCGGTCTGGGGTTCGGGTTGAGAGCCACCGGTTGATAGCCATGCAGCACCAACGCCCAGCAGCAGTGCGACCGATGCGGCAACAAGCCAAACGCGGCGGTTCGATGAGCGGCCATCGAGCTGTTGTTCAACATTTTGCCAAACTGATTCGGGCACTTCGAACTCGTGGTCGCCGAGCCCTTTTTTGAAAATCTTGTCGATGTTGTTCGTAGTCATAATCAATCAACTAACAAATAATTACACATTCTTCCGACGGCTGCCGTAAAGGGCTTCCACCTTTTCTTGCAACATACATCGCGCGCGCGACAGGTTCGATTTCGATGTGCCTTCCGAGATGTTCAGCATCTTGCTAATCTCTTGATGCGAGAACCCTTCAATGGCGTAAAGGTTGAACACCGTGCGATACTGCGGCGTGAGCTGCTGCACCATCTGCATCAGCTCGTTGCCCGAAATGGCGCTCAACACATCGTCGGGCGAAAGTTGCGTGTCGTATTCAGCAATGTCGTCAACGGCATAAAGCCGGCTCTCGCGACGGAAGTACGACAGAGCGCAGTTGACCACCACACGCCGCGCCCATCCTTCGAATGAGCCCTTGAAGTCGAACTGCCTGATTTTTGTAAAAATCTTCACAAAACTATCCTGCAGAATGTCTTCAGCTTCTGACCGATTGGCGGCATAGCGCAGGCAAACGCCGAACAACCTTGGCGACAGCTGTTTGTACAGCTTACTCTGCGCGTCGCGACGGTTCTTCTTGCACTGCCTGACCAACTCGTCGAAATCAGTTGTCCCAGTCATTTCAATATTCAATCAGTTGCGTTAATATGACTCTGCGGGGCGTCAAAAGGTTGCGCGTCATTGTCTTTTTTTTGCAAAATCCACAAACCGGCAAATGTAAGCGCCCCGTTTATAATCAAAAGTTCGTACCCCATTTTGTAACCATTCAGCAATATTGGTGCCAAATAGTTGAGTACAATGCAGATACATGGCGACACCACAGCCACAATCCACACCCAGCGGTCGCGGACAGTTTTTTGGGTGAACAGCCCGAAGGCATAGAGCCCCAGCAGCGGGCCGTAGGTGTAGCCAGCAATGGTGTAGATGGCACTGATGACGCTGCGGTCGTTCAGGCGGTTGAAGATGATGATGACCACCGCGACCACCGCTGCAATGACAATGTGGACGCGCTTACGAAGGCGTGTCTGCGCATCAGCCGAAAGGTTGCGTTTTTCAATTTCTAGAATATCGATTGAGAAGGCTGTGGTGAGTGCGGTGAGCGCCGAATCGGCCGACGAATAGGCCGCCGCCACAAGCCCCACGACAAAGAAAAGCGCCACCACCTGCGGCAGATAGCCCTGCGTGGCGAGCATCGGATAAAGGTTGTCGGTCTGCTCGGGAATGGCTATTCCGTTGCGGGCGGCAAAGATGTAAAGCATCGCGCCAAGCGCCATAAATAGCAGATTGACAGGTATAAACGAGAATCCGTACCAGTACATATTCTTTTGCGCGTCCTTCAGATTGCGGCAGCTCAGGTTTTTCTGCATCATATCCTGGTCGAGCCCAGTCATCACAATCACAATGAAAATTCCGCTCAAGAACTGCTTCCAGAAGAAGGTTTTCTCCTTCGGGTTATCGAAGAACCAAAGGCGCGAATAGTCAGACTGGGTAATCTCGCGAACAACGCCGCCAAAGCTCAACCCAAGCGAGTTTTTGACAGCTATAATAGTGATTACCAGTGTCGAAAGCATAAACAGGGTTTGCAATGTGTCGGTGAAGACAATGGTGCGGATGCCGCCTTTAAAAGTGTAGAGCAGAATGAGCACCATTATGGCCACCACTGTGAGTTCGAACGGGATGTCCCACGCATCAAAAACCGCCAACTGTAAAACGCTCACCATCAAGAACAAACGGAACGAGCAACCGATGACGCGGCTCAATAGGAAAAAGGCCGAGCCGGTTTTGTACGACGTGCGCCCGAAACGGTTTTCGAGATAGGTGTAGATGCTAGTCAGATTATATTTGTAATAGATTGGCAACAAGACTTTTGCAACAATCCAATAGCCAAAAAAGAAGCCCAAAACCATCTGCATATAGGCGAACTGATTGAACCCCACTTCGCCCGGTACAGAGATAAATGTGACGCCGGAAATGCTTGTGCCAATCATCCCGAAAGCCACCAAATACCAAGGCGAACGGTGGTTGCCAATGAAAAACGACTCGTTATCAGCTTTGTTACCAGTAATATACGATATTGTGAAAAGCGCGCCAAAGTAGGCGAGCAGAACAATCACGATGAGTGTTGGTGACATTGTTAGATGTTTTGTTTCTTCAACACAAACTTAAACAATTAACATAAACACCAAACTCAAACTTTGCAGACGATATTTTTTTTGCATTTTTGACACCCGGTATCGATTTTTGCACATCGTCATTAAACGTTTGGTCGACAATGATTTTCAATAATATAAAACAAAAGGTTGGACTGTGGTTGCGCGCTTTTAAAATCTGGCAGAAGACGGGCAACGGCATCTGGGTAAACACCCGCACCGAGCGCGAGCAGAAACGGCACGGCATCTTCCACGGCGCATTCGACAACATACCGTTCCTTAACGACGACGCAAAGCGTACCTTCGTCCACCTGCTGCTGCGCCCCGGCTATATGATGCGCGATTACATCAGCGGCAAGCACGACATCTATATGGCGCCATTTGCCGCACTCATCATCTTCTACTCGTTTTTTGCCGCACTCTCGCCCGTGATGCACCTGGAGCAGACCGACAAGCCCGACTTTGTTTCCGGAGTGTCAGAAGGCATCAAAGTGCAACCCAACAGTCATTTAGAGATGGGAATTCAGGCCAATCCTGCAAAAAGCGACAGCATAACAAAACCCGACAGCACTATCCAGGCTGACAGCGCCGGCCAGTCAGGCAAGCACACCATAACTTTTGAATGGGAATTTGGCGATGATGACGCCACAGAACTCGATTCCACAAACAGAGCCTTCCGTGCCGGAAAAATGTTTGGCGATGGATGGAAACTGCTTCATCTCGACCAGAATCCGCAATATGCTGACACCGAATGGAAAAAGCGGTTGGCCGCATTTGAGAGCGCTCTGCGAAGCCAAGGTGTATCGATGTTCATAGGCGATTTTCTGCTACTTTGGATTGTAATGTTCATCGGTCTGCGCCGAAAACACGGCATCCGGCTGGCGGCGGCAGCGGCTGTGGCTGGCTACACGCTCTGCCAAGTATGCTTCTTCAAGATATTTGTGATGCTGCTCACCCTTGGCCGCGACATCGATGCCGGTATTCTGCTCACAGCCATCATCCTCACCATCGACTACCACCAACTGCTTGGCGTCAGCTATAAGCGCAGCCTATGGCTCACCACCGAAACTGGTCTGCTCTACTTTTTGCTTTTGCTGTTTTTGATAATCGTTGGTGGCATTGGGGCGTACTTTTTGGTGTGAAAGTGTTTTGGATTTGACACGCCTGACTAATCACACAAAAAAAGCGGATCCCCAACTCCGGGAATCCGCTTGAGAATAAGAATCTGCAAAAGATGAATCACTCCACCACATCAAACAGATGATTGAACCCCGTCATTGCGAAGATGTTCTTCAGGTCGGGGGTGAGACCTGTGATGCTGACGCGGCTGCCTTTGGGTTTGGCGTTTTTCAGCACACCAAGGAAAATGCGCAGGCCGCTCGACGAGATATATTCAAGTTTTGAGCAGTCGAACACAATGTTCTGGCCGTTCAGGTCGTAGAGCGGCTGAAGTTCCTTTTCGGTTTCGGGTGCGGCGGCGGTGTCGAGCCTGCCTGCGAGAATGGCGGTGACAGTGCCGTCTTGCTGTTGGATTGATGTGTTCATTTCAGTAATTTTTTATTTGTCAAATATACATTGGATACAAAAGATTTACAATGGCCAGCATCGCGACAAGCAGAACAATGTGAAGCCACACACCCACCCTTGCAAAATCGGAAAAACGGAACGAGCCAGGGCCGAAAACAAGCATATTCTGAATGCTGCCAATGGGCGACGAATAACTGAATGTGACGCAGAGCATCAGCGATATGACAAACGGCATCGGGCTGCAGCCCAGCATTTCGGCCTGACCGAACATCACAGGGAAGAAAATGGCGGCCGCGGCCACATCGCCTACAAATTCGGTCACAACCGACGCTATCAGGCACATCACGGCCAAAATCACGTAGGGATTGGTGCCGAAAACATCGATGATATTGTGGGCCAGCGCATCGGAAATACCAGTTTTGGTGATAGCCGTTGAGAAGACCACTGTGGCGCCCAGAATGAGCAGAATGTCCCACTCAATGTATTTCACCACACTGTCGAACCGACAGCACTTGAAAATCATCATCAGGCCAGCAGCCAGCATTGTGGTGGCCATCAGCGGCATCACGTGAAACGACGAGAAGATGAACATCAGCACCAGTATGGCGGCTGAAGTGACTGTTTTTGAGCCAATTTCGGGCACGAAATGCGAATCGAAGAATGTCAGGCTGCGGTGGTTGTTGCGCTCGAGTTGGTCGTCGCTTTTTGCGGGGCACTCAAGCAGAAGCGTGTCGCCTGCTTGAAGGGTTATCTCGCGCGGCTGTCCATCGACACGTTGTCCCTGACGGGCCACAGCCACAAGCACCACATCGTTTTTCTGCTCAAAGTCGCACTGCGTCATCGATTGGCCGATAAGGTCGCTGCCGAAGGTTATGTATGCGGTGCGCATCTTGCGGCTGGTGTCGATGTCGTTGATGCTCCACACGTGGTGGTCGGCGGCGGCAAGGCCGTGAGTGCGTTTCAGTTCAAGAATCTCGTTGATTTGGCCTGCGTAGATTAGTCGGTCGCCGCCCAGAATCCATTCGGTCTTGGGCACGGGCATTATCACTTCCTTGTCGAACCGCACAATCTCGACCAGCGAGCCGCCCTTGACGTTGTAGAGCCCCGCCTCCTCAACGGTGCTGCCCACGGCTGGGTTATCGGTGGGCACAAGCAGTTCCACGGTGTAGTCGCTGGTGGTCTCAAAGGTGTGCTCCGACGATTCGCGCTCTGGAATGAGCCGTTGAAGCGCTATCACCACGGCGGTGCCAATGGCGGTGAGTATCAGCCCAGGAACGAGCGGCTCAAAAATGTTCATCGTCTGCCCTGTCTGGTTCAGATAAAGGCCCGCAATCACAAGGTTCGACGAGTTGCCGAGCAGGGTGCACATTCCGCCCATCGCGGCAGCGTAACTCAAAGGCAGAAGCAGTTTCGACGGCGCCACGCCGAGTTTGTGAGCCCAAAGTTTCACAGCATCAATTAGCAGCGCCACAATGTTCACCGAGTTCATCAGGGCCGAGAGCACGCTGGCGGGAATCATCAGCCGCAACAGTGCGCCCACGCGCGTTTTGGGCGTGCCAAGCACATTTTTCGACAGCCAATAGAGTACGCCCGTATGGATGAGCGCCGCAATAATGACGAAAAACGCCGCGTGCACCACCACAGGCTCCGACCCGAACCCCGCCATTCCTTCCTCCTCCGTCACCACGCCCGTGACGAGCAGCACCGTGAGTGCGCCCAAAAAGACAACCTCCGCCCGTATGCGTGTCCGCGCCATAATGACAAAGATGCCCGCAATGGTGGCGATGGTTATCCACGCATATCCGTTCAAGCCAAGAAAGATGATGCTGTCCATTTTTTGAGTTTTATTTATGGCTTTAATAATACCCCATAAGTGCTTATAATTGAATAGTCCAATGTCCGAAAGTCTTTCCTCCCTCGCGATTTATTACGACACCTAAATTTCTCATATCTGCAAAATCGCGTTGTACTGTTTTGATAGAAACATCAAGTTTTTCTGATATTTCGCGCCACGCGATATTGGGTGTTTCTTTAATCAATCCGATAATAACTATCTGTCTTTCGGATAATTTAGAGACTATCTCGCTTGGCAAGTCCTTTAGGACATTCTTTGAGACATCCTTTAGGACATTCTTTGAGACATCCTTTAGGACATTATCTCTAACATCTTCTGAATCACCTATTAAACCATATCTATTAGTAATGTCATTGCAGACATCACCATCGCTTGTTTTATCACCTGACATATCATTTGTAACCTTGAATGGCAGAACCAACTCCACCTCATCAATGTCGGTTTTGTTATTCAGTTCTGGCTCACACCACCCCGATTCCTTCCAAGCATTCAAAATCATCGGGAATCCAGAGCCAAGATTCTCGCCATAGCCAATCATTCGCAACATATTCTGAATGCGCGGGTTGCGTGCTCTCGACGTGCCGCCCTCATAAATTTGATATACAGGCAGTTTTAGTGTTCCAGGGTTGCGCAGACATAAGCGGTCGTCGTATTTGTCAATTCGCAAAACGCCTCCCGACAAAAGCACATCGGAATGAATGATTGCATTGGCAAATGCCTCGCGCACAGCCTTTTGTTGCAAGGTGTCATCCTCGCGGCGGATTCCTGGCATATGGAACGGGCGGGGTAAGTCGAATGTAAGTTTTGGAATCACAAGGTGAAGAAACTGGTAGAGATTGTTCTCCCAGCGCCCGTCATAGGTCAGGCGGTCGTGATAGCGCTCATCGCCAACCAAATGGCTCATATCAACATAGTCCATTCGGAAGTTCGACAGCCGCTCGCGAATGGCAAGTCCTGTGCCGAACATCAACAGGCCTGCCAACGACAAACCTTCCTTACCATTCTCACGGTCAACAATATAGGCTCCGAAACTCCGCAAAAAACTCTTGTCATCGTAGCCGTTCCAAATATGGTCTTTGTTCACGTCGCGGAACTCTGAGCGGTACTGGCGCAGCGTGTTGGCATCAACATCGTCCATTCCGTAGTGTTCCATCAGCAAACCATCGTTACCTTCATCGTTGGCATCGCGAATAAACGCCCTGACTTGCTCCTCGGTGCAATGGTAGTCGCCTTCGTGATTGCGGCGGAAAGTGCCACGGAACATATTATCGTTCAAATAGACAGGCTTGTTACGCCAATTGGCCTGCGGAACTTGGATACTCACAATGTGCCTGCCGTCAAATTCAACTATCGAAACATCTTCGTCGCGCAAAATATTATGACTCACCTTATTGCTGTTGATTGTGTTCCAAAAGTCCTTAACAATTTTATCGGCATTGTCCACACCAACAATTGTAAAGCGTTTGGTTGGGTCTTTCTCTTTTGGGTGCTCCTCGACACCAAGCACAATTGTGCCGCCAACGGTGTTGGCAAAAGCCGAATAGGTTTCCCACACCGATTTTGGCACATCAGTTTCGGCGCGTTTTGCCTCAAACGTTACGCGCTCGCCTTTCAGCAGCAATTTCTTTATATCGTTGATAGTCATATTTGCTTTAATAATTCTCCTCACAACAATGCAATAAATTATCACTCAAATATAACTTTTGTTTTGAACACAGACGACACAGTCCCGATAATTATCGGGTAAACAGATATGCACAGATTCTTTTCTCTAACCGATTCCCACAGATTCCACCACGAAAAGGCCGAAGGCCTGAAAGATTTCAGGCGGTGGTGTAAACCGTCGCCTATATGCGCGACCAAAGGTAAGCCCCGAAGGGGCGGTAGAAAAAGTAGGGCTGCCTTGCGTGACAGCCCTACACAGTGTAGATTGTTAATTGTGTGATTCGAATAACAAATAGATACATTATTTCAATCTTCCGAAGAAACCCCTTTCGGCTTTTTATGTTTAACAGAGAAGAAGATGTAAGTAACCACGAATACTGATAAATATACCAATCCCAACACTACAAATGCACTCCAAACTGTAATGTCTGGTTCTTCTGATTCTTGTACCTTTGCTGGTTGCAGTTCCTTCGCGATATTTGCCTCATTAACGGTATCGGTAGCATATTGACTATTATTGTTGTTGTGTTTGTCACTATCCCACAAATCAATTACGAAACTTATTGCCTCTCCTGTTTGATTCAAATGGTGCTCCAACAATTTATCTGGTTGAGCCATAAGAACAAGACTTCCCCAAACCGCGAATGATAAAAAGAATCCCCAAAAACGTGAAAAATGTTTGCGGGCTTCTTTATAACGTTTCATCGGCAGAGCCATATAATATTCGCACATTGGCCGTTCCTCTGAAATAATTCTGTTCGCATTGTCCATTGCACCTTGAACATCTTGCGCACGGTGGCTGCGTAATTCCAAACGCTTGCCCCCTGCGGTATATCTCAAACCCTCATTTGTGATAATTTCTTTTAACTCAACTATTTTATCTAATGCCCAATTGTACTTTTCTTTGCTATCGACCAAAGATTCACGCTCATACTCTGACAATTCAAATTTGGCTCGCACGTGTGGTCGGTCTTTCCACATATATTTGATGAAACACACGAGTGCACATATTGCACCCGCAAATGGCGCAATAAGCGGAATCATTTGTACACCGATAATAATCAGTACCACAATGGCTGTCAATACCATAAGGGCACACCCAATTTTTAATTGTTTTTTGTCTCGTTCTTCTTGTGTTGCCATAGTTTTTTGTTTTTAAAATTTTAATATTTCTGTTACTGACAGACCTGTTCCACGCAAACCTTTTGTGAAACGCAGCCCGTATTTCCCCCACGTTATTCTGAACAAGCGGCCTTTGTATGAAAGCGAAATGCTGCGCTTGCTCAAATTCAGAAACAATCTCCCTTTAATGCGGAAACTCTTTTGAAATCTCCAAAACATAACTATCCGTTTTTATTGTTTGACCGCAAGAAGGCACGATAGTGGTTCATAACACCCTCATATACATTCACATTCCACGCACTGGGGTGATATGAACAGAATATCAGTTTATTGCGCTTCCGATTGATACGGATACTGTTGTGCCCTTCGATTGTCGAGAGTTCGCCGTCATAGATTTTTTGCACAAAGTCATAAATGTGAGAATTGGTGCATACTATCATATTAGGGTCGAGTATCTCAATCTCTTCGCGCAATAAACTGCCATACGTATTCAGATATTTCAACAAGACATTGTTGGCTATGCTTGTTGTTCCGCCCTGTTTTTTGCATTCCACAAACGCGAACGGAACTGTGTTGAAACATTTTTTCACTTGTTCAAACGATTGGCGGACTTCTTCCAAACTTGGCGCATTGTGTGTCAGACCATACAGAATTTCAGCAAGATTGCGCATAAAACGAGATTTAAGTTCTCGATTGTTTTCTTTGTTTCGTCTGTTATTTGCGGATTCACCGTCAATGTTTTTCAGCCATAAACGCAAATCGTCACAATATTCTGTAGGTTGGTCTTTGATTAGAAACATAACCTTAAATTTGGCTTCAGACCATTCTTTTTCCACATTGATTAAAGGGTCGTTCTTTTCAAGTAAGCCATCCCGTGTGAAAATTATATTCCCATAACCTTGTTCACGCGGTTCGTGATTTTGCTCACTTTGTGCAATCCATCTCAAAAACAGATTGTCAAGTTGTTCGTTGTAATTCATTTCTGATACATTTTTATTGGTTACCGTGTTGATAATTAACATAAAAAAAGCGTGAAGCATAACATTGTTACTCGCTTCACGCTTTCAGGCTCTCGCATTGCCCACATAAATAAAACGAGCAACGCAGATGCCCACGCTTGTTATGATAAGGACACAATTGTCCATAAACACAACTTCGTAGACATTCATCGTTGCGTTGTTTTGATTTATGTTCTTGAACTTGCGAGATTCGAAAACGTCAAAACGAGCGCGTTTGACAAACGCCTTCAATATGTCACATCCGCATCCCACTCATTTGCAGAGCAAAACGCAGAGCAAGACAAAGGTATAAAAATTCGGTTGGAAAATGAAAATGTTTTTAATCTAACAATTTTGTTTCGCCCTTTCAGGGCTTTACAAATTGCACATACAAAAACGGGGATTTACATCCCCGTCTATTTATCTGTCAGGCCTTCGGCCTTAAATCAGACTATGTTTAATTTTATTCTTGTTTGCAAGTTCAAAAACGAACCTACCATCTCTACTTCAATTTTTTCCGTAGCGACAGCACGTTTTGTCCGTCGGTGTATTCGTAGTTTATGGTGTCCATCAGTTGGCGCACAAGGTGAATGCCAAGTCCGCCAATGGGACGCTGCTCGGCTGGCAGCGAAATGTCAACATCATCCTTCACCGTGGGGTCGAAGGGGGTGCCGCTGTCGATAATGACGAATTTCAAACGCTCCTCGTTGGCTTGGGCCTTGATATTGATAACTCCGTGTGTTCCTGGCGGATAGGCATAATTAATGACATTCACCACGGCCTCCTCAATGGCAAGATTCATCTGCATTGTCAGGGCGGCATCGAAGCCAACGGCCTCGCACACGCCTTCGACAAATTCGGCCAAATGCGGAATCTCGTCGATATTGTTGTGAAGCGTCACGCTGCGCTGGAATTTCTCGTCAATCTGCGGCTTGGTGTATTGCACGGCAAGCATTGTCAGGTCGTCGCTCTGGTCGGCGGTGCCCACAAAGGCGTGCACGGCATCCATCATCTGGCCGATAAGCACTTCGGGTTGTAGTTTTTTTGCGGCCAGAGCCTCACGTGCCGTTTGCATCATTCGGTCTTCGCCAAACAGTTCGTGCTCAACGTTTTCGGCTTCGGTTAGGCCGTCGGTAAACAGGAATATTGTTGTGTTGCAGTCGATATGCGTCTCCTGCGCGGTGTATTTCCAGCCAGCCATCACGCCGATAGGAATGTTTGAGCCGCATTTGAGCGGTCCCACGCCCGAGCCTATGAGCAGCGGCGAGTTGTGGCCCGCGTTGCAGTAGCGCATACGGCCTGTGGGCAGGTCGAGCACGCCAATGAAGAACGTCACAAACATATTGGCATCGTTCATTTCCGACATTGCGTCGTTCATCGCCGTGACAATGCGGTCGGGCGACGACTCGTGCGCCGACAGCGTGCGGAACTGCGCCCTTGTGACTGCCATCACCAACGATGCGGGAACGCCTTTACCCGACACATCGCCGATGCAGAAGAACAGTTTCTCGTCGCGGATGTAGAAGTCGAACAGGTCGCCGCCCACCTCTTTGGCGGGTACTAGATGGCCGTAAATCTCAATGTCGTTGCGTTCGGGATAGGGCGGGAAAATCTTCGGCAGCATACCCTTCTGGATCTCGCTGGCAATGTGCAACTCGCTGCCTATGCGCTCCTTTTCGGCGTTCACAATCTGAAGTCGGTTAATGCTGCGAATGGTGCGCGCTATTATGAAGCCCAGAAGAATCAGGCCGATAATCATCATCACAAACAGGTTGAAGGCAATTTGGCGAAGACCATTGTATATCTCGCGGTCGCGGCAGATTACGGCCATCGACCAGCCCGTGCCGTTATCGACGGGGGCGTAATAGACGTAGTTCAGGTCGCCGTTGTCGTCGGTGACGGTGGCGCAGCCGCTTCCGCCCGCCATCATATCGCGGTTCAGGCTCTTGACTGAAGTATCTTTGATTCCTGCCGACAGGTCGATAATGTTGGCGCGCATCACAAGGCTCTCAACGGGGCAGGCCATCATCTGGCCAGTGCGCGAAATCATCATATTCACCGACGACGGATAGATTCGGTTGGCGTTGATAACCTCGCCCAGCCAGTCGAGCGACACATCGGCGGTGAAAATGCCCACCGTTTGGCCGCTGGCATCGTGAATGGGCATTGAGTAGGTCGACATCATCATCTCGCCGCCGCCCTCGTCATAGTAAGGCTCGCTCCAGTGCGGACGGTTGTTGCGCATTGGCACGGCGTACCACTCCATATCGTGATACTCATAATCGTCGGTGCCGAGTTGCTTGCTGCGGATAGTGCCGTCTTCGGTTTTGTAAGAGTATGGCGAGAATTGGCGGCCTTTTTTAGGATAGTAGTTCGGCTCGAAGGCTACGGCGCTACCAACAATTATATCGTTGCAAGTTAGCATCTTACGCGTTACAGCGTACATCGAGTCGGGCTGATTGAGACACAACTCAACAATCCACTCCATATTCTGCACCGCCACCTCAACGGCGCTCATCACGTTCTTAATCTTCAGGTTACGAACTTTCAACTCGCTCTCGGCGCGCTGCTGCACCTCCTCGCGGATTCCATCGCTGGCAAATTTGTACTGAACCACCGACGTGGTCTCAATCAGCACTGCAGCCGTGATAATTATGGCTAGTGTCGATTTGGTTTTCAGCGACTTGCGCCATTCTCTGAATTTACTGCTCATTCTATATCCTAAATTTATATCTAACCAAACTTACCCAAACTAAACCGAAACTTTTTTATTAGGATTGATTTGGATTCGTTTGGCTAGAAACAAAAACCTATATATCAAGTTGTTATTAATTTATTCGAAGCGGCTCGCCTTGGTATTTTACTCCAACGTCCAATCCTTAAAGGTGTCGCAAACCGAGAGAATATAGTCTTTGCGCTTGGCAACGCGCTCGGCAAATATCTCCTGACAGTGGCGAATCACCTCGTCGGGAAACGAGTTGCTCAACGAGAGCCACGTGAAGTTGCGCAGACAGCCAACCACCGCAATCTGCTCGGTGCGGTGCTTGACGAAATCGGCGCTCTGGCCTTCGAAATAATATTGTATCATCCTCAACCACACATCGTTAGCCAACTGTTGCGGCAGACCGATAATCTGCTCGTAATCGCCCACGAGCGACACCATTGCCGAATAGGAATGTCCCAAATCGATAATCGGGTGCCCGTAGCCAACCTCGCCCATATCAATCAGCATCAGTTCGCCGTTCTGCAACATTGCGTTTTTGGTCTGAAGGTCGCAGTGCAGAAGTCGGTCACCCTGCGGGATTGCCTGAACAATGCGCATCATAAGGTCGGTTGATGGCGCGTCGAAATAGCGGCTGATGATGCGCACGGCCTCTTCCTCACGCTCGATGCACGACGGAATGCTGCCGCCTTTTGGCACCTTGATGTCGTGCAAGTGGCGGAACAGGCTGGCATAGAGCCTTGCAAACTCGTCGATGCGCTGCGGCTCCCGCTTCAGACAGGCTGTCAATGTGTCGGCCTTAAGCAACTCATACACAAGCCCGTACTGACTGCCCACACGCACAATGTCGAACGAAATGGCGGTTGGCATTCCCAGCACAAACGACTCTTTGGCCATTGTGATTTCGGTCTGCACCTCGTCGATGGTGGTTCCCTCGCGGAAAACTTTGATAATTGTATCATCATCAATGCGATAGACCACGCCCACGCCGCCGCGGCCAATCACCTGGCAGCCATCGACACTGAACCGCCGCATAGCCTTCTCAACGTTCATTATCTTTGTAAAGCCCGTCATTTCAAGCACTTGATACACATCGGGACAAACTTCAGTCACACGGAAGCCCGGGTAGCGCTTGGCCAACCCCAACAGAATACGCAAGCCCGAACTCGATATGTACTCGAGCCCGGCGGCATCGCACGTCAGAGTGTCGAATTTGCCGCAAGCCGCCAACTGGCTGTCAATTTCGGCAGTGGCCTGGGCTGTGGCGGAAGTGTCCATCCGCCCGCTGATGGTGAGCGTTGCCTGTCTGTTAAGGTTGTTTGCTGTTATTTTCATAGATATCTTCTTTTTAATGTGTTTGAATGGTAAATGTAAGGTTTTTCTGTGCAAATCGCCATATTGACTGCAAATTTTAGATTCTTCAAACTATGGATAGACGACGATAATGCACTTCCGATGGCTATAAATCTTCTTATAATCGGGATAACATCACCATCAATTTTTTACATTTGCGTAATAATCAAACTGAAATGAAACAGAATCTAAACTATTTAATATTGGGTATCAGCATAGTGCTGGGCAGTTACCTAATCTATTGCGGGATAAATAATTATGCACAAAAAGACCGATTCGTGTCGGTAAAAGGTCTGGCTGAGCGCGAAGTATTGGCCGACAAAGTGGTGTGGCCGCTGTCGTTCAACGAAGTGGGCAACAATATGGGGCAACTCTACGAACTGATTGAAACAAAACAGCAAACTATTGTCAACTTTCTGAAAGAGAATGGCATAAAAGACGATGAAATTACCGTTTCAGCACCGTCAGTGCTCGACCGTCTGGCGCAGCAGTGGGCGCAAGACAACGTGCGCGAGCGTTATCAGACAAGTTGCACCATCACGGTCATCTCATCGGATGTGCCTAAGATTATGTCGATTATGAAGATGCAGCAGGAATTATTGAAAAAGGGCGTGGCCATCGGTGGAAACTCTTACGAGAATCAGACTGAATATCAGTACACCAATCTGAACTCACTCAAACCCGAAATGATTGAAGAAGCCACACGCAACGCCCGTCAGGTGGCCGAAAAATTCGCACAGGACGCCGACTGCGATTTGGGCAGCATCCGCAACGCATCGCAAGGGCAATTCTCTATCAGCGAAGATTTTACAACACCACATATAAAGAAGGTTAGAGTAGTGACAACGATTGACTACTATTTGAAATAAATAAATGAAACTTTGTACAGACGTGCATCGATGCGTCTCTACTAATTGATAATTTTAACTAAAAACTTAAAAACAATGAAAATCAAAAGCATGACTTTAATTGCTGCAACAATGGCAGCCACGGTTGCCTGCACATCGGCACCCAAAAAGGCCGAAACCGCACAACCCAAAGTGCTGGTAATCTATTACTCACAGAGTAACACCACTCGCACGGTGGCTCAAGAAATTCAAAAACAACTGAATTGCGATGTTGCTGAAATTGAGTGTGTTGAGCCGTACTCTGGCGATTTTGGTCAGACTATCCAACGCTGGCAAAAGGAACAACAGGAAGGCACTCTGCCCGAAATCAAGCCGCTTGACAAAAACATCAGCGACTACGACGTAATCTTCCTTGGTTACCCAATTTGGGGCGGAACCTACGCCATTCCTGTGGCCACATTCCTGAAGAACACTGACTTCGGTGGCAAGAAACTTGTTCCGTTCTGCACATTCGGCAGCGGCGGACTTAACACTAGCGTTGCAGCATTGCAAAACAGCGCACAAAACGCACAAATCCAAGACGGCTACGGTGTTCGTCAGGCTCGCATTGCCAACGCTCCCGCTGAAGTTGAGCAGTTCCTGATTAAACTTGGCTTGAAAGAAGGCGAACTCGAACAACTGCCGGAATTCTCTGAGCAGAAGGATGTTACCGATGCCGAAAAAGAAATCTTCAATCAGGCTTGCAGCAGCTATCAAATGCCACTCGGCACACCTGTCACTGTTGGTTCTCGCCCGATAAAAGGCGGCACTGAATATCTCTTCACCGTTGAAGGTCAAGGCGGAATGAAGTCGCAGATTTACGTTTTGGCAAAAGAGAACGAAACTCCTGAATTCACACAAGTTGTAAGATAATCCACAGACAACATAGAGGATTAAATAAAAATCCACGGAGACACAAGTGTTTCCGTGGATTTTTTTGTGAATAACACTCTGCAGCAGCAGACAGCACAAATAACAATTATTTACTTATTATTCAAAATCTTATACCTGGCAGTCGCCTTACCCTTAATCATTGCGTTCAGTTTGCCGCCAAGCATCCGACGACGGATTGGTGAAATGTGGTCGGTGAAGACTTTGCCGTCAAGATGGTCGAGTTCGTGCTGCGAGATGCGGGCGCGCATACCGTCCCAAACTTCCTGATGCTCAACAAAATTCTCGTCAAAGTAGCGGATTTCAACCTTGTCGGGACGCCAGACATCCTCGCTGATTCCAGGCAGACTCAAGCAGCCTTCGTTGAACTTAACTTCCTCATCTGTCGGAAAATCCAGAATTTCAGGATTGATGAGCGTACGTTTAAAATCCTTGCAGGCAGGCTCGTCATCGGCAAACGGCGTTGCATCAATTATCACCAAACGCAGACTCTGCCCCACTTGCGGTGCGGCAAGGCCAACACCCTCGGCAGCTGCCAAAGTATCGTACATATTGGCTATCAACTCTTTAAGACCTTCCTGGTCTTTGGTCACTGGCTGCGCTTTCTTGCGCAGAATCGGATTGCCGTAAACTGTTATCGGTAGTATCATTTTCGTTGTTTTTGTTCCATATACGATTGCAGGATGATTGTCGCACTCACAGTGTCAATCAATGCTTTATCCTGTCTTTGTTTCTTTTTCAAGCCGCCGTCAATCATCGATTGGAAAGCGATTTTCGACGTAAACCTCTCGTCAATCATCTCAACTGGCGTTTGCGGAAACGTCTCTGCAAGTTTCTTGACAAACGGCCGTATGTATTGCATTGATTCAGAATCAGTTGCATCCATCTGCTTGGCATAGCCGACAACAAACGTGTCAACCTGTTCCTTTTGCGTGTATTGCTTCAGAAAATCCATCAGTTCGGCTGCCGGCACGGTTTTCAAGCCTGTGGCAATGATTTGCAGCGTGTCGGTCACAGCAATTCCGCAGCGTTTGCGGCCATAGTCGATGGCAAGTATTCGTCCCAATCAGATTCCTGCTATTTGTTTGATTTCAGCCATTATACGTTGTGCCAACGCATCGGCCGACTGCTCGTTTTTGCTCTCGGCATAGATGCGGATAATCGGCTCGGTGTTCGACTTGCGCAGATGAACCCACTCGGTCGGGAAGTCGATTTTCACACCATCAATATCGTTAACTCGCTCATTTGCATAGCGTTTTTTCATTTCAGCCAACACAGCATCAACATTCACTGCTGGTGTGAGTTGGATTTTGTTTTTCGAGATGAAATAGGCTGGATATTTTGCGCGCAACTCCGATGTTTTGCACTGACTTTTAGCCAGATGCGTCAGGAACAGAGCAATGCCAACCAAAGCATCGCGGCCGTAGTGCAATTCGGGATAAATGACTCCGCCATTGCCCTCGCCACCAATTATTGCATTGGTTTCCTTCATTTTAGCAACAACATTCACCTCTCCCACCGCTGCAGCCGAATATTGTCCGCCGCGCTGCTCGGTCACGTCGCGCAAAGCACGTGTGCTCGACAAGTTCGATACGGTGTTGCCCTTGGTGTGGCTCAAAACGTAGTCGGCCACCGACACCAGCGTGTACTCCTCGCCGAACATTGAGCCGTCCTCGCAGACAATGGCCAGACGGTCAACATCAGGGTCAACAACAAAGCCCACATCGGCCTTCTGCTCACGCATTGCAGCCGAAATCTGTCCCAAATTCTCGGGCAGCGGCTCGGGCGTGTGGAAGAAATTGCCTGTTGGCTCGGTATTCAGTCCGACAACATTCGTAACTTCCAATGCCTTAAATAGTTCGGGTAGAATCAAACCGCCGACTGAATTGATTGAATCGAAGACAACTTTGAAGTTTGCCTTGCGGATTGCCTCAACATCAACGAGCGGTAAATCAACAACTTGCGCAACGTGCTTTGCATTGAATGTAAAATCCTGCTCAATGTGGCCCAACGAGTCAACATCAACGAACGTATATAACTCTTTTTCAGCAATTTCAAGAACGCGGTTACCCTCGGCAGCACTCAAAAACTCTCCATTGCGGTTGAGCAGTTTCAATGCGTTCCACTGCTTTGGGTTGTGGCTGGCGGTCAGAATCAGTCCACCATCGGCTTTGTGGTGAGTAACAGCAAGTTCGGTGGTTGGCGTAGTGGCAAGGTCGATGTCAATAACATCCATACCCATACTCACAAGCGTGCCCAGAACAATGTGCGACACCATTGTGCCCGAAATGCGGGCATCACGGCCAACGACAATGCGCAGACGACTTTTTCCTGCGTTCTGCTCCTTCACCCACTGCGAGTAGGCGGCGGTGAATTTGACAATATCAATCGGGCTCAAACCCTCTCCCACCTTGTCTCCGATGGTTCCTCGGATTCCTGAAATTGATTTTATAAGGCTCATAACTATCTCAATTTTTTGCTGTGCAAAAATACAAGAATCGCTCACAAAATAAATTTTTGATGAAACGAATGAATTTTTTAATGCAATAACTTGCTATTTAGAACCATCCATGCATCAAAAAGAGAAAAATCAAAAACGTCACGCACAAAAAAACGGAACCCCATAAGGCTCCGTTTTTCTTATTATTCAGCAATTTGCTTAAATAATCTTCTCAAGTTTCGATACGTTGCGGTCGATATCCTCCTGCGGCAACTCAAAGTTGGTCAGGTCACCGGCCAGATACTGGTCGTAAGCGGTCATATCGATGAGCCCGTGTCCCGAAAGGTTGAACAGAATGGTCTTCTGCTTGCCTTCCTCCTTGCACTTGTTGGCCTCGCGGATGGTTGCGGCAATTGCGTGTGCCGACTCCGGTGCAGGAATAATACCCTCAACCTGTGCAAACAATGTTGCTGCCTGGAACGACTCAAGTTGCGGAATATCAACACCTTTCATATAACCATCTTTAAGCAACTGACTTACAATGGTTCCGGCGCCGTGGTAGCGCAAACCACCTGCGTGGATATGAGCCGGGGCAAAATCGTGGCCCAAAGTGAACATCGGCAGCAGCGGTGTGTAGCCGGCCTCGTCGCCAAAATCGTACTGGAACACGCCGCGCGTCAGTTTCGGGCACGATGAAGGCTCGGCGGCAATAAACTCTGTATTCTTGCCATCCACAAGGTTGTGGCGCATAAATGGGAACGAAATTCCACTGAAGTTTGAGCCACCACCGAAGCAGCCAATCACCATATCGGGATATTCGCCTGCCATAGCCATCTGTTTTTCGGCCTCAAGACCTATAACCGTCTGATGCAGAGAGACGTGGTTCAGAACGCTGCCGAGAACATATTTGCAGTTCGGGGTTTGCATCGCTAGTTCAACAGCCTCCGAGATGGCCGTTCCAAGGCTTCCCTGATAAGTCGGGTTGGCGGTCAGAATGTTCTTTCCCGCGCGTGTGCCCATCGAAGGCGATGCAATCACCTGTGCGCCGTAAGTCTGCATAATCAAGCGGCGGTAAGGTTTCTGGTTGTAACTAACCTTCACCATAAACACTGCCAAATCAAGTCCGAAGACTTTGGCGGCATACGACAGAGCCGCGCCCCACTGGCCTGCGCCAGTCTCGGTGGTGATGTTGGTCACGCCCTCTTTTTTGCAGTAGTAAGCCTGCGCCAGAGCCGAGTTCAGCTTGTGCGAACCCACAGGGCTGACACTCTCGTTTTTGAAGTAGATGTGAGCCGGTGTGTCGAGTGCTTTCTCAAGGCCGTAGGCGCGCACCAACGGTGTCGAACGGTAGTTCTTGTACTGGTTGCGGACCTCCTCCGGAATATCAATCCAGCGGTCGGTTGTGTTCAACTCCTGCTCCGAGCAGGCTCGGTTGAACAGTCCCGACATCTCGTCAACCGTAAGCGGCTTGCGAGTCCCCGGGTTAAGCATCGGCAGTGGCTTGTTTTTCATATCGGCCACAATGTTGTACCATTGAGTTGGTATCTCGTTCTCCGTCAGGAAGAACCTCTTTTGTTTTTCCATTTTTTAATAGTTTTTAATTGATGTTTAAATGTTCCTTCAGAATATTAAAAAAGCCCGCAAGTGGAGTGCTTACGGGCTTAAATCTTACAACAAACCGACGGGCTAATCCTCCACTTTAATTTCGGACTGGCGCCACCACCACTGTTTGCTGTTCAAATTGTTTACCATTTGTTTTTATTAACGCAACGAAATAAATGTTTTTTGGCGAAAGTGCAAAACGTTTTTTTTGATGATACGAGATTTGCGCAAGTACTATTTGTATTGAGTTTCAGTTCTATCAACTTGCTATTCGTAAATCTTATGCTGTCCCGCTAAAAGCGTGTTTTTCAGCAGACTAATGATAGTCATTGGGCCGACACCGCCTGGAACGGGCGTAATGTAACTGCACAGGGGCGCTACCTCGTCGAACTTGACATCGCCTTTGAGTTTGAAGCCCGATTTGGTCTCGGTCGAAGGCAGACGGTGGATTCCGACATCGATTACTACGGCGCCTGGCTTAATCATATCGGCGGTTACAAACTCGGGCTTACCGATTGCAACTATCAGAATATCAGCGCGGCGGCAAATCTCTTTCAAATTTTTCGAGCGGCTGTGGCAAATGGTTACGGTGGCGTTGCCTGGGTTCGATTTGCGCGACATCAGCAGACTGATTGGCGTGCCGACAATGTTGCTGCGGCCCAAAACAACGCACTCTTTCCCTTCTGTTTCAATATTATAGCGTGCCAGCAACTCCATAATTCCCGCAGGTGTTGCGGGCAAAAAAGCAGGAAGACTCATCGCCATTCGGCCTGTGTTGATTGGGTGGAACCCGTCAACATCTTTGCGGTAGTCGATAGCCTCAATAACTTTATTCTCGCTAATATGCTTTGGCAAAGGAAGTTGCACAATCAAGCCGTCCACATTCGGGTCGGCATTGATTTCGGCGATTTTGGCAAGCAGTTCAGCCTCGGTTATGTCGGCAGGGAAGCGCACATCAGTGGATTCAAAACCCACAGCGTGGCAAGTCTTGATTTTGCTGTTCACGTAAGTGGTGCTGGCACCGTCGTCGCCCACCTGAATCACAGCCAGATTGGGGCGTTTCTGCCCGTTTTTCACCATCTCCTCCACCTGCTGAAGGATTTCAGCCTGCATTTGCTGGTTTATTGCCTTTCCGTCAATTAGTTGCATATTTTTTGAGTTATAAGTTTTAAGTTTTAAGTTATCGAAGTTATAAGTTTAGGTATAAGGTACAAGTTATAAGTTTAATATGTTGGGTGTTGATTTCTTACAAATATTCCGCTTCGTAATTCGTAATTCAAAATTCGTAATTTACTAATACCTAACTCCTAATGCCTAGTGCCTAATGCCTAAATAATCACATTCTTCCACGCATATTTTTCATCTGGCTCATCATCTGCGCCATCCGCTTTGCGCCGTTGCCGCCGCTCACCATCTTCATCATCTTGCTGGTGTCCTCGAACTGCTTCATCAGGCGGTTAACTTCCTGAATCGAAGTGCCGCTGCCCGCTGCAATGCGCTTGCGGCGGCTGCCGTTGATAATGGCGGGCGTTTCGCGCTCGGCGGGTGTCATTGAACCGATTATCGCCTCAATGCCCTTGAAGGCGTTGTCGTCGATATCCATATCCTTCACGGCCTTGCCGATTCCAGGAATCATCGACGCAAGGTCTTTCAGATTGCCCATCTTCTTCACCTGATTGATTTGCGACAGGAAATCGTTGAAATTGAAGGTGTTTTTTGCGATTTTCTTCTGAATGGCGCGGGCCTCTTCGGCATCGAACTGCTCTTGAGCGCGCTCAACCAGCGAGACAATATCGCCCATACCCAAAATGCGGTCGGCCATACGGTCGGGGTGGAACACGTCGAGCGCGTCCATCTTCTCGCCCATTCCAACAAACTTGATTGGCTTGTTCACAACCGAACGGATTGAAAGCGCCGCACCACCGCGAGTGTCGCCATCGAGTTTGGTCAGAACAACGCCGTCGAAATCGAGTCGGTCGTTGAACTCTTTGGCTGTATTCACCGCATCCTGACCTGTCATCGAATCGACCACAAACAAGGTCTCGTGCGGCGTGACGGCCTTTTTAATGGCGGCAATCTCGTCCATCATCTGCTCATCGACAGCCAAACGGCCCGCCGTATCGACAATCACAAGGTCGAAACCTTTCTGCTTCGCATATTTGAGTCCGTTGGTGGCAATCTGCACGGGATTTTGGTTGCCTTCCTCGGTATATACCTCAACGCCAATCTGTTGGCCAAGCACTTTCAATTGGTCGATAGCGGCAGGACGATAAACGTCGCCCGCAATCAAAAGCGGCATCTTTCCACGCTTGGTTTTCAGGCGGTTAGCGAGTTTTCCGCTAAAGGTTGTCTTACCCGAACCTTGCAGACCCGCAATCAGAATAACTGTCGGATTACCCTTCAGATTAATGTCTTCAGCTGTCGAGCCCATCAGTTCAACCAACTCGTCGTGGACAATCTTAATCATCAACTGCCCAGGCTTGATTGACGTTAACACATTCTGTCCCAGCGCTTTCTGCTTAACGGTATCGGTGAATGTCTTTGCGGTTTTGTAGTTGACGTCGGCGTCGAGCAGGGCTTTGCGCACCTCTTTGAGCGTTTCGGCAACGTTTATTTCGGTGATTTTGCCCTCGCCTTTCAGAATCTTGAAAGAGCGTTCGAGTTTATCTGACAGATTTTCAAACATTTTCTTGAATTGTTACTGTTTTTTAACGAAAGGCAAAGGTAACATAAATTCGTTAACAGAAAGATTGAGCGGGGATTGAATGTGGATAGGAACGGTTTTACCAAAAACAAAAAAAAGGGCACACATTTGAATTTTGTGTGCCTTAACATCAGACAATGTTGAATATCTTATAAATGCAGTCCTGCCGCAGCAATAAATCCTAACACCATCAGCACCCAGACAACTATGGCAAAGAGCACGGCCACACCGCCCAGACTCAAGCCAATAATGCCGCAAATGCGTCCTGCGTTGGCGTTCTTTACCGAAGTTTCGGTGTACCTGTCGGGATTCTCATCGTAGAGCGCCTTGGCCTTTTTGGCATAGACAAGCGCCAAAATGCCTAACACCAGCCCGACTAACAATCCGACACCGCAACAAATGCATACAATACTTAAAATGCCCATCACCAGCGTGCCACTCGAATTGGGCAGTTGCTCTCTGATACCGTTCACATTATCAATTGTTTCCATAACTCAAATGATTTTAATTAAGTAACTCACTGCTATAATGACGACGTTTAAAACAAAAAGTGACACCAAAATACGACTTCCGTGACGAAATTTGAAAAATAAATGCAAGGCCAGAAAAACGAACGTCAGAATGAGCGGAATCAATGCGGGAAACATTGCAATGCTCTCACCTATCTTACCTTCAATCAGCAGTTTGAGTGCCCGCTGACTTCCGCAAAACGGACATTCAACGCCCAAATATTTCTTGTAGAGACAGGGAATGTCGAAATTGTAACCCACACGGAACATACTCATTATCTGTGTTTTTCACTTCGCTTCGGGCACATTCGTGTTTCTGTTCAGAACTTCGCGCGCATCTTTGGCAAACTGACTCAAACGTCCCCAATTGTTTGACTGAATGGGTTTTAGCAAACCTTTTTCAACGTCGGCCACAGCGACAATGTAGAACAGGCGCTTGTCGCCCACCTTCGGGTAATGAACGTATGTGAGCAGATAATCGGCTTCGATTTTCGGCTTTTGGCCGCAACGCTTTGTCAGTCTGACGTTTACCATTGCCGCACCGTCGCGGGGGGCAGTGCGCTGAGCGCTCACAAAATTGCCCAACGAATAGACGAGCAATTGATTGGCGGCGGTGTCCATTTCCATTGGTTGCAGCACGTGCGGGTGCGAGCCGATAATCAGGTCAACGCCTTGTTTTTTAAGCATTTCGGCCATTTGCATTTGGCTGCGGCTTGGCACCGTGTCGTACTCAATGCCCCAGTGCATACAGGCCACAATCAAATCGGGGTTCAGCCTTTTCGCTGCCGCTATATCGTTGATAATGTTATTCTTATCGATACGATTCACAACTGTGCCTTTTGGCGTTGGCAGTTCGTTGGTGCCATAGGTGTAGTTCAGAATGGCCAACTTAATTCCCTTAACATCAACAATTAACGGATATTTCTGACGGAATTCGGCCGAATCGTGGAACGTGCCAGTGTGCGGAATTTGCAGAGAGTCAAGCACATCGAGCGTGCGCACTACCCCTTTCCGACCGCCATCGCAAGTGTGGTTGTTCGACGTGACCAAGGCGTCGAAACCGCAATCTTTCACGGCCACGGCCAACGCATCGGGCGACGAGAACTGCGGATAGCCCTTGAAAGGCGACCCTGCAAGCGTAACTTCAAAATTGGCAAGGGCGAAATCGGCTTTTTCCACATACGGCTTAATGTAGCGGAAGCAGTCGGTGTAGTCGTAGGTTTTGGTGGAATCGTTGTAGGCAGCGGCAATCTGCGAATCGTGGCCCATTATGTCGCCCGCAAATAGCAGAGTTACAACCGAATCGGCCGTTTGTGCGCTTGCAAAAGTGGCAACCGACAGCGCTCCAACGAGCAAGATATTTTTCAGTTTAGTCATCTTATTATTTATCAACGAATTAAACATATTCAAACGAAACTTTGTTCAGTTAACGAATATCCGCAATGCGGATATTACAAATTAAACGAACCAATATATATTCCGTTTTTTGAGCAACATTCATAACCTAATAAATCTGTGTAAATCAATCAAATCTGCGTCATCTGCGTTCAAAAAGCGGATTTACTTTTTCCTGTAAATGTTCAGAAAGACAGGCAAATGGTCGCTGTAGCCGCCCAGATACTTGTAGCCCGCATAGGTGCGGTAGGGCTTGAACCCGACGTTGGTGTCGTCAGCTTCGAGCAGGAACGGCGGATTGAACACGCGCGCTTCATCCTTGTCGGTGTAGAGCGCACCCTGACCGTCGAGCAGCGAGCCACTGATAATCATTTGGTCGAGAATGCCCCAAGTGCCATCGTATTTATGTGTGCCCCAACCTTTTACAAACTGCATATAGTATGCCAGATTGTATAGCCGCGACTGCTCAATGGTTGAGAAATCGGTCTGCGCCTGCAACTCAACACAGACGCTGTTGTTGTCGGGATAGTCGTTCAAATCGCCCATTATCAGAATTGCAGCACGCTGATTATCAGCCTGAAGCGAATCAACTTTCGAGCGGACAATCTTTGCCACTTCGCGGCGCAGTTCGTCGGTTTCGGTCTGTCCGCCCCAGCGCGAAGGCCAGTGGTTGACAAAGACGTGCAGAGTGTCGCCGTGGATTGTGGTGCCCGACGCCATTATTATATCGCGTGTTCCGCGGCCGTTTTTGTTCACATTCACAGGAATATACGTCACGCTGAATGGCTTGAAACGTTTGGGCTGATAGAGCATCACAACGTCAATTCCGCGGCTGTCGGGCGACTCTTTGTGCAGAAATTTATACTCAAAGCGCCGCAGATTCGAACTATTTACCAGACTTTCAACCGCATAGCGCGATTCAACCTCGCAAAGTCCGATAATGTCGGGCGGTGTCCAACCACCAACAGCGGCTATCACCTTGGCAATCTGCGCCCTTTTAGTGTAGAAACGCTGTTTGGTCCAGTGTTTTTCACCGTCGGGCGTGAACTCGTCGTCATTTTTCTCGGGGTCGTCATCCACATCGAAATAGTTCTCGCAGTTGTAGAACATCACCCGCAGATAACGCTCTTTTTCAACCACTTGACGTAAATCATCGGGCAACGCGTCGCTTTGCGGAAAAGCCGCAAACCCAATCAGCGACAATAATAATATGGTCAGTGCACGTTTCATTGCTCAACCCTTTCGTATGCGCCCAAATCGGGCAGGCTGTCGCGCTCAACACCGTCCAAATCGAGCGGATAATCAATCAGATAGGCAGGATTGCCACGGTCTTTTGCCGCCGACAGTGTGTCGAGACGGAAATCCCCTTCGGCGGGATTGACAAAGCGCGGCAAATCGGTTGGTGCCGACACAGTGTTTTTAAACAGCGTGGTGTCGTCCATCACAAAGCGCGGGTCTACTTTCAGCAGGCAATTCTCGAACTGGAAATCAAATTGCGTATCATAGTCAAGTGCTTCATCTATCATCAGTTCCGAAGCCAATGAGCCGTGAATGACGCTATTCGCAAAGTGCGCTTCAAGGTCATAAACGTGAAATTCATCGTCCCGCGTGTAATGGTTGTTAATTACCAGCGACGGCATCAAATGGCGCGCCGCGTAGTTTACAAGCGTTGTATGCACAAAGTTGTATTTTCCTCCCAAAGTGAGCGCCGCAGCATAATAATCGCAATTGTAAATCAAAGTGTTATAAACATCAAGATTAGCCGTCTGCGCATAAATGCCCGAAATCGACATATTGGAAATCACCGTGTTCGAGAGCGTCAAGGTTGTCTCACCATCAACGTGATTGTCAATTTGAATGCCCTTGGTTCCGTTCTTGATTACAGCGTAATTAATTGTGTTTCCGCTACTTCCTGTCAAGAAATGGATATTGCCGAAATAATACTTGTTACCATTGATTTCGTACGAAGCCCCCCATTGTCCTGGCTTGTCAGTATAATACTCATCCAATCTATCGCCCTGAAAAACAACAGGTTCATCTTTTGTGCCATTCACATGAAGCCGCCCTTCGACAATCAGGCTCGAATTGTTGTGAAAATAGATTTGAACACCAGCGTCAATATCGAGAGTGCAAAGAGTGTCCACCATCACCGAATTATATATAAGGTATGGCTTATCGTTCACCCAATGGGCATTGCCAATGAGCGAATCGTTCAAAAGGTGCACGTCTTGTCCATATGCCATAAGTTTGACATCCTGCAAGTTACCATTGGTATTGAATTGAATTGAATCGAGAACAACAATAGGCGAATTGCTGTTTTGCGGATCAATTGTCACTTCAACAAAAATGAAAGCGCTATCATTGCCGCGGATTTCAAGATTGTCAAGGCTGTTGGCCGCTACGCCATCGATATTGAGCCGATAGAAACCTTTGTCGGCCAGCGACACCGACGTACGAACAGCCTCTTTGTTGCGGTTGTAAACTCTGAACTGCTTTGTTACAGAGCCAATTGTGGTAAAAACGGTGTCGAATTTGACGGTGTCTGTCGAAAACTCAAGTCGCGCAGAAGGTGAATCAGTGAATTTGTCATTGTCATGACACGAAACGAGCACTACGCCACTCAACAGCAGACCGCACAAATGGACTAGCCTCATAGCAATATTTTTTTGAACAGCGACAGGCTGAATTACTCAGCCTCAACGCTTTGAATGAATGCCGTGTAAGTGTATTCGTTCTGCACTTTTGCGCCTGCAAGAAGCATGATAACCGGCCGCTCTGCACCGTCCTTTGCATGTATTGTTGTCTCTTTGCGGACACCAACAAACTTACGTTTTTCGGGATGCAGCAGGTTCGTCATAAATTCATCTTCATCGGCAGTGTACTCACGGAACAGCATCTTGATGTTCTTGCCAAGTACCTCGGTGCGCGAGTAGCCCCAAAGCGTCTCTGCCGCACGGTTGAAGAACTCAACATCGCCCGACTGGTTGATGGTGACAATGGCATCGTGAGCGCCTTCGAGAGTTTTCTCGTTGCGTACTTTGACTTTTTCAATTTCTTGATACTGCGCCTTAACCTCACGACGGGCTTCAGCCAACTTGGTTTCCAAATCAGCTTCGCTATCCTTAAGTGCCTGCTCTTGTTTTTTAATTTGCTCGTTTTGTTGCTGAATAATCGTTTCCATGTTCTTTTGAGCAGTGATGTCATTGGCTATGGCCACAACCTTCGAGATTTCATCTTTTTCATTCATCACAGGCGTATAGGCAACGTCAAGCCATTTAACTTCACCACCCGATGTTGTCAGTCTCGACAGACCTCGGTACGACTGCCCAGCAATAATATTGTTCCAAGTTGTTTCAAACTCATTTTGTTCTTTATCAACCACAAAATTGAACACACTGTAATCTTTAAGTTCATCCTTGCTATAGCCGATGGTATCGATAAACATCTGGTTGCAGTCAACCAAACGTCCGCTCGGCGCATAATCAATGACAATATTTGAGTTATTGACAGCCTTAATCTTGTTCTCAAAATCGATATTCTTCTCTTGCTGTTCAGTTGTGTCCATGGCCAGAAGCAATATTTTGACCACAGTCTGCATGCTGTCGCGAACGCAAGAGAAAGTTGACAGAGTCCAAATATCATGACCGCTCTTGGTGAGCAGTTTCATATATCCTTCATAGTGGTGCCCGCCCTTGACAAGTTCATCCCAAATCTCGTTGAACTGATGGCGGTTTTTCTCGCTGATAAACATCGATATATGATGTCCGTCGACATCAGAATTCGATGAATAACCCATTTTTTTCAAGAATTTCAAATTGGCGTAAACCAATATTCCGTTCAAGTCGAACTCGGCACGCATCATTGTGTGGTTCACCGAGTTGTTGAAACTGATGAACTCTTCGGCCTGCTTGGTGGCTTCTTCCTGAGTGGCCTGAAGCTCTTCCATATTCTGGCGCATCTCTTCTTCCTGTTGCGAAAGACGGTCGGCCTGTTCCTGCGAGTCGGCAAGCAGTTTTGTTGTGCGCATATTGATTTTCACTGTCGATATGGTTGTGGCGATACTCTCGGCAACCTTCTCAACAAAGCTGATTACATATTCGGCAAACGGATGGAACGACGATAACTCAAGCACACCGTGAATTTCATCGTTAACCTTGAGCGGAACTATCAGCAACACTCGCGGATTGGCTTCACCCAAACCGGATGTCACTTCAATGTACTCTTCAGGCACTTCGTCCAGATAAATCGTGTTTTTCTCATATGCCGCGCGGCCAACAAGGCCTTCCGACAACTCAACCCGCTTTTGGCTGAATTTCTTACGCCCATAGGCGAAATGCGCAATTAACTCAAAATGAGAATCTTCGGCAATCTCATCGTTCAAAATGAAGAATCCGCCCTGAACGGCACCAATGTACTCGCTCAACTGGCTAATCACTTCGAAAGCCAACTGATTGACATCGTTATTGTTATTACGCAAAATCTCACCGAATTTAGCCAATCCGCCAGCTGTCCAGTTGCGTTGCTCATCTTCTTCCTTGCGCTTCATTTCTTCCTGTTTGTTGTGCTGAAGATTGTCGCGCAACTCAATCATAATGTTGCCTAAGGCATTGCCCTTTTCTGGCTCATACTCGCTGTTCAAATTGCCCTTCGACAATTCTTCGGCGAAATTGAACAGTTTTTTCTGACTATTATCTTTGTATGTTTCAAGGTCGTAGAGTTTCTCAGCCACCCGATAGGTGTACTTCCCGGCAATCCAGCCAACAATAATAAACACTACCGGCAGCAAAGTCACTATCAACAAATGCGGATAGTCGGCATTCAGTTTGACAATGTTGCCAAGCGTGAAAATAAGGTCGCTTTCTTTAAGCGCAAAAATGTAAGCCACGACTGCTATAGCCGTTCCAACGCCGAAACCTATCAACGAAAACTGAAATACCGTGTTGGTTATATTCTTCTTAACTGAATTCTTTTTCATATCGATACACCTATTGTAAAACGTAAAATTACAAACGTTCAAATTTAATAATTTATCGATTGGTGATACATAAAAGTTGCAGATTGGGTGCAAAAGTTGTTCGATTACATCATAAACAATTGAGAGCCATAGGCTTTAAGCGACCAACTGCCGGCTATTGGCGGATTAATGACACGATTCCGCCGTCATTGTCTTGCCTGGCAACAAAAAAAATCCCCGCCGGAAATGAATCCAACGGGGATAACAATTAAAAATTCAACTATTCAATCACAATAAACTCTGTCCGGCGGTTGCGTTCGCGATTTTCTTTGTCGATTGGTTCGGATGAGCCCTTGCCTTCGGTTTGCAAACGGTCGGCGGCAACACCTGCCGAAATCAGATAATCGGCAGCCACCTTTGCGCGTTCAACCGACAGCTTCTGGTTGAATGCCGCCGTGCCGTCCGACGATGCGTGACCGACTATGCGCAGTTTCACATTCGGATGTTTTTGCAACATTGCAGCCAGTTCGTCGAGCACTTTCTTCGACGCGTCACTCAGTTTGGTCTGTGCGGCTTCGAATTGTGCGGCATTGAAATCTTTTTGGATAGCTTCAACCGTGTCGGCCGGAACCACAGTATCAACAACTGCCGGCACAACCGGCTCTGGCTCAACAACTGCAGGCTGTTCCTTATTGCAACTACGCATCAATAAGATTATCAATATAATAATCAACAAAATAATCAATGGCAGCAACCACCAATTGCATTTTTTCTTTTTTGTATCTGTTGATTCGGTCGGTGCCGCAGCAACTGGCTCTGGTTCCTTTGCCGGTTCTGCGGCAGCAACAGGCTCAGCAGCCGGTGCTGCCACTACAGCCGCCGCAATGGCATTTTTGTCGTATTCGAGCGTGAAACCACCTTTTTGGAATCCCTCAATCGGCTTGCACTCAACAACTTCAATGTCGTACTGCTTCACCCACTCGACAAGTTTGTCAAAATCTTCTTTCTGCCACAACTGCTGCATGGCCACTTTCTGACCGTCTTTCAAGGTCAGCAACTCGTCTTCTTTCTCAAAGAAGAACATCTCATAATTCGATTTCCCTTCAGTTGTCACAAACTTACCGGCATCATTGACATCAATAAAAATGGTGTCGCAACGATTGGCCGAGTTCAAACTGCCAGGAAATGCGGCATTAAGTTCGTCAAGCGTAACATCAGGATTGAGAATCAGATAGGCGTTGGCGATGCCCAAGGCCGTCCGGCTTTGAGCCTTTCCGTAAACTTTAACTTTATTAGACATAACTGTGTGATTTAGTGTTATTATTACAAGTAAAAAAGTTTTCCAACCGCCATCGGCAATGCCGCACCGTCACTTGTTATCCGCCCCCTTGCCGAACTTAAACAGGAAGTATCGCCAATCATCTGACAATCATACCATAAACATAGATTTATTTTTCGACAAATGCAAATGTGGCTTTTTATGCAATGCGGCACTAAATAATATGCCGAAACACACATTGCGACAACAGCAAAAAAAAGTCGTTGACAAACACTTGCCAGCATCAAAATGCAACCACAAATCGCCATTGCAATAAACTATTGAATTTCAATACATAACATTCAACGCTCATTTTTTTTATTTTTTTTCGTCCGCACTCTTGCTCGAATCAAAAATTGCCGTACATTTGCAACGCTTTTGAGAGATAAAGCAACGAGTTCTTAAAAAGGGCGCTTAGCTCAGTTGGTTCAGAGCGTCTGCCTTACAAGCAGAGGGTCGGGGGTTCGAATCCCTCAGCGCCCACTAAGCCTTGCAAATTTCATTGCAAGGCTTTTTTGTTTCCGTTAATCACGCATTTGTAGTTACTTTGCCATCGATTTAAAACAACAAGAATATGAAAACAACACTTTTAATATTGGCTGCCGGAATGGGTAGCCGCTATGGTGGGCTGAAGCAGCTCGACCACCTTGGAACATCGGGCGAGACGATTATGGACTATTCGGTTTTTGATGCCGTGCGCGCCGGATTCGGCAAGGTGGTATTCGTCATCCGCCGCAGTTTTGAAGACGAGTTCCGCGACATGTTCATCAAAAAACTTGAAGGCAAAGTGGCCGTAGAGCTTGTCTATCAAGATTTGGAGAATATCCCGGCAGGATTCAGCATCCCCGCTGAACGCACCAAACCATGGGGCACCGGGCACGCCATTCTGATGGCAAAAGATGTTATAAATGAACCTTTTGCGGTCATCAATGCGGACGACTTCTATGGCGCCGGTGCTTTTGAAGTGATGGCCAAATATCTGACCAATGGCGTCAAGGACACCGAATACGCGATGAACGGCTACCAGTTGAGCAAAACCCTGTCCGAATTTGGAACAGTTGCACGCGGAATCTGCTCAGTTGATGCCGACGGTTTCCTGACCGACATCAAAGAGCGCACCAGCATTGAACGCAAAAACGGCAAAATCATTTTCACCGAAAACGACAAGGAAGTGGAACTCGACGAGAATGTGCCCGTATCGATGAACTTCTGGGGCTTCGCACCAAACCTTTTCAAACATCTCGAAGAGAAGTTTGTGACATTCCTAAAGGCCAACGCCGCTAACCCGAAATCGGAATTCTACATTCCGTTTGTGGTTGACGACCTGATGAAAGAAGGCAAGGTGAAGACCAAAGTGCTGCCCGCCAACGCAACATGGTTCGGCGTCACTTACAAGGAAGACCGCCCCGCAACAGTGGCCAAGATTGCCGAGCTTGTCAAACAAGGGCTCTACCCGGAAAAACTTTGGTAAACCGAATATTTACAACACGAAAATGCCGTCATGCAAAGACGGCTTTTTTTGTGTCGCACATATAATATATAATGAAGATTTGCACCAGGAAGACGACGAGATATTAAATGGGAAAGCCGTGACGGTTTGTCCGAACTTTTTTGTTACTTTGTCATCATCAAAAAAAATATGGGAAAGTGAACATCGACTCAATTCGTTTCACAAACAAAATACTGCTGATTTTTGCGGTTGTGCTTGCGCTATACATTCTTAAAGTACTGTCATTCATTTTTGTACCATTGGCATTCGCATGTTTCTTCTCAATAATGTTCTTACCGTTTATGCGGTGGGCAACGCGAAAAAAACTACCAAAATATTTTTCACTCATCATTGTAATGGTGATGATTGCCATTGCATTAGCATGCTCGTTCAAAGTTTTGGAACTGTCGGGAAGCGAGATTCTTGAAGGCCGCGCCGAGATGTACCAGCGGCTCGACGACAAACTGGGCCGTGCAGTTGAGCCATACATCCAACTGTTTGAAATTGACGTTAAAAAAGACGAAGGAATAATCAAAGGCTTGGTTCACAACAGCGATGTGACCAAAGCTGTTGTGAGTCTTGTCGGCCCAGGACTCATCCACATCAAAAACTTCTGCACAACAGTGGCAATAACCTTGTTCCTGATGATACTGATCATGGCCGGCTCAATCAACTTCAAGCTGGTGATGCAGGAAACGCTCTTCTCGCGCCCCACGCAAGCCATGGACGTGTTTATGAAAATTGAAAGCGCAATATCAAAATTCCTATCGGTGAAGATTGGCACAAGCCTGATAACAGGCATCTGCTTCGGACTCGCTTGCTGGGCCTTTGGCGTAAGTTTTCCATTGCTTTGGGGCATCCTGGCTTTCGGCTTGAACTTCATCCATATGATTGGTTCAATAATCGTTACCATTGCCGTCTGTCTGATGGCTCTAATTGACATCGAGCATCCGGGGGTACTTACTGCCGCCATAATCATATTTATCGGAATACAACTGCTAGTGGGCTCGGTACTTGAACCTATTTTTATGGGCAAATCATTCAAAATCAATATCGTAACCGTTCTACTAATGTTGCTTTTCTGGGGTTTCCTGTGGGGTATCGCTGGAATGATTCTGGCAGTACCGATGGCCGTGCTGATAAAAATTCTTTGTGAGCAGTTTGAGCACACCCAAGGCCTTGCCAGAATAATGAGTTAAGAGCGGGAATTTGACAAGCCGAACGAACAAAAGCTCGAGCGCCAAAAACATAACAGTTTGATTAATTGCTTATTGCAATAACAACAGCAATAAATATCGGCCACAGAATTGTTTTTAAGTTAAAAAGTGCATTTTGTATTTGCAAAAGCCGATATTGATTGTACCTTTGCAGCGCTTTTTCAGGAAAGCTCTTGAATCAGTAGCTCAGTAGGTAGAGCACATCCCTTTTAAGGATGGGGTCCTGGGTTCGAACCCCAGCTGGTTCACACACACAATCCTTCAAGTCGCTGATTTGAAGGATTTTTTTATTGCACCTACCCTATCCTTTAAAATTACACAACAAAAAAAAGCCGACTCGGCTGAATCGGCTTTTTACTATTTTGTGAATCACCAGATTAATGGTTCTTCAAGTTCCATTTCGAGTTGTCGCTCTTCATATCGAACTTGCCAAGACCAACGGTGCTGTCGCCAGTCGATACCAGAACAACTTGGCCCTCAACGCCAGGTGCCTGTTTCGGCATCAGGCGGTAGGTCCCGTCAGTCAGTTGGTCGATGCGCCAGAGTTGTGTTTCAGCGCCGGTGTATTCTGATGCGATAACCTCGTAGTTCGGGGCTGCGGTCAGAGCGCGGTTAGTGCCTTCAATCACAATCTTGCAGTATGCACCACCAAGGAAGCCTTCCTTCTCGGGAAGAGCCACAATGCTCCATTTCTGGTGCGGGCGGGTCATATAGTCGCCTGCGCGGACAGCAACATCGCCAGCAGGCCAAGTTGCCTGAACATCTTCAAGTTTCTGCGAAGCTACAGGCTTGATAGGTGTGGTGTCGTTTCCACGACCGAACCAGCCACGCATAGCCATTGGCATACGAACAAAGTCAACAGCCAGTTCGAGAGCATAACCACGACGCTCCGACTCAATCTCGTAAACACCGTCTTTCAGCAGTTCGCCTGCATACGGCCAATCGTTCTTCCACAGCAGCGGACGGATAGCCAGTGTGCTGCGGCCTGCAAGGTCGAGGTCGGCTTCAAAGTGGCACGACATTTTCTCAACACCTTCTTCAACAATGTAGCGTCCGAAGTGGCCAGGGCCCATAACGCGGTCGTGAGCGGCAATCACCATACGGCCACCGCCTTGCAGCATATCGCGGCCCATATTGTCGAGATAAGGACCTGTCACTTTGCGTGAGCGACCTACTACAATATTATATGTAGAGTTGGCGCCGTCGCAGCAAGTACCGTGAGTACCAAGCAGATAGTACCAGCCGTTGTTGTACATCAAAGCAGAAGCTTCGCAGTCGATGGCAATATTGATGGCTTCGTTGCCTTCAACGCGTTTGCCGGTTTTGGGGTCAAGCTCAACCAGACGGATGAATCCGAAATAGGTGCCGTACGACAGCCACAGACGGCCGTCGGTCGGGTCGAGAAGCAGACCTGCGTCGATAGCGTCGCAATCTTCATCATATTCCGACGATGCAACTTCAATCTCTTCGCTGAACTTGAAATCAGGCGATTTTGGGTCGAGAGTTTTGTTCCACATTGTAACCACTTTGCCAGCGTGACCGCCGCCAAGACCACCACCTGTTTTGCTATAAGCAATCAGATAACGGTCGCCGATTTTGATGGCGTCAGGTGCTGCGCCGCCGCCCGGGCGCTCAGCGCCACCGTTCCAGGTCCAGCCGTCCTCTGAAATAAGACCGCCGCCGCCTGTTCCGAATGTGTAGTATTTGCCGTCGCATTCCATAATTGTCGACGGGTCGTGAATGAATGGTTTGCCAATCTGTGCGTTCGCATCTTTCGCCGCCAAGGCAACTGTGAGTGCGCAAACGCCTAATGTTATAATCGATTTCATATTATATACTGTTTTGAATTTCAATTACTTGTTGGTGATAGTGTAGTTTGTGACAGGTTTGCCGTCGAGGTCGAGGAAGCGAACGCAGAAGTCGCTCATACCCGGACCATTGATAACGGCGCCGCGCAGAATGTTCTTGCCTTTTTTAAGGCTGATGATTGGCGAAACGCAGTCGTCGACAACCATACGGCGGTCGCCCGAGAGAAGCAGAACTTCCTTGCCGTCGAGCCACCACATTGAGGCCGAGTTCGAGCCAACAGCCAGACGGACGTTCATATCTTCTTCGCAATTGATGACCGTTACAGCCCAGAAGAGAACGCCGTAGCGGTCTTTGTTGAGGCCTGTAGCAAGACGGAACAATTTAACGTTGAACAGCTTGCTGTCGAAAGCGTGCCACTCGAGGGTTGCCTTCTCAACAATCGGTTTCTGCTCCGGGGGCGGCATCATCGGACGGCCGGCCTGAAGATTTACAGGTGGTTGTTTCTCAACCATAACCTTGATTTTTGAACCGGCTTTAGGCAGCACGGTCAGCTGGTTTGGGAAATACTCTTTTGCAAAAGCTTCGCGCAGGTAGCTGTCGGTGAAGACAGTGTTGCTGCGGTTTGGTTTGCTGATTGGGTCAAGCAACAACCAACGGCGGATAAAGCCCTGGTCGTCAGGTTTCATCGCATCGGCAGTCGATGGTGTGAAATAGTTGTCGATGCTTGGTCCACTTGGCACACCCGCCTGCAGTGGTTGCGGTTGTGCACTGGCGTTGTAGGCCTGCGCGCCAATGATGGCTGCCAGACCAATTGCCAACAGAGTTGTTTTGTGTTTCATGATACTTTTTAGTTATGTGTTTTTTAATTCAGACTGACATCAGTCTGCGAATGCAAATAACGCAAAAATGAATGGCAATTAATATTAATATGGTCGATAAAATCGGGGGTTCAATCGAAAATGGTAATTGGCAAGTTTTCAGGACGCAAAAAAAGTTTTTTTCAAACTTGTTTTTTCCTATTTTTGCTCAACAAATATCAACCATTTTTGAAGAGCACATAAAGCATTTTAACTTAATGAAAATCAATTCATAATTTCAAATACAATCAATCATTAAGAATTATTATCATGAAAATCAAAAACTTATTTCTAACGATCGCCGCCACCGTGGCAACAATGGCAGCTGTGGCGCAGACCGACGGATTCTCGTATCAGGCAGTGGTGCGCAATGCCGCCGGCGAACTTGTTGACAATTCGAAAGTGGGCCTTCGCCTGACACTGACCGCAGGCCAGAACGGCGATGCCGTTTACCAGGAGACACACACGCCGATAACCAACAGCTACGGTGTGCTGAGCGTGACAGTGGGTGCAGGCACACCGGCCAAAGGTCAGAGCCTTCAGAATGTTGACTGGGCAAGCGGCGACGTGTGGATGCGCGTTGAGATTGACCCCAACGGCGGCACCAAGTACACCGACATGGGTTCAACAAAGCTGCAGTCAGTACCTTATGCCTATTTTGCAGCCAATGGCGGACAACAAGGTCCCAAAGGCGACACGGGAGATAAAGGTGACAAAGGCGAAGCTTTTAAATACTCTGATTTCACTCAGGAACAACTTGACGCACTAAAAGGCCCGCAAGGTCCGATCGGTCCGGTTGGTCCGCAAGGCCCTGCCGGAACCGGACTTAACAACAAGGGCGAATGGGAAGCAAACACCACCTACAGCATAGGCGACTACGTCTTCTCGCGCAGCACGGCAGACGAAGACATCAACTCAATGTGGATTGCAAAAACCGAAACTTTTGTAAGCAATGCACTGCCTTATCAGGACAATACCAACTGGGTTGAGTTCCAGGCACCCAAGGGCGAAACTGGTGAGCGTGGTCTGCAAGGACCTGCAGGTCCGCAAGGTTTGCAAGGTCCCGACGGCCCGCAAGGTCCGCAAGGTCCGCAAGGCAATCAGGGTCCGCAAGGTCTGCAAGGTATTCAAGGACCTGCAGGTCCGCAAGGTCCGAAGGGTGACCCAGGTGTGGGCCTTACCAACAAAGGTTCATGGGTATCTGGCACAACATACAAATCGGGCGACTACGTGTTCGCATCATCGTCAACAAATGCCGATGCCAACTCAATGTGGATAGCC
>JAFXQB010000003.1 GCA_017527435.1 Salinivirgaceae bacterium
CAGCGTCAGGGCTTGTACATTGTCCGCGTGGGCAATCAGGCAAAACGAGTGGTTATTAAATAGAGATTATGGCAATACAGTAATTGTTAAAAGTGACCATGTAAGGGGTGTCATATTTATGGCACCCCTTCGTGTTTTTATAAACTAAAATACTCGCCATTGTTTCAGCGATCAATCTCTCGCAAACAACGCCTTGCAATTGGTTTTGTTTTAACTATGAAGAAATACACTTTCTTTTACCTTCTACCTTCAACTTCCAACTTTCACTTTATATTTGTGTCCGCAAAAAACAAGCAAAATGAATGCCGAAAAACAACACCAGTTCGACCTGCGATACTTGCAGATGGCGCGCATCTGGGCCGAGAACTCATACTGCGTGCGCCGCAAGGTGGGTGCGCTGCTGGTCAAAGACCAGATGATTATTTCAGACGGGTACAATGGCACGCCGTCGGGGTTCGAGAACTGCTGCGAGATTGACGAGAACACCACAAAACCATACGTGCTGCACGCCGAAGCCAACGCCATCACCAAGGTGGCCAAGTCGAGCAACAGCAGCCTGGGCTCAACGCTCTACGTCACAGCGTCGCCTTGTATGGAATGCGCCAAGCTCATCATACAGTCGGGCATCAAGCGTGTGGTTTTTTCTGACAATTATCGCATTCAGGACGGCATTGAGCTGCTCAAGCGCGCCGGAATCGAGATTGTTCAAATCGAAATAGATTAAAACATAGATAATGAAGAAATTAGTAAAAATATGGTTGCCGCTTCTGCTTGCTGTGGCGTTTGTTTTCGGAATGTTTGTCGAGAACAACATCATGCACCGCGGAAACGTGCAAACTATTATGAACCAACGCCGTAGCGGCAAAATCGATTATCTGATTGGCAACATCCGTCAGAATTATGTTGATACGGTGGATGTGGCCGAACTTGAAGAGAAGGCCGCCATCAGCCTGCTCAAAGACCTTGACCCGCACTCAACCTACATTTCGCCCGAAGAGTTTGCCGAGATGAACGAACCGCTCGAAGGCAATTTCGACGGCATCGGCGTGCAGTTCAACATTCAGAAAGATACGGTTTACGTGGTGGCGGTGATTGCCGGCGGCCCGTCGGAAAAGGTGGGCATCCGCGCAGGCGACCGCATTGTGACTGTCGACGATTCGCTGATTGCCGGCATCAACATAACAAACAACGATGTGATGAAGAAACTGCGCGGCCCGCGTGGCACCAAGGTGCGTGTGGGCATTGCCCGGCGCGGCGAGAAGAGCCTTGTCCCATTCGAGATCACACGCGGTCAGATCCCGCTCTACAGCATCGATGTGTCATATATGCTCAACAGCCATACGGGCTACATCAAACTGTCGAAGTTCGCGCGCACAACGCATAAGGAATTCCAAGACGCCATTGCCAAACTGAAGGCGCAGGGGATGCAGAACCTGATTTTCGACCTTCGCGGCAACGGCGGCGGCTATATGGACGCAGCCATCAACGTGGTCGATGAGTTCCTGCCCAACGGCAGCCTGATTGTTTACACCGAAGGTGCTCACCGTGAGCGCAGCGATTTTCACGCATCGTTCAGGCAGTCGTGCAAGGATTTGAAACTTGCCGTACTGATTGACGAGTTTTCGGCATCGGCAAGCGAGATTACCGCCGGCGCCATTCAAGACAACGACCGCGGCATCATCATCGGGCGCCGCTCGTTCGGCAAGGGCCTTGTGCAAGAGCCGATTATGTTCCCCGACAACTCGTCGGTGCGACTCACCATCGCGCGCTATTACACACCATCGGGACGTTGCATTCAAAAACCTTACAAACAGAGTGATGAAGACTATTACGCCGACCTTGAAAACCGCTACGAGCGTGGCGAGTTTATGGAACGCGACAGCATAAAAATTGCCGACTCAACCGAATATTTCACCACCGGCGGACGCGTGGTGTATGGCGGCGGCGGCATCATGCCCGATGTGTTCATCCCTGCCGACACCACCGGTGGCTCGGCCTACTACAACCGCATTTCGCGCAAAGGATGCGAATATCAGTTCAGCCTTGAGTACACCGACAGCAACCGTCCTGAACTTCAGAAACTTAAAACTGCCGACGACTTTGTAAAATATCTGCGTGACCAAAATATTTTTGAGCAGTTTGTGGCTTACGCCGAAACGCAGGGCATCCGCCGCGACGCCCGCGGAATCCGTCAGTCGCGAGAGCTGATTGAGACACAGATAATGGCGCTCATCGCCCGCAACGTCATCGACAACGACGGCTTCTACCCCATTATGCACCGCATCGACAAAACTCTCAACGAGAGTGTGAAGATTGTCGAGACAAAGACACTTCAATCGCTGTAAATCATTTTTTAAACAATATACAGATATGGAAAAATACAATCAGAATCTTCCTTACAAGGTGAAGGATATGTCGCTCGCCGACTGGGGGCGCAAAGAAATTGAGCTGGCCGAAGCCGAAATGCCCGGACTGATGGCTCTGCGCAAGAAATACGCAGCAAGTCAGCCGCTTAAGGGCGCTAAAATTTCGGGCAGCCTGCACATGACCATTCAAACGGCCGTGCTAATTGAGACACTGACGGCGCTTGGCGCGAAGGTGCGCTGGGCAAGTTGCAACATCTTCTCAACACAGGACCACGCCGCAGCGGCCGTGGCTGAGCGCGGTGTGCCGGTTTTCGCATGGAAGGGCGAGTCGCTTGAAGAGTACTGGTGGTGCACCGAGCAGGCGCTGAACTTTGGCAATGGCGAAGGCCCCGACCTGATTGTTGACGACGGCGGCGATGCCACTCTGATGCTGCATAAGGGAATTGAGATTGAAGATAATCCGGCCATTCTGAACAATATGCCGAAGGGCGAAGATGCCATCCGCCTTTTTGAAAGAATCAAAGATGGCCTTAAAGACGACAACCAAAAATGGCACAAGCTGGCCGCCAAGGTGCGCGGCGTGTCGGAAGAGACAACCACCGGCGTTCACCGTCTGTATCAGATGGCTGAAGCCAAAACGCTGCGTTTCCCGGCCATCAACGTCAACGACTCGGTAACAAAATCGAAGTTCGACAACCTGTACGGCTGCCGCGAGAGCCTGGCCGATGGTATCAAGCGCGCCACCGACATTATGATTGCCGGCAAGGTGGCCGTGGTATGCGGCTACGGCGATGTGGGCAAGGGCTGCGCAATGAGTATGCGCGGATTCGGCGCCCGTGTTCTGGTTACCGAAATCGACCCGATTTGCGCCCTACAGGCCGCGATGGAAGGCTTTGAAGTGACAACCGTTGAAGACGCTCTGCCGCAGGGCGACATCTACGTCACCTGCACTGGCAACCGCGACATAATCACCGCCGACCACATGAAGAAGATGAAAGACAAAGCCATTGTCTGCAACATCGGCCACTTCGACAACGAGATTATGATGGCCGACCTTGAAGCCGTGCCGGGAATCCGTAAGGTGAACATCAAACCGCAGGTTGACCAATACTATTTCCCTGACGGACACAGCATTATTGTGCTCGCCGAAGGCCGCCTTGTGAACCTTGGCTGCGCCACCGGCCACCCATCGTTTGTGATGAGCAACTCGTTCACCAACCAAACACTGGCCCAACTCGACTTGTGGCAGAAGAAATACGAGATTGGCGTTTACCGTCTGCCCAAATACCTTGACGAAGAAGTCGCACGCCTGCATCTTGAGCACGTCGGCGCAAAACTCACCACGCTCACCAAAGCGCAAGCCGACTACATTGGTGTGAAGGTTGAAGGCCCGTACAAACCGGAACACTACCGCTATTGATTGAAGTCCCGATAGCTATCGGGATGAAATAATCAAATAAACGAGAATCCCTGCCAACTGGTGGGGATTTTTTTGAATCTGTTAGTATTTATCACGTTTCAAACTCTGCCCCAAAAATACAAATACGTTATCTTTGCACTATGAGTTTGCAACATCTGACACTGACCAACTTCAAGAACTATCAGACGCTCGATGCCGATTTTTCGGCTCGCATCAACTGCATTACGGGCGACAATGGCGAAGGGAAAACCAATATTCTTGACGCCATATACTACATGTCGTTCTGCAAGAGTTTCTTCACCGGCACCGACTCATTAAACATCCGCCACGGCGAGCAGTTCTTCATTGTGCAAGGCACGTACGATTTTGGCGACCACTCTGAAGAGATTTACTGCGGCTTTGAGCCTGGCAAGCGCAAACGGTTCAAGCGCAACAAAAAAGAGTACGAACGCTTTGCCGACCACATCGGGCTGATACCGCTTGTGATGGTTTCGCCTTACGACATAAATCTGATAATCGGGGGCAGTGAAGAGCGGCGCAAATTCATCGATGGCATTATTTCACAGTTCGATAAAGAATATCTTCTTCAATATCAGCGATATGTAAAGATTCTGGCGCAACGCAACCATCTGCTGAAAGAAACGCCCCAAACTTGGCAAATCGATGATCAGATGCTGCAAATCTACGACGACCAGCTTGCCGAATCGGGGCAGTTCATCTATCAGAAACGCAAAGAGTTTGTGGCCGGCATTGCGCCAATATTCCAGAAATATTTCGAAGCCATATCGCAAGGCAAAGAGCAGGTGTCGCTCAACTACACGACAACGCTCGACGAGAAGCCGCTTGCCGAGCAGCTGCAAGAAAACCGCGCCATTGATTTGGCAACGCGTTACACCAATTTCGGCGTTCACAAAGACGACCTTGAACTTGGAATGAGCGGTCAGCCCATCAAGCGGTTAGGCTCACAAGGTCAGCAAAAAACCTACCTTGTGGCCATGAAACTCGCGCAGTTCGACTATATAAATAATTTGTGCGGGCAAAAACCTATTCTGCTGCTCGACGATATTTTCGACAAACTCGACCAGTCGCGAGTTGAACAGATTGTCAATCTTGTAGCGCAGAACAACTTCGGCCAGATATTCATCACTGACACCAGCACCGTACGCATTGGCGACATTCTGCGGAAAGTGCAAGGCGACAGCCTACACTATAATCTGAAAAACAATATTTTAACCCAGATGTGAGATGAAAAAGGAAAAAACTTCGACACTTGGTGAAGCCATCTCACTTTGGGCGGAATCGCTGAAACTGACACAACAAATCAATGAAAAACGCCTGATTGCTTCGTGGGGGGCAGTGGTTGGCGACTATATGGCGTCAAAAACGCGCGAAATCTACATCAAGAACCACATCTTGTTTGTATTTGTCGACTCGTCGATTATTCGCAACGAGCTTATGTTGGCTAAACAAATTCTAATCAGCCGACTGAACAACGGGAACGACATTATCGACGACATAATATTCAGATAGCAGTCCAAAACAAAGGAATGGCAAAAAAGTTTTCAACCAGTAGCTGTGATTAGTATTACATTGGAATCCAATCAGTAACGCGCCAAACAAATAGTAAAAACAAGATTTTTTCGGAAAAAACAGCCAACAAAGTTGACAATAACCGATTTTTATTATTTTTGGTGTTCGTTAAACAAAACATATACAAGAGATTTTCTAACTTAAAATTTTTAGTATAGCACAAATTCTTAATTTAATTAATGAGACAATTATGAAAAAGGTAAACTTTTATGTTTTAGCAACTTGCGCCTTGGCATTGACCGCTTGCGGCGGCATGAACAAAATGGCGAAAATGGCAAACGAAGTACAATGGGACGTAACACCGAAAGTTCTTGAAATGCACGGTGACAGCGTTGAAATGGAAATTACAGTTACTTTCCCCCCGAAGTATTTCCAGAAAGCAGCAATATTGGAATTGACCCCGGTATTGAAGTATGAAGGTGGCGAGAAAGCCTTCGAAAGCAAAGCTGTTCAAGGCGAGTCAGTACAGGCGAACAACGAAGTTTGCTCGTTCGCAAACGGCGGTACTTTCAAAACAAAATCGAAAATCGCATTCGAAGAAGCAATGCGTAGCTCTGAGTTGATTGCCCGCGTTAAAGCTACAATGAAAGACAAATCGCAGGATCTTCCTGAGCAGAAAATCGCCGACGGTGTTATGTCAACAGCTCTGTTGCTTGACAAAAACGCAATGACCATCGGTGCTGCTGACAAATTCGAGCGCATCACCAACGACTCGAAAGGTGCTACCTTGTTCTTCGTTATCAACAAAGCTGACATCCAAAGCAAAGAGTTGAAGAAAGACGAAGTTGCCGCTCTTAAACAATTCATCAGCGACGTTGCCGCCAACGAGCGCATGGAAGTTAAGGGCATCGAGATTTCAGCATTCGCATCACCTGATGGTGAAGAGTCGTTGAACGATAAACTGGCTGCAAGCCGTATGAAGAACTCTGATTCTTTCTTCAAGAAAGAGTTGAAGAAATCGAAAGTCAGCGCTGACGAGTCTGTTTTCAAAACAACTTCTTTGGCTGAGGACTGGGATGGCTTCAAAACTTTGATGCAAGAGTCTGACATTCAAGACAAGGAACTCATCCTTCGCGTTCTTTCAATGTACTCTGACCCAGTTGTTCGTGAGAAAGAAATCAAGAACATCTCTGCTGCATACGAAGAGATTGCCGACAAGATTCTTCCCCAACTGCGTCGTTCGACTTTGTCTGTTAACGTTGCTGTCATTGGCCACTCTGACGACGAAATCAAAGAACTCATCGCTGCCAACTCTGAGGACCTGACTGTTGAAGAATTGCTTTACGCTGCCACTCTCACCGAGGACAACGCTGAGAAACTTTCTATCTACCAAAAAGCTGCCGCTAAATATCCTGAGGACTGGAGAACCAACAACAATGTTGGCCACATCAGCTACAAGATGGGTAACATTGCTGAAGCAAAAGCCGCTTTCGAGAAAGCAAAAGAAGCTGACGCATCGAACACAGTTGTGCTGAACAACCTTGGTGCTTGCGCATACGCTGAAGGAGATGAGGCTGCTGCCAAAGAGTTCTACAATGCAGCCGCTGGTGCCGGCGACGAGGTTAGCTACAACCAAGCTGTTATCGCTACTAAGAAAGGTGACTATGAGTCAGCTCTCAACCTGTATCAGAGCAGCAAAATGAACACATTCAACTGGGCTCTCTGCAAATACCTGAACTACTTCAGCACAAAGAACAATGATGTATTCGACGCAACACTCGGCATCTTGAACAAGATTGAAGATCAGGACAACGCTAAAATCTCTTATCTGAAAGCCGTTATCGCTGCCCGCAAACAAGACAAAGACCTGCTCATCAACAGCTTGAAGGTTGCTGTTGAGAAGGACGCCTCGCTTGGCGCATATGCTGCAAAAGACATTGAGTTTGCACAATATGCTCAAGACGAAGACTTCAAAAACATTGCGAAATAAGTTTTGAAATCTAGCATAGGAAAAAGGCTCTGCTGATGCAGAGCCTTTTTTTGTATTAATAATCCTGAACTTATTTTCCCACCATCAAAAAAAAGGGAAATGATAAATTCATTCCCCCATTTATAAAGCAGATAGTATTATACTGTTATTTCGATAGACCTATCGACGCCTCCACAAACCCCACAAACAGCGGATGCGGTTTGGTTGGGCGGCTTTTGAACTCGGGATGGAATTGACAGGCCACAAAGAAACGGCAGGCGGGGTTCTCCACAATCTCAACAAGGTTGAGTTTCGGATTGACACCAGACACAACCAGCCCAGCCGAAGTAATCGCGTCGCGGTAACTGTTGTTGAACTCGTAGCGGTGACGATGGCGCTCAACAATGTGGTCGGTGCCGTAGGCCGTGGCGGCGCGAGTGCCAGCAACAATGGCGCAATCGTAGTTGCCCAGACGCAGTGTGCCGCCCATATTCGTGACGCCCTTCTGCTCCTCCATTAGGCAGATGACGGGGTGCGCGGCGTTGGCGTCGAACTCGGTTGAAGTGGCTTCTGCAAGCCCCGCCACATTGCGCGCAAACTCAATGGTGGCAATCTGCATTCCCAGGCAGAGCCCCAAGTAAGGCACATTGCGCTCGCGGGCGAAACGGCAGGCTTTCACCATTCCCTCGATTCCGCGGCTTCCGAATCCGCCAGGAACAACAATCCCCGCAAACGGCTCAAGCGTGCGGGCCACCTCGGCGTCGGTCATTGGCTCAAGGACCTCGCTGTCGACATAATCAACGTGAACACGCACCCCGAACTTGTATCCAGCGTGCTTAAGCGCTTCAGCCACACTGATATACGCGTCTTGCAAATCGGTGTATTTCCCGACAAGGGCAACGTGCGTATCGTGTTTCAGATGGTTGACGCGGCTCACCATATCGGTCCAGAATTTTATGTCGAACTTGCCGCGTGGCAGTCGCAAGCGTTTGATTATCTGCGAATCAATTTTCTGCCGATGGTAGAGCAGCGGTATTTGGTAGATGTTGTCGACGTCGGCGCTCGAAATGACGCAATCGGCAGGCACAGAGCAGAACAGGCCGATTTTTCGGCGCACGTCAGCGTCGAGTATCACGGGCGTGCGGCAGACAATGATGTCGGGTTGGATGCCCTTGCCCCGCAACTCAATGACAGAGTGCTGTGTCGGCTTGGTTTTCAATTCGTTAGACCCGAACAGCGCGGGCACAAGCGTGGTGTGGATGAAGAGCGTGTCGTCGGGGTGGTTTTCGAGTTTCACCTGACGCAGCGCCTCCAGAAACGCCTCACTCTCAATGTCGCCGATGGTGCCGCCAATCTCTGTAATCACCACGTCGGCTCCCGACGACGAAGCCGCCTCGTAAATCTTGTTCTTAATCTCGTCGGTGACGTGCGGCACAATCTGCACCGTACCGCCCAGAAAATCGCCGCGGCGCTCCTTGTCGATGACCGATTTCAGCACCTTGCCCATTGTGATGTTCGACGTGTAGTTCATTTCCTCGTCGATAAATCGCTCATAATGACCTAAATCCAAGTCGGTTTCGGTGCCGTCGGCCGTGACGAAAACCTCGCCGTGCTGATAGGGGCTCATTGTGCCAGGGTCAACGTTGATGTATGGGTCGAACTTCTGCATAAAAACCTTGTGGCCGTGCGCTTTAAGCAGCAGCGCCACGCTCGATGCCGTGATGCCTTTGCCCAGTCCTGACACCACTCCGCCTGTTACAAACACAAATTTTGACATATCTATTTTTGATTATTGATTTTCAGTTTCGCACAGATGGCACAGAAAACACTGATTAACACAGATTTTATTGTCTCTAACCGATTGTATCAGATTCAATCAGAATAAGTTATCTGTTAAAATCGGATTGAATCGGTTAGCGATTTTCTTACCATTCTGCCTTCATTAATTTTTAATTGTAATTGTTCATTTTTAATTTCTAAATCCTAACTCCTAATTCCTACTTCTTTATATCGTACAACTTCGTCGGATACTTCCCTGTGAAGCAGGCGGCGCACAAATCGGTACGGTTACCTGCCTGATACATAGCCTCTTCCGATAGGAAATAGAGCGAATCGGCACCCACAAAATCGCGAATCTGCTCCACGCTGTTGCTTGCGCCAATCAACTGCTCCGACGTGCCAGTGTCGATGCCGTAATAGCACGGAAAAGCGTACTTCGGGCTTGCAATGCACAGGTGCACCTCGCGGGCGCCCGCGTCGCGTAACATTCTGACAATCTGCCGCGAAGTAGTGCCGCGCACTATCGAGTCGTCGATTAGAACAATGCGCTTGCCGCTGACCACGCTGCGCACGGGCGAGAGTTTCATTTTCACGCCGCGGTCGCGCAACTCCTGCGTAGGCTGAATGAACGTCCGCGCAACGTATTTGCTCTTCAGCAGCCCCATTTCGTAAGGGATTCCGCTCGCTTCGGCATAACCGATGGCGGCGCTCAAACTCGAATCGGGCACACCCACCACAATGTCCGCCTCAACGGGATGCTCCTTGTAGAGCAGTTTGCCCGAATTTTTGCGGTACGCGTGGACGTTACAGCCCTCGATGTCGCTGTCGGGGCGGGCAAAATAGATGTACTCCATTGCGCACATATTGTGGTGACATTCAGCGGTATAGCGATTAGAGCGCAAGCCGTGATGGTCGATGGCGAGCACCTCGCCAGGCTCCACGTCGCGCAGAAATTCCGCCCCGACGGCGTCGAAAGCGCACGTCTCGCTTGCCACAATGTAGCCGTCGCCCAAGCGCCCCACCGACAGCGGATGAAAGCCGTACTTGTCGCGGCAAGCGTAGAGTCGGTTAGCCGTCATAACCACAAGCGAGAAGGCGCCCTCCAGAATGTTGAGTGCGTCGAGAATGTTGTGGATGCGGTGGTCGTCAGAGTAGTTTTTCTTGATGAGATGCGCGAAAAGTTCGCTGTCCGACGTGGTCTGAAACAGACTTCCGCGCTGCTCCTGATAGCGGCGTATCTCGTTGAAATTGACGATATTGCCATTATGAGCCAGCGCAAAATCGCCCGTATGGTGGCGGAACGAGAAAGGCTGCACGTTTTCAATTCCACCCACGTTGGTTGTGGGGTAGCGCACGTGCCCGATGGCGATATTGCCCGTCAAAGTCTTGAGATTCTGTTGGTTAAAAACCTCATTCACAAGCCCCTGCCCCTTCATAATGTGCATTTCGCCGTTGTCGAAAGTAACAATTCCGCAACTCTGCTGCCCGCGGTGCTGAAGGCTGTGAAGCGCATAATAGGCCAGCCGCGCGGCGTCCTGCACCCCGTAAATTCCCAACACACCGCACTCGTGATGAACACCCATAAATTGAATGACTGATTAATTGAATGATTGAAGTTGTTGAACGCTATTTATTTCGCTTTCGAATTTCTTCTTATCAATTCAATTGTTTTACATTTTATAATTATTACGGTGCAAAATTCGATATTTTATTAGAAATATCCGCTTAAAAATATTATTTGCGTTATGAATTACGAGTTTTTATTACGAATTGGAAATTTTCGCAATGAGTGGGACGCAGATGACTGTTTCGCACAGTCCCGATAGTTATCGGGAACACAGAAAACACAGATTTACACAGATTGTTGATTATAAAACAAATAGGGCTGCCATTGAAGACAGCCCTATTGTTTGGATTTAGCCCTCCGCCGCAATCTCGCTTTCGCGGATAATGACGTCGGCAATGGCTTCGGTCTCGTCGGCAGGCTTAACTGTCTTGTTCACATTCTGTTGGCTTCGTTGCTCAATGCTGTCGGCAAAGATGGTTCGGATGGCGAATCGCACAAACGGCTGAACGAAAAACATTTGCGAGAAGTAGGCAAACGGCAGGTTGTAGCACACAAGTCGGAACCAGCGGCACAAAGCGTCGATAATGTCAAAACCTTCATTATAAGGATAATACAAGAAGACGGCTATCAGGCTCATTGATGGGCACATAAGACAGACGGTGGCTGTGATGATGGCCGACTCGAATATCATTGGGTGGTTGCGGCGCGGGTCGAACTTGCGGCTTGCCAATTTGAACGCCAGCGGGCTCGCAAACGCCACCGCAAGCACAAAGGCGAACACAAACTCAACAAGAATAACCAGCCAAATGGGTAGAAACGTGCCGCACATATAAACGCCGCCCATACTGTTGATGGCCCCCAAAACCGAAGTTGTGCCAGCGGCCCGCATTAGGCCGTCGCCCTCGATAACATACAGATTATAAAACACAAACGCGTGAACGGTTATGAAAACCGTGATGAAAGCATATACTAGATGCTGTATTTGATTTCTTGCCATAAAATATTAATTTTTAAATGATTAAAATTAAAGAAGGGTGTTCAATGCACCCTTCTTCCGTTTTCACACACAAAAACTACCGTTTGTCGGGTATTCCGAAAACGGGCCATTGCTCCATTGCAAAATGACTCTTGATGGGGAATTTTACGGCTTCATAAACGTTTTTCAACTCGTTGAGTTTTTCGTGCGCCATTCCGCGTGCCTGCGCCAATGCTGCCTCGGCAGCGTCTTGTTTTTCAGCAAGTTCGGCAAGTTGCAAAGCACACTCTTTAAGTTTCCGCAAATCAACAGAGACGTTGCTTGCCTTCAGTTTTGCAGCATTTTTCTCAATACCGCCAGCCAGAGAGTTTGCCTTCTCAATCTGACTCGAATAAATTTTGTTCATTTGAAAAAAAATTGAATTAAGGTTGACGCCAATCGCCGAACCCATACGGCAAAATTATGAACAAAAAACTCATTCTTGAGCACTTCTATATATGCGCAACACTATGCAAATACTTTATTATCAACAAGAAAAGTTTTTAACAATTTTTGAATCAAAACAGCAAAAGATTCGAGTTCTCTCCTTAATACTCCCCCCAATGCCTAATTCCCAGCCCCTCGATGCCAATCTTGCAGACCGACCAGATGTAGGCGCTTGCAAGGCGGGCGTTGGTGATGAGCGGGATGTTGTGGTCAACGGCGGCGCGACGGATTTTGTGACCGTTCTCCAACTCACGCTGCGTGTGGTTTTTCGGGATATTGATAACTAAATCAATCTTTTGCGTCGCAATGCAGTCAAGCACGTTCGGCTTTTTCTCCGAGTCGGGCCAGTGAACCACCTCCGCCTCAATGCCGTTGTCGGCCATAAATGCAGCCGTGCCGCTTGTGGCGTAGAGTTTGTAGCCCTTCTCCTTCAGCATTCGCGAAGCCTCGAGCAGTTCAACCTTCGACTTCGATGTTCCCGACGAGATGAGCACTCCCTTGTCGGGCGACGGAATGCGGTGCCCCACCGAGAGCATACTCTTGAGCAGCGCCTCGTGATAGTTGTCGCCGATGCAGGCAGCCTCGCCCGTCGAAGCCATATCCACACCCAGAACGGGGTCGGCTTTGAGCAGACGCGCAAACGAGAACTGCGACGACTTAACTCCCACATAATCAATGTCGGCGAACGTTTTGCCGTAAGGCTCAACCTCCTTGCCGAGCATTATTTCGGTGGCCATTCCGATGAAGTTGAATTTTGTGATTTTCGACACGAACGGGAAACTCCGCGACGCACGCAGGTTGCACTCAATCACGCGCAGCGCGTTGTCTTTGGCCAGGAATTGGATATTGAACGGCCCCGAGATGTTCAGAGCCTGTGCTATCTGTTTGGAAATGTTTTTGATACGGCGGACAGTCTCGTAGTAGAGTTTCTGTGCGGGGAAGACCACCGTGGCGTCGCCAGAGTGAACACCCGCATACTCAATATGCTCGCTGATGGCGTAGCATTTGATGATTCCGTGCTGCGCAACTGCGTCAATTTCAACCTCTTTGGCGTGCTGCAGGAACTCCGTGACAACCACAGGATGCTCCTGACTCACCACCGCCGCGTTGTGCAGTGCGTTCTCAAGTTCGTCGCGACTCGAAACCACGCGCATTGCCGCGCCCGACAGCACATACGACGGACGGATGAGCACGGGCAGCCCCACCTCGTCAACAAAACTGTAGATGTCGTTGATGTTCGAGAGTTCCTTCCAACGCGGTTGGTCGATGCCGAGCGAGTCACACATTGCCGAGAACTTCTGACGGTCTTCGGCCATATCAATCGATTTTGCCGATGTTCCCAGAATATTAATTCCTTGACTGTCAAGCAAAAGTGCAAGGTTATTCGGAATCTGTCCGCCAGTCGATACGATGACGCCCTTCGGCTGTTCCAGACTGCAGATGTCGAGCACGCGCTCCAGCGTCAACTCGTCGAAGAACAGGCGGTCGCACACGTCGTAGTCGGTGCTGACGGTTTCGGGGTTGTAATTTATCATAATGGCGCGGTAGCCCATTTCCTGAATCTTCTTCACGGCAGCCACTCCGCACCAGTCGAACTCAACCGACGAGCCGATGCGGTAAGCGCCTGAACCCAAGACAATTACCGAGCGTCCGTCGCGCTCAAAACTGATATCGTTCTCCGCGCCGTTATAGGTCAGATACAGGTAGTTGGTCTGCGCAGGATATTCGCCCGCGAGCGTATCTATCTGTTTAACAACAGGTTTGATGCCCAGTTTCAATCGATACTCGCGCACCTCGATGCCCTTTGCGTGAGCGTCTATCTTATTGTCTTTCAATACGATTTTACCAATCTGATAATCGCTGTAGCCCATTTGCTTGGCCTCGCGCATAAGTTCGGCGCTTATCTCGCTGATTGAGTTGCATTTGGCCAGTTCGAGTTTCAGTCGGTGGATGTTCTCCAACCGAGCCAGGAACCACTTGTCGATTTTGGTCATATCGTGCAGACGCTCAACCGAATAGCCGCGGTCGAAGGCAATCTCGATGGCGGCCACGCGCTTGTCGGTCGGGTTGTTCAGTTCAAAATCAAGGTCGGGAATGTTGATGGTGTTGCCCACAAAGCCGTGCATTCCTTGTCCCACCATACGCAGGCCCTTCTGAATGGCCTCCTCAAAAGTGCGGCCGATAGACATAACCTCGCCCACCGACTTCATTGACGAGCCGATTAACTTGCTGACTCCCTCGAACTTACCAAGGTCCCAGCGCGGAATCTTGCACACAACATAGTCGAGCGCGGGCTCGAAGCAGGCCGAAGTAACTTTGGTGACGGCGTTCGGAATCTCGTCCAAACCGTAGCCCAGGCCCAGTTTGGCGGCCACGGCGGCCAGCGGATAGCCCGTCGCCTTCGACGCCAGCGCCGACGAGCGGCTCAATCGGGCGTTAACCTCAATCACGCGGTAGTCGTCAGAATTCGGGTCGAGCGCGTACTGCACGTTGCACTCGCCCACAATGCCCACCTCGCGCACAATTTTTATGGCGATGCTGCGCAGAAGATGGTACTCGTGGTTGCTCAGCGTCTGCGAAGGCGCCACCACCACGCTCTCACCCGTATGGATGCCCAGCGGGTCGAAATTCTCCATATTGCAGACGGTGATGCAGTTGTCGTAGCGGTCGCGAACCACCTCATATTCAATCTCTTTCCAGCCTTTCAGCGATTTCTCGATAAGAATCTGCGGCGAGTATGAGAAGGCCGTCTGCGCAAGCCGCTCCAGTTCGGCGTCGTTTGAGCAGAAGCCCGAACCCAGGCCGCCCAGCGTGTAGGCGGCGCGCACAATCACAGGGTAACCGATTTCGCGCACAACACTCATTGCCTCGTCTATCGAGTTGACAGCCACACTTTTAGCGGTCTTAACGCCGATTTTGTGCATTATCTCGGCAAACAGTTCGCGGTCCTCAGTGTTGATGATGGCCTCGACGGGCGTGCCCAGAACCTTGACGTTATATTTCTCTAAAATTCCTGATTTATAAAGCGATACGCCGCAGTTCAGCGCCGTCTGACCGCCAAAGGCGAGCATAATGGCGTCGGGCCGCTCCTTTTGGATGACTTTCTCCACAAATTCGGGCGTAACAGGCAGATAGTAAATCAAATCGGCAATGCCTTCCGAAGTCTGCACCGTGGCAATGTTCGGGTTGATTAGGATGGTGAATTTGCCCTCCTCGCGCAAGGCCTTGAGCGCCTGCGAGCCCGAGTAGTCGAACTCGCCCGACTCACCGATTTTCAGCGCGCCCGAACCCAGAACCAATATTCTCTTGCTATCTTCCATAACTATCTTATTTTCTATATTTTACCATATTATTGAAAAACTCCGCAAAGAGCGGCTCGGTGTCCTCAGGTCCGCTCGATGCCTCGGGGTGGAACTGTGTGGAAAAGAACGGTTTAGAGCGATGGCGGATGCCCTCGTTGGTGCCGTCGTTCAGGTTGACGAACATTGGCTCCCAGTCGGCAGGCAGCGTCTCGCCGTCGATGGCAAATCCGTGGTTCTGCGACGTGATGAAGCATTGGTGCGTTCCAGGCACCTTAACAGGCTGATTATGACTGCGGTGGCCGTATTTCAACTTGTAAGTTTTCGCGCCAGCGGCAAGAGCAAGCAACTGATTGCCAAGGCAGATGCCCATTATCGGTCGGTCTTGCTGTAAAGCCTTGCTAATGTGAGCGATAGTGGCCGTGCATTGCGCGGGGTCGCCAGGGCCGTTCGAGATGAAAAGGCCGTCGTAATCCTCGGCGGTGAAATCGTAGTCCCAAGGCACGCGCTTCACGGTAACGTCGTACTTCAAAAGGCAGCGCAGAATGTTGTTTTTCATTCCGCAATCAACCAGCAAAACTTTGTATCGTCCTGTGCCATAAGTAGATATTTCTTTCATAGAAACCTGCGCCACAAGGTTGTCCTTGTTGGGGTCGTAGAAGGGCACGTCGGCATTGTCGAAGATGATTTTGCCCAGCATTGAGCCCTGCTCGCGCAGTTTTTTGGTGAGCGCGCGCGTGTCGATGCCGCAGATGCCAGGCACCTGCCACTCCTTGAGCCATTGGCCAAGGCTTCGGCGCGAGTCCCAGTGGCTGTAACGTTCTGAATAATCGGAAATTACGAGCGCCGAGCACTGTATGCGGTCCGATTCAAAAAAACTTGACACGCCGTTGACCGTCTCGTCGCCAGGCACGCCGTAGTTGCCAATCATTGGGTAGGTCGGGATGAGAATCTGTCCGCGGTACGACGGGTCGCTCAAACTTTCGGGGTAGCCCGTCATTGCCGTGTAGAAGACCAACTCGCCCGCCACCGACCGCTCGCAGCCGAACGAAAAGCCCTCATATTCAGAGCCGTCGGCCAGTTTCAAAATTGCCTTTTTCATTTTATCGCTTTCTGATTTCACTTTGCAAAATAACATTGTCAGCACGAATTTTAGGGTACGAGAAATTTGTAATTCAAAGGCGAACCGCAATCACAAACACTTCCTCACCCGTTCCATTGCCTCAATACTGCTCTTGTGCGTGCCAAAGGCGGTGATGCGGATGTAACCCTCGCCGGCTGCGCCGAATCCTGCGCCAGGCGTCGTAACCACTTGAGCCTCACGCAGAAGGCGGTCGAAGAACGACCACGAGTCGGTGCCGTTGGGCGTGCGAACCCAGATGTAAGGTGCGTTTTGGCCGCCAAACACCTGAAGGCCAAACCCTTGCAGACTCTGACGGATTATCCGCGCGTTGGCCATATAGTAGTCGATGGTGGCGCGAATCTGCTTCTGTCCCTCGGTGCTGAAAACGGCCTCCGCGCCGCGTTGCGAGATGTACGAAGCACCGTTGAACTTCGAGCACTGACGACGGTCCCAAACACCGTTGAGCGTCACACGTTCGCCACTCAACGAGTTAACTTTCAACTCGTTGGGAATGATTGTGTAGCCGCAGCGCACGCCCGTGAATCCGGCCGTTTTCGAGAAACTGCGGAACTCGATGGCGCACTGCTTCGCCCCTTCAATCTCGTAGATGGAATGCGGAATGGCAGCGTCGCTGATAAATGCCTCGTAGGCAGCGTCATACAGAATCAGGCAGTCATTGCGCAAAGCGTAATCAACCCAGCGCTGCAGCCCTTCGCGCGTTATGACCGCGCCCGTTGGGTTGTTCGGAAAGCATAGATAAACCACGTCGAGTTTTTCCGTCGGAATGTCGCCCGTGAAGCCATTCGCCTCATTACAAGGAATATAGCGAATATCGCGGCCGCCCATTGTGTTGGTGTCGACATAGACAGGGTAAACTGGGTCGGTGACGCCGATGACGTTGGCCGACGACAGAATGTCGCCAATGTTGCCCGTGTCGCTTTTGGCGCCGTCGCTGATGAAGACCTCGTCGGGCGTGAGATGAACGCCGCGGGGTTCGAAATCGTGCGCTATAATAGCCTCAATCAGGAAGTTATATCCGTGTTCCGGTCCATAGCCGCGGAACGTTTCGCCGTGAGCGCACTCGTCAACAGCGCGGTGCATTGCCTCAACCACCGCCGGCGCCAGCGGCTGCGTGACGTCGCCAATGCCCAAACGGATAATATCGGCCTGCGGATTTTCGGCCTTGTATGCCGCCACTCGCTTCGCAATTTCTGCAAAAAGGTAGCGGTGCTGTAGTTTCAAGAAGTTTTCGTTGATGTAAGCCATTGTTGTAAAAGTTTAGAGTTGAGAAGGTTAGAGTTTAGAACGCAAAACAGAAAACTTAAACGTAAACCTTCTTAACTTGCAATCATTAATTTTTTCAATTTTCAATTTTCACGGCACAAAAATCGATATTTTATTAGTATTTTGCATAAAAATATGCCATTTCGATTGAAATTTACGAGTAATTATTACAAACTATCGTAAATTATTCCGGCTGGAAAAACACTTATAATAAGTAGTGCGCAAGCAGACGGAAACACATAAATAGGACAATCCCTTAAAAAAAACTCTTCCGTATCGTTTGGCTGATTATTTTTGTAAACCATTGACAACAACATGACAAGCATAAGGTGTATAGCGGTCGCTTTGATGATGAGTGCGTGGCTGGGTGCTGCGGCTCAAACACCCGTTGTGGCCACTCTGCGGGCTTATGTCGAAGGCGATGAAACGTCGCTTCCGGTCATCGAGCTTAACAGCGACGACCGCATTGTGGTTGAGTTCGACTGCCTGACGAGCCACATTCTCGACCTTGAATACAGCGTCACGCACTGCGACCGCAACGGCCAGCCGTCCGATTTGCAGCCGTCGGAATATTTGAGCGGCTTTGCGGTGAATGCGGTTACCGATTACTCGCCATCGTCGGGAACGACAACCGACTACGTCAATTATCGTATCTGCTTGCCTAACAGCGATGTGCAGATGCTGCTCTCGGGCCGTTACAATGTGGCGGTTTTTATGGCCGGTCATCCCGACATCATTGTGGCACAAGCGTCAATGCTTGTATATGAGCAACTTGCGGGCATTGAAGCTGAAGTGACCAAACCCACAGGCAGCGTTAGCGAGCGCCACGCGCAAGATGTCAGGTTGAGCGTCGACTACAGCGGACTGATGGTGAATGATGTTTTCAACGAATTGAATGTTAGTGTTTTGCAAAATGGTTGTCCATACACATCGCGAACCGATTTGAAACCGAAGCAGATTGTTGGCAACCGTTTGGTCTATTCCTATGCCGGCGACCTGCTGATGGCTGGCGGCAATGAGTTTCGCCGTCTCGACCTGCGCTATCTGCGGCAAGCGCCAATCAATTATAACAGAGTTGATTACGTGGCGCCGCATTTTCACATCACGCCGCCCGCCGATGAGAGCCGCGCCTTCAAACCCTATTTTTCCGAAACCGACCAAAATGGACAGTATATAGTTTATGCTCAATCGGTTGCCAACAACGATGACCACTACCGCACGGCCGATTACGTTTACGTGCACCCCACGCTCGAAACCGAGCCCGTGCTCGACGGCGATGTGTTTGTGTGCGGCGCGTTCTGCAACTGGCAGCTCAGCAGCGACAACCAGATGCGCTACAACTTCGCCGCCAAGCGCTATGAAGGCGACCTGCGGCTCAAACAGGGCGTTTACGACTACATCTACGTTTGCCGCACCTATCACGACGGCAAAGTGGATATGGAACGCTTTGAAGGCTCACATTCGGCCACAGCCAATAATTATCTGTTTTTGGTTTTCTTCCGCCCGTCAACGGCTGATTACGAGCAACTTGTAGGCGCGGCGTGGATAGGGATGTAAGCCTGACGATGCGCTGTCAGTATTTGTAATCGTACCGCCCAGCTTCAATCTCAACCACAGGTCGGCGGCCTGTGATAATATCGTCAACAGCCTTTTTATCAATAAAATACAGAGTTCCTTTCATTGTGCAGCAAAAGAGTGTGCCGTCGGGCATTACGATGGGCGTTGAGAAGAAGCTGCCTTCGCATTTGATGCTACCCAGAAGCCGCCCGCGAGTGGTGAGCAGATAGATGCTCTTGTCGATTCCGGCAATGGCGAAAACCGTGTCGTTGACCATTGCCGGCGACGAAACCACCTTTTTGCCAGTCGACTGACGCACAATGAGTTGGCCGCGGCTATCGAAGCAATAGATGTAGCTGTCGAACGCACCGAAGACGATATTACTGTCGGGGGTTTGCAGAATTGAGCTGTGAATGCGGCCGCCAACCTTGCGCTGCCAAAGCTCTCGGCCGAGCGTATCGACAGAGTAGAGCCGCTTGCCGTAGGTACCGGTAACCACCTGATGGTCAAATGTTTTGGCGGGTTTCGAGTGCATAATCCAACCTTTGGTTTTAAGCTGCGCCTTCAGGTTGGCGTCGGCACCGATGATGCAGAGCCGCTTGCCGTTGCCGCCGATGGCCACAGTGCTGTCGCTCAGAGCCAGCGGCGAGCCGTGGATGATTTTTCCGCGCACGCGGGCATAATAGAGCGAGTCGGTCTGGCGATTGTAGAACGCCACGCGGCCGCGGCTGGTGCCGAAAGCTATCACGTTGCCCAGCTCGGCAGGCTCGGTGAATATTTTGCCGCCGGGCTTAATCCGGCTCACAAAATTGCCGTCTTTATCAAGAAAATAGAAATATCGGTCGTAGCAGCCAATGGCAATCTGGCCGTCGGTGAGCTGGCGCGGTGTGGCGTGAAACCAGCCCTTGGCGGTGAATGAATTTTTCAATCGTCCCTTGCTGTCAAACAGATAGACGGTTTTGTTGTGCGATGCAATCACAAGATTTCCTTCGGCGGTGACAATCGGCGTTGAATAGAATTTGCCATCGATTTTCACAACCGTGGCATCGTCGCCGGCCATCGCGGTCAAGCCGAAAAGGGCTAAAATGGTTGTCAGTATGGTGCGCATTTGCTCGTTGTATTAAAGTTTTGCGGGTTTAAAATGCTTTCAGTTATTCAAATTTCAATCCTTCAATTATTCATCCCGATAGCTATCGGGGCTTCAATCAATTCCTACATCGGGTCAACATTCGCCATTATCATAACATTCTTGTATTTAGGCAGTTGCAAGAAGAAATCAATAGCTTGCTGCAACCCGAGTTTCGACTGCATTGTGTCGGCTTTGCTCAGCTTGATGGTGATGTTCATCAGGTAGAGATTCTGAATGCGGTTGATGGCGGGCGTTGTGGGGCCGAGAGGCGTGATGCCGCCCACTTTGCTCACAAGGCCGAACAGCTCGCGCGCGCCGTCTTCAACGGTTTGGCGGTCGCGGTGCTTGAGCGTGATGTAGATGAACCGGCACACGGGCGGATAGAAAAACTGCGTGCGCTCGGCCATCTGCGTGTCGTACATTGCCTGATAGTCGTTGGCCACCACCTGGCGGATGATGCTGTTTTCGGGGTTCGATGTCTGGATAATCACCTTGCCAGTCTTGTCTTTGCGCCCCGCGCGGCCGCTCACCTGCGCCATCAGCTGGAAGCTGCGCTCGTAGGCGCGGAAATCGGGGAAGCTGAGCATATTGTCGGCGTTCAGAATGCCCACAATGTTCACGTGGCCGAAATCGAGACCTTTCGACACCATCTGCGTGCCAATCAGTATGTTGATGCGGCGTTCCTGAAAGTCGCGGATGATGTTCTCGCCGCCGTGCTTGGTGCGTGTTGTGTCGGTGTCGAGCCGGGCGATGTTGGCCTGCGGAAAAATCTGTTTCAGCTCATCTTCAATGCGTTCGGTGCCGAAACCGGCCAGCCGCATTGTGCTCTGGTGGCAGTGGTCGCACGTGGTGACGGCCGCCACCGAGTAGCCGCAATAGTGGCACACCAGCCGCTCGATGCCCTTGTGATAGGTCAGGCTCACATCGCAGTGCTTGCATTTGGGCACGTAGCCGCACTCGGTGCACTCAAGAAACGGACTGTAGCCGCGTCGGTTCTGGAACAGAATCACCTGCTCGTCTTTCGACAGCGCGTTGTCGATTGAACTTAACAACGTCTGGCTGAAACACTGCTTCATCAGCTTTTTGCGGCGTTCGAGCTTGGTGTCAACAATCTCAATCTCGGGCAGCACCGCCGCGCCGTGACGGTGTGTCAGCTCAACCAGCCCGTAGCGGCCCTGCTTGGCGTTGAAATAGCTCTCGAGCGACGGCGTGGCCGAGCCCAGCAGCACCTTTGCCTTGTGTTGCATTGCCAGCACCACGGCAAGGTCGCGGGCGTTGTAGCGCGGCGCCGGGTCGAACTGCTTGTAGCTGTTCTCGTGCTCCTCGTCGACAATCACAAGGCCAAGATTGTCCATCGGCAGGAAAATTGACGAGCGAACGCCCAGAACAATCTGGTAAGGTTCATCCCCATATAGTTGGTTCTTCCACAACGCGGCCCGTTCGGATGATGAGTATTTTGAGTGATAGACACCAACCTTACCACCAAAATGCCGTTTCAGCCTTTGCACAATCTGCGTGGTGAGCGCTATCTCTGGCAGAAGGTAGAGCACCCGCCTGCCAGTCTTCAGCGTCTCATCAATCAGGTGAATGTAAATCTCGGTTTTTCCGCTTCCGGTTATACCGTGCAGCAGCACTGTCTGTTTCGTTTCAAAATGCCGGTGAATCTCGTCGAGCGCCTGCTGCTGGTATGGGTTCAATTCACTTTTTGACTGAAGGCTGTTCTCTGGCTGCAACCGGGTGGTATCTTCACTGTCTTCAACAAGGAATCCTTTTTCTATCAGCGATTTAATAACCGATGGCGTTGTCGGCACTTTTTCAATCACAATCTTCATCTGTACCGATTTGCCATTGAATGCGCTGCTTCCTAGAAAACCTGCAATCCAATTGAGTGTGTCATGCTGTTTTTTCGACCGCGTGAGCAGTGCGAGCATTCGGTTGAGCATGTCGGCGTCGGTTATACGTTCCGACAACCGCACTACTTTCTGCAAGCGCTGTCGCGGCACATCGCGCAACTCTTCAGTTATCAGCGCGAAATCCTTGTCAACCAGTCGTTTGACTACGGCAATAATATTTTTCAGTTTGGTGATTTTTGCCAACTGCTCAATGGTGGCTTCCTCATCGCGCGTGAGCACCGCAAACACCGCGCTCTCATCACTGCCAAGCTGGTCGGCCGATGGCTCTTTCTCTCTCACCGGCAGCACCTTCGACTGGCTGTCGGGGCGCAAACCAACCGGCACGGCGGCCTTATACACATCGCCGATGGGGCACATATAATATGTGGCGGTCCACTGCCAGAGCTCAAGCTGCTTGGCCGTGATGGTGGGGCGGTCGTCGGAAATGTCGAGTATTGATTTGATTTTGAAGCCTTCAGGCGGTGTTTCGGTCAGGCTGGCGATGATGCCGGTGTAGAGTTTTTTTTCGCCGAAAGGCACAATAACGCTCTGCCCCACGCGGGCGCGCTCCACCATCGAAATTGGAATCTCGTAGGTGAACACGCCGTCAACCGGGACGGGAATCACTATTTCCGCAAATATCGAACGCTCTGGCATGGCGGTTCCGCTTAAAATCATCTGTTTGAGTACTCGTGTCAATACTTTGTCAGCCACACTTTCCGTCGGCAATTTTATAATTAGTTGCCTGCAGAAACAAGCATCGAGGTAAAAAGATTTATCAACATGGGCATTTGCCAGACACAAAAACAGCCGGCCTCGTGAGCGAAACCGGCTGTCGTATGCGTTGTCCGAGCGTGCCTATCTGAAACTTCCGCCGTACTTCACAACCTCACTGTTGCGGTTGATTACAAGGAACGGGATTGTCTCTTTATAGTCGGGGTTGTCTTTCACCATCTTCTTGTATTTGTTGATGATGATAACCACCAGGTCGGAATCGATGTTCTGGCTGAATCGAAGAATCTCATCCTCAAACACCTTGCCTCTTTTTGCAGTCTTGATACCATAAATAATATCCTTCTTATCGAGCAGTTTCTTGGTGAAGTAGATGTTGTTTGCCATATCCTTCTTCTGATACTCGTCGTCGATGTAAGGCTTGATGATGTTGATGTTGCAGTTGTAGTATTTCGACAGATAGACAACCCATTGCAGAGTTTCCTTCATCTTCTTGTCATGGTCGAGCGGAACCACAATTTCCTTATAGTAATCGTGAACCGGTGCCACGGCTGTCACAATGAACGGGATGTCGATTACTGACAGGATATCGGTTATCTCTCTGATTCCAAGAGTTTCTTTCTCGGTCAGCTTGTAGGTTTTGCCGGTGATAACCAAATTGGCGTTGGCGTCTTTCATCAATCCGTCAACCACTTTGCTTTTGGTGCCTATTTCCACATCGATGAAAATGGACTGCGGATTAAGGTGGTATTTTTCCACCATTTGATTGGCCGCTTCTTTGATTTTCACCTTTTCACTTTCGTACTCAGCCTGTTTGGCAGCCTTGCCGAACAATCCCGGGGCTTTAAGGAATCGCACCAGCATAATTTGGTTGTCTACCTCGTTAGCAAGCAGTATAGCGTGCTGCAGGGCTATCTCGCAAGTCTCGGTATAGTCCCAAGGTATCACAATCACGTCTTTTCTCGTCTTAGCCATATCAATAATCTATTGAATAATTTACAAAATTAATTATTTTTTTCAACTAAACGCCTTATTGCCTCTAATTGATTGTTTTTGTTTACATCGCGCATCTGTTTTGCCGAGTTTGTGAAGTACTGATGCCCTTCTATAAACTTGATTTGCATTAAGTTCCACTTGTCGATATCATCTTCGATGGCACCGCGCTCACGCAGCTCACGATAGAGATTTCCTGACACAGGAATGAAATCGGCACGGCCCAGATAGTCCAAATCGGCGTCACAAATTATCTGTTCGAGCAGCGTAACCGGCTTCGGCGGCAGTTTGGTCTTCATAATCAGATTGCAGATGAAGTCAATCTGCTCGGGGGTGTAATCATATTTGGGCAGATATTCGCGTGCTATTTCGACGCCGGCTTCCTCATGGTCTTTGTATGTGCGGGTGAAACCTGTGTCGTGGAAGAGTGCGGCCGTCTTCAGCAACAGCATCTCTTCATCAGATATGCCCTCGTGGCGACCAATAATCTCAACCTGCGTGGTCACATCAATGGTGTGTTTCAAGTTGTGATAGTAGAGATTTTTCGGCAATTTTTCTTCGAGCATATTCAGAACAAACTCTTCAATATCGTCGAAGCGGACAATGCCAAGGCGTGTTTGGAAAGCTTGGTTCGGCTTAACGCCCAGGCCACCTTCCGACAAGTGCGGACGGAAGCCTTCAATCAGGTACATGTCAATCTCGCCTTTGTATTTGACAGGCATCTTGCCCCAATATTGGCAGACAAAGTACTCTTTCACAAGCTCGTATGTCATTCCGGTGATATTCACCTTGTTAATCTGGCCCGATGCCTCCATGCGGCTTGCAATGTTGACGGTGTCGCCCCAGATTTCGAGTTTCTTCTTGTTGCCGGTGTTGTTGCAGAACACAGGACCCGTGTGAATACCGATTCGCAGATTCCAGCCTTGGTCGTTGCCATACTGCAGCTTCATGCTCTGCATATACTGATACATCTCGAAGGCGGCCAGCACCACCTCAATCGGGTTGGTGTGGTTCTTTTGCGGTATGCCGCCGGCACACATATATATATCGCCAATCGATTTGATTTTCTCGATATGGAACTTCTTCACCACCTCGTCGAAATGGAAGAAGAATCGGTCAAGGTCGTCAATCAGCTGCTCGGCGTTTTCGGTTTTTGAGATGTTCGAGAATCCATGAACGTCAGAGAACAACACGGTAACCATCTTGTAGCGGGTAGCCTTCTCTTTGTCCTTCGATTTCTCTTTGAGTTTCTCAAATTCTTCTTTCGGCATATAGTTTGCCACAAGTTCCTCATACTTCATCTTTTGCGCCTGAAGTTCGTTTGTGCGGTCGGTAATCTCGTTTTCGAGCGAGAGTGTGGTGCGCAGAATCTTCAGCCGGCTCCAGAAGTAGATGGCGCAAACGGCGGCAATGGCAATCAGTATGGCAACCACGAAATCAACAATTCCGTATGAGCGGCCGTCGGTGAGTTTGATGGTTGTCTGATAGAAAAGGTCTCCCTCACTGCGGGCCCTAACCACAACTTCGGTTTTGCGCGATGTGAGAGTGAATGTTACCGATGATTTTGTTGACCAGATTGGTTCCTGACCGGCGACGTCGAAACAGAACTCACTTAACATCAAGCGTGTAATATCGTCGGGTGAAACGGATATGGTTATTTTTTTTGTGCCTGTGTGTTCTGTAAGATTGTACTCAACTTTTTCACTGTCCGATTCCTTGTCCGGCGACAGCAACACCTTTTCTTCAACAGCCACGCTTACGTCGAGTGTGCCATTTCGTGCTGCCTGCGCTTTGGCGCTCCATGCCGACAGTATCATTCCTGCCGAGAGTGCCATGCACATTATGATGTTGACGCCGGTATTTTTTTTCGTTGCCAATTGTATCTAATTTATTGCCTAAAAGCGTTTCAAGTTATAAATTTATCGGTTTGCCAAACCGAACCAAAGATATTAAATTTTGTTTAGTTTAATAAACGACACAAAATATGCGGCAAACGTAACTATTTTTTTGACAAGCAGCCAGAAGTAACGCTTCCGGCCCGGTTGCCCGACAATTATGCCACCTTTTATACAACGAATTGTAACACAACATATTGTATACAAAAAGCTGTTTATTGTTGACAAAATCCATCCGATGGGTAATTTTGCACGAAAATTGAGTGAAAACGCGAATGACATTCATTTTTGCACATGCAGACAAGTAACAGCATAGAGAATCTGAATATTAGCAAGCCTGTTGTCACCATCGGGTCGTTCGATGGTGTGCACCGCGGCCACCGTGAAGTGCTCCGCCAACTCACCGACTACGCGCGGCAGACGAGCGGCAGTAGCGTTGTTCTGACTTTCTGGCCGCATCCGTCAGCAGTTCTCAACCCTAACAGCAAGCCCGCACTTCTGTCAACCATCGATGAGAAGAGCCAACTGCTGGCCGAAACCGGCATCGACTGGCTCATTACTCTGCCATTCACCAAAGAGTTTTCGCAGATGGAATACGACCGGTTTGTAACCGATTGTCTGGTAGAAAAGCTGCATATCGACACGTTGTTTGTGGGTTACGACAACAAGGTGGGCCGTAACGGACGCGGGCAATATGCCGAAGTTGAAGCACTGTCACGGCAGCTGGGGTTCAAAATTAAACAACTCTCGATGCTGGCATCCGATGCGGCGCCAATCAGTTCCACTGCCATTCGCAACTTGCTGTCGGACGGCAGAGTGGTTGAAGCCAACCAGCTGTTGGGGCGTCCTTATTGCCTTGCCGGCAAAGTGGTGAGCGGCAACCATATCGGCACCACACTTGGTTTCCCCACTGCCAATATCGAACCAGACCCATGCAAGTTTGTGCCTGGCAACGGCGCCTATGCCATAAGAGCCATTGCCAATAATCAGGAATACTACGGTATGCTAAACATCGGCAACCGTCCGACCATCAATAACAATACCGAACAGCCCACCATTGAAGCCCACCTATTCAATTTCAGTGGCAACTTGTACGGTCAAACTGTCAGCGTATATTTTATTGAGAAAATCCGCAACGAACGGCAATTTGCCAGTCTTGACGAACTGCGCGCCCAACTCTACGCCGACCGCCAAACCGTGCAGAACTGGTTTGCCGTCTGATAGCCACAAAAAAAGGCGATAGCCTGAAACCACCGCCTTTTGATTTTAGTCAAAGTGCAAAATCACCAATCGTCGTCGTTATCCTTAACTTCCACTTTCGGTTTAGCTGCTTCACCAAGCTGTTTTTCAACTATTTCGGCAAATACGCAGCTTGCCACATAGGCACTTGAGCCGATTTTTTTGCGCAGAGCGTCCTGCTCATCATATATCGGATAGCATTTTTTTGCAGTCCAAGGTGTTCCGGCGTTGATAATGTAGTCTTTGATAGTCTCAACCATACGCACCTTACCGTCTTTGATGTTGATTTTAACAATCAGATTCACGCTCACAATCTGGTGCGGGAATGTTACGATGCTTTTAAGAGTAGTGTTTGCAACCAATGTGCCAGCAGCCTTGTCATTGGTTTTGATTGACGAGTTTTTGTCGCCAAAAGTCTTTGTAAACCAGCCGTTTATGTTATCGTAAATCTTGTCTTTGTCCATGCCTGCGCACTCAATCACAGTGCTGTACGAGAGTTGGTCGTTCTTGTCGAGTTCGAATTTTGGTTTTAACTTGGTGGCTGCCTCAACATATTGATGTTTGTGGTCGGGTTTGCCGTCATACTTGTCGATGTCGTATTTTGCGAACGAATCGGCTGTCAGAATTTGAGCCGACGCACCCATCGTGTTCAGCATCAAAAGCCCTAAAAAAAGATGTTTTGCTTTCATTACGAGTTGCTTTAATGTGTTAAAAATATCGCGCTCATAGCGCATTGGTCAATTTTTACAAAGATAACCAGCGAACTTTAATTTTCCAGCACGATTTCGAAAAATATCAGTCTTTTTTTCACAATTAACTAACGTAACGACAAACGCAAACACTAACTGAAAACAAAAATGCAGGCCCAAGCGTAAATCGACAGCGCCAATAGTCTGATTATCAATACAAATAATTATCGATGATCAGATTCGCAGATTGGCCAAATCATCTTTTCATCAACTCTTCAAGTCTTCTATCAGCCGTGCAACAGCCTTATCAACCGTTGGCTCGGCCTCGAGTGCCTTGACGAAGGCGCTGCCCACAATGGCGCCGCTCGAGTATTGGCAGGCCGCGTCGAAGGTGGCTTTGTTGGATACGCCGAAGCCCACCAAAGTGTGGTTTTTCAGGCCCATAGCGGCAATGCGTTTGAAATAGGCCTGTTTCTCATCGTTGAAACTCTTTTGGGCGCCTGTTGTCGAAGCCGACGACACAAGATAGACGAAGCCCGTGCTAATGTCGTCGATACGGCGGACGCGCTCCTCGTCGGTTTCGGGGGTTACGAGCAGCACGAATTTCAGGCCGTAGCGCTCGGCAATGGGCTTGTAGTGCGACTCGTACTCCTCAAGCGGAATGTCGGGGATAATGAATCCGTCCACGCCAACCTCGGCGGCCTTGCGGCAGTAGTTCTCGAAACCGAACTGCATTGCGGTGTTCAGGTAACCCATCATAATCAGCGGAATATCAGTTACTTGACGAATGTCTTTCAACTGCTCGAAAAGCAGTTTCTGCGTCATTCCGTTATCGAGCGCGCACTGGCTGCTGTGCTGAATCACTGGGCCGTCGGCCATCGGGTCAGAGAATGGCACGCCAATCTCAATCATATCAACACCCGCGGCGGTCAGGCTGCGAATGACTTCGGCGGTGCTGTCCTTCGTGGGAAATCCCGCAGTGAAGTACACCGATAAAATGTTGTTTTTCTTCTCTGAAAACAATTTTGCTATTCTGTCCATATTGTTAAATGTTTAATGTTTAGAGTTTAGTTTTTTGACTTCGGACATCAGACTACAGACTACGGACGAATTTGAGTCGAGAATTGTTGTCAATTGTCTTATGTCATAAATCTGTGTCATCTGTGTCATCCGTGTTATCTGTGCGATTATTAAGTGTTTTCCGTGGTTAAATCCGCAATGAACCTCCGCAGTTTCGCCACGTCTTTCAGTGCTGGTGCGGTCTCGAAGCGGCTGTTCAGGTCGATACCTGCCAACTGCGAGTGACTGATTGAGCGAATGTCGGCGGCATCGTCGGCAGAGATTCCTCCGCTCAACAGGAATGGTGTATCTTGCTTGTATTCAGCCAAAATGCTCCAATCGAACTTGACTCCCGCGCCACCATAGCCCGCCGTGCGCGTATCGAACAAAAATAGGTCGCAACAGTCTGAATATGAAGCGCATTGCGCAAAATCGGCAGCCGACGTAATGCCAAACGCCTTGATAACCTTCAAACCCGCTTGACGCAAGGCGGCGCACTCGGCGGGGCTCTCGTTGCCGTGAAGTTGCACAGCATTCAGATTGAACCGCGCGGCAATATCGGCAACGGCCGCAACCGTCTCATTTACAAACACTCCCACTTTGAGCGCGGGTGCGAAACTGGCGGTCAGGTGCGGCAGCGACTCAAGGCCCACAAACCTCGGCGAACGGGCGTAGAAAATCAGCCCAATCATATCGGGGTTCAGGCTGCGAACCTGTTCAATATTTGCCGAATCGCGCATTCCGCAGACTTTTATCAACATATTGCTTATCAACGAATTAATTTTATCACCGAATTAAACAGATTTAACTAATTCTTGCTTACGAATGTCCGCAGGCGGACAAGCGAATTGAACGGATAAATCTGTATAAATCATTTTAAATCAGTGTTATTTGTGCTTAAAATTCTTCACCTCGCGAATGAAATTCTCAAGCGCTTGCGGCGGATTGGCGGTCTTCATAAAATTCTCGCCCATCAGGAAACCGCGGAAACCCTCGCGGCGCAGAGCCACAACGGTTTCGGGACGCGAGAGTCCGCTCTCCGACACCTTCACAAACTCGTCGGGAATGCTGTGGCAGAGCCTGATAGACGCATCAATATCAACCTCAAAGGTCTTCAAGTTGCGGTTGTTGATTCCCACCATATCAATGTCGGCACCAATACGGTCGGTCTCGTCGGGCGAGTGCAGTTCGAGCAGTGTCTCAAGGCCCAAACGGTGAGCCTCGCGCGCAAGGCGTCGGCACGCGTCGGGCGGCAGAACGGCGGCAATGAGCAGCACAGCGTCGGCGCCGCAGCCTTTGGCCATCAAGAGTTGGTACTCGTCAATCACGAACTCCTTGTATAACAGCGGAATAGCAGTGAGCGGACGGGCGACAATCATATCCTGCGAGCCGCCGCCAAAGAACTTTGCGTCTTGCAGAATCGACACTCCGCTGGCCCCCGCCTTTGCGTAGCCTGGCACAACCACATCGGGCACCGCCGTGGCGTTAATGTCGCCCTTCGACGGCGAGCGGCGCTTGAACTCCGCAATAATGCCCGTTGAAGATTGCAAAAGGCTGTTTTTCAGCGAAGTGCACTTGTGCGCGAACCCTTCGGCCGACTTCCAAACACTGGTTGCAACCGTCTGTTTCAGGTCTTCAACCTCAATGCGCTTATTGGCGACGATTGTATCGAGAATATTCATTTTCACCATTATAATTTATTTCTAACCAAACTTATCCAAACTAACCCCAATTCATTTTTTGGTTTTATTTGGGTTCGTTTGGTTAGAGATAATGAATTTAATTTCAAGAATTTAACTCGACAAATTTCTTAAGCGTAGCAAGTGCGCGGCCGCTCTCAATCGACTCGCGGGCCTCGGCCATACAATCCTCAACGCTCTTCTGCTGGTTGATAATGTGAATGGCGAATCCTGCGTTAGCAATCACCACATTCTTCTGTGCCTCTGTGGCTTTGTCCATCAGCACGTTGTCGAAAATGGCCTTTGCCTCCTCGGCCGTCTGACCGCCGAAAATTTCGTTCATCTGCACGCGCTTGAAGTTGTAACTCTCTGGTGTATAGATTTTTTCGGTTGAGTTGGTGGCCACCTTGAAATCGCCCGTGAGCGAAATCTCATCGTAGCCGTCAAGGCTGTTCACCACGCCGTAGTTAATGTCAAGTGTCTGATATACATTGGTATAGAGACGCATTTGAGTCAGGTCGGCTGTGCCGAGAAGTTGGTTTTGCGGGCGGCACGGATTGACGAGCGGTCCCAAAAGGTTGAATATCGTCTTGAATTGCAGACTTTTACGCACTGGTCCGACGGCCATCATTGCAGGCGTGAAGAAGGGCGCGTGCATATAGGCCATTCCGCACTCCTCAATTGAGCGCGTGAGTTGCGAGTGGTCGGAAGTAAACTTAACTCCGTGAAGTTCAATCACATTGCTGGCGCCGCTGACCGACGTTGCGCCATAGTTGCCGTGTTTGGCCACCTTGTAGCCCGCACCCGCAACCACAAAGCACGAGCAGGTTGAAATGTTGAACGTGTTTTTGCCGTCGCCGCCCGTTCCCACAATGTCGATAGGCTTGAACGCGCTGAAATCCAACGGGTTCTGGCTCTGCATCAGTGCCTCGCGGTAGCCCACAATCTCGTCGACGGTAATATCGCGCATTCGGTAAACGGTGAGCAGGGCGGCAATCTGGCTGTCTTTGTATTTTTCTTGTGATATGTTGATTAACAACTCTTTAGCCTCGCCACGGGTCAGTACCTCGTGATTGAACAATTTCTCTAATATCGCTTTCATTTTCGGTTGATTTTTAATGGTTTATAAAGTTTTCGATAATTCTCCGCCCGCCTGGTGTGAGCACCGACTCGGGGTGGAACTGGATTCCGTGCACGTCGAACTCCTTGTGGCGCACGGCCATAATGTTGCCTTCCTTGCTCTTGGCGGTAATCACAAGGTCGGGCGAAAAGCCCTCACTATCAATCACCCACGAGTGATAACGCCCAACAATGAGTTGTTTTGGCAGGCCGCTGAAAATGTAGTCGTCGGCAACAATGTCGACGGGCGACTGAACGCCGTGGAAAACATTGCTCAGGTTGCGCAACTGGCAGCCGAACACCTCGCCAATGGCCTGGTGGCCAAGGCAAACGCCCAAAATCGGCTTTTTGTCGGCGTAGGTTCTGATAACTTCGGTGAGCAGCCCCGCCTCCGACGGAATGCCTGGTCCTGGCGACAGCACAATCTTGTCAGCATCAGCAAGTTGGCTCATTTCAAACTGGTCGTTTCGCACAACCGTAACATCGGCACCCGCCTCCTCAATCATCTGGCAAAGGTTGTAGGTGAACGAATCGTAATTGTCTATAATTGTAACTTTCATTGTTTTAATGTTTAATCGGTTAACTGGTGAATCGGTGAATCGTTTAAAAGGTGAGTCGCTTCGCTGTTGAGAAGGTGAGTCGCTCCGCTGTTTAGATAACTAACCATTCTCAACTTCTTAACTTCTAAACTTTCTCTTTTCAATCCTAATTTCTAAATCCTAATTCCTAACTATCACTTATAACTTACAGTTTCTCCGCCATCTCAATGGCTTTTTTCAGTGCGCCCAACTTGTTGTTGACTTCCTGCAGTTCGCCTTCTTCCGACGATTGCGCCACAATGCCGCCGCCCGCTTGGAACCACAGTTCGTTGTTGCGGCTCACAAAGGTGCGGATTGTGATTGCCTGATTGAGCGAGCCGTCGAGACCGATTGTGCCAATGCAGCCGCCGTAAGCGCCGCGGTTGTGCGGCTCTATCTCGCTGATTAACTGCATTGCACGCACTTTCGGCGCGCCGCTCAGCGTTCCTGCGGGGAAAGTGTCGATAAACGTGCGGACGGGGTCGGCGGCGGGTTTCAGCGTTCCGCTCACGCGGCTCACAAGGTGGATAACGTGGCTGTAGTACTGCGTCTCCTTGTAGAAATCGACTTTCACGCCCGAGCAGTTGCGGCTCAGGTCGTTGCGGGCCAGGTCGACAAGCATCACGTGCTCGGCGTTCTCTTTGGGGTTGGCCAGCAGCGCCGACGCCAGTTCCTCGTCCTCCTTCGGATTGCCCGTGCGGCGGGTGGTTCCCGCAATGGGGTCAATGTAGGCGCGGCCGTCGCTTATGCGGCAGTGAGTCTCGGGCGACGAGCCCAGAATGCGGTATCCGCCGAAATCGAAATAGAACAGGTAGGGCGACGGGTTAATACTGCGCAGGGCGCGGTAGAGTTTGAAATCGTCGCCTTTGAACTTCTGCACAAAGCGTCGCGAAAGCACAATCTGAAACACATCGCCGCGAAGGCAGTGCGCGATACCCTTGCGGATATTGGCCTTGTGCTCGTCGTCGGTGAGCGTGCTTGTGGTGTCGCCCACACGGCTGAAATCGTACTCGGCAATGTGTCCGCCGCTGATTTTCGACTCAATGCGGTCGAGTTGGCTCTCCTCGCCGTCGGCCAGAAGTTCAATGAGCAGCATCTCGTGGCGGAAGTCGTTGAACACGATAACGTACTTATACAGAATATAATACATATCGGGCGCGTCGTTGCGGTCGGCGGTGCTGTCCTTCACGGCAATGCCCTCGAAGTAGCGCACGGCGTTGAACGTGGTGTAGCCGTAGAGTCCGCAGTATTGGCGGTAGTCGCCCTCAATTTCGAATTGGCTAAGGAACTCATTTATGGCCGAATCCACACGATACTGACCGCCGATTTCGTGCTCCGAGCGCTTTTGGTCGGGGAAGGTCATAATGGCCTTGCCGTGGCTCACCTGCACGCTTGCCATCGGTCCAATGGCAATGAATGAGCGGTTGTTCTCACTTCCGTGATAATCAGAACTTTCCATCAGCGCGCTCTGTGAGTACAAGTCGCGAAGTTTCATATAGGTGCTCACAGGTGTGTGAAGGTCACCCAGCATTGTACGATAGTTGATTTTGTAGTTGTACATAATTGTAAATATTTGATTTTTAGATTTTTCCTTCGAAATAAGTCGAGAATGTGTTCATATCCTTGTCGCCGCGGCCCGACACGGTGAGCACTACCACATCAGTCGGTTTGAACTTGATTTGTTGCAAGGCGGCCAGTGCGTGCGCACTCTCAATGGCGGGGATAATTCCCTCAAGGCGAGTGAGTTGCAGAGCGGCGTCCATTGCCTGTTGGTCGGTGACGGCCAGCACCTGCGAGCGTCCGCAGCGTGCCAGGTGGGCGTGCATCGGGCCAATGCCAGGGTAGTCGAGACCAGCTGAAATTGAGTATGGCTCAATGATTTGGCCATCGTCGGTCTGCATCACCAGCGATTTGCTGCCGTGCAGCACACCCACGCGCCCCAGGTGAATGGTGGCGGCGCTCTTGTCGGTGTCAACGCCCAGACCAGCGGCCTCGGCGGCAATGAGTTTCACGCTGTCGGTGTCGAGATAGTGGTAGAACGTTCCAGCCGCATTGCTTCCGCCGCCCACGCAGGCAACCAGATAATCGGGGTTCTCGCGGCCTTCCTGCTCCTTCAGTTGGCGCTTAATCTCCTCACTGATAACCGATTGAAAGCGGGCAACCATATCGGGGTATGGGTCGGGGCCCACCACCGAGCCGATAATGTAGAAGGTGTCGCGCGGATTGCAGCACCAGTCGCGAATGGCCTCGTTGGTGGCGTCTTTCAGCGTGCGGTTGCCCGACATCACGGGAACAACCTTCGCGCCTAACATCTTCATTCGCTGCACGTTAAGAAACTGCCGCTTGACGTCGGTCTCGCCCATATAAACCACGCACTCCATATTCATCAGCGCGCAGACGGTGGCCGTTGCCACTCCGTGCTGACCAGCGCCCGTCTCGGCCACAATGCGCGTCTTGCCCATCCGCCGCGCCAGCAGAATCTGCCCCAGAGCGTTGTTGAGTTTGTGCGCTCCCGTGTGGCACAGGTCCTCGCGCTTTAGATAGACCTTGGCGCCCACCGCCTCCGACAGCCGCTTGGCCTGATAGAGCGGCGTGGGACGGCCCACATAGTCGTGCAGCAGTTGGTTTAGTTCCTTCTGAAAATCGGACTCGCCCATAATCTTCAGATAGTTGGCCTTCAAATCTTTAACGTTGCGGTAGAGAATCTCGGGCACGTAAGCGCCGCCAAACTCACCGTAGTAACCGTTTTCATCGACATTGTACTTCATATTGTTTTCTTATTAAAAATTGACATAAAAAAAGCCCGTCGCGTGAGTGCAACGGGCTAAATTCGTATTACTTAATTGAACATAACAGGTTCGTCACTCACAAATTGAAATCTGTAAGCGCCACCACCAATTGTTATGTCCGAAAACTGTGTTCATTCTTACTTTTTTTGCGCGCCAAAAGTCGATAAAAGTTTTTAATCTGCAATACTTTTTTTCGATTTTTTTCGATGCCGAATGAAAAATAAAAAAGAGACGGCGCTTGGCACCGTCTCTGCAATTAAAATCTAACCGGTTGAATCCGTTTATTCATTCACCATCACGCGTTTGGCCACGTTGCCGACCCTGACAATGTAGATGCCGGCGGTGTTGACGCGGATTTCGGCACGGATGCCCGATTCGGCAACCGTAGAGACGTGGCGCGCCGCGTCTCTACAACAAATCAGGCGTCCCATGGCATCGTAAACACGGATTTCATCGGTGACATTCTCAACCACAATGGTGTTGCCATTGATGGTGTAGATGCTGACGGCCACCGCAATGACATCATCAACTGCGGTGCCAGGATTGTTGTTCCCGCCGCCTTGGTTTTCTCCGCCTTCATTGTTTCCACCTTGATTTTCGTTCCCGCCGCCTTGGTTCTCGTTTCCACCTTGGTTCTCATTGCCTTGGCCGCCTTGGTTTTCGTTTCCGCCTTCATTATTTCCGCCTTGGTTATCATCTGCTGCAAACACCGGCGACAGAGTTATGTTGTCCGAAACAACTACCGTACGCGGGTTTGCGGTGCTCTCATCGCTCCATTTCACAAATCTGTAACCTGCGGCTGCGTTGGCTTTCAGCTGCAACTCGGTGCCTTTGTTCAACTTAAGGTTGATAAGGCCGCCCTTGGTGTTATAGCCGTCGATTGCCGAGAGCAATGCCGACTCGCCGTTGATGCCCAACGAAACCGTACAGCCCGCTTCACGCCCGTCTTTCACCGTAACGCTGCAGAGCAGTTTGCTGAGTACAATGGTTTCGGTAATCTCCTCGCTGCAGTAGAGACATGGTGTGTGCATGATGCACGAGCCTGCGGCATCGTAAGTGGCAGGAATGGTGTCGGTGTAGTAGCGTTTCGAAGCCGCATACTTATGTGTAATCTTACCAAAAGTTAAGGTGTGCTGCACATTGGGGACATTGGCGTTGCCGTTGTTATATTGGTAGGTTATTTTGCCATTGGTGGCTGTGATGTGCCACATTGCCACGTTGCCATTGGTGTATGGCTCAATGCCCACACAATTAGAAACACATGTGTCGTTCATGCCTGCGGCCAAATCGGCAAAACGGAAGGTGCAAGGCAGCGACTCAACGTTGCGCATTTGGTTTGTGAACCAATAACTATTTGACGGCAAACTATACACCATTTTTGAAACATCGAAATACAAAAGCTTATTATTATTCAATGTTGCCGTGCTGCCTTTGCATTTACTTAAATCCAAATCGGTCAGTTGGTTATCGTGGCAATAGATTGTTTGCAGCTTTTCGCCGCTGTTGTACAGTTTCAAAGACGATAATTGGTTTCCATCACAAGAAACTGATATCAATTTGGCATTGCCGCTCAAATCCAATTCAGGCAGCAAATTACCGCTGCAATCAAGTTGGCACAACTCGGTATTTTGAGTTAAATCTAACTCGGCCAGTCGGTTGCCGCTGCAATCTAATATTTCCAATTGAGTATTGCTGCTCAAATCCAACTCTGCCAATTGATTATCATTGCAATAAAGTGTTTGAAGATTAGTGTTATAACTCATGTCCAACTCCGAGAGATTGCAATCTGTACAGTTGAGAGATTTCAAATGGCGCATGGCGCTCAAATCAAAACCAATTTCATCATATTTAACATGAGTGCAACCAAGGTATTCGAGTTTATCCAGCCCTAAATTACTGATATCCACCTTGTTCGACAGCCTTTCGTTGTATCCGAAATCGAGATATTTAAGCTTGGTATTGTTGCTTAGGTCCAATTCGGTGAGCAATCCGTTGTCGCAGTAGCAATTGATGTACTCAAGTTGGGGGCATCCTGTAACGTCTAAAGAAGTAAGCGGCGTTTGTTCTGCGCTGAAATACTTGAGCCGCCCTGCATTAAGAAGATCTACTGTTGACAATTGAGTAGAGTTGCAAGCAAATGTTTCCAAACTGTTAAATCTTGGGTTTTGAATACTACTTAAATTACCATTACCACTGCAATCAAGGTATTTTAAATTTGCTGTTCTGCCGCTGAATTGCAAACTTGTCAGATTGTTGTCGCTGAAATCAACGTAAGTAAGATCATAAAGTCTCGTCAAATTGGCAGTTGTGAAATTATTGCCCGGGCAATCCAACACTTCAAGAGACAAGAAATCATTGAAATTATAGTTTCCACCCAAACTGCTTAATCCGGCGTTAGGAATATGTATTTCATGCAACGGGTATTTAATTTCCATAACCCATTGTGAATTAGCATCATATTTCACGCTCCAAATAAAATTCTTGTATTCATCTATCCACTCTTTGTTTTCGTTCCAGTCAGCTTGTGTCCAGTTGGTGACATCAAGATAAATACCGCACCAGCTATTAAGCATTTTGTTGCTCTCCCTAATAGTCTTTCCGCATCTTTCGCAGTCATATTGGCAAAGGTATGTGCCATAATCCAATCCCGAAACCGGCCATTTTTTGACTTTTGAAATCTTATACGATTTTTTGCCAGTGGCTCCCGAATCGTGACTGCGGTCGAACGCGATGTAATGCTTCGACTGACTGCCGTTGAGATTGTAATAGTAGACAATGGACGATGCGCTTACGTTCCATTTTTGGTCTCCGCTGCTGTATTCGGCCCCCTTCACGTTATAAACATTATCCATATCGATGTTAGGATCGAAATATGTTAAATCGTCAACTTTGGCCGGATTTGGCATACACGGAAGAGCCTTGTGCAGGATAACAGTGTCAATAGGCGCACTCTCGGGGAATTTGACTGTTCCGAATGTCGCTTCAACATAACGCAGATTTTGACAACGGCTCAAGTTGACTTCCTTGGCATCGGTTTCAATGTGCTCCAATTCGCGGTTGTACTCCAAATCGAGAAACATCGGAATGGCGTTCCCTTTTATGCGGATGTTTTTCAGATGTTCGACCGACCCTATATTATCGAGCCACACAGCATAATTGTTGTATATATAAAGATTTTCAAGGTTTCCATAATTGGCCACATTTACCCTAATACCTTCTTCATAATTGAACGTTGTGTAGTCGCTAAAACTGAGAGTACGCAAGTTCGGGCAGTTTTCATAAGGATAGGCGGTACCCGACACATAAAGCTCGGTAAGTTGGCTTAATTGCTGAGCGGTAAGTACCAAATGCTCCTCTCTATCGCAACGGTAGCCTTTAAGATCGGTAAATTGCTGTACCCACGACATATCGCACTTCATGCCGCGAACATCAAGGAACACACCGTCTTGCTTGGTGAAACTAATTGTTTCAGTGTGAGTTCCACAGCTTGCGCATGTGTATGTGTGCTTGTAAGAACCGTTGGTGCTGTTAGTTGCTGCCGTATAGTTGCTGAAACTTTGTTCGCTGATTTTGGAATGTCTTCTGTTTCCGAATCTGATACAACTTGTTTGATTGTTGTATTCAAAATTTATTTCATTGGTATTGGCATCAACATAGTAATTTTTGTAGCCACGTTTGGTCGCACCATCAACATTCGTAACATTATTATCGTCCATTCCCAACAAGTTTTTGAAGGTAAATAAGCATGGCATCTCGTTGATGGTGACATCAATATATTTTAGTTTTTTGAACTTGCTCAATTGCTGCCAATCCAAGATGGCACCATCTATCACCATCTCCTCCAATTTGCTGCAGCCGTTCAAATCAGCAGTAAACGGATTTCCTGAATAGACAGCAACACTTTTAAGTTTTTTACATCCGTTTAAATCTAAAAGCGTGAGATAGTCGGACCCGTCAATATAGAAACTCTCCAATGCCGGATTGTTATTGGCTATTAAGGCTTCAACATTGTATGAGCCTTCTATATAGAAATTTTTCAGTTTTTTTAAGCCGCTGATATCTGCTGTTTTCAACGATTCGCACCCTATCAATTCGATTTTCTCCAAATTCTCACAATCACTCAAGTCGGGCAGGACGGTTATGTCAAAACCCATATTAAGCGTTTTTAAATTCTTGCAGCCGTGGAAATCCAATTCTGCGTAGTTATAATCACCTTCAGCGTTAACCAAAATTAGATTTGCGCAATCGCTCAAATTCAGTTTTGCCAATGATGAACATTCGTTGCATTCAAGCGTCACCAGATTGGTGCAGCCGCTCAAATCCAACTCTGTCAAATTGGTATATGCACAAGAAAGAGTTCGCAGTTTGGTAAACCCTCTCAAATTCAGATTTGACAGACGGCTATTACTTTCGCAATAAAGAGTCTGCAAGTTAGTACAACTACTTACATTGAGCGTTGACAATGAGTTGCTATTGCAAATCAGAGTCTCCAGATTAGTGCAAATGCTTATATTAAGTTGTGATAAAAGGTTGTTCTTGCAATCAAGCGTCTGCAAGTTGGTGCAGCCACTGATATTCAACGTTGTAAGATAGGTGTAACCGGTTTCTCTGTAGCATACTAGATTCCGCAAATTGGCACAATTGCTCACATCAAGTGTATTAAATTTGTTGTTGCTGCAATTAAGGTTTGTCAACTGTGTGTTACCACTCAAATTCAGAGCAGTCAATTGATTGTTGTTGCAGACAAGGGTGCGAAGTTTTTGGCATTGGTCGGTGCCCAGAACTGTAATGTTGTTGCGCGAGCAATCAAGTTCCTCAAGGTTGGGGAACTCACTCAAGTCGAGCGTGGTTATGCCAATATTTGGGCAATAGAGAGCCGTAAGCTGCGCTTTCTGCTCGGCGCTCAAGGCGTTGAGCTGCTCAGCCGATGTGCAGCGCAAGCGGTGCAGATCGGGGCAAAGCTCTTCAATCCAATCGTAGTTTGAGCCGCTGAAGTTTGTAAGGTCGAGTGTGTCGCCCAGCTCGCCTTGATAGATGTTGCCATCGGCTATGGGGTCAAGATTGGACAAATAATCGCGCAAATCGTCGTCGGGGAAGTTATCCTCGTTAATGGCGGTGCCGCCCTGCTCGCTCTCATGTCCAGAGCAACAAGTAGTGCAGCGTCCGCAGAGCTCGCAAGCCGGCGTTTCGGCAATGCAGACACTATGGCAGGTTGGGCAAACCTCGCAGTGGTAAGCGCAGTGGAAACCTTCGGTGCCATACACACATTCGTTTTCCGTAATCAGATCGCCGCAGATGTTGCAAGGCCATCCATTATTTGCTATAGCGCAGTCATAGCAAAGCTCGGGACGGGTGTTGTCGTCGGGATATTCGGCATACAGGCAGATGCCACACTCGGCGCAGTGCAAGTTGTGGTCAGAAACACAAGCACTGCAGGCTCCACAGTCGGGACATGCGCCATCAGGGTTTTCGGCAAAGCACACTTCGTAGCAGAACGGGCAGGGTTCGCAGTGAATGGCGCAGTGCCAGCCGTTGGTGTTGTAGGTACAACCATTATCTTCAAGCATCTCGTCGCAAAGGTGGCACTCAATGCCGTTGTCAGTTGGCTGACAGCTTTCGCAGTATTCGGGGCGTGAGCTTTCGTCGGGGTATTCGTCATACAGACAATCGCCGCAGTTGGCACAATGCAGGGCATAATCCGATACGCAATCATCACAAGCGCCGCATTCCGGGCAGCGGTCCTGTCCATTGGCTTCTACGCAGTGGCCGCAGAACTCGCAGATCCAATCGTTGCTCGCGCAGCACTCGTGGCAGTGCTCACCATCGTCATGACAGCGGCCAACATCCTCGTAGCATGCTTCACATTCAGGGCAGTGAGTCTCGTTGTCAAGGGCGCAATCAATGCAGAATCCGCACACCGAGCAGAGCAAATCCTCATCTTCAGCAAAACAGCGATTGCAGCCGCCCGGACAGATAAACTCGCCATGGCAGTCGGTGCAAGCGTAAGAGTGGCCGTCGTCGTACTCATCCTCGCAGCGGGTTTTTGAGAACAGACACTCGCCACATGACTCGCAGTAGCCATCATTGTTTTCGTGACATTCCGGACAAATATCGCAGTTGAAGCCGCAATCGGCCTCAATACAGCTCGGACAGAATATCGAGCCGCACATTTCACATTCAGTCATACAGTTTTCGCAGACAAACTCGCCGCAGGTGGCGCATGTTTTCGGGTCATCGCCGCAGCATCCGCCACATTCCACACAATTGGGGTTGCAATTCATGCAGATGGCTGTGCATTCGGGGCAAAGATCATCGATACAGAAAGTGCCATCGCACATTACACAACCATATTGACAGTCGCTGCAAAGAAGGATGTCGCAGATGTCGCAATTCAAAGCCGCACCGTCGGCAATGGCACAGCTACCACAGTCATCGCAACGAAACTGATCCATACAGTCGAGACAGTAGAGCTCGCACTCAACACACAGGCAGGCATCACAAACGTTATTACCACACCACCAGCACTCATGAACATTATTCTGAATCATACACTCGCCGCAGATATAGCACCATGCGCCATCATTGTAGTGGCAGGTAAGGCACTCCATATCACACTCGTCGCACCAGCAGTTGTCGCAAACATATTGGTCACAAATTTGACAATCGTGACCTTCGCCAGCTTCCATATCCGCCCCACAATTTGAACAGAAAAAAGCCGCGTTGGCGCTAAAACTAATGACCAGCAAGGCCGCCAGTGTGAATAATAACTTTTTCATTTTCAATTAATTTTTAGTTTATAACGATTTGAATATCTTATTTTCAGAACAGGGTTTGGCCATGGGCAGAATAGCAAATGAATATGCAAGACTATGCTTGGCGCAGTCCACGCGCATATGTAAGTTGAAAATCAGAAACAATGCTAACAAGTCCACCATAATTCTGCATTTGGTTTTCGTGCATTTGGCTGTTGCCAGACGGAAACTGCCTTAATTCACGCTGCAAGTAAACAAAACTTGATAGAAATGTCAATGAGTAAATATACTCATACGGGCGCAACACATTGTTTATAAATCATATAAATCTCGATTATTAACCGATTATATTCGATTTGAACCGAGTTTAAACGCGCAAGGGCGGAAAAATTTCCGCCCCTGCCACATTAATCAATATTTTATAAAACTTCCATTACTTCCACTCTTCCGGCGCATGACGCCATTTTTTCAACGCTTCGAGTTGGTCGTCGGCGATGTATCCGATTTCGAGAGCGTGCTCAAGCAGAGCGTCATAGTTGCTCAAAGTGTCCAGATTGCAGTTGGCACCGGCAAAAGCATCAACAGCGCGTTTGAACCCGTAGGTGAAAATGGCGTAAAGGCCAAGCACATCGGCACCAGCCGCACGCAGTGCCTCAACGGCTGCAAGGCTGCTGCCGCCAGTCGAAATCAGGTCTTCGATAACCACTACCTTCTGACCTGCCTGCAGATTGCCTTCAACACGGTTGCACATTCCGTGAGTCTTGGCGTCGCTGCGCACATACACAAACGGCAACCCGAGCGCTTCAGCCACCAGCACGCCGTGAGCGATGGCGCCTGTGGCCACACCGGCAATCATCTGAACATCAGGGTATTTCTGACGGACAAGCGCGGCAAACGAGTCGCGGATATAGCCGCGCACTTCGGGGTACGACAGCGTGGCGCGGTTGTCGCAATAGATTGGTGATTTCAGTCCCGAAGCCCAGGTGAACGGGCTTGACGGCGACAGTTTAATTGCTTTTATTTGCAACAAATAAGAAGCAACTTTTTGTTGAATTTGATTTATCGTTTCCATAATGGCTCAAAAGTACAAAGTTTTCCTTTTCGGGAATGTGATTGTTTTCACTAATAAGGCCGATTTGCACCGCAAAACCGATATTTTATATGAACTTACTGACAGTGAAGATTTTAAGCAGTTCGTTTTTGATTATCTCGCAAAGCGGAAAGGGCATCACGTGCGAGTGGTTTGCACCGATGTAGAGCGCGCTTGGGCCGATTTCTGCCGATGGTTCGAAGTCCGTCGTGCCGCAGGCGGTTTGGTTGTCAATGCCGATGGCGATTATCTTTTCATCCGCCGCAAAGGCTTGTGGGACATCCCGAAAGGCCACATTGAGCCGGGCGAATCGAGCCAGGACGGCGGTTTGCGCGAAGTTGAAGAAGAGTGCGGCATCAGCGGAATGCGGATTGAGCGGCTCATCTGCACCACTTGGCACACATATTGGATTGAAAGCCAACCCGTTCTGAAATCGACCGATTGGTACCTGATGCACTACAGCGGTCAGCTCACACTCAAGCCCCAAACCGATGAAGACATAACCGAAGCCGTGTGGGTGAAGCCCGAAAACGTCGACTCGCTGCTCGAAAACAGTTTCTCGTCGATTCCGGAAGTGATTAAAAAATTGAGAAGTCAAGAAGATTAAGCTTTCACTATCGAGATTCAACTTTTTATTCTGCATTCTAAATTCTAAATTCTGAATTCTGAATTAAAAAACGGATACCTTTACATTATAAAGGATTTTATGAAGAAATCGCTTATCATACTATTTGTCAGCCTGTTTGCCATTGCAGTGCAGGCGTCGGAATATGAAGCGCCGCAACTCGGCGAGCGGTCGTACATTGAAGTTTACACTTGTGCACCAGGCAACCAACTCTACTCGCAGTTCGGCCACACCGCCATTGGCGTTTTCGACCGCCAGCGCGGCATCGACCAGGTGTTCAACTACGGCACCTTCAGCTTCAACACACCGCATTTCTACCTGAAATTCTGTGCCGGAAAGCTGCTCTACCAGCTCACATCGGAACCGTTCAGCCAGTTTGTCTATTCGTATGAGCGGCGCGGGCGGCAGGTGGTAGCTCAACGCCTGAATCTGACGCTTGAGCAGCGGCAGCACCTTTTCAACCTGCTCGGCGAGAACTGCCTGCCCGAAAACTGTGATTATCAGTACGATTTCTTTTTCGACAACTGCGCCACACGGGTGCTCGACATGCTCTACCGCGCGTTTGGCGACTCGCTCACCTACAATGGCGCCGACAGTGCGCCACTGCCCACAATGCGCGACTGCATCCATCCGTATCTCGACGGCAGCCAATGGACCAAGGCCGGCATCGACCTTGTTTTGGGCAGCATAACCGACCGCAGCGCCACCACCCGCCAGCAGTCGTTCATTCCCGACAAACTGCACGATTATCTTGCTGAATGTCAGATAGACACATTGCCGTTGGTTTCGCAGACGCGCACCATTGTCGAGCCGACAATCGTTTACAGCCGCACGCCGTGGTACTTATCGCCTATGCTCATTTTCGGTCTGCTGCTGATTGCCGTCATTCTTATGACGTTCCGCCTGTCAGCCACAGCGCTTGTGATTTTCGACCGCATCTATTTTGGAATTATCGGCCTGCTCGGGCTTTTGATAACACTGCTATGGTTCGCCACCGACCACGGCGCCACCGTTGGCAATCTGAACATGCTGTGGGCGTCGCCGCTCTTTTTGGTTTACATTTTCACCATCGGGCGCACCGAAAAACCGTGGCACAAATGGCTGCGAATCATCTTGTTGGCAGGAAACTGCATAATGATTTTGGGCTTTCTGCTTCCGCAGAGTTTCAACATTTGCTTTTATCCGCTTGTGGCGGCTTCGCTGGTGCGGCTTTGTGCAAGACGTTAAGTCTGGGGTTGCTGGTAACGATTTCAATCTATATCCTCACTCCCATAATCACCACATCGTCGGTTTGGTTGCTGGCGGGGCCGCGCCACTCTTCGAAAACAACGTTCAGAAGCTCTTTCTGCTCGCTCATTGGACGCTGGTGTATTTCGAGCAACAGATTGCGCAGGCGGCTGCCCATAAACTTCCGGTCGGTGCCGTCGCCAAACTGGTCCTGGAAGCCATCGGAGTAAGTGTAGATGCAGTCGCCGTGCTCAATGTCGACAGTGGTGCAGCTGAATGGCTCCATGCGAGCGTAGATGCCCACGGGCATACGGTCGGCTTTGAGCAGCCGAATCTCGTTGTTATGGATGAGCACCAGCGAGTTGTTGGCGCCAGCAAACGACAGCTTCATCTGCCGTTCGTTTACCACATAGACTGTCGCATCCATGCCATCGGTGCTGTGCTCGAGCACCGATGCATCCTCGCCGATGTCCTGAAGTGCGGTAGGCGAATCGGCGCTCTGGCGCAGATTGGTGATTATGGCCTCGCGCAAGTGGTTCAGAATCATGTCGGGACTCACATCATGCCCCACAATGTGGTTGAGGTTCGACATTCCCAGCACGCTCAAGAAACCGCCCGGCACACCGTGTCCAGTGCAGTCGGCCACAATGCACACCTTGTTGTCGCCGAACTGGCCCACCCAGTAATAGTCGCCGCTAACAATGTCGCGCGGCTTGTAGAGCAGAAAATGGTCGGGGAAGATACCGCTAATGGTCTCGGCCGGTGTGAGCAGCGAGCGCTGGATGCGGCGGGCATAGCTGATGCTGGCGTTAATGGCGTCGCTCTGCGCCTTAATGGTATCGCGTTGTGCTGTTATCTCCTCCTTCTGCTCGGCCAGAAGCGTGTTTTTTTCGGCCAGCAAAACATTTTTCTCCGATAGCACGGCATTTGCTTTCTTTTTGATATTCAGCACTCTGAATACATAGAACACCAGGAGCGATACCAGAAGCAAACCGCCAATGAGCGAGAAGATGACAACGCGCAGGCGGCTCTTTTCGGCGGCGGTTATTTTGCGCTCGTACATCAGCGCCTGCTCCGTTTTGGCATTGGCTGCGCTGGCCAGAGCACTATCGTTAATCTCTATTAACTTTCTTTGGTAATGCTTGCAAATGGCGGCGTAGGCATTCCTATAATCGCCACACTTGATGAATAAGTTGCTAAGAATCTCGTAAAAACCTATTTTTTCGCGGTCTAACTCACCATTTTCGATACGCGCTTCCAAATCGAGCATTATTTTCAGCGCCTCGCCATAATTACCATTGAATGTCAGAAATTTAACCCAGTTATATTTTTTTTGCCAAACCATGCCTTCGAATCCGAAATCATCGAAAAAGCTTCCAATTTTGTCTAAATACAACCGGCAACTGTCGGCGTAAGCGCTGCCACAAAACTCGGCACACTCAATATAAGCGCAGGCCAAATCGTTGAATGCCATATTCTTATATACAATATTCTGAATATCGTTTTCATCGATTTCAGCATTTTCGAAACTGTCGGCAGCTTTTTTCAAATACCCCAATGCCGACTGGATAGACACACTATCGGTTAAATATTCATGGATAATGGTAGCGCCAATGCCGTAATAATCGCGAGCCACACCCACCTGATTTCCTATGGTTGAATCCATTTGGAGCGCTTTGAAAAAGTATTCGATGGCGGTATTTCTGAACGACAGGTTTTCATTAGCAACAGCTATTTCGAAATAACAATTAGCTACCGAGGCTGTATCATTCAATGATTCATATATTTGCAAAGACTTATTCAGATAATGAAAGATGCTGTCGGGCAGATTCAGGTAGAAAAAGTTATCGGCCATCCGAGAATAGGCAATGGCAACACGAGGCAGATTTTTGAGCTTTTTATAGAATCCAAGCAGCGGGCGGGTATACTCCAGCGACTTCAACGGATTGCCTAAATTGTTGTAGGAGTAACTTATAAAATTGTAATTATCGGCAATGAGTTCAAGATTTTTTTCGGGGCAATGCTCAAGCGAGAGATGCGCATACTTAATTCTGATGTTCGCCGAAGCCGTCGGAAGGTGTACTATCGAATTGTAGAGTTTTGCAATCTCCTCGTCGTTGTTTTGCAACCTGATAATGCTCAAAATGCTGTCGATTTCGGGCAGTTCGGCCGATTCTTCATCCTGCGAATAAGCGATTTGTGGCGACACAAACAAAACCGACACCGCCAGCAAAGCACAGAAATACTTTAATGACAGAACATTCATTGTTATTCTGTTTGCGCTAAAATTGCTCATACACAATTTCAAATGACAAACAAATTTATAAAAAATGATTTTAAAATGCCAAAGAGTGATTTATTCGCGGCTGATGCCTGATTTGGTGGTTGCTGTATACAAAAAATCCCCCACCGAAACCGGCAGGGGATTACGTATATTCAGAGCAAATATTCAAACTATTAGTTAATTATTTGCACGCCTCCCTCTCTCTTTACCACTATTTCAATTGTGTTTGTAGCATTCGGGAACGGACCTACCACTTGGTTAACCATGTTGCGCTCAGCATCCGTTGGTGTTAAATATGAATCATACGGATTTGTGGGGACTTTTCCTGAGCCTGACTTATAGATAGGGGTTTTTATTGCTTTAAATGGAATCGAAGGTAAATACATTAATCCCATGTAATCCTGAAATTCTGCATCATTCGTCACATTAGCGGGATATTTCAAGTTGAAAGTATTGTCGTGAGAAATATATCCTTTGGCATCAAATTCTCCATTATTGTTTATAGCGCGTTCTAAATAAGTTGGATAAATAGCATAATAATACCCCAACACCGGGTCAAAATCAACGCCATTAATTTTCACTGTATAAGAGTAATAATAATCACGATAGTGAGTAGGGTCTTCGTGTTGTCTTTGGTATTGCGACAATACAACCGACAGGAATACAGGACTGTAAGCTGGTATTTTAAATGTTGTGGTACCCGATTTCAGCTCTCTGCCCAAGAATGTGACTGTGCCAACATTGTCAACGTTTGTAACCACCACATTCACGGTTGCCATAGGCATGTCACCGATTTTGTCGGCGGTGAGTTGGCTGGTTGCTGTTGGAACGGTTGGGATAGTTGGCTTGTTAGTCAAATCGTTGTAGCTTCCGCTTGTGGCAACGGTGGCCAAGTCGGCGGTATTGGCTTTTGCGTTCAAGTCCGTTTTCTTGGCGTAAATGGCATCAACATCGGCGGTTTTGGCGTAGCCTGTAAGGTTAACACCTTCGGGAAGGTCTACAATTTTTGCGTAAACAGCCAAAGTGTCGTTAAGTTTTTGGTTTGTGGTGTAGCTTGCCAAAGCGTTGTTAACGGTTGAGTTAACGTTCGCAGTTGTAGCGTAGTTAGCCTCGGCCAAAGCATTGTTAACAATGGTGGTAGCGCCCAAGTTGAGAATGGCCTTCACATCGTTGCTGTTGAGTGTTTGTGCAAGCTGTGCGGCGTCAATGCTGGCGGCTTTCTCTGCATAGAGTGCGTAAGGCACGCTCATGAGCTGGGTTGTGCTTTCGCCGTATGCGCTTTCGGTTTTCAGGAAGTTGTTGCCTTTGCCCCAATCAATCTTGGCA
>JAFXQB010000020.1 GCA_017527435.1 Salinivirgaceae bacterium
GGCTATCCACATTGAGTTGGCATCGGCATTTGTTGACGATGATGCGAACACGTAGTCGCCCGATTTGTATGTTGTGCCAGATACCCATGAACCTTTGTTGGTAAGGCCCACACCTGGGTCACCCTTCGGACCTTGCGGACCAGTTGGACCAGCGGGACCTTGAATACCTTGCGGTCCCTGAACGCCCTGCTGTCCTTGCGGACCTTGCTGTCCGTTGGGTCCCTGAATACCCTGCTCGCCCTGCGGTCCTTGCGGTCCGCGGTCGCCGGTTTCTCCCTTGGGCGCCTGGAATTCAACCCAGTCTGCTCCTGTGGCAGGTGCCACTGCCGATGCTGATATCTCTCTCTGCGCTATCCACATTGAGTTCACATCGGCGTTTGCCGTCGATGGTGCGAACACGTAGTCGCCTTCCTTGTATGTGTTGCTTGCTGACCATGCACCACGGTTGACAAGCCCTGTTCCGGCGTCACCTTTCGGGCCTCGCGGTCCTTCGGGGCCAGCCGGCCCCTGAATACCTTGCAAGCCTTGTGCTCCGGTATCGCCTTTGTCACCCTTATCACCTTTGTCGCCTTTGTCACCCTTCTCACCATTGCCACCGTTGGCAGCATAATAGGCGTAAGGCACCGACTGCAGTTTGGTTGAGCCCATGTCGGTATACTTGGTGCCGCCGTTGGGGTCAATCTCGACGCGCATCCACACGTCGCCGCTCGCCCAGTCAACATCTGACAGCTTCTTGCCGCCAACAGCCTGCCCAGAGCCCACGGTGACGCTCAACACGCCGTAGCTGTTGGTTGTCACGGTCTGTGTCTCTTGATACATCACCTGTTTACCGGTTTGGTCGGTCAGTGTCAGGCGAAGGCCCACTTTCGAGTTGTCAACAAGTTCGCCGGCGGCGTTGCGCACCACTGCCTGGTACGAGAATCCTGCCGGTGTGGTAGATGCCGTGCCGTCAGATTGGTCGGTTGGACTCTGACTGCCGCTTGCTGAACTGATTGCCCACGAGTGTGCCACAAGTGCGGAACAAATCAATAGTGAAAAAAGTTTTTTCATAGTATTTCCGTTTTTAATCATAGGGGATACAAATACTTGTCTTTCATATTTTTAATGATAGTCAGGCAATGAGCGTTACCGCCAATTGCCTGAAATCTATTTTAATATAAATATAGGTATAATTCCGAAAAATCACAAAACGAGTAGGATAGAGATTCTTAATTGTCGGCAAGAAGTATTATACGGTTGTTGATGATAGTCAGGCTACCGTCGATAACTTCAAACACAACATTTTTGTATTTCGGGTTCACATTGCAGAAATCGTTGCTGCTGATCCCCATGCTGTAGGTACCAGCTTTCACAGCGCTCACCGAATCGATGGCGTAGCAGACAAAATCGTCGGCAGAGTAGTAGCGAGAGTTGGTCTCAACGGTATAGCCAACAGCTGAGTGTCGTTGGCCATTGTACTCAAAGTTCACATTGTTGCCTTTGATGGTTACCACAACAGTTTGATTGTAGTCTTCCGACATGGCGGCAGCTGTAATCACTGAAAGAACTGCTGCAAAAAAGAGTCCGATAAAAAATTTTCTTCTCATAGTTTTATAGTTTAAAAATTGATGATTCATTTTTCGTTGTTTTTTGTTCTTGTTTACGATTTCAAATGTCGGAACGACAAGCACAATAAACAATAGCCGAAAAACGAACGGCGGGTTTGGCTTAACGAACGGTAGGGTTTTACAAACGAACGGCGGGTTTCACTTAACGAACGGCGAAATAAAGGGGGCAAATTTGGTCCAAAATCGACTGTTTTTTGAGTGATTTTGAGCCTAAAAACGCGGATTTTTCTCTTTATGCCGATAAAATTTGAAAAACAAACAGTCCGATTGGCCGTTTGAAAAAGGAAAAATTCAAGAATTTATTGGGGAATTTTGCGCTATGGGTGTTACTCTTTTATCTGGCAATTCTCGCAACCACACTGACAATCCTTGCCACATCCGCATCCGCAGTCGTTTCCGCGGCCTGTGATACGGTCGTAGAGCCGTTTGGCGAAGAAAATGACCGCCGCCGCAATCAGAATCCAGACTATGATGGTTTGAAGCATTTTTTTTTCTGGTGTTAGGTATTGGGTGTTAGTGAATAATGAATTACGAATCCTTACACTTTACTCTTTACACATTAATCATTACTCAATTCTTGTCCGATGTCTGTAGTCATAATAAGCGTCAAATCCTAATTCCTACATTCTAAATCCTAAATAATCATGCTTCCAATCTGGAACACCGCAAACGCCATAAGCCACGCGAGTGCTGTGGTGTAGCAGCCTGTCAGGATCGCCCATTTGCGGCCGCCTTCCTTCTTGATGGCGGTGATGGCCGCAATGCACGGCATATAGATGAGCACAAAAATCATCATGCTGAAGGCCACAAGCGGATTGAACACCTTCTCGCCTTTGTGCGGTCCGCTTTTGTAGGTTTGCTGTTGCAGTTTGGTTTGCAGAGCGGCGGTGTCATCATCGCTGTCGCCTGCTTGGTATAGAACACCCATTGTGCTCACAACCACTTCTTTAGCAGCCAATCCAGTCAGCAGGCAGACACCGATTTTCCAGTCGAAACCCAGCGGGCGGATGACAGGCTCGATGAAGTGCCCCAATTGTCCGATGTATGATTTCTCGAGGTGTTCAGACTCTTTTTCATATTCGAGTTGCTCAATGCTGACGGCTTTTTGGTCGTCGGTCAGCGTGGTGTCTTCTGCCACAAGGGCGATGGCCATGTTGTATGGCGTTGAATAGTGCACTTTCTGCGGGAAGTGTCCAAGTGCCCAAATGATTATCGACGCAAACAGAATCACCGTTCCCATCTTTTTCAGATATTGTGCGCTTTTATCCCACATGTGTACCAATGTGTTACGCAGTGTGGGGATGCGGTAGGGCGGCAGTTCCATCACAAACGGGGCTTCGCTGTGTTTGAAGAACAAGCGTTTGAAAACAATGGCTGAAATTATCGCTAAAGCGATGCCTATCAGATAGATTGACAGTAGGATAAGCGCCTGATGCGAACTGAAAAACGCCGAAATCAGCAATATGAAAACCGGAAGCCGCGCGCTGCACGACATAAACGGCACAATGAGCATTGTGAGCAGTCGGTCCTTTTGGTTTTCGAGTGTTCGAGTGGCCATAATGGCTGGCACGTTGCATCCGAAGCCCATCACAAGTGGAATGAACGACTTGCCGTGAAGGCCAATTTTGTGCATCGCCACATCCATAATGAATGCCGCCCGAGCCATATAGCCCGTATCTTCCATAATGGATATAAACAGGAACAAAATCAGTATGTTAGGCAGGAAAACAATGACACCGCCAACACCGCTGATAATGCCATCGATGAGCATATCGTGCAGCAGTCCTTCGGGAATCAGTCCCGACAGGAAGTCGCCAAGCCAGTCCACACCAGCTTCAATCCAATCCATCGGGTATTGGCCCAAAACGAACGTGGCTTCAAACATCAGCCACATGAAAAATATGAAGGCAGGAATGCCCAACCATTTGTGTGTCAGTATCTTGTCGATACGATAACCCTTGCCGTTGTCGGGTTGCTGCGATGGCTGGAAAGTCTCTTTCAATGCGCCGCGGATGAAACCATAACGAGCGTCGGCAAGCACCGTCTCGGCCTGATTGCCATACTCGCGCTCAAGTTCGGCCCGTTCCTTGTCGGCCCATTCAATGATGTGGTTGGCATCGGGGTGTGCGGCAATGTTCTTGATGAAAATCTTGTCGCCTTCGAGCAGTTTGATGGCGGCAAAGCGCGGAAAATATTTCTCGTTAAGTAGTTGATGCTGTTCGATTTCTGACTTCACCACACCGATGGCCTTCTCAATGTTGCTGCCATAGTTGACCTGAATCTGGCGTACATCGGTGTCGCGTTCTTCGAACACTTCTATAATCCTGTCGAACAGTTGGTTAAGTCCAGCACCGTCGCGGCCGTTGGTTGGCACAAACGGAATGCCGAGCATCTTGCCAAGCATGTCGTAGTCGAGCACATCGCCCTTGCGTTTCAGTTCGTCGAACATATTCAGCGCCACTACCATCTTGATATTCATCGCGATAAGTTGCGTGGTCAGGTAAAGGTTGCGCTCAAGGTTCGATGCGTCGATGACGTTCAGAATGATGTCGGGATTTTCCTCGAAAATGTGTTTCCGAACGTAGAGTTCCTCTGGTGTATATTCTGATATTGAGTAAGTTCCGGGCAGGTCGGTGATGTTGATGGTGTAGCCTTTGTGCGTGACGCTGGCCATTTTGGTGTCAACAGTCACGCCGCTGTAGTTGCCCACCTTCTCGTGGCGGCCAGTGGCGTGGTTGAAGAGCGATGTTTTGCCGCAGTTTGGGTTCCCCACAAGGGCGATGTTGATGGTGTGACTCATCTGCGTGGCGCGGTTGCGGAAGGGCTCCGAGATGACGGCATCCTTATCGAAATTGTCGCCTTGGTTGGTTGCCGCATTCGGGTCGGTAACAACTTCAATCAGTTCGGCCTCGCTACGCCGCAGCGAAACGTGGTAGCCAAGCAGTTCGTATTCAATCGGGTCCTTCAGCGGCGCGTATTTTATCAGCCTGATGCTGGTGCCCGAGACAAAGCCCATTTCGGTAATCCGTTTGCGGAAAGCGCCGTGCCCCAGCACTTTGGTGATGATGGCCGGCTTGCTGTCAGTCAGTTCCGACAGCCGTTTTTTGTTGAAAATCGCTTCATCCATACCATTCTCAATTTCGGGCGCAAATGTATTTTAAATATGTGTCGGCGGTTAGATAAAACAACTATTAAAAGTTGGGATTTTTTGTGCGCCGGATAATCATTTGTAATGATTGGTTTCAAGTTGCTGCGGAAAGTGGTTTGGGCAGCGGAGTGTCCAGTATCACTTGATTACTATTTTGACCGACACAATGCCACTCTGCGTTTCGGCAATCAGAGTGTAAATGCCTGCCGTAATCGGCCGTAGGTCTATTCTTCCGCCATCGACAGTGGCTTTTTTCACCAATCGGCCGTTAGCGTCAATGATTGAAACGGTTTGTCCGTTGAAGTCGGGCAAGTTAATCAGTCCATCCGATGGGTTCGGATAGATTTTTATACCGGCCTGTTCTTCTGTGCCATAACTTGTGCCGGCCACTTTCCGAAGAGAAAGTCTGATTGTGACGTTGCCGGTGCAAATCATAGAGTCCGATAGGGTTCTGCGGCCATTGGCAATTTCGTAGCCGTCTTTGCTGATAGTGTAAGCGATATTTGTGCTGTCGGAAATTCCGTCGAATACGGCGCGCCCTGTGCTGTCGGTGTTTTTGTCAATGCCATTCACGGTTATCAGAGCAGAGTCGATTGGATTCACACCATCAGACAGGTAGAAAGTCAGTGAGTACGTTTTGGGTGGCAATGTGTCGTTTGGCTGTTGGCCATTACCAACGGTGTCGTTAGGTTGCGGACCGGTGCCAATGGTATCGATGAGTGCCAGATTGACGTCAATGGTTGCTGACTGGCGTAGGTTGAAAATAGTGTCGGTCAGAGCAGTTCTTCCTATGGCGATAGAGTAGGGAACGGTGTCGGTTTTCTCTATTCTTGTAGCGGCAATTCCCGTGCTGTCAGTCTGTAATGCGGTGTTGCTAATGATTATGCCGATGCCGGCAACAGGCTTTTCGTTGTTGTGAACGTTGAACGTGAGAAGTGGCATTTTGGTGATGCCGGCCAGTATCAGAGTGTCACTGTTAATGTTGATTGTGCCATTACTTATAAGGTAATCATTGGCAGTAACAGTGTATTTTATCGGTCGGCTCGGAATCTTTTCAAAGGTTGCCCAGCCGAATTCATCGGTTGTGACGTTTCGGTCGTAAATGGTGATTTGGGCGTTTGGCAGGCTTGCGTGTGTTGCCGAATCAATAATGTGGAAAGTTACGTCGAACACGTTAAGCTGCCGCACTTGTAGGCTGAATCGCACAGTGTCGTTTGATGTGGTTATTGTCTCTGCATCCACGGCGTAATCAATGGTGTTGACTTCGTATTCGAGCCGTCGGTTGGTGAATACGTACATGTTGGCTTGTCCGTTATTGTTGGTTAGTGCACTGCTGCCCGCAACCGAAATCTTGATGTCCGGGACAGGCAGTCCGTCGGTGTCTTTCACATCGAAGAACACATATTTCGGCTTCTGGTAGCGGAATGTGGTGTTCGGGCGATATGAAGTGCTTTTATATACATCTTTTATATCGGCACCTGAATTAATTGGGTTGCCATCATCGTCATGATCATCGTATGAATTGCGGGCAACTGAAGCCTTATTAGTCGAATGGCAGTAAATTTCGGGTGCGTAGTCCGGATCAACAAAATTGCTGTTTTTACCCCACGTCAAATCAAGCAGCACGTTGCTTTTCCCGTCGTAGACAAAGGGCTTGTCGAACTTTAGCTCAAGCGTCTTGCTGTCAATTTTCAACAAATCAATTTTGAGAACCGTTTCGGCATCACTCATATCGATGAAATATTCAAGACCTTTCAGATTGTCTTCCTTATAGTATTTCATTTTTAATGTGAAATCCTTGTATCCGTTGAATTTGTTTTTCGGTGTGATGTAAGAAAATTGCCAAACAAGTTCTTCGATACTAATAGGTTTGTTACCAAGGTCGGCAGCTGTGTAAACAATCTGTGAATGGCTGTTTTTGTAGTAGTTGTTGAACGGATAATGATATTCGGTTTGTGTTCCTGTACCAATGATTTTGTCTTCAAGCTTGCCAATGATCATAGTGTATCGGCACGAGTCGGAATGTTGCGGTTGGCTGGCTGTTGCGGTGACTTTGAAGCCGAAGAGTGTCATCATGTCGGCATATTCGTCAGCGGCAATGGTGAATCGGCAGAGAGCAGTGTCGCCAGGATTCAAATTGCTGATGGAATGTTCGTCGTTGATAACCAAAACTTTCGGCTGCCCGTTGTCAGCGGTCAGTTTCACAGTGGCGGCATCAATGCGCTCATGTCCGATATTGGTTATTGGAATGATAATGTCTGCGGTCTCACCGGGTAACATCTGTCCGTTTGGCTTGTCGAAGGTCGCCTTTTGGACAAGTTTCAGTCTTGGCGCCGTAACATTAAGCAGGAACTCGCTTTTTGTCGTCCTGCCATCTTCGGTAATAGTGAATTTGAATGGTATTTTCGTGCCGTCGGCAATGTTACTGTGCAATTCGATATGGCACAGATTCGTGTATGTTTGGAAAGACTGGCTTCCGATGGAAGGGATTGATGTTTGTGCTGCGCCTATGCTCTTTACATGCGGGCTTGTGCTGGTAATGTTCACTGTGGCAGTTTGCGATGCCTGCTGGCCCAGATTGTTTACTTTAACATCGAAACTGGCATTGCCGCCATACTGCATACTCTTGTTTTTGAATGGGTTGTCCATTATCACAAGGAATGATTTGTCGGGCAGGATAGCTGTGATTTTTCCGAAGTATGGCTTGTATCGCGGTTTTGTCACAACCACATCAATCTCACCAGGTGTACTCACCGGTTTGATAGGCACGTTAACACTTTGTTCGCCTTTGGCCACGTAGGCCGCGCCAAGCAATTCGCCATTTAGTGATAGCGCCACGTATGAGCCGCTTGCTGCGTTGACTGTCGCAAAACTGCTATTTACCGGCATTGTGATGTTGTGGCTGACGGTGTTGTCTTTCGGTTCGCCGAAATAGACCAGCAGCGACGGGTCGCCCAAGTAGTTGTAGCCTTCCCAATAGTATGTGTCCCAATTCCCTGTCATACTGCTTGGATAGCCGTTGTCGCAGGCTTCGGTCACGGCCATGTTACCAGCGAACATGATGGCACCGCCACATACATAATCCGATACAAAAGGCATGTCAAACGCCCCGGTAGTAGTGGCACTCGTGTCGGGGCAAATTCCGCTTGAACCTCGATGTGCGCCTACCGCCCAATAAAAATCAGGATACCAGTAAGTCTTTGGTGACGAGCCGATGTAGGCCACCGCACCACTATTCTCTTTTCTAAGCCATGTCTCACCAAGACATTCTTCTTTGGTATATTGTCCTGATAAACAGCAGTTTGCTACCACAAATGGGAATTGGCCGCGAAACCCGAAATCCCTAACTTTGTTTTGAGAAAGTTCAGGATCAGACCATTCTGTGGTTTCACCGTGGGCAGTGTAGGTCATCAGCCCCACAGCCACGCTTGAGTCGGCATAGCAGCCCGAATAGCTTGTCGTGAATTTCTTGACTTTGCTATAACCGTTTTTCGCGTTAATGCGGTTGTTGGTAATGTAGTTTACGGTAGGAATGCCAACAGCGGAGCGCCATGAACCATCATAGCCGGCAATGAGTGTGGCTTTCGACAGATAACTCGGGTCATCAAAAAGGTATTTCTCATAGGTGATAGTTTTGTCGGCAATGGCTTTCATCTGATCGGCAGTGCGGGCCGAAAAGCGTCCATAGTGAATGTCGGGGATAAAATCGTCATCGCCGTCCATGCAGACGTAGTAAAGGTCGGTGCCGTAGCCGGTTACTGTACCTGTCTGTGATGCAGGAATCTTGTCGGTGTCGGCGGCAAGAAGTAGAAACGCTGGTGCTGGTGAATCTGCTGTGTCTGCATATTGCGCAGAAACCCATGCTTTTATGTCGGCTGCGGTTTTCCCGATAATATCAGTGGTGGCCACCACAACGTTGAAGCCTTTCTGCCGTTTCCATTTTATGAAATCCGACAAGGATTTGACAAAGGCCGTATCGGTGATAATCAGGTATTTAACCGGATATTTTGTCAGGTTTGGATTACCGCTTTTGTAGTTGTCCAAAGCCGAATAAACACCGTCGAAATATGGCGAGTCGCCTTTTGCCCCCGACTTTGCCAAGCCGCCTTCGAAATCAACGTCAAATTCAATGTTGCTGAGCACCATCAGCGTGTTTTGCTTCGGGTTGTAGCGAACAGGGTTCACGGTTACCTGGCCAATGCCAATGCCGCGCATGGTTCCAACTGGTGTTATTGAAACAAGTTCGTTTTGAGTGAAATAGTTGCGGCGGTACGAGCGTTTGCGATATTTCATTTTTTGCTCTTTGCCGCTTTTGCTTTGCGACGGTTGGCGCGGTGTTATTCTTCGGTCAATGCCAATATCCGACAGGTTGTAAAATATTGTGTCAGCGTGTTTTATGGTGACTATGGGTTTTGCCCCCGAAGGCATTTGCACAAGTTTTCTGAAGGCGGGCAACTGAGGTTCGCCTTCGGAGCCGGTAATATATGCGCCTTCGGTTTGTAGTTCAATAAAATCGCCCTTTTTGGTTGTGGTGTCGTTCAGACTAATGGCGCCAACGTTCGCGGTCAGTCTCAAATGCTTTGCATTGCTTTCACGAATTGTGAGCCCATTGCTTGCATGGCGTTTCCCTTTGTCGGGCAACAACTGTTTGCTCTGCGCGTAAATGCTTGGGCAACAGAGTAATAGTAGCAATATGGGTAGCAATCTGCGAATCATGTTGCAAATCTACTCAAAACTTTTTCAAATTGGTGGGTTTTGTGATTAAATAGGGCTGATTATTGGCGAAATATGCAGTTTTTTAGAGTTCGATTACCATTCCTGTCTTGACGGTTTCGCCTTTGAAATGCTTATGGAATTCAGCAATGGCATCGTCACTTGTACAGTGCGACGGCATAACAATCTCACAACCAATGTTTTTCAGGTATGTTATGGTTTGCTCGAGACGTTGGTCGACGGTGGTAAGGTGGAATCCGCCAATCACGCCATAAACCTTGTCGCTCTGGGCGACGCGGCGGGCTTGTTCAACAATGTTGCAGATTCCGGCGTGGGCGCATCCCGAAATCACAATCAGTCCGTTGGCGGTTTTAACGGCGAGTGCCGAATCGTCGGCAACGGGGTCGGGCGAGCCGTCGGCAAAATGGAATGGTGTGCTGCATTCTTGCTCAAATGGCAGAACACGTTGAATCTCACCCAAATACACAATACTTTCGGTAATCCACAGAGGCTCTTTGGTTTCGATTATTTTGTTGCGGCTTTCTAACGTTTGTCGGCTCACAGCAATCGAGATATTGCGCCCCGAGCGTCCCGAAATACGCGTGGCAAACGCATCGGGGTGCATAACAATCTGCTTTCCGTCAATCCATTGCAGACCGTTGCCGTGGTCGTAGTGGCCATGGCTGAGCACAACAGTGTCAACGCTGTCAATGTCGATGCCCATTTTTTCGGCATTCCTAATGAACAAATCCGAGGCACCGGTGTCGAACAGCACGCGCTTGTCGGCTTCAACAAGAAACGACAGCCCGTGTTCCGAGCCATAGCCGCAAAGGGCTTGCTTATCAGATAAAACGCTTATTTTCAAACTTGTAACCATTGCTGATATTTCCGGCAAATTTATTCCGCTTTGCGAAAAAGTCAAACAAAAACCTGATTGCCATACGTTTTGAACGTATTCGCACGAAAAAATCTCTCATCATCCGAACAACTTTTGAAATTCCTATTACTTTTGCGGCGTTAAAAACAGAAAACAATGTTGAACACACCTTCATACTTCGCTTATTATTTCTTTTACTACTTCAGTAATTGAGGCGGGGTAATGTTCGTGTAATTGATTATGAATACAGGCCCCGCGTTTTGCGGGGCTTTTTTTTTGAAAATGAATATGAAAATCGCAATTCAAGGAGTGAACGGAGCCTTTCACGAGATAGCCGCAAGGCAGTATTTCGGCAACGATATTGAGACGGTCAACTGTGACCAATTCCGCGATTTGTTCCGCGCCGTTGAGGACTGCACGGCCGATTACGGCATTGTGGCCATCGAGAACACCATTGCGGGCAGCATTCTGGAGAACTACCTGCTGCTCAAGCGCTCGAAACTCAAGGTGATTGGCGAACTCAACCTTCACATCACGCAAAACCTTATGGCTCTGCCTGGTACGCGGATTGAGGACATCACGGAGGTTTACTCGCACCCAATCGCTATTCAGCAAAGCAAGGATTTTTTCGATAACTATCCGAATATCAAAATGATAAACTGGTCGGATACGGCATCGGCGGCGCAGAAGGTGGCCGAGGAGAAACTCGCCCACACGGCGGCCATTGCAAGCGAGTATGCGGCCGAACTCTATGGCCTTCAGATACTTGCGGCGCAGATTCAAACTCACAAGAAGAACTACACGCGCTTTCTGGCCATTAGCCGCACGGCGATCGATTCGCCTGAAAACGACAAGGCGTCAATCTGCTTCGAACTGACGCATCAGCCTGGCTCGCTGGTGGACGTGCTGGCGGTGTTCAAGAACAACGACATCAACCTGACGAAAATTCAGTCGCTGCCGATTCTGGGAAGTCCGTTCCAATATGCGTTCTACGTTGATTTGCAGTGGAGCGACCGCAGCAATTTCGACCGCGCCACGAGCCGCGTGCTTAATCTTGTGTCGAACTTGTCAGTTCTGGGTGAGTACAAGGGTGCTAAAATGTAGTGGAATAATAAGTTAATTGGAATATGATTAGAGAAATGCAGGCGGGCGATTGGTCGAGAGTTGCTGAGATATACAATCAAGGAATTGAAAGCGGCATATCGACCTTCAACACAAAATGCCCTGATTATGAAAGTTGGGACGCTGGACACACCAAAAACTGCCGTTTCGTGTATGAGGAAGGCGGCAAGGTTGTTGGTTGGATAGCCGTCAGCCCCACATCTTCGCGCTGCGTTTATAAAGGCTGTGTTGAGGCAAGCGTTTATGTTGACGCTGATTATCAGCAAAAAGGAATTGGCGAAAAACTTATGCGCAAACTCATTGAGGAGGCGCCGAAGGCAGGATACTGGAGCATTTATTCGGTCATAATTTCGCTTAATGTGGCAAGCATCGCACTTCATAAAAAATGCGGATTCCGCGAAATTGGTTATCGCGAAAGAGTTGCGATTGACCGTTTCGGCAATTGGCAGAATACAACTTTAATGGAACTTCGTTTTTAATTTGAAAGATAAAAATCAGTTGAATCTGTGTTTAATCGAAAATCAGAAATCAGAAATATAAAAATCAATAAATCAAATAATTATGGTAGTAACAATCATTGGTTTGGGTTTGATTGGCGGTTCAACCGCAATCGACATTCGTCAGCAGAAGTTTGCTGATTCAATCATCGGTGTTGACAGCAACCCGACAAACGCAGCAGGAGCGGAGCACATCGGGCTTGTTGACGAGATTTGTGAGTTGGAGGAAGGAGTGAAGCGCGCCGACCTGATTCTGGTGGCCGTGCCCGTGAATGCGGCGCTGAAGGTGCTTCCGAAGGTTCTCGACCTTGTGAACGACAATCAGGTGGTGGCCGATATGTGTTCGGTCAAAGGCAAGTTGTGCGATTGGGTGAAGTATCATCCTAAACGTCAGCGTTATGTGGCTTCGCACCCAATGGCGGGAACGGAGTATTCGGGCCCGTGGGCGGCCAAGGCGGGAATGTTTGCTGGCAAGGTGGCCATTCTGTGCGACACCGAGGACAGCGACATCAAGGCTGTGAATCTGGTGCGCCGAATGTACGAGTCTATGTATATGCGCATCATCTTTATGAACAGCGCCAATCACGACGTTCACACGGCTTACGTGTCGGCCATCTCGCACATCAGTTCGTTTGCGCTGGCGCTCACCGTTTTGGACAAGGAGAAGAACGAAAAGCACATTTTCGACCTTGCGTCGGGCGGTTTCGACTCAACGGTGCGTCTGGCAAAGAGTTCGGCGGCTATGTGGCAGCCGATTTTTGAGCAGAACAAGGACAACGTGCTCATCGTGCTCGACACCTATATTAAATATCTTCAGGAGTTTAAGAAGAATCTGGAGGACGACAATAACGAGGCCGTCTACAATATGATTGACGAGGCCAATAGGATTCGCAGAGTGCTGAAGTAGAAGGCATTAGGCATTAGGCAAAAGGCATTAGAAGGTGCGAAAAATTTTTCGCCCCAACCAACACCCAAAACCTAACACCAAACACCAATAAAAAATGGCGTCCGATTTACGGGAAAAATGAATTAACAATTAATAATTAACAATTTAGGATTCGATTCACCGATTCACCGATTGGCCGATTCACCAAAAACGCCGTCGGTTGTCGGTAGTCTGAAGTCCGAAGTCAAAAAAAACTGAAAAAAATGAACACAACTGAAACCCCGTTTGAATCGTGGGGAATTATAAAGAACACAAAGCGTCCTGTGGTGATTGCAGGACCTTGCAGCGCCGAGACTGAAGAACAAGTGCTGACAACCGCCCGCGGCCTGAAAGAGCAGGGCATTGAGATTTTCCGTGCGGGAATCTGGAAACCGCGCACCCGTCCGAATTCGTTCGAAGGCGTTGGTTCAGAAGGACTTACGTGGTTGAAACGCGTGAAGGCCGAGACTGGTCTGCTCACTTCGACCGAGGTTGCCAATTTCAAGCACGTTTACGAGGCGTTGCGCGCTGGAGTTGATATTCTCTGGATTGGCGCCCGCACGTCGGCCAACCCGTTTGCAATGCAGGAGATTGCCGACGCTCTGCAAGGCGTTGACGTTCCTGTACTTATCAAAAATCCCGTGAACCCCGACGTTGAGTTGTGGGTGGGCGCCGTTGAGCGCATTATGGGCGCTGGGATCAAGCGCGTGGGCGTCATTCACCGCGGTTTCTCGTCGTTTGAGAAGACCCGCTTCCGCAACGTTCCGCAGTGGCAAATGGCCATTGAGTTCCGCCGCCGTATGCCTGGCTTGCCAATGATTTGCGACCCGTCGCACATTTCGGGCTGCACCGAACTGCTTCAGGAAGTGTCGCAGAAAGCGCTCGACCTGAACTACGACGGCCTGATTATCGAGAGCCACTGCAACCCGAAGGAGGCTTGGAGCGACGCCAAGCAGCAACTGACACCCGAAGATTTGGGTAAATTGCTGAAATCGTTGGTTTTGCGTAATGTTGAACTCGACCAGGCGCAGAAAGAAACTTTGGACGACCTTCGTCTGAAAATCGACAAGTTCGACGAGGATTTGCTCAAGACTCTTGGCGAACGTATGAAGGTTGCCGAAGCCATTGGTCAATACAAGAAAGAACACAATATCACCATTTTACAGCCGTCGCGTTGGGACGAAATCATTAGCCGCATTGTTGAGAAAGGCGCCAAGCACAACTTGAGCGAGGAGTTCATTTCCACCGTTTTCAAGGCCATTCACCAAGAGTCAATCAACAAGCAGACGGTGATTATGAATGGGGATTGATTGAGAGTGTAAAGTGTTGAGAGTAAAGAGTAAAGGTTTAGAAGGTTGAGAAAGTTTAGATGGTTGAGAAACTTTAGAAGGTTGAGAAAGTTGAGAAAAAACGAAAAACTCAACATTCTCAACAGTGAAGAGCTAAACTTTAAATCTGTTCAACTTTAAACTATCTTTACTCAACATTCTCAACAGCGAAGCGCTAAACTTTTAAACTTTTAAACATTGAAAACAACAACAATCCACGGAGCGCAAGGCGACTCGCAAATACTTGTGGGCGAGAGTTTTAAGAACTTTCGCAAGTATCTGCCGACGCAGCAGGTTGTGGTGATTACCGACCCCAACGTGAACGCCATTTACGGCAAGTATTTTGCTGATTATCCGATAATTGAGATTGGTTTGGGCGAGAAATCGAAGACGCTCGACACGGTTTCGGCGGCGATAGGGCGGATGCTTGAGTTGAAAATCGACCGCAACGGCTTTGTGCTGGCGGTCGGAGGCGGCATTGTGACTGATGTTGCGGGCTTTGTGGCGTCCATTTACCAACGCGGAATCGGGTTCGGCTTTGTGTCGGGCACGCTGCTCTCGCAGGTCGATGCAAGCGTGGGCGGAAAGAACGGAGTTAACTATTTGGGATTCAAGAATATGGTTGGCACGTTCAATCAGCCGAAATTCGTCATTTGCGACCCGCAGATGCTCACAACTCTGCCCGCCGACCAACTCGACAGCGGCTTTGCCGAAATTGTGAAGCACACACTCATTGCCGACCGTCAAATGTTTGAATATCTGGAAGAAAACGCCGAAAAGGCTTTGAATCTCGATATGGATGTGATTGAGACGCTGGTCGATAATTCGGTCAACATTAAGTCGGGCGTTGTGAACCGCGACGAGAAGGAGAGTGGCGAGCGTCGCAAACTCAATCTTGGCCACACCTACGGCCACGCCGCCGAAAAGGTGCTTCAGGTGAGCCACGGATTTGCCGTCAGCCTTGGATTGGTGGTGGCTGCGCGGCTCTCGGTCAAGCGCGGGCTGCTCATTCAGGCCGATGCCGACCGCATTGTGGCGCTGCTCAAGCGGCTCAACCTGCCAACCGTCATAACTGGCGATAAACAAGCCATTTACAGCGCTTTGGAACTCGACAAGAAGCGCGAAGGCTCGCAAATCAACTTTGTGCTGATGCGCGGCATTGGCGATGTGGTGATTGAGAAAATTGATATTAACGAACTGAAACAGATAGAGTTATGACAGCATTATGCCGCTCGGTGGCGATAAAAGGCTACGATGCCGTTAGCCGCCTGGTTCAGGGGGCCGAGATGGTCGAAATCCGCCTTGAGGAATCGGGCCTGACAATCGATGAGACTCGCCAACTGTTTGGCACTCACAAGAATATGCTTGCCACTTGCCGTCCCGTCGGACTGTCGCAAGCCGAGCAGACAGCCTATTTGCAGGCCGCTATTGAGGGTGGCGCCGCGTGGGTTGATGTTGAGGTTGAGGCCGACGACGACTACCGCCGCAACATTATCGACATTGCCCGCAAGCACAACTGCAAGGTGATTGTGTCGTACCATAACTACGACGAGACGCCGCAATTTCTTGAACTTCAGCAGATTGCCGACCTTGCGCACTCAATGGGCGCCGATGTGGTGAAGTTGGCCTGTATGTGCCATTCAAAAACTGATGTTATGAATCTGCTTAATCTGTATAATGCCGATTATCAGATACTTGCAATTGGTATGGGGCGCGTTGGCGCTTTGACTCGCATTGCGGCAATCACAATGGGCGCGCCATTCACGTTTGTTGCCACTGCCGATGGCGGCGCAACCGCGCCTGGCCAAATCGACGAGGCTATAATGCTAAAAATGAAACAATTGCTTACTGAAAACAAATGAACCTGACAATAAAGCCAACGAGTGTTTCGGGAACGGTTACGGCGCCGCCGTCGAAAAGTTATATGCAGAGGGCGATTGCGCTTGCCGTTTTGTCGCATAACCCGACCATTATCAGCAATTTATCGGACTGCAACGACTGTCGTGCGGCTATCGGCGTTGCCCGCAATCTTGGATGCGCCGTTGAGCAAACAGCCGATGAGTTGCGGATTGTTCCGCCTGCTAACGGATTGGCTGGCAATCATTTGCATTGCGGTGAGTCGGGTTTGGCGCTGCGGATGTTCACGCCCGTTGCGTCGCTTTTGGGCAACCGTGTCGAACTGACTGGTGAGGGCTCGCTCACGCAGCGGCCTGTTGGTTTTATGGAGGACACTCTGCGTCAGTTAGGCGTTGATGTTCAGACAAATAGCGGACTTTTGCCAATCGCAGTCAAAGGCCCGATGCAAGGCGGAAAAGCCATAGTTGACGGCTCGGTCAGTTCGCAGTTTCTGACGGGTTTGCTGATTGCGCTGCCCACGCTGAAGAACGATACCGTGCTGACAGTCAATAACTTGACAAGCCGCCCATACATTGATATGACGCTGCAGATTATGCGCGATTTTGGTGTTTCGGTGGAAAATGCAGATTATGAGCAGTTTACCATAAAAGGCGGACAGCAGTACGCCAATGCAAAATACCGCGTTGAGGGCGATTGGAGTGGGGCGGCGGCGTTTATTGTTGCTGCGGCCATTGCTGGAACGCTGAAAATCAATGGTTTGAATCCGCAATCGGCTCAAGCCGACCGCGCCATTATTGACGTGTTGCGGCTCGCAGGCACAAAATTCGCTTTTGATGCCTATAATTGCTTGATTGTCAATAAAAACGACAATCTGCAACCATTCAATTTCGATGCCACAAACTGCCCCGATTTGTTCCCCGTTTTGGCGGCTTTGGCGGCCAATTGCAAGGGCACGTCGGCCATTGCGGGCGTTCACCGTCTCACCCACAAGGAGAGCAACCGCGCCGAGGCAATCAGGCGCGAACTTGGCAAACTCGGCATTAGCATTGATTTTGAAGGCGATAAGATGATTGTCGTGGGCGGCCCGATTAATGGTGGTGCGGCTTCGGCCTGCAACGACCACCGAATGGCTATGTCGTTGGCACTCTGCGCTTTGACGGCTTCGTCGTTGGTAACAATCGAAGGCACAGAGTGCGTCGGCAAATCGTATCCTAACTTCTTTGAAGATTTGGGAAGTGTTGTAAATAAGGCGTAGGCAAGGAATTTGGAAAATGATATATGATATTGGGGGGTAGTTAATTACGAATTTTGAATTACGATCACTGACTGAAGTCCGTAGTCAAACAAACGATTCACCGATTAACCGCTTAACCAATTAAACAACAAATAGATATGTTCAGTCTCAATTACAAAGTAACCGTTTCGATGTGTGATGCCGACGGACGTTTAAAACTGTTCTCGGCCTTGCAGATGATGCAGGACTGCTCGGAACTTTGGAAGACGTCGGAGCCCGAATACGACCGTTTTTTTACCGAAAATGGAATGGCACAGTTGTTGGCGTCGCGTCAGGTTGAAGTGGTGCGCGTGCCGCAATACAAAGAGAATCTGACAGTTACAACTTCGGTTTTCGATGTGAGCCCGATGTTCGGTTTCCGCAATACTTTTATCTATGATGCTGAAGGTCAGCCGTGTTACAAGAGTTGGAGTATGGGCGCGTTTGTAAAACTCGATTCGGGCAAACTCAACAAAATCAGCGACGAACTTGTGGCCAATTTCCACTGCGAGCCCAAACTCGATATGGACTATCGCGACCGCCGCATTGTCTTGCCAAAGATAAATGCCGAATATTCAACGCTTTACAAAGTCGTCAAAAACGATATCGACTATAATCGGCATATGAACAACGCCAATTATGTCAGGTTGGCGCTCGAACTTTTGCCCGACGGATTTGAGCCACGCAATATGCGTGTTGAGTTCAAAAAGCCCGCAAAACTCGCCGATGAACTGATTTTGGATGTTTTTAACGCCGATGATGCTATATTTGTGGTTGAACGTTTGGGCGACCAAGTGAGCACGATTATTGAATTTATGAAAGGGTAGGGCGCGATTAATCACGTCAGATAATTAACAATGAATAATTAACAATGAAAGGTAAAAGAAGATGAGAAGGTTTAGTTATCTAAACAGCAAGACGCTCAACCTTCTCAACAGCAATGCGCTCAACCTTCTAAACCTTTAAAACACAATATTATGAATACGTTTGGAACAATCTTCAGAGTTAGCATATTTGGCGAGTCGCACGGCGCGCAAGTTGGCGTTGTGATTGACGGCTGCCCCGCAGGTATCGCGCTGACCGACAGCGATTTCACTGCCGACCTGCAACGGCGCAAGAGTGGCGGAAAAGGCACCACCACACGCATTGAGGCCGATGAGCCTGAAATTGTTTCGGGCGTTTTCGACGGCCACACCACGGGCACGCCAATAACCATTCTGTTCAAAAATTCGAACACCCATTCGTCTGACTACGCGAACATTGTGGCGCAGCCGCGTCCTGGCCACGCCGATTTTACAGGAAAATGTAAATATCAGGGTTTCAACGATTACCGCGGCGGCGGACATTTTTCGGCGCGCAACACGGTGGGCATTGTGGCCGCAGGCGTTGTGGCCAAAAAGGTGCTCAACGGTGTCAGCATTCGCTCAACGCTTGTCGAAGTTGGCGGTCAAGCCGATATTGAAGCCACAGTGGCCAAGGCTATGGCGCAGAACGATTCGGTTGGCGGCATTGTCGATTGTCGCGTGACGGGGCTTCCCGTCGGGTGGGGCGAGCCGTTCTGGGATTCGGTCGAGTCGCTAATCAGCCACGCGGTGTTTGCCATTCCTGCCGTCAAGGGCATTGAGTTCGGCAGCGGATTCGCGGCAGCGCAAATGTTTGGCTCACAGCATAATGACGCCATAATTGATGAGCGCGGAACCACAGCCACCAACAACGCAGGCGGCATAAACGGCGGAATCACCAACGGCAACGAACTCTATTTCCGCCTTGCGGTGAAACCCACGGCAAGCATTGCCCGCGAGCAGCAGACCTACAATTTCGAGACTCACAAGGTTGAACCACTGATAGTTAAAGGCCGCCACGACGCTTGTATCGCCCTGCGCGTCCCGCCCATTGTCGAAGCAATGACGGCCATTGCACTGGCCGATTTGAAGTTGCGGATGTGATAGAAAATCAAACGGTTAAAAAGTTGAATATGGCCAAAAAGAACGAACCGAAATCTGACATCAAATTCTCGTCAATGGCAGTGCTTATCGATGGCGAAAATGTTGATAAACAGAAAATTGAACCGATTCTTGCCAAAATCAGCCAATTCGGAACCATAACCACCAAACGCGTGTACGGCGACTGGTCGCAGGAAAAACTGAAACTCTGGAACGACACGGTTTCGGTTTGCGCCTTACGCACAATGCACCACTTTGTCCACAGCAAGCAGAAGAACACAACCGACATTGCAATGGTGATTGACGCCATGGACCTGCTTCATACGGGCCTTTACGATGCTTTTGTGATTGTTTCGAGCGATGGCGATTTCAGCAATCTGGCCGTCAGAATCCGCAACGAAGGCAAGTTCGTAATCGGCGTTGGGCAACGCAAAACCAACTATAACTTCATCACAATCTGCGACATATTCATCAATCAAGATAAACTTTCGACTTTGTCGTGCAGCGTCAACATTGATAAGATGAAGAACACGATGAACGTGCTGAACTCGAAAATCGCCGAGAAAAACACCGCTCTGCAGGAACAGCGCAAAAAAATGACCGAAAAGAACAAGGCTTTCGCCGAACTGAAGAAGGAACTTTCGGACGTGAAAAAGGAACTGCGCACTATGACCAACAGCAAGACCAAACTCGAAAAACAGTTTGATAAACTGCAGAAAAGCAACGCCACGCTCAAAAAGAAGGTCGAAGCGTCGAAGTCGCGGTTGAGAAGCAAGGCGGCTAAAAAGTTCACCGACATGCTTCAGAAAGCCATTGACGGTGAAGAAATTGCGCCTAACAAATATCCGCTTGACGTTATCGGCAAGAAAATCAGGATTGAAAACCCCGAATTCCGCCCTTACGACTATGGTTTCCCAACATTGTCGAAACTGATAGGTTCAGTGCCTGGCGTTGAAATACTGACCGAACAAAACCGTCTTGTTTTCTCTTTTGTTGATGAGAAGATTGATGAAACGGCATCAGTTTCAGTTGATTGCGCGGGTACGGAATCTGATTCTCACTTGTCACCATTGCTGTCAGAGAAATCCTGAACGCAGCAATTGTTGTATTCTTTGTGGTAACGGATGGCGACGCCAATTCGACAGTATTTATCGCACAAAATGTTTTTGCGGTGTCCTAGCGATTCAACGCCTTTATCTATAAGCAGTTGACGCACAATTTTTAGAGCGTCATTATATCCGTATGAAATGTTTTCGGCAATAGCGTTGCCCGAATAAAAACTGCGCACACGGTCGGCAAACGAAGTGCCGTCGGTTGAGTTGTGGCCGCGCTCGCCTTTTGGGCCAATGTCGTTGGCGTGCGACTCGGCAGCCTTGCAAAGTTGCTCGTTAGGCATCAGCAAAGGCAGGTTTTTAATGCTTAAAAGCGTATCAATCAGCGATTTCTCGTAATTGTTGTCCGACGTTTTCAAGTCGGCAAGAAAGGCATCGGCAAATGCCTTTCCATCGATTCGGGCTAAATTGCAGTACTGAATCACAAGTTTTTCTTCGTCAGTCAGATACGATGCATTTTTTGCGGTGTTTGCCATATCGATTTGTTCCTGGCTGAATGTTTTTGCAGCATCGGCAATGCTTACTTCGGTGTTCGCTGTCGAGTTGTTGTTGGATGGCAATATATTGTTGTCTAAATCATCTTTTACATCGCAACTTATTGTTGTTGTGCTGATTAGCGCCATTGCTAATAGCGTGATAAAACGCTTTTTCATATTCTGGTGTTTTAAAGTTTTGCCAATATCGGTATTTTTTTAATTGATTTTCAAAAGTTTTGCGGCATTGTCAAAGAGAATCAGCCTTTCTTCTTCGGTGGTGAGTCCGATTCGGTGGAACAGTTCAAGTTCAGAGCCGCATTCCCACATAGGGTAGTCGGTGCCCCACAGCACGCGGTCGGCGCCGTATGTGCGGATAATCTGCGCGGCTTCGTCGGGTGCAAGCCACGACAGGCTCGACGAGCAATCGACATAAAGATTGGGCGTTCCTGCAAGCGTTTCGGCGGCTTCTTTCCAAACCGACCAACCGCCAAAGTGCGCCCCAATCACCGTCAGGTCGGGGAAGGCTTCAAGGAATTTTTTTGTTTGCGCCGGATTTGAGTAGTTGTAGCGATGGTCGCCGCAATGGATGAGCACCGGCACACCGCCACCACTGATTACCCGTCCGAGTTCAAATGCACGTTCGCCGTCGAGCGGAAAACGTTGAAAATCAGGGTGTAGCTTGACACCTTTCAGACCGAGTTCGAGCAGATGGTTGAAATCGCCTTCTATGTCGGTGCTTTCGGGGTGCAGAGTGCCAAAACCGGTGAACAAGCCCGGGTGCGCATTGACTTCTTTGCTTATAAATTCGTTTATTGAGCGTACCTGCTTGGGCGTAGTTGCCACAGAATGAACCAAATAATGAACCACACCGTTCTTTTCGCCGTCGCGAATCAGCCCTTCGGTTGTTCCGTCGAGCGACATGCGCAGGCTGTAGAAATCCTTTATCCCGTCAACGGCGCGGGCGGCAATGTTTGCCGGATAAATATGGCAATGTGCGTTTATTGCTTTTTGCATTTTGTTGATTATCAGTTGTATTATTTTAATCGTCAGTAATCGTTTCTTCGAATATTTCAGCAAATTCTTTCGCTTGTGTCTGCCGTGTGAATTTTTCTTTCAGTCGGACATTCTGATGTGTGAATCCATTTTGCTGCCATTCGTTGAATTTGTTCATAATGAACTCTTTAACTTCTTCGACGTTGCGGCCTGCAAGTCCTGCGTTGGTCTCGGCAATGGCGGCGGCAAGGCAACTCTCGTCGCTGCGGACGCACAGAATCGGGCGCTCGCACCCTAGTGCTTCAAAGAATTTTGTGGTCATGATTCCGTGCGGGCCTTTCGGTGTCGACAGATTGGTCAGAACAAGTGCTATCGAACTGTTGTTCAGCACTTCTGGCATTTGCTTGGCTGATATTGTCGGGTGCACTTCGGTCACTTCGGTCAAGCCGTATTTTTCAGTCAAATCGCCAATCTGGCTCATGCTCGCATTATCGACAAACCATTTGATTTTTAGCGATTTGGCAAAGTCGCCGTTTTTGCACAAACCGCTTACCGCTTCAAATAGCAGTATCGGGTTCCGCAAACTCAAATCGAGAATGCGACCTGTGTAAGTGATTGTAAAATAGTCGGTTTTTGTCTCTTTGTAACGAAATTCTTCAGCGTCGTAGCCATTGTAAATCAATTTCACATTGCCATTGACTTTCGACAGAGTTTCAACGTGCCACGGCGAAATGGTTGTCACGCAGTTGGCCGATTTCAGTATGCGGTTTCGGCGCCAAATATTGAGCCATTGCAAGCGAAAAAAATGTCTAATTCGTTGTAATCCAATAGGTTTTGCTTCCTGTTCTTTAATGTCGCGCAAATCGATGCAGAGCGGAATATTGAAGTGTTGGGCAAGTTTTTTGCCGCACAAGAGCGGAAAAATGTAGTAACTTGTGCATAGCACCATATCGAATTTGCTGTCTTTCAGAGCATTAACCGCTTGCTTGTATAGTTTTCGGTCACGGCGCATAAACAGATAGTCGCCTATGGCTTGAAGATTGCAAATCAGTGGGTTAGCGGAAGTCAGCGCAAAACGGTGCAGAGTAAAATTGTGCCGCTCAATGCTGACTGGCCACGAGTTTCGGCTGGTATTTTCTGTAACAACCGTCACAGCATAGTCGGCGTTCAGGAATTTGCACAGATAGCCAATCCGCGGGGCAAAATCGGGCGGAAACGCGTCGCACACTATCAATAGTTTCCGTTGCATAGAATTTCGATGATTTTTTGTGCGCTATCGCCTGTGCCATAATCAGTTATAGGCTGTTTGGCAAAAGGTGTGTTTATCGCCGATTTGATTTTTTCAGCGTCGGTTCCCACAATTTTGTTCCAACCTGCGCTCACGGTTTCAACCCATTCGGTCTCTTCGCGAAGCGTGATGCATGGCGTTTGGTGGAAATAGGCTTCCTTCTGAATACCGCCCGAGTCGGTCAGAATCAGACTGGCGCTTTTTTCCAACATAATCATGTCAAGGTAATTGGCTGGTTCTGTGATTTTTATGGCGCTGTTGCCGAATACTTTCGCTTTTAGGCTGTTGTCGCTTTCAATCACATTCCGTGTTCGCGGATGCAGTGGCAGAACAATTGGCGTTTCGGCAGTGGCAATGTCGGAAAGTGCTGAAAATATTTTGGTTAGGTTTTCAACGTTGGTGTTTTCTGCACGATGAATTGTGGCCAAATAAAAACTTTTGTGCCGAAGACTGAACCGCCCGAGAATGTCAGATTTTTGAGTGGCAATGCCTGCGAACATGAGCGCAGCGTCGTACATTACGTCGCCAACCTGGTGCACATTGCGTGTTCGGCCTTCGCTTGCAAGGTTTCTGACGGCAGTTGCGGTGGGGCAGAACAGCCATTCGGCGCGTCGGTCGGTTTCAATGCGGTTGTGCTCTTCGGGCATGGCGTTGTTGAAACTGCGCAGTCCCGCTTCGATGTGTGCAATTGGAATTTGCAGATTTTCAGCGGCTAATGCGCCTGCAAGTGTTGAATAAGTGTCGCCGTAAAGTAGCACGCAGTCAAACTTCTCGTTTCTCACCGTAGCGATTATCTCTTTCGACATTGGCTCGGGCAGCATGGCGCTGCAATTGAGCAGCCATGCGGGTTTCGGAATCTCAAGGTCGTCAAAGAAAATCTGGCTCATATTGTGGTCGTAGTGCTGGCCTGTGTGCAAAATCAGTTCGTCGATGCGGCTGTCGCCCCGTTTGTTGTGTAGGCCAATGGCATGGCTGACGGCTGCGGCTTTGATGAATTGCGGCCTTGCCCCGATTATGGTGAGAATTTTCATTTGGCAAGTTCTTTTATAATGTTGGTATATAATGATTTATGATAACCGCCGTCTATTTCTGAAAAAACTGTGTTGTGCCACAAAAGTACCACTTCGCCGTTATGTTTTTTAACTTGATTCAGCAGTCCGATAATTTTTTCAAAGGCTTCATTTTCAGTCAGATTCATGTATTCCTGATTGCTGAAAGTGCAGTCCATTGCTGTTAGCGGATGCAGAGTTATATCCGTAACTTCAAGATTCTCTGGGTTTATCCAACGCACAGCACGCGAAGTCCCCAATCTGAATCCTGCAACGTCAGCGTAGCCCAACGTGAAATCGTCGGTTATTCCTGCCGACAGAAGTTCTTTATAGTCAGATGGTTGCAGTGTTCGAAGGAAATGCCACCTGTTGGCAGTTATGGTCATTCCCAAACACTGCTCTAATTTTTGCTTTTCTAACTCGATGTATTCCAAATGGTTAGCCGAATAATAACTGCTATGCAATCCGAATTGGCATTTATTGTCCTTCAGCAATTGAACAAGATTTTTGAAATCTTTTCCGTTCAAATTGTAGTTCGGATAATCGCTGGAAGCCTGAGCCACAGCCGATTTCAGGAAGAAAACCGATTGTGCGCCAATCACTTTGCGGTCTTGTTCCAAAATCCAAGGGAAAGTGAATGCAGGGTCGTTTTCTAAACAGAAAATCGATTTTATGACTCTGCGCAAGCCGCTAATCGACAATATGTTACGTTTGATGCCACCCAAAAATCCGCGCAAATGACGATAGTTGGTCAGAAAATCAACGTCGTGTGTGAGATAGATGTTTTTGTAGGCGGCAGGCGGAAACGAAACCGCGCAGCCCGCGTCCGACAGGCATTTCAGCAGCAGGTTGCTATATTCGTCAACAATAGGGCGCTCAATGAAATTGCCGCGGCAGGGCAGCGAATTTTTCCCCACATAGCGGCCGTGAGCGTCGCGGTTGTCGGCAGGATGGATGAATTCTTCGTATCGCGCAAGCAGAAAGAATGCGCTCGCAACAATGTCGGCCTGAATGACGATTGTGTCGCCCTTCCGCGTGATTTCGGGCGTGCCGAATAGGATAGGGGTGCCGTCCAATTCTTTGAGCGGCAGTTGCGGCTCTGTCACCGCCGTGCCATAGGTCCCGCTATCGAAAAATCCCGAAGGCGCGATGACAACGCTGTAGGTCGCAAACTCGGCGGCATTGGCCGTATAGCCGACATGTGAAGACAGTTGCGTATTGCCGTTCAGCAGAAAATCAATGATATAATCTACCGCATTGTTCATTAGTGCAAAAATAGGTGTTGCTGACGAATTTGAATTGTTGCTGTAGGCTTTTTTTGTCTTTTCCTGAAAGTTGCAGCCAATCAATGACTTAACAATATGAAAACGGCCGACAATCAAGTGCCGGCCGTTTTTATATCAGGTTATGTTTCTATCAGAATTTCAAAACCTTAATAGTCTTGTCGCCAACTTTCACAAAGTAGGTTCCTTGCGGTTCATTGGCCATGTCGATGCGAGTTTTTCCAACGTTGGCTTCAGTCAGAACAAGTTTGCCTGCCATGTTGTAGACGTAGATGTAGTCGGCGTTGCTTTCGGTTTCAACAAAGAGTACGTCGGCTGTCGGGTTCGGGTAAACCGATATCTTGACTTCGCTGTCGGCGATGGCGGTTTCTTTTGCATTCACCGTCAGTTTGCCGTTCTTGTACTCGAAATTGTAGTTGTCCGATGCGCCGCCGCTCACAATAATGTCGAATGTTCCGGCATTGTCGGTTGTGGCGTTGCATTTTGCTGAAGGAATTGCTGTCAGAACGCTCATATTCTCGTCAAGCACAAATCCTTCGTATGAGAAAGTGAACGAAGGCATATCGTCGCCTTGATTTACAGTTGCGTCGGCAACCGAAACCGTCAGCGTCGCCTTGTTGACAGTCAATTTAACAGTGTCGGTAATGAAGGGCACGTTTTGTGTCAAAGTGTTGTTGACGGGGACGAATGTCGCTATCAGTTCATGAGTGCCGGCTTTCAGTGTATCGCCAACGTTGACAGAGTATGTGAATGAGCCTTCGACATTTGCAGTCGCATTCAGAATATCAGCGCTGATGAGCGTTCCGTAGGTGATTGCTGCGGGTTCAGCCCATGTGATTACCGGTGTCTCAGGTGTTGTGGCTTCAACCACAATCAGTTTTCCGTTGGTGCAGGTAATGTTGTAGTTGTCCGATTCGCCACCCGAAACAACAATCTCGAATTCGCCAACTTCAGCAGTCGTGGCCGCACAAGTGGCGGTGGGGGCGGTGGTTAGAGCGCTCTCGTTCTCGTTGTTTACAAATCCAGAGTAAGCAAGTTTGAACAGTGGCATTTCGTCACCTTGGGTAACAGTTGTGTCGGCAACCGTAACGGTAAGCTCAGCTTTGTTCACGGTCAGAATAACGGTGTCTACCGCTCTGCCATAGTCTTCCGATTCGGGAATGAATTTTACAAACAGAGAATCGTTGCCAGCGCCAAGCACATCGCCTTCGTGGATATAACGGACTGATTCGCCTTCGTGGGTCGAATAGATGTATTCGCCTTCAGTGTTGGCTGATGCGTTCAGCTGTGCTGCGCTGATTGGTGTTCCGTAGGTGATGGCTTCAGGTGTTTCCCATGTGATTTCTGCGGCTACGGAAGTGATTTTGAGCGTTACAGAAGCGTTTGCAATAGTGTAGTTGGCAGATGCAGGTGTGAAAGTTACCATAATGGTATAACTGCCGGCTTCTGGTTTCAGGCCTTCTGCATTCTCACCATTCAATGTGTATGCGAATGAGCCTTCGGTATTTGCCGTAGCGTTGAGCTCGACTGCTGAAATTGGTGTGCCGAAAGCAATCGGTGCCGGTGTTTCCCATGTAATCTCACTTTCAATCGGATCTACAATTATTGTCTTTGTCCTGGGGGCGGCAGCAAGGAAGTTGTCAGATTCATCCAGTGTGGCAAATATTACGTGTGTACCAGCACCGAGAATGTCGCCTACTGCAAGGGTGTCTTCGCCTTCGGTATAGACGATTTCGCCGATAGCATCGGCAGGTGTGAATGTGGCATTCAAATGCTTGTCAGCAGAAAGGGCTGCCCCGTAGGTGAATGTCAAATCTTCATCTGCAGTTTCCCATGTGATTTCTGTTGCCTTTTTGTTAACCTTCACAGTAGCCACAGCCGTATTGGTATCGTAGTTATCATTGGTTGGCTCAAATTTAGCTGTAATTGTATGAGTGCCAGCCGGAAGTATGCTTCTGATGTCGATGGATTCGTCATTTTCAAAGTACGATAACGAACCAAAACTATAGAATTCGTCATCCACACTGGCGTTGAAAGCATCTTCATCAAGAGTCTCACCATATGTGATTTCTGCAAATGTTACGTCATCTTTCCATGCGATTGCAGGTTTCAGTTTGTTCACAACCAACTCGTTTGTGGCAGTTCTGGACTCATAGTTGCCTGAATTTGGTGTGAATGTGGCTTCAAGAGTGTAAGTGCCGGCATCAAGAATGGCATCGATGTCAACAGGTTCGGCATCGCCGTCATCTTTTTTCGCAGTGTAGGTAAATGAGCCTTCAACACCCGAAACGGCGCCAAGTTGCAGAGCCGACAGCGGTGTGCCGTAATCGATGGCTGCAAGTGGCGTTGCCCAAGCAATTGCCGGGGAGGCGGCAACAACTTCAATGTCTCTCGTTTCTTCATCGCTCTCGTAATTGTCGCTAATGAAATTGACTTTTATTACGTGTGAATCAACAATGAGAGCAGGTATGGTGTAATAGAATGTACCTTCGTCAGAAACATCTTCTCCGTTCAAAGTTGCTTTTGCGGTTTTTAGAATTTCATCAGCATCGGTGCCATAATATATTTCTAACCCATTTTCTACACTCCAATTGATTGTAGGTTTTGCTTTGCTGACGGTTATTGCGTTTGAAGCAACTTTTATGGCAATTTGTGCTTCATCGTTAGGAATAAATGTTGCTGTCAAATTATGTCCACCGACTGACAAGGCGTGGTTTTCATCGAAATTGAATTCAAAATGGCCTTCGTAGCCGTGTGACTCTGTGGCATTTTGCATAGCAGTTGTCAGTTTATCGCCATAAGTGAAATCCGTTTGGGGTATATTCCAAACAATATCAGGTTGCAAAAGAGACTCGCCAGCTTTAATGGTAAGGTCAAAAGTTTTCTTGAGTTTTCCCAAATGTGCGGTTACAACAGCCGGTTGGTCTGATGTGGTTTTTGCTAAGTATGCATTGTTACCAGAGAATGCAACAACAGATATTGGGTCGCATTCCCACTCAACAGCGTGAGGCGTGCTGATGTGGAACTTTGTTTTAACGTCATTTAGTTCGTCAGCAGCATCTAATACGATAGTTGTGGCAGCCATAATCATGTACTCAGAATTCTCTAGAGTCTTTATCATTGGGTACATATTATCGGTGTACGTCCAGTCAACAGTACCTAAAGTTTCTTGCAGGGAAGTGCCAACCATTTGAGAGGTCTTCAGACCAGAGCCAGCTCCGGAACCGGATAATAATTGGTTGTCGTATAAGCATCCGGCAGGAACAGTGGTAACATCTCCAACATTAATGCAATTGGTGACTCCTGATGGAGCAATGGCATTATTAGCTATGCCGGCGTTGAAACAATTGGAAACGCTCGTGCCGTTGCCAATGCCATTACCACCACTGACGGATCCAATATTTAAGCATTTGTCTATGGTTATTGTACCATTGTTTTGTCCTATAATTCCTCCAATGGCAGATCCGGTAATTTCACCATAGTTTATACAATTAGTTATAGAGCAACCTTCAAATCCTGTGTCTAACGAACCAACAATACCACCGCCATTTTTTAAACTAAGTGAAATTGCGCCGTAATTTTCACAATAGTCGAAACTGCAGTTACTATTAGCAATGTTTCCGCAAATTCCACCTATGTCGTCTGCGGTTTTATTTGAGGTTGATGATATGTCTCCTTTATTAATGCATTCGGAAATTTGCGCATTATGATTGCATCTGCCAATAATACCGCCAATATACCTGAAACCACTCACTGAACCCAAATTTTTGCATTTGGTAATATTGGAATAACCTTTGTCAACACCAACAATACCACCACATTGGTTTTTCCCGCCGGTTGATACAGTACAATTGATTTCGCAGTTTTTTATTGTCTCTGCAAATGTTAATCCGCAAAGACCACCAACTGATTGAGCACCATTTACATTGCCCGTAATTTTTAAATTTTCAATGCTACCGAATGAAGCACAACCAAACAGACCACCGATATTAGATACGCTTGTTTGATTGATATTTATATTGCTAATGGTACGGTGATTACCATCAAAAACACCTTTAAATGAGTTGTGAACGCCTATAGGTTCGGTCCAATCTGTTAATGCGATATCAATAGATACTTTAAAGTGAACACCTTTGAACCCATCGTAATTTGCACAATCTTTGTAAACACCATAATTGTTTACTGCATCACGAAAAGCTTTTAACTCGCTTTCATTTTCAATTGTCAGAGGCGATGTGCTTGAGCCTATTGCTGTTGCTTCAGTGTTAGATTTTAGATACACTTTTTTGCTATAACCTTCTTTTGTCGCCGTAAGTACAAGTCCGGTCGATTTCAGTATCGAAGCATTTTTTCCGCTAATTGTCAGGTAGGAGGAGTTTCCACTTGTCCATGAAACGTTGTTGGCAGTGGAAACTGTAAAGTCTTTTGTTACGTTGTCGGCTTTGTCGCCTTCTGCCAATTTTACTGGGGTTGCCGCTAAAATAACCGCAAGGTTGCTGGCATTTACTTTTAAGCGAGGATACAACTCGTTGTCATAAACCCAATTGGAGCCTAGCGCAGATGCCAAACCATTGCCAATCATAGCAGTTGTTGCTTTACCTACAAAGTTACCAGTTTGGTCAGGAACACTTTCCATTGCGGTTTTTGTTGATGTAACACCACCTAAAGCGTTTATCTGATTGTCGTAGTAGCAGTTAGTTATTGTTGCGGCCAAGTTGTCGTTAAAGCCAATAATGTTTCCCGATGTGGCACAAAAAGAGAAAACTTGTCCAACATTTACACAATTGATAACGATGTTGTTATTATTGTCTTTGCATCGGCCTAAAACGCCGCCAGTAAAGTTTGAACCGGATACAAGACCATAGTTAATACAATCAGTAATGGTTGAGTTTTCCATATATCCGCAGATGCCGCCATTTTGTTCCATCTTTCCATATATTGTGGCGACATTGGTACAAAATGAAATTGTGGAATTAACGGCATATCCGCAAATTCCACCTACTGCTCCAGCTCCATAAATACTACCGCTTGCTATTGTTATTTTGGTTAGTGTAGCACCATTTATGTAGCCAAACAGGCCAACATTCGATTGAGTATTGTTGTTATAAGACAAATTGCTAATAACATATCCGCCACCATCGTATGTGCCTGAAAAATAACTGTTTTTGTCTTTTCCGATAGGATTCCATACATGGTCGCCCCAATCCAAGTCGTTTGTTTGTTCGAAATACTTACCCCATTCAGAACTAGTGTTTGCCAACCAAGCCAAGTTGGCTTCAATTGCAATTTTATAGGGATTGCTTTGAGAACCATCACCTTCAGGTTGGGTTTTTGTTGTTCCATCCCATGCCGCCATCAACGATGTGCTTAGGAATGTTGCGATTGCCAAAAGTGTAAATCTGCGTTTCATAGTTCAATTATTTTAAGGTTATTATTAAATTCTATTTTGTTTTCGTTCAACATGGCTTTATACGTTGCTATACCAAACATTCAATTATACATTTATCCGATGTTAAAGTTACATTATACCACTATATAAAAAAACAATAGTTGACAAAATGTTGTATTTTGTTTATGAAGAGAGCAGGGGAATGCTGCTATAAACAATTATTTTTTTGCTGTGAATAATTGGCAAACATTAACTATTAATTGTCAACCGAATCAGCTCGTCCCATTGCTTCATTATCAGTTCTTTATCGAGTCGTTTGACTTCTTCCATAGCGCCTGCCGATAACTTTTTGCGTAGAGTTTCATCTTCAATCAGAAGTTGCAGTTTTGAGGCAAGGTCATTAATATCACCGTTTCGGGCAAGCAATCCACTTTTGCCGTCGGTAATAATCTCGTTAGGTCCGGTTTTGCAGTCGAATGCCACGCATGCGCAACCTTGGCTCATGGCCTCAATCAGACTGCAGGGGAACCCTTCTCGACGTGATGATAAAACGTATATGCTTTTTGTTTGCAAGACTTTGTCAATCTCATTGGTCCAGCCTAAAAAAACAATTTGATTTTCAAGTCCGTACGATTTCGCAAAATCGTAGATGTAATTGTCATTATTAGCCCCGACAAATTGCAGTTTCCAATCGGGGTGTGAAGTCGCAATTTTCGACCATGCCTGAATTAATAAGTCGAAGCCCTTTCCATTCCATCTGTTTTGAGGACCAATGGCTATAATGTTTGTTTCTCGCATTAAGTGATTTGAGGATATTTCCATATCCAACGGGTTGTTTATTATGACTTTATTATTCAACCATTTGGCATGGTTGTAATCACTTTTTGTTAATAGTGTGACTTTTGTAGCAAGTTTGTATAGTATGTGTCGTGTTATTTTTCTTATTAAAGATTGCTTTGTTTGAAGTGTAATATGCTCTGATACAATTAGTTTTATGTTGGTGCAAAGGTTGGCGATTATCACAAATCTGTTTAGGTCAACCATAAAAGATATTATCAGGTCGGGTTTTAATGTTTTTATCGCTTTGCGGCATTTAACGATTCTGTTAAGTTGGTATGGTCGTATTTTTGCCCCTGCCGATATGTTGACGATTTTCACTCTTTCGTCTATGGTATAGGATTTTCGGTCATCAAAAACAGCAGCCGTTACATTATGTTGTTTGCATAGGTGGTTGAGTAGTATTGATGCTACCCGTTCTGCGCCACCGCCATGTAATTTGCTTATGAAAACAAGGATTTTCATTTTGCTGTAACTTCATCGATTAATTTGTCCCATTTCGCAAAAAAAGAATTTTTGTCAAATTGTCTCGTTTTTTCAAGAGCACCGGCAGATAGTTTGCGACGAAGCATATTGTCGTTAATCAACATTTGTAGTTTGTCGGCAATGTCGTCAACGTTTTCGCTTTGGGCAATAATTCCGTCAACACCATCGGTAATCATCTCTTTTATGCCACCTTCGCAATTAGTGCCTATACATGCACAACCTTGACTCATGGCTTCAATCAAACTGTTTGGGCAGCCTTCATATCTCGAGGCCAATATAAATATGCTTTTTGTGCGCAGTATTTCTTCAATATTGTAATTCCATCCTTCCCACGATATCCTTTCTTGTTTTAGTTGAGTAATGGCGTCGGGAAGAATAGAACCGTTATTTCTTCCGTAAATTTCCAAATTCCAATCGGGATATTGTGACTCGATTTTTGTCCAGGCTTTTACTAGCAAGTCAAGCCCTTTATTATACCATCTGTCTATTGGTGCAATGGTTATTATGGTATTATGCCTATTATCGTAATTGGCATAAGGTTCGAATATCGCAGGATTGTAAATGGTAGAGCTTTTTTGGGGTAGCCCGAATTTGTGGCGGTCCGCATCAGTTACAAATACAATTTTGTTAGCAAATGGATAAGTAACCTTTCGCAGCAGTCTGACAAATTTCGATTGCTCACGATTTAGTGTGTTGCGTTCGGAAATGATTGTTTTTTTTCTAGTGAACAGATTGGCGATTATTACATAGATGTTTATGGGGGTTAGGAAAGAGATAATAACGTCGGGGGATTCCTTTTTTATTTCTTTCCTGATAGTACTTATACGCTTATTTAAGCGAGTGATTCTAAATCGACTTTTGACGGATATTTCGTGTGTGGAGATGTCTGTGTTTATTTGATAGGCTATATCTGTATTGTCGAAAACAACGGCACGAACTGAATGGCTCCTGCAAAAATGGTTCATCAGAATTGATGCTACACGTTCGGCACCTCCACCATATAATTTGTTGATAAAAAACAGAATTTTCATTTCTTGGCAACTTCTTCAATCAGTTTGTCCCATTTTGCAAAAAAAACATTTTTGTCAAATTGTTTCGATTTTTCAATTGCACCAGCCGAAAGTTTGCACCGGAGATTATCGTCGTTAATTAGTGTTTGTAGTTTTTCTGCAATATCGTCAACATTCTCGCTTTTTGCAATTAGCCCGTCAACACCATCGGTTATTATTTCTTTTATGCCGCCATCGCAATTGGTTCCAATACAGGCGCACCCTTGGCTCATTGCTTCAATCAGACTGTTTGGACATCCTTCGTATCTTGATGCCAATATAAAAATGCTTTTTGTTCTCAGTATTTCAGAGACATTTGCCGACCAATCCAACCAAGATACATTTGATACTTTCTCATTGATGCAGTCTTCAGGAAAATCCGTATCGGTAATTCTTCCCAAAATATCTAAATTCCAATCGGGATTTTGTTGGGAAATTTTGCTCCATGCTTTTATTAATAGGTCAAACCCTTTTTGGTGCCAGCGTTTTTTGGGGCCTATTGTGATGATGCTTTTTTGTCGATTGTCGTAATCTGGGTAAAAATCAAGTAAAGTGGGATTGTAAATTGTAAGGCTTTTTTGAGGTAGTCCAAAAGAAACACAATCTTCTGCAGTTACAAAAACAATTTTGTCGGCTGTTGGGTATAGTATTTTTCGCAAAATTCGCTGTATTAATGAGGACTCGTGTGATAAGGCAATCCGTTCTGAAACTATTATCTTTTTTTTGCAAAATAGATTGGCGGTCAAGGCTCTGTTATTCCCTGTTACAAGGAACGATATAATAATGTCAGGTTGTATTTTCTTGATTGTATGAGCCATTTTAACGAAACGGGGAATCCGAGATGCACCTTTCATCTTGCATTTTATACGGTCGTCAATTATTTGAACACGATTGTCGATAGGGTAGAACGGTGCTTTGAAGTTGGTTACAGCAACGTATGTTTCATGATTCTCACAAAAATGATTAAGTAATATTGATGCTACTCGTTCTGCACCACCGCCATAAAGTCCGTGTATGAAGAAAAGTATTTTCATTTTTGACCTATTTCAGCAACAACGTTTTCAATAATCCAATCACAAAAGTTGATATTATCGCATTCGTGCCATTGCATATCATCAGTCCAGTAGCCGGGGAAATCCTTGTTTGACTTAATGCCGCAGCAATAACTTATTTCGGTCAGAACTGGTTTGCCGTTTGGGCTTAATAGAAAATCATAAGCAACACTTTGCATTTTAAGCTTCCGATTGATTTCAAATGCGGTTTCAACTGTTTTTATGTCAATTTGTTCCTTGTCAAAAATTAGCCTTCCACTTCCGGACGCGCGAAAGTCATTCTCTCGGTTCATCCTTTTTTTTGCTACAGCACGGTTGCCAATTACAAGTACCCGGATGTCGAATTTGTTATTTGGTATGAAATCTTGAAAATAGACATAACCAATTTCTTTAGAATGTAATTTTGAGAATTCTGTGGAAACAAATATCCTTTTTATGCTTCTTAATAAGTCAGGGAAAGAACTGTGTCCGTTTTTGTATTTCGACCATTGTGTTTTAAAACCGTTGATTCTATTGTATTGTTCGAATCCTGTCCCAAATGATTGCTTGATAAGCCATTTTGCTTGTTTGGTGTTTTTTACAAGCCGAACGTTTTCCGAGCTTGCGCCACTGCGCAATTTGAAAACTATAGGGAATGTTGTTTGCTGTATCCATTCCAGAGCTTCCTTCTGTGTGTAGAAAATATGAGTGGGAACATACGGTGCGCCAATGGCTTCAAGCAGATATTTCTGCCCCATCTTGTCATCGTAGTGCCAACAGGTGTTATAGTTCGGGTAGGTGAATTTACCTAATTGCGTCTCAATCACGTACATTAACTGTTTGGCAAACAAACAATCTTTATATTGATGAAAATGATGGTGCCACATAAACGCATCACAATCAGCGACCTGCTCTAAAATATTATTGGCATATGCGTCAACAATTTTGTATTGAATATTATGTTTTTGGCAAAATTCAATCCATTGTTCGCTGTATGAGTCGGAACGGTGATGAATGGCAATTCTCATAAGTCTCGTTTATAATACGCATCGTTTGGGCAAATATGTAAATTTTAATTTGTCGATAAATTGTTTTTTAGAAAAGATAAAGAGTCGTGTCTGATTTTATTAATTGTCTGATTTATTTGTGTGTAGTTGATGGGCGTTATTATTACTTCCGATATATTTGTTTCAGTGTTTATAATTCTATTCGTTAGGTCAAGAAAAGAGAGATAATCATTTGCTTTTTTCAAATTCCTGTTTATGGTCACAAATTGTTTATTAAAATTTGTAGAGAATAAAGTTCCGTGATATGTATCCGTAATAACATATTTTGCACCTAGCATATACCTTATGAAATTGTTTGGACTATTGATTATATGTTTATCGGATAGTTCAAACGTTTTTCTTTGGGCACCACAAATCACTTTGAGGTTGTTGTCATCTGCAAATTTCCGAATGTTCTCATTTTGCTTATTGCTCAATGGCTTGAATAGGTATATAAATATGTAATTGCCAGGTTGTGGTTGGCAAAATTTTTTGTAATGACATTCTTGTAATAGCAAAGATGGGTCACAATTTAGGGAAACGGTTTTTTTTGTTAATCGAGAAAAGGCATCTTGTGTGAATCTATCTCTTACCGAAATGGCCGCCCATTGATTAATGCTTTTTGAGAATTCTTGGTTGTTCAATAGCAATTCGGTATTTGTATTGGCTATGGAACCGGCGTAACTGATTATTTTTTTCCCAATAAAAAAATCACCCCAAAAGATAGGTTTATTATGCTTGTAATACTCGGAGTCTAGGTTCCAAATGGTATCACTTCCAAGTATAAAACAATTAATCTCATTGAATTTTTTCCCTGAAGGATTTACAATGGTAAAAAATCCTTTCGACATTCTAAATAGAACAATCTTTTTTATGTAGTCAATTGCTTCCGCAAACTCTAAACCATGTAGTTTTTTCCAAATATTCTTAATAGTCTCTCTAAGAGATGATTTTGCCCCTTTTGATGGACATTTATAGTAATACACCTCACAACCTGCATTTTTTAGTATATAACCTAATGCAAATGCTTGCCAATAGCTTCCACTATTTAAGTTATTATATGCTGTTACAATGCAGACTTTCATTTAGATACGCTTAAAGGTTTTAATAGATTCTTTATGTGTTTTATTGCTTGATATATAATGATTTTCTCTTTTTTGAATAGAAAAATAATTGAAAAATATGTGATTGCACATATTATTATTGAGATAAGTTGCCAATAAGGCGATTCGCTAATTAAAGAAAGCAATGTCGATATTATAAAAAATACAAGGCAACCTATAAATTCGGGTATCAGATTTCTTAATGTTTTAAATATTGATAATCTGATGGTTATGAATATGAAAAGCATATTGAGCGCAATATGCCAGATTCGCATAAATGAGCGAGTTATATAGACACAGTTAAAACTTATGTCGGCAGATAGGATAATGGTAGGAATAAGAATTGCTGCATAAATAGCTTGTACGATGACAGGAATCTTGGGCTTTCCGATGGCTATGAATGCATTAGTGTAATTCCGGCTTAATAGCAACGTGAACGCGTGCATTAGCCCCCAAATGCCAATAATTGGCGCGGCTTCGTGCCATTGGCCGCCTAATAAAATGTTTGTTATCAAATCGCTGTATAAGAATATTCCAAGCCCAATTGGTAACAAAAGTATCCCTAAATGCTTTTGAACATTTAATATGATGTTTCGAAGTTTTTTGAAGTCGTTTTGTGTCTTTGAGTATGTAGGTAGCAAAACGGGGACAACAATTGAAGATATTAAGGCTATAATATGTGTTGAAGTTTGCATTGAAGTTCTATATATACCAAGAAGGTGCTGGTCAAATTTGCTGCTGATAAGGAACAAATCAATGTAATTGGTCATATATGTGATTATCCTTCCTGCAGATGTCCAAAGCCAGAAACTTGTCATCTCTTTCGTTTTGAGAAAACTGAACCGTAACGAAGGTTTCCATTTTGAGTTAATTGTGAGTACAAAGGCGTAGACTATTTTATGAGCAATGGAACCTGCTATAAGAGCCCAATAGTTGCGTAAACATAATGCTAAAGGAATGGTAATGCAAAAAGGAATGAACATTACAATCAATCTTGCCTTAAAAAGAGGTTTGAAATTAAGGTCGCGTTTGAAAAAGCCCGCTTGAATGCTTGAAAATGCTGTTATTGGAATTATTGAGCAAGCAATGGCAATGGCGTTGCCTAATTCGGGACTACCGACCAATTGAGCTAACGGGTGTCTGAACAGAACAATTATCAACCAGGCAAATACGCCTAATGTTAGGTTTAACCAAAAAGCTGTGTCAGCGCATTTGTATTTGTCATCGTCATTGTCAAAGTCGTGCTGAATCAAATAGCGTTGAAATCCCGCATCAGTAAGCATTTCCGCAAATGAGATTATAATCGTGGTTGTAGCCACGGCGCCGTAGGCTTCGGGCGTGAGCAGGCGCGCCAAAATCATTGTCGAGATGGGCGAAATCAGCTTTGAGGCGATTTCGGTCAACGCAGACCATTTGGTGGCGGTTACAACTTTCGATTCCAAACTGTTCATACCGCAAAAATATTCCAAAATCGCGGAAGTTGGACGGTCGATATTGTTAGCAACCCGGTTAATTTCTATTTGTTGGGCGCGGTTTGCGGCTATCGACATTTTTGGATATTTGCCGCAATCGAAAAACGGTATGATTTTGAAAAAGTTGCTTTTAATATTGGCTTGCCTGTCGGCGATGGGTGTCGCGATGGCGCAAGAACCTGATGATGAATTTGTTGCCGATGAGCAGGACGAAGAAGGCATCGGCCCTGATGAGCAGCAGATTCCTAATTTCCTGCCTGAGGCCATCGATACGGTTGACACCGACGACAAGTTTGTGAAGATTGTGCTCTACAACAACAAGACGTGGGACTATGTGGATATGGGCCGCCCCGTGATTGACGACACCGATATGGACACGCTCTTCTGGAACAACAATATCCACTCGTATAAAGAAGTGTCATTGAGCGATTTACCTGACGAGATTGATTTGATGCTGGTCGATTCGACGCACGCTTTTTGTGCGCCAGTCACGGGCCGAATCACATCAAAATATAGTTTTCGCAAGGGGCGTAACCACAACGGCACTGACATCAAACTTGAGGTTGGCGACCCTGTGCGCGCCGCTTTCGACGGCAAGGTGCGTGTGTCGGAATACACCAAGCGCACGGGCGGATACGGCAACCTGATTGTGCTGCGTCACGCCAACGGACTTGAGACTTACTACGCCCACCTTTCGGCGCGGAATGTGCAGGTTGGCGAACTGGTGAAGGCTGGCGAGATTATCGGCAAAGGCGGCAACACTGGCCGAAGCACGGGCTCGCACTTGCATTTCGAAGTGCGCTACCACGGCCAATCGTTTGACCCTGAGCGGCTTGTCGATTTCCAGACTGGCGCTTTGCGCGACACGCTCTACACCATCAAGAAGCACTATTTCAGCATCTACTCACACTATGGCCTGACCGATGAGCAGTCGCTGGCCGAGTCGCAGCACAAGACCTATAAAATCAAGTCGGGCGACACATTGAGTGGCATTGCGCACAAGAACGGCACCACCGTCAGCATCCTGTGCAAACTCAACGGCATCAAGCCGACAACCGTGCTGCGCGTCGGGCGGACGATTTTTGTGAGGTAGGTATTATTAGGCACTAGGCATTAGGCACTAGGTGTTGGGTGTTGTAGGGACGCGATTCATCGCGTCCGAATTGCCGAAACAACCGATTCACCATCCCGATAGCTATCGGGACACCGATTCACCAATCTTGTCCGTAGTCTTATTCAATCCTTCAATCCTTCATCGCCATTTCAATCAGCCTTTCAATGTGAATATCCACGCTGTCGAGGCAGGGGACGGGGCTGTTGCTGTTGTTCAAGAGCAACGGCAGTTCGGTGCAGCCAAGAATTATGGCTTCAATGCCGTCGTTGGTGCGCATCCGCTCAATTATCTGCTGAAACTCGCGCAGCGTGCTCTCTTTCACAATGCCGTTTTCCAATTCTCGGTAGATGCGTTCCGCAATTAGTTGGCGCTCAGCCTTTTGGGGAATCACTACATCGATGCCTGCGTTGGCAAACGGCTTCTTCATATAGTCTTTTTCCATTGTAAAGATGGTGCCAATCAGCCCCACTTTGCGGTAGCCTTTGGCTGCGGCCGCGTCGCACACCGCTTCGGGAACCGACACCAACGGCGTGTTGGTTTTCTGCCTGATGCGGTCAATCACAATGTGGCCCGTGGCGCAGGTGAGCGACACCACTTCGGCGCCAGACCGTGCCAGACAATCGATTTTCTCAACCAGATAATCGGTCAGCAAATCTAACTCATTGTCAGTAACATATCCCCAAAAACGATGGAAGTTAACGCTCTCGATGGCGATGTCTGGCATTGCTTTGCCGCCCGTCAGCCTGTCGATGCGTTGGTTCAGTTCCTTGTAATACATTAGTGTCGATTCGGGGCCTGTGCCGCCTACTAAACCTATCTTTTTCATTATTGATTTTTGATTTATGATTGAACGCAGATTAAATTGTTTCTAACCGATTTTATCAGATTCAATCAGAATAAGTTATCGGTTAAAATCGGATTGAATCGGTTAGAGAAATATCTCTTCGCATTCAGCCTTCATTGTTAATTATTAATTATTAATTGTTAGTTGTTCATTTAGCGAGTTGATAATCTCTTTGCGCAAATTGCTGATTTCTTGCCGTTTATCGGCCTTGATTCGGCGAAAGCGGACCATTCGGCAGGTGCGTTTCAGGAATTGCCAGTAGTTCCACGCAAAGATGCCCAGTGCAGGAAGCATACAGGTGTAAATGATTGCTGCCCAGATGTTTGCCAACCAAAATAAGAGCACGAATGTCAGCGTGTAGAAGAGCGGAATTGTGAGCAGAACCCATACCGTGTAGCGGATTGTGCCTTCGAACATCTTGTCTTTCAGGCGGTTGATGAATATGTTGGGCAGAATGTAGATAAGCAGGTTGGGGCAGAGGCTCACAATCCAGGCGGGGGCTAGGATTGTCAGCGACAGCACGTTAGCCAATGTTTGTGCGCCGCTTGCGTTGCGCGCAACTTCAAGGTCGGTGATGCGGCTGTTGGTTAGCATCTGTTTGTATTCCAACGCTTTGCTATAGATGCTGGCAACAGCATCGGGCTTCTCGGCTTTCAGAGAGTCGAGTTGTGCCACAAGCATTTTGTCGGCTTCCAATTGGTCGGGGAAATGGTTGGGATTCAAGTTGTTGGCTGCAGCAAACCGTCGTCCGTAGATGCCGCGCAGAAAATCGATGGCTTCGTAGTTGTCCAAATCGGTAATATCCAGCATCATACTTTCTATCTGACTGAATACCAATGCACTCACTTCGCGTTGTGCGGTGCGGGGCTTGGTCTTGTACAACTCATAGAAAGGTGCAATGGAAACGGGCTTGCCGATTTTTATAATCAATTCATTTTGAATGCCATAGTAGTCGGAATAGTGGTTACAGCAGGGCAGAATGAACACTTCGGTTTGGAAATCGTCCATCTGCGCGGCTTCGAACGCCATTTTGGTGTAGCCCGACGAGAACGGCCCAAGCCAGCGCTTGTCCTGATGCACGCCTTCGGGGAACATTATAATGGTGTTGCCGTCGATTAGCGATGTTTCCGACTCGCTGAAGGTGCTGTTGTTCCGCGCAAGCGCTTCTTCGCCGTCGAAATTGAGGCGGAAGGTTGGCAGCAACCCGATGCTGCGTAAGAATTTGCGTGTCAAGCAGTTGTATTCAATCACATCGGCACGGGCCAGAATGTGCGGCTTGCGGTCGCGGAAGCAGAAAATCAGTCCCAGCGGGTCGTTGAGGCAGTTTTGGTGGTTCGATGTCACAATGAGCGGCACCCCTTCGGCGGGCATATTTTCAAGCCCGATGCGGTGCACGCGCTTGTAGAAAAGCCTGTCGTGAATGAGTCGCAGATAACATCTGAACAGTTGATATATAATGTTTTGCTTGTGCGTCTTCGGCATATTGTCGTTAGTTTTTACGAGCGCAAATATAGGAAAAAGCGGCGTTTGCGGGCTATTCTTTGATTTGGAATGCTGCGATATGGGATTTTTTCGCACAGCCCCGATGGGTATCGGGGACACGGAATACACAGATTTTTTCTTTCACTCGTTTTCGATTATGAATCTTTTGTAAGTTTGTGCAAGTCCGAACCAAGGCTTTTGGGGCGGATTTGATTTGTATAAAACGTTTAAACATTATTGAGTGACGTAAAAACAGAATAGGATAACATAACATATTAATATTAAGAGTCTTACGCTCTTATTCTCGAAGTGAGAAAATCTGGTAAATTTTTTATCGGGAGAATAAGTAAGCGAGAGGTTCACGCCTTTGGGCGTGAGCCGTTTCGTGCTTATTACCGCGGTTTACCAGAGCCACTCACTTCTAATAAGCAAACAACGAGCGGTTCACGCTTTTTCATTGTTAGACATAAGCGAAGTAAGGGCATAGGCGAAATTTCAAATTAGTAATTACAAATTTCAAAGCGATGCCCACACTAAACTGGATTGGAAAAGAAGCGGTTGTGAACCACCACAACCAGGTACCGTTCCGCACGTTAGACAAAAAGTACACGTTTGGCGGTGATGATTCCGAAAACAAAATAATTCACGGCGACAACCTTGAAGCCCTAAAGGCCTTACTGCCTGAATATGAAGGCCGTATAAAATGCATTTACATAGATCCACCATATAACACGGGTGCTTCACCTGAAAATGGAGGCTGGATTTATTATGACAATGTGGATTCACCAAGAATGCGTCGTTGGTTGGGGCAGGTCGTAGGAAATAAGTTTGAAGACCTTTCTTGCCACGATAAATGGTTGTGTATGATGTATCCACGATTAAAATTGTTGCAAAAAATGCTGTCAAAGGACGGAGCAATATTCATAAGTATCGATGATATTGAACAGCACAATTTAAGATTGATATGCGATGACATATTTGGAGAAAGAAATTTTGTGGCACAATTTATTTGGCATAATGAGGGGCATTCTGATAATCAAGATGATATAACATCAGTTCACGAATATGTTTTGTGTTATGCAAAAGACAAAACATATTTGAAAGAAAATCATATTGTAGACCCAACAATAGATGAATCTTCCAAAATATTAAATAATTACGCAGAAAACTCAATAACAAAAAATGGTGCGAAAAATCCACCGTCAATAGTTACTTTGAAAAAGGGTTTTCCTTGTGAAGTGAGTGATTTAAATCTACCAAAGCATAATTGTATAGAAGATTTAATGAACGCAGTTGCCAAAGATGGCTATATCACAAGGGATATCACAAAAAAACTCAATATTTCTTATCCTGCGCGATTAGATGATATGATTGTCCAAAATGGTCAATTAGTTCAAGACTGCCGCGTGTATTCTGGTTGGATGAATAATGCAAAACTTAACAAATTCATTGAGAATGAATTTAATCCATTGGACGATAAAGAAAGTAAACTTCGTTTTTTCTTATCAAAAAATGGTGTCGTATATTACCGAAGGGACGGTCGAGAAACGCATTATATCCAAACGGTGCTTGAGAATATGGGTACGACGGAAACCAATAAGTATATGTTGGAGAGTATGGAAATAACATTCAGTTACCCAAAACCTTGTACGTTAATAGAGTTTTTATTGTCGATTTATTCGGACGATGATTCTATTATTCTTGACAGTTTTGCTGGCTCTGGCACTACAGCCCACGCTGTTTTAAATCTCAACAATCAAAAGGGTGGTAATCGCAAGTTTATTCTTGTAGAAATGGGTGATTTTTCAGAAAACATTACAGCAAAGAGAATTAAATGTGTTATCAATGGTTATGGAGATGGTAAAACCGCAATAAAAGGAATAGGTGGTAGTTTCTCATATTATGAATTGGGCGAACCAATTTTTAACGAAGATAGTTATCTGAACGAATCGGTTGGCACCGAAAAACTGCGCGAATATGTTTGGTACACCGAAACGCGGGTGCCATACACGTCCGCCAACAATGTAACGGACGCGCGCGGTGCGTCCCTACAGTATTTGTTGGGCAACCACAACGGCACGGCGTATTATTTCTATTACGAACCAGACAAAATAACCACGCTCGACAAAACATTTCTGAATGGCATAACCGAAAAGGCGGAGCAATATGTCATTTACGCCGACAATTGTTTGCTTTCTGACGAGTTTATGCAACTCAACCATATTATTTTCAATAAGATACCGCGCGACATTAAAAAAATATAATCTATGGAACTGAAACCTTTTCAACAACAGATATTGGCCGATTTGCAACGCTTTATGCAATGCGTGCAGGAGAAGAAAAAGTCCGCCGATGCGTATAATGATTTTTGGTTTAATCATCCGCGCACACCGCTGACGCCGTTCCCAGGCGAGGCGATTGAACCGTACAAAAATCTTACGGGAGCAGCACCGCACGTTTGCATTAAAGTGCCAACAGGCGGTGGCAAAACGTTCATCGCTTCAGCGGCGTTGGGCACAATTTTCCGCGAGTTCGATGAGAGCCGTTTCCGTACTGTAGTTTGGCTTGTGCCGTCAATAACCATCAAGGACCAGACGCTGCGCAATCTCTGCAATCCAGAGCACCCATACCGTCAGCGCATTAACGCCGATTTTGCCAGCCGAGTCGAAGTTTTCAGCAAGGAGCAGGCCTTGCAGGGCGCAGGATTCTCGCTATCAACGGTCAGAGAGAATCTTTGTATTTTGGTTATGAGTTTCGATAGTTTGCGAGCCAGAAACAAGGAAGACCGCAAGGTGTATCAGGAAAACGGCCATTTGCAGACGTTTGAGCAGATTGTGGGCAAAGACGAGAATGGCGACCCCGACTTGCAACTGATGCGTGTGCTGCAAGCCTTGAATCCTGTTGTGGTGGTCGATGAGAGCCATAATGCTGAAAGCGATTTGAGTGTGGAGATGCTGAAAAATCTCAATCCGTCGTTCATTCTTGACCTGACAGCCACACCGCGCAAAAACAGCAACATTATCAGTTTCACCAACGCTTTCGAACTGAAAAAGGAGAATATGGTGAAACTGCCAGTGATTGTGTATAACCACCAAAGTCGTAACGATGTGATTTCGTCGGCGTTGGAGTTGCAGCGTAGGTTGGAAAACGAAGCAAAGAAAGCGGAAAAAGAAAGCGGTAAATATATACGTCCGATTGTGCTGTTCCAGGCGCAGCCGCGAACGGGTGAGGAGAACACCACATACGAGAAAATCAAGAAAACATTGCTCGACCTGAAGATTCCCGAAGAGCAAATAAGAATAAAAACCGCCGACCACGACGAGATAAAGAACGAGGATTTGCTCTCGCCCGATTGCAAAGTGCGCTATATCGTAACCGTCAATGCCCTGAAAGAAGGTTGGGACTGCCCGTTTGCCTATATTCTGGCGTCGCTTGCCGACCGTAGTTCGTCGGTTGATGTGGAGCAAATTTTGGGGCGTGTGCTGCGAATGCCGTGGGTGCGCCGAAACAAGAACGGAATGCTCAATATGAGTTATGTGCTCACTTCGTCGCCAAAATTCTTGGACACGCTCGACAATATTGTAAAAGGCTTGAACCGTGCAGGTTTCAGCGACAACGACTACAAAATTGCCGAACCCGAAAAACCGAAGGCTGAAACGCCAAAAACACATCCAGTTGAAGGTGATTTGTTTGCACCAAAAACAACCGATGAAAAGCCTGAAACTAGCGAACCAGACGAACTTGATTCAACAAAAATTGAATTTACACCGCAATCGGAAACAAACGATAATCAGACAGCCGCAGCCGCCGAACCAGTAAAGAAAGGCAATTCGGATGTTGATGAAATTGAAAAGCGTGTGAAGCAGGAGGAAGAAAAGGAAAAACAGCAAAATATTGAGAATAGTGGTGATACAAAGTTTAACATACCAACAGAATTGGGCAATCAAGTGAAAAAGTATAAGATGAAAGAAGTGTTCAGCGAGTCGGCTAAATCGCTGAAACTACCGCAGTTTATGAGTGACGCCAAATCAGAAGAACTGACAAACACTTTGTTTGTTGAACTGCACGAGAAAGCGATTTTTGAATCAGAGGAACTGCTGCGCGACTTTAAGTTGGGTAACGCTGATTCCACAATCAATTTTGCCAGTGTGGAATCGTCAATGTACCGCGTCGATTTGGACGAAAACAACGAATACAAGCCAACTTATCTGAAAATCGAGGGCGAAGTTCACGAAACAATTGTGAACTACATTCTCGACCCAAACCGCAAAAAAGACCGCGTAAAAAACTGCACGTATCGTTTGAAAAACATAATCGGCAAAATGTATCCCATTAACGATAAGGAAATTGACCTGTATATCAGTCACGTTCTTGAGCGTTTTACCGATGAGCAGTTTACTGATTTGATGAATCACGAATATTCGTATGCCGATAAAATTAAACAGAAAATCAAACAGTTGGGCGACGAATATAAAGAATGTCAGTTTTATAATATGGTGGACAAAGACCAGATTTTCGCAGAAGATTCCTATCAGTTGCCGTCAGAGATAGTGCCGAACAAAACAATTTCGGGTTTGCCCAAATCGCTATACGAGAAGGAAGGCGACACCGATGGTTTTGAACGCGAAGTGATTAACGATGTCGCCAATCTTGAGAATGTGGAGTTTTGGACTCGCAATCTTGAACGAGGAAAGGGGTTCTGTATCAATGGATTTATCAACCATTATCCCGATTTCATTATTAAAACAAAGAAAGGGAAGATTGTGCTTCTCGAAACCAAAGGCGACCACCTTGATGCTGAAAAGAAAATCAAATTAGGCAATTTGTGGGCTAGCAAGGCTGGTAACAAATATCGTTATTGTTTGGTTTACAACAATAGAAAGGTTGACGGAGCATACACCAAAACAGAGTTTCTGGAAATTCTGAAAGAATTGTAAACGTGTAGGGGCGAAGCATTTTTTTGCCCCTACATTGTTTTCGCGCAAATTGTTAAAAAACGTGCGGTTTGTAGAGATGCAATGCATTGCGTCTCTACCTGTGTGTTCTGTGTAATCAGTGCGAAAATCCCATAAATCCGTTCAATCAGTGTCATCTGCGTTCCCGATAAATATCGTGTCTGTGCGATAAATTCACCACAAACCGACAATTCGTAAATCATTATTCGTACCTTTGGCAAATGCCGAAACGCTTTGCGCGGCAATTTATTTGAATTATATCTATCTGAATATCAATAAAATTTAAAACATTAGCAATGGCAGAGTTTCATTACCAACCAATGTTCCCGCTCGGCGAGGACACAACAGAATACTACTTGCTGACAAAAGACTACGTGTCGGTGGGAGAGTTTGAGGGACACAAAATCCTGAAAGTGCAAAAAGAGGGCCTGACGGCTATGGCGAATGCCGCCTTCCGCGACGTTTCGTTTATGCTTCGCCGCTCGCACAACGAGCAGGTGGCCAAAATCTTAAGCGACCCCGAGGCTTCGGAAAACGACAAGTATGTGGCGCTCACATTCCTGCGCAACGCCGAGGTGGCCGCCAAAGGGCAACTCCCGCTTTGCCAGGACACGGGCACGGCCATTATCCACGGCGAGAAGGGACAGCAGGTGTGGACAGGCTTCTGCGACGAGGAGGCACTTTCGCTCGGCGTCTTCAAGACCTACACCGAGGAGAATCTGCGCTACTCGCAGAACGCGCCGCTCACAATGTTCGACGAGGTGAACACCAAATGCAACCTGCCAGCCCAAATCGACATTGAGGCCACCGAGGGTATGGAGTACCGCTTCCTGTGCGTCACCAAGGGCGGCGGCTCGGCCAACAAAACCTATCTCTATCAGGAGACCAAGGCCCGAATCCAGAACCACGACACATTGGTTCCGTTCCTTGTCGAGAAGATGAAAACACTTGGCACCGCAGCCTGCCCGCCGTACCATATCGCCTTTGTGATTGGCGGAACGTCGGCCGAGAAGAACCTTCTCACCGTCAAACTCGCTTCCACTCACTACTACGACAGCCTGCCCACCACGGGCAACGAGTACGGTCGCGCTTTCCGCGATGTCGAACTTGAGAAGGAAGTGCTGCGCGAGGCCCACAATATCGGCCTTGGAGCGCAGTTCGGCGGCAAATATATGGCTCACGACGTGCGCATTATCCGCTTGCCGCGACACGGCGCCAGTTGCCCAATCGGCCTTGGCGTCAGTTGCTCGGCCGACCGCAACATTAAGTGCAAAATCAACGAGCAGGGTATTTGGATTGAGAAGATGGACGACAATCCAGGCAGCCTGATTCCAGCCGAATTGCGTCAGGCAGGCGAGGGCGATGCAGTGAAAATCAACCTTAACCAGCCGATGGCCAACATTCTGAAAGAACTGTCGAAATATCCTGTGGCCACACGTTTGAGCCTTAACGGAACAATCATTGTCGGCCGCGACATTGCCCACGCCAAACTCAAAGCCCGCTTGGATGCAGGCGAGGACCTTCCGCAGTACATTAAGGACCACCCGATTTACTACGCAGGTCCAGCCAAGACACCAGCAGGTATGGCTTGCGGCTCGATGGGCCCAACCACAGCAGGCCGTATGGACCCCTACGTTGACGAGTTCCAAGACCACGGCGGCAGCCTGATAATGCTTGCCAAAGGCAACCGCGCCCAGTGCGTCACCGACGCCTGCCAGAAGCACGGCGGCTTCTATCTTGGCTCAATCGGCGGCCCTGCTGCCATTTTGGCGCAGAACAACATTAAGAGCATTGAGTGCGTTGAGTACCCCGAACTCGGAATGGAAGCCATTTGGAAGATTGAGGTTGAGGATTTCCCAGCCTTCATTCTCGTCGATGACAAAGGCAACGACTTCTTCAAGCAACTGAAGCCGCGTTGCGCTTGCAAATAGTTGAACAACAAGTTTGTATGATAGAATCCCCGGCCGGAAGCGGTTGGGGATTTTTTATTTAACTAGGGAACATACGAAAAACACGGAATTTTAGCCACCTAACGGAGGCTTTTGTTGCTCAAACCAAACGAATCAAAACTAAACCGAAGTTCTGTCCATTATAGGCAGATACCCCCCAAGCAACCTTCAGGTTGCGTTTCTTTCCGTGCTTTCCGTGGTAAAAAAAGCAACCTAGGTTGCCACAAAATCTCACGCTTTTAGCGCTTTTTGTAGTTAAAAATAAATCCGTTGTGAAAAACAGTGTTCCCGATAGCTATCAGGGCGGTGAATCGGGGAACCGAAAAGAAATTCTGTCCGCAACATCGGGCTCAAACAGTAGTCAAATCGTCATAAATCAAAAGTTCCGGAGGCATTTTATCGACAAATTTTATGTTTTCAGCAAAAAAAAGCACCAGATAATTGCTTTTATTTATCTTTGTCGCATCAACACATCGCCGAAAGGCAACACATTTACAAGCATTTTTTAAAACATAATCGGTATGGCTATTGCCCCTTTGATTATTGAAAGTAGTGAGCTGACACCAGAAGTTGTTCTCGACAAGGACAGCAATGTCTTTATGTTTAAAGGTAAATCGCTGCCCGAAAATCCATTGGGATTCTACAAACCAATTCTGAACTGGATTGACGAATACGCCATTGAGCCGAATGCCAGCACTGAGGTCAATTTTATGATGATTTATTTCAACACTTCAAGTTCGAAGGTTTTTCTCGACATTATGAAGAAGTTCGAGGCCATAAACCGCTCTGGCAATAAGTGTTGCATCAATTGGTACTATAAAGAGGACGACGAGGAGATGCTTGAGGCCGGCGAAATTTACTCGGAGCGCGTGAATCTCGAGTTCAATCTGATTGTCGACGAAAACTAATCTTCTTTCGGTCGCCGCCGATTTTTTTCAAATTCTGGGGGCAAAAATCCACAATTATGAAAAAGCTTTGTCTGCTTGTCGCTTTTGCGTTTTCGGTCGAGCCGATGATGGCGCAAAGCGATGATTATCACCAGTTTTTTACTGATGAATGTTTGCGAGTTGATTATGAGCTTGTGGGCAATCGTGAAGGTGAGACGGCTGTGCTCAAGGAATTAAAAACTCAAGGTGAGTGGGCCGGGCCGAAGCGTGTAAGCACAGAACCGGCCGAGTTGGGAAATTATCGCATTTCGGTTGTCGATTCGGCTAGCGGTAAATTGCTCTACAGCAATGGTTTCAGCAGTCTTTTCAACGAGTGGCAGCAGTCGCCCGAGGCACTCACAACCACGGCATCGTTCTACCACGTCAGCCTTGTGCCAATGCCGCGCCGCACAGTGCTTTTCCGCCTTGAGCGCACCAATTATGACAAGCCCGGCAATTCTCTGATTTCGGAATTTTTCATCAATCCAAAAAGCAAATTCATTCGTCGCGAAAGCGCTAAACCACTGAATTACACCGTTGTGCAAGGTGGCGATGATGTGAACTCGAAAATCGACATCGCCTTTTTGGCCGAGGGCTACACTGCCGACCAAATGGATAAGTTCCGCGCCGATGTCAGTCGTTTTTGGGATTATATGTCTGGAGTTGAGCCATATAGCAGTCACAAAGACCGTTTTAATGTCTATGCCGTAGAGTCGCCGTCGGTTGAGAGTGGAACTGACATTCCAAACCAAGGCATCTTCCGCAATACGGCTATGAACTTCACTTTCAGTACTTTCGATGTTGACCGCTATCTGACGACGTTCGATATGAAGTCCGTTCACGATATTGCCGCCGCAGTGCCTTACGAGCACATTATTATATTGGTGAACACAAGCGAATATGGTGGAGGTGGGTTCTACAATTTCTATTGTGCCGGTACCGCCGACCACGAGCTGTCGCAGCGGGTGATGGTGCACGAGTTCGGCCATTCGTTTGCAGGATTGGCTGATGAGTATTTCTACGCCGACGAGGCCAACGAGGAGATGTACAGCCTTCAGCGTGAGCCGTGGGAGCCGAACCTAACCACGCTCATCGATTTCGACTTGAAATGGAAATCGATGCTTGATGCCCAAACGCCTGTACCCACCCCGCGAACCAAAGACTATGTGGGCAAAGTTGGTGTTTTCGAGGGTGGCGGCTATCAGACCAAAGGCATCTACAGTCCGTTCCAAGACTGCATAATGCGCTCAAACACACCAAAAACTTTCTGCCCCGTCTGCCACAAGGCCATTCTGAAGGCAATGGGAGTGGAGGAGTGAAACCGAAATCTGATGATAATACATAGGCAACGCATTGGCCTAAAATTCTGTGCGCGTAGTATTGTAACTAACAAATTTTCACTATGTTTGTTAAAACTTTAAAAACAAACGCAGTATGAAGAAAATGCTATTGGCGGTGGCGGCGATTATGCTTGCTGTTGCGGTCGACGCCCAAATCAATCTTAACAAGCTGCAAAAGGCCGCGCAAGGTGTGATGAAGCAGCAGAACTCATCGAACAACAAATCGAAATCAAACTCATCGAAATCAACGTGGACGTGCGACAAGTGCAACCACAGCGGCAACACGGGCAATTTCTGTGCCGAATGTGGCGCCAAGCAGATGACCGCACAGGAGAAACAAGCCGCCGAGCAGGCCGCACGCAATCAAGCCGAGGCCGAGCAGAATGCTGCCGCCGCAGCGCAACTCAAGCAGATTGAGGCTGAAGAAGCCCGAATCGACGCCCTGCATTTCAATCAGAAAAACGACCCGGCTTTCAGCCATACATCAAAAGATGCGTCGTTGGAGTACATCAAAAAATCGCCTGTCAAATACCCGCAAACTCAGTATACAATGGGCGGTTGGGAGTATTACCGTGCCGAGGGTACGTTTGGGCTGCAAGAGTATTGGGACGACTATCTGATGCCGAAAACATTCCCAAAGAAACCTGAAAACATCGCTTTGCGCGAGTTGCAGATGAGCTACCGCCCATACGACGAGACGGCAATGCTATCCGAAAACCGCCAATACGGATTGTATGCAATTGACAGAAACACACCGCATTGCGTCTATTACAATATGGACTGCTATGCGTCAATTGAGCTGATGGACTATCTGCTGACGGAACTTGAAAAGAACGGATTCGCACCCACCCGCCGGCCCGACAAGTACGGCAGGGAGGAGATGGACAAAGGCTATGACTACAAGTGGATGATGTATGGCAACGACTATTTTGCCTATATGACCTGCCGCAAATCGTTAGGCCACGATGGCGAATATTCGTACGAGCTTGCGTTTGTGCCGCACAATAAGGAGTCGGTTGACGTGTTCGACGGTGTGCCGATGCCTGTTGAAGGCTATCCGATAGGAAAACTTGAAGCCGGTGTTTGCCACAACACGCAGGCCGATTATTGGGAGTTTGACCCCGACGACAGTTTCGACGGCACAAACAAGAAGCCGGGCACGCACTGGGAGCTGCGCGATTATGTGTTCCCGTGCTTCTCGCTCAACGGATTCAACAAGTATTGCGCCCGTCTTGAAAAGGCCGGATTCACAAAGAAAAGCGGTTACAACGAAGACGAAAAATTCTGTCGCCACGCGACATTCGTGAAAGGCAATTACACGGTTTCGCTCACTTTGGACCGCGACAAGCACATTTTAACACTGAATGCTTGCGATTTCGCACTTCTTACGGAAGGATGGTAAACGATTGATATTTAATATAAAACATAAAATTAATTCGATATGAAAAAATTTGCTTTGATTGCATTTGGAGTAGTTTTCGCATCGGTGGCCGCCGACGCGCAAATCAATATGAACCGCCTGAACAACGCGGCGAAGCGGGCAGCTGAACGTGCCGTTGAACGCAAGGTTGAGGAGAAAGTTGAGGATGCCGTTTACGACGCTCTCGACGGCAACGCCAAGAAAAACAACGCTAATGAGGAATATCAGGAGCAGAGCGAAGAAATGCCGGCCACCAATGCAGGCGGCTGGACGTGCGAGAGTTGCGGCGCAGGTGGCAACACTGGCAAGTTCTGCAACGAGTGCGGCGCAAAAAAGCCTGAAGCACAAGCCAATGCATCGTGGAAATGCCCGCAGTGCGGCACCGACGGCAACACCGGCAAATTCTGCAACAACTGCGGAGCGAAACGTGCCGATGGCGCTAATGCCAATATGAAAGCTGGCTCGGAATGGAACAAGTTCGACTTTGTGCCTGGCGATGAGTGCTTTTTCTACGACCAACTCGCAGGCGAGCAGTTGGGCGAGTTCCCGTCGATGTGGGATTTGGTTGATGGCGAATGTGAGATAGCTAAAGTCAACGGAGAAAACGTGATAGCAATGTATTCAGGCTGCCATATCAAGCCGCTTATGAAAACCGACAATTATTTGGGTGAAACATATACGGTTGAGTTCGATTATTACGACAATTATGAGAGCGATGGACAGGATTATGGCTATATAGAATACAAATTATGCAAAAGCGGAAGTACTTGGCTTGGAGACGATAATCTTGCTTTTTCTTTTGACAATTTTGTCAGTGAATGGGCGTTTACGCATAATGAAAGGTATCGCCAATTCTCTTGCCGTTGGGAAAAAATTGATAGCGACAGGGCTTCAACAGAACAGAATGTCGAGAATTACGGATACAACAAATGGCATCACGTTTCGATGTCGGTCAATAAGCGTGCCGTTAAAATTTATGTTGACGAGAAACGTGTTGTAAATATTCCAAACTACAATCGCAGAGACAGTTGGCTGTGTATTGGCTATGGCAATGCGGCAAAAGAGTATCCCGCTTATATCCGTAATGTCCGCATAGCTAAAGGCGCAGTGCCACTCTACGACCGAATGATGACCGACGGACGTTTCATCACCTACGGCATCACCTTCGATGTTGGCAAATCGGTTATCAAACCCGAGTCGATGGGCGAAATCAACCGCATTGTCAAGCTGATGCAGGAGAATCCCGACTTGAAATTCGAAGTACAAGGCCATACCGATGCAACCGGCAACGCCGCTGCCAATCAGACGCTTAGCGAGCAGCGCGCCCAAGCCATTGTGGCCAAGCTCACCGAGTTGGGCGTCAGTGCCGACCGCCTGACAGCCGTTGGCAAAGGTCAGACAACGCCATTGGCCGACAACAGTACCGATGAAGGCCGCGCCCGTAACCGTCGTGTTGAGTTTGTGAAGAAGTAGGCCGTTTCGGCAATCATATTTCAATTATTACGGAAGATTTATGAGTGTTTACCATAATTCTTCCGTTTTTTCATCATTGTGGTTATCTTTGTTGGTTGTAAAATATTATGACTATGAAAAGAATTTTCAAAAGTATGTTTCTGGTAGCCAGTGCGGTTGCGGTGGCTTTGAATTTCGCATCGTGCAAAGGCGACGATGGCGAAGACGATAACAACAACGACGATAATGTTGTAATCGAAGATAAAGACGGTACAAAATATACCGTGAAAATCAGTGATTTGAATGATTACGATGTGGAATTGTCGTACACCGTCACTTATAATTTTATCGCCCCAGAGGAAGCTAAAGTTGAATATCAAAACATATTCAAATATACGTTTACGGCTGATGAACCCGCTCTGGCGGATAGCACGGGCGAGGCAAAACCGGAAACTGCCGATGTTGTAAAAGATTCGTTGCTAATCGTTTCGTGGAAGGTTGTTATCACTTGTAGCAAGGAAGAATATGCCCAAAAGATGTATGATGATATGAAAGCAGATACAACCGATTTGGCAAAATATGCAACACTGGAAATAGACGGCAAAACCATAATAGGTGTGTTTGATGATTTAGAAGGCCTGACGTACGGTATGGTTAAAGCTATGTATGAAGAAGAAAAAGCGGAAATAGATTCAGACATCGCGAAAGCCAAAGAAGCCGCTGATGCCAACAAAAACAAAGTGGAAAACAAACCTGAAGAAACCAAACCAAACACATCCGCCAAAAACTCGCGTTTGGATTTGACCAAAAACGCTGATGAGCCGTGGAAGAAAGACACATCTTCGATCACAATGTTGTATGTTAATGCAAGTGCGGGCCGCGGTGTGGCTTACAACTTCAATCTTAACGAGGATGGCAGTTTTGCATCGGGTACGGTTGTGGTTGCGTTCAAAAATGCCGATGACGCAAAGGCTTACGCCAAATCGGAGAGCCGCGCAAAAGACGAAAACGGTGACCGCATCTACAAATCAGCCAGTATCGATGGCGGCAATGTCGTGTTAACATATTCGTCGAAGGCTCTTGCCAATATGACGGACGAATCAGCAAAAGCATTGTTCAACGAAAAGAAATCTGAATTTGGCGCTACTCCTTCTACCCCCGAGGAGAACAATGGTGAGAATAACGAGGAAGAGAATGGTGAAAACAGCGGAGAAGAGAACGGCGATAACAACGGTGAAAGTGGCGAGCAAGTTGAAGAATTGTGTGAGATTGCTGATAAAACGGAAAAATGTGATTTGTCAAAAGCGCAAGTTTGTTCTGATGAGGAAACTGAAGAAGTGTATTATTTATATAACGGAACAAAATATACAAATGTTGACAACCTTATCGATGATTTATGTCCTGCCGCAGTTGGTTATGATAAAACCATAATTAATAAGCAACTGACAATTCAGGGCCAAAAACTTATTTCGCGGATTCGTTCTAATGCACTTGCCGAATAAGTAAGAATAAATATCATTACCGAAACCCAAAAAAGCGAGCCGTAAGGTTCGCTTTTTTATTAGGATTTTGCCTAATCAAAGTTATTTTACCATTACTCTCTCAAGAACCGCTTCAGTATCAATGATATTCGCAAATTCTTTCTCAAAATTCGGCGTCATTATGCCTTTGCCAATTGAGTTGCGGATTTCGTCGAGCGGCCAGAAGCGGGCGTCGTCAATCTCGTCGTTGCGGCTCACGAGCGGCTTGTCGGTGACGGTTGCGAAGACGTTTATCATTTCGCTCTCAACCGCCGACTGCCATTTGTAACTTGTGATTGCAATCGGTTCAAAGTCGGTCAGGCCGATTTCTTCGCGGGCTTCGCGGCGCAGAGCGACGGCAATTTCTTCGCCGTAGGCAATGTGTCCGCCAACGGCAGTGTCCCATTTGCCAGGTTGGATTCGTTTGGTTAGGGCGCGTTTTTGCAGATATAGTTCGCCTTTCGGGTTGAAAACGTGCAGATGCACAACAGGATGCAGCAGAGTGCGGTCGGAGTGGCATTGGCTGCGCAGCGCTTTGCCAATCACGTTGCCCTGGTCGTCAACCAGCGGCAGAATCTCTTCAGTTTCAGAAATGGTCATTTTTTTGGTGAATCGGTGAAGGTTGAAAGGTTTAACAAGTTTAACAGGTTGAAATTATTCATTCAGTCAATCCTTCAATCCTTCTATTATTTCTTCGACAGCGGAATAATCAGTTCGTCGCCCACTTCAAGTTGCTCGCCGTCAGAGAGTTGGTTCGCTTTGATGATGTCCGATGCGGGGTTGCCGTATCGTGCGGCAATCGATTCAATGGTCTCGCCGTTGGCAATTTTGTGAATGGCCTTTACAGGGATTTTCAGCCGAGCACCGACAATTAGTTGCGTGGCGGCTTCGCCGTTCATTTCTTCGAGTTTTGCAAGCGGCACATTGTAGCGCAACCCAATGCGGAACAGGTTTTGGCCCTTCTCAACAACGTGAATGTGTATCTTGTTGTCGTCCACTGGTTTGGCTTGTTTTGTAGCAGGCTCGGCAGTCTTTGCGTTTTTGTTTTCGGCTTGAGTGTTGGCCTGGCTTGCGGCTTGCGGTTGCTCAACGGTTTGATTAGCAGCCGTTTGCTCTTGCTTTGCGGGTTCGCTTGCTGGCGTCGGTGCGGCGGTTTGCTCAATTGGCTGACGCTCGGGCGCGCCTTCGTTCACCTTGTGCTTATAAATCTCGTAAAACACTATGATAAAGAGCAATAGCGACGATACAATGGCCACTGTGCGCCATATCGACACCTGCGGTTCCTTCTTTTTTGTCATTTTTGAAAAGTCAATTACTTGTACCGAAACATTGTCAGCGCCGCCAGCGTTGTTCGCCAACTCAATCAGGCGGGCGGTCTTCATTTCCGACGACATATCGCTGTTGTTCAAGACTTCAAATATCTCGTTGTCAGAAAGTTGGCTGGTCAGTCCGTCGGAGCAGAGCAGGAATGTCTCGTTGCCGTCGAGTTGGATAGGGTTCTTGCAGACGCTGAATTTGATGTTTTTCTCTTTGCCAACCAGCACGCTCACTTCGCCGTTCTCAACGTGGTCGCGGGTGATTTGGGCAATCTGGCCGTCTTTGTGGATGTAGATTCGGCTGTTGCCCGCCGATGCGTAGTAGGCTTCGTCGTTCTGGACAATCAAGATGGCCAAAGTTGAGCCGATGCCGTTGTATTTTTCATTCGTATTTGCCTGATTGAAAACGCAATAGTTGGCATACGACACAGCGTTTGTCAGAGCGTTCGACAGGTTGCTGTACGAGCGGTCGAAAAAGTAGCGTTTGATTTCTTCGGTGGTGATTTTTGCCGCCAGTGCGCCGCCGAACTCAACGCCGTCGTGGCCGTCGCAAACTGCAAAAACGTGTCCGTCGGCAATCGGAAACTCAACAACGGCGTCGGTGTTGTGTTCCTTCACCTTGCCTAAATTGCTGATACTGCCGAAGTTTATGTTGAATTTCATTGTTGTCACAATTTCTTTGGCGCAAAACTAACATTTACAATAACAAACACCAAACCAATGTGGTCGGAAATCGCACAGATTTTTTTGCTATTGTAATATCAAAAACACAAAACAACCGCGAAATGGTTTACATTTGTAGCAATTATGCTGAAATGAACGGAAAAAACGTCATACAGAATTTCTCAAAAAATCTATTTTGGGATGTTGATGCCGAGTCTATCGATTTGGAAATCAATGCCCCATACGTTGTGCAGCGGGTTTTGGAGCGGGGGCAGATAACCGATTGGAATCTGCTGTGCTCATATTATGGGAAACAACGTATATTCGAGATTTCAAAACATTTACGTTCGCTTGACCCACGTTCGCTTGCTTTCGTTTCTGCAATTTCGTCAACGCCAAAAGAACAGTTCCGATGCTACACTATGAAACAATCGATGCGCGCACCTTGGATTTACTGAAACGGCTACAAACTATCCCCGAATTTCAAAATCTGCGGTTGGTGGGCGGAACGGCATTGGCTTTGCAATTGGGACACCGTATATCCGTCGATTTGGATTTGTTTGGTACTGTGGATGTTGACATAAATCATACCCTTGAATTATTGGAGTGTTTCTCTGATGTTCAATTGTCTGGTTCTACCAAAAAAATGATGTTTTTCAATATCGATGGAGTAAAGGTTGATATTGTCAATTATCCGTATAAATGGATTGATACACAGATAGAAGAAAATGGTTTGCGGTTAGCGGCAATTAATGATATTGCGGCGATGAAACTGGCGGCCATAACTAACAGGGGAACAAAAAAAGATTTTGTCGATTTGTTCTTTCTGCTAAAACGATATTCATTAAAGGAATTGATTGATTTATATACAGATAAATATCCAGATGGGCAACTTTTCTTTGTTTTGAAAAGCCTTGTGTATTTTGAAGACGCAGAGGAACAACCTATGCCCAAAATGCTTGCCGATGTTGAGTGGAGCAACGTGAAAAAGAAAATTACCGAGTCGGTTCAAAGTTTGATATAAATTTAAAAATCAGATAATTATGGCAGAAGACAACAAAGTTATTTTCTCGATGGTGGGAGTGGGCAAGACCATTCCGCCGCAAAAAAAGATATTGAACAACATTTATTTGTCGTTTTTCTACGGCGCCAAAATCGGCATTTTGGGCTTGAACGGCGCGGGAAAATCGACGCTGATGAAGATTATCGCAGGCGTTGACAAGAGTTTCGAAGGCGAAGTTGTCTTCTCGCCAGGCTATTCAGTCGGCTATCTGGAGCAGGAGCCGCAACTCGACCCGCAAAAGACTGTGCGTGAAGTGGTTGAAGAAGGTACGGCCGAAGTTGTCGCACTGCTGAAGGAGTACGAAGAAGTGAACCTGAAGTTTGCCGAGCCGATGAGCGACGATGAAATGACCAAACTCATTGAGCGTCAGGGCGAACTGACCGAACTGATTGAGCAGCACAACGGTTGGGAACTCGACAGCACCCTGGAGCGCGCGATGGACGCATTGCGCTGTCCGCCAGCCGATTGGAAGATTGAAAACCTTTCGGGTGGTGAGCGCCGCCGTGTCGCTTTATGCCGATTGCTTCTGCAAGAGCCTGACATTCTGCTGCTTGACGAGCCAACCAACCACCTTGACGCCGAGTCGGTGCAGTGGCTCGAAGCGCATTTGCAGCAATATAAAGGCACGGTTATTGCCGTTACTCACGACCGCTATTTCCTTGATAATGTGGCAGGTTGGATTCTCGAACTCGACCGTGGCGAAGGCATTCCGTGGAAAGGAAACTACTCGTCGTGGCTTGAGCAGAAGACCAAGCGCTTGGAGATGGAAGAGAAGACCGAGAGCCGCCGCCGCAAGACTCTTGAGCGCGAGTTGGAGTGGGTGCGTATGGCCCCGAAAGCCCGTCAAGCCAAGCAGAAAGCGCGTTTGAACGCTTACGACCGCCTGCTCAACGAAGACACCAAAGAGAAGGAACAGACGCTCGAAATCTTCATTCCGAATGGACCGCGTTTGGGAACGAATGTTATTGAAGCACACAATGTTAGCAAGGCATACGGTGACAAACTGCTCTACGAGAACTTGAATTTTGTTCTGCCGCAAAACGGCATTGTCGGCGTCATTGGTCCGAACGGCGCTGGCAAAACCACGCTTTTCCGCCTGATTATGGGCATTGAGAAACCCGACAGCGGCGAGTTCAAGGTAGGAGAGACCGTCAAACTCGGCTATATCGACCAGATGCACGCCAAAATCGACCCTGAAAAGACTGTCTATCAGATAGTTTCCGATGGATTGGACGAGATAAAAATTGGAGGGCGGTTTGTCAATGTTAGGGCTTATCTGTCGCGTTTCAACTTCTCTGGTGCCGACCAAGAGAAGAAGGCTGGAGTGCTTTCAGGTGGCGAGCGAAACCGCCTGCACCTGGCTCTCACGCTCAAATCGGAGGCCAACGTGCTGCTGCTTGACGAGCCAGGCAACGACATTGATGTGAACACCTTGCGCGCACTTGAGGAAGGCCTTGAGAACTTTGCTGGTTGCGCCGTTGTTATTTCGCACGACCGCTGGTTTCTCGACCGCGTGGCCACTCACATTCTGGCGTTCGAGGGCGACTCGCAAGTCTATTTCTTCGAAGGCTCATACTCTGAGTATGAGGAAAATAAGAAGAAACGTCTGGGCGACATCGAGCCGCATCGCATTAAGTATCGGAAACTGAAAGAAGATTAAATCCCTTTGACAAATAACTTAACGGCTGGATGTTTTATTATCGTAACATTCAGCCGTTTTTATGCCAATAGCTGTTTAGCTGATTGTTGGCAGCTTATGTCTTCAGCCAAATCTTGAAAGAAATTATGATTTAACACTTTGGATATTCGCGAGAGTAATTCAGTATCGATGTTTGTGCGTTTGAAAATATCATAAACGTTCTCGCGGGTACAGCATATCTGTTGGGCGAACCACGTTATTGTACGTCCTTGATTTTTAATTTCTTCTTGTATCCGATGCCCGATGTGAATGCTCATAAAAAAAGGCGTTTGCCATTCGTCAGGATTTATCCGTCCGTAAGGTAACCGCCAAGCAACCACACCAATGGATAAATGCGAATAGTTCACACCTTAAGGCGCAAACCATCGACATCTATTCTCATTGGCTTAAAAATTGGCGGTTTTTAACGGACGAGAACCGATGCGAAAAAAATGCTATTTGTTTTTTATTTCTCTAAATATCAAACAGTTTTTTGTGTATTAAACATTTATTATAACGCAAATATAAGAATAGAAATAAAAATGCCTTGACATAAATTGCGGCATACAGAAAAATATACGAGCGGTTATCAATGCGTTTTGTGTTATGATTCTAATTCCAACTGATTGCGTATCAGATTGTAATAATTGCCTTTTCGTTCAATCAACTCATCGTGTGTGCCAACTTCGGCAACCTGTCCTTTGTCTAAAACTATTATTTGGTCGGCATTGCGGACGGTGCTTAAGCGGTGCGCGATTACAAGAACCGTGCGACCTTTGTAAATGCTTTGCAGATTGTCGGTTATCAGTTTTTCGTTCACCGTGTCGAGCGAGTTTGTGGCTTCATCGAAAAACAGATAATCGGGATTTGCGTAGATTGCGCGGGCTATCAGTAACCTTTGTTTCTGACCTTTGCTCAACTCAATTCCAGCCATACCGATTTTTGTCATAAATCCGATTGGTAGCGACTCGATAAAATCGAAAATGCAAGCTGCTCTTGCTGCGGATTCAAGCCGTTCATAATTAATATCTTCATCTTTTTCGTTCATCACAATATTGTGGGCGATGGTGTCTGAAAAAATGTAGCCGTCTTGCATCACGCAACCGCTTAATCGGCGGAACTTGCCTGCCGTCAGGGGCTCGTTTTGAGCATCGTTTATGAATATTCCGCCTTGCTGCGGCTTATAGTATTGCAGAATCAGTTTCAGAAGTGTCGATTTTCCGCTGCCGCTTGCGCCGACAATGGCGGTTATTTTCCCTTTCGGGATATGAACGTTGATATTATTGAGTACCAAATCGTTTGGGGCAGAATTATATGCAAACGACACGTTGCGCACCGTGATTCCTTCGTTGCCGTTTTCGAGTGTTGGAATTGGGGCGTTCTCGTTCTCGTCGGCCTTGTCGGTAATATCGGCAATGCGTTCAAGGCTCAGTTTGGTGTCTTGCAGACGGTTCACAAAGTTCACCATCTGGTCGAGCGGACTATTCATCTGACCGATAATGTATTGTACGGCGAGCATCGTTCCCAATGTGAGTTGGCCGTTAATCACCATCGATGCCACGGCAAACGTAATGAACAGGTTTTTCGATTCGTTTATCACTGTTGCGCCCAACTCGCTGTGCTGTTCAAGTCTGAGACTCTTGAAATTGACATCGTACACTTGCTCTTGCGCATCACGCCATTTGCCTTTGAAGTAAGTCTGACCATCGCGCAGACGAATTTCAGATGCGCCTTCAGCAATTTCAATAGTGTTTAATTGGGTTTTTGTCATTCGGTCGAACCGAGTGTTGTCCAAAACACGTCGGCGACGGACGAAAAGTAGAATCCAAAATAAATATAATATGCTGCCTATCAGGAAAATACCAAACACTTTAAACGAATAGACAGCCAACACAGCGCCAAATACTACAAACGATACAATGGCAAACAGGAATGACATTGAGTATTGAGTTATGAAATTGTCGATGCGGTCGAAATCGTAGATTCGCTGAATAATGTCGGATGTGTTCTTGCTTTCAAAAAACGGTATAGGCAGATGCAGCAGTTTTTCAATAAAGTCCGAAATCATTGAAATATTAATGTGGGCACTGATTCTCAGCGTGAGCCATTGCCGCCCGAAATCAGTCACTGTACGGCCGATTATCAGCCCGCCTTGTGCCAGCAGAATGGTTATTAGCATACTAATATTTTTCTGCTCAACGCCCTTATCGACAACTGCTTGCGTCAGAAACGGAATGGCCAATTGCAGCAAGCTTGCCAACAAAAGCAGTGTGGCGGCTTTTGTAAAATCGAGTTTTTTGCTTTTGGTGTATTGTAGAAGCTGCCGTATTGCGTTTTTTCCCCCCTGTGTGGCACTACCGACTTTTATGTTCAATGGATTTAACAATAAGGCAAATCCCTCGTCGCCATCGCAGCACCAGTATTTCTGAAATTCGGCGTGAGAGTAGGCGAGAAGCCCTTTCCCTGGGTCGGCGACCAGCACTTTCCGCTTACTGATTCGGCGAACGACTACGAAATGCTCTCGATTCCAATAGGCTATGCACGGCAGTTGCACATCGGTGCGCAATGTGTTGAACGACAGTTGCACGGGATTGGTATCAAAACCCAATTTCTGAGCTTCAACATTGATGGTGTACATACTGATGCCGATGCGCGACACTTGGCATCGTTGCCTCAACGCATCGTAATCGACGTTTGCGCCATAGTAGCGTGCAATCATTGCAAGACACGCCACGCCGCAATCGCTCGAGTCGGCTTGTAGTATTAGCGGGAAATGGAGTGTCATTTATCTCTGCATTCTCTGAATGTCAGTCATTTCCACTTCTTTGGCCTTGAATCCGCCAATGCGCCAAACAAGCGAAGCGTTGAATTTGTTGAATGATTTTTGATCCCATTTCAAATGCTGATTGTTGAAATTTGTTGTGGCGGGAAATCCGTTCCAACGTTCAAAAATGTCGGACCATTTGGCTGTGAAAATAAGGTTTTTCAAAATAGCCCATTTCATACCTATTTCAAGATTATATCCATCACTCAAGTCGTAGATGCCCTGGATTCCTTTCGACATATATTCGGCATTAAGAGTGAATTTCAGATTCGTTTTTTCTGACACGATGAATGTGTTGTATGCGGAAACGGAAAACATAAATTTATCTCTGTTGAAAGATAGATTATGAAAATCCGACATCTTATTACGGTTATAAAATAAACTTCCTGATAATGTTGGTTCCCAAAAACCTATGTTGAATGGAAACTCGCCGTCTACGCCACAGGATAAACTATAATCAAAATTCACTGTCTGATTATAATTTCTCAATTCTTCGGCATTCTGGTATGGCAATTGAGCGAAATAATCTTTCATAAAATAAGTATATGCATTAATAGTGTATTGTTTATTAATGATATATAAGAAATCGAAATCGTAGTAGGTTGAAGGTTTTAGCAGTGGATTGCCAATTTCAAATGTGTAAGGATTCACTTGGTATAAGTATGGATTTAGAGCCCAATATGTAGGATACTCTTTGTATGTGGATATGGAAAATTGTATGATATCACGTTTGAGCGGCCACATTACCGACATGCTGGGATACACTGTCCATTCGTCCCACAAAGTTGATTTAGTGCCGTTTTCGTCGTAATCCGATTTGAAATACTCAAGTTCCAATGTAAAACTGAATTGGATGCTGTCGAACACCGTGTTTGATGTTTCGGCAAAGACTGAAATGCGGCGTTCTTTCTGCTTATTGTCGCCATAGTTGTCGCTACCAAGTTCATACCCACCATTTTTGGGGTAGAGATAACCCACTTTGGTGGCTGAATTGGTCATTGTGGATTGTGCCCCGGCACTCATCTGCCAAACTTCGCTGAACGCCCAATCGTAGCTTGCCAAGAGTTTCAACTGGTCGATGTCCATTGTCGAATTGTAATGGTAATCGGTTGTTATGCTATCTGATTCAAAATCTTTGTATTTTGTTTTGGTATTATCGTAATATGAAACATAGTCTGCAGTGATGCTTGCACCGCCAAATACGCCTTTAAAGTTCACATTGTGAAGAATGTTTTTGTCATTCTTGTTGTTTGAGCTGTTAATCAAATTCGATTTTCCAGTATGATACCGGAAATCAGCATCCGATTTCATATCGCTGTCCAATTTATTCTCTTTCACATAATACAACAGCGACAATGTGTTTTCTTCGTTAAAATTGTAATCAACCGATGTTCTGAGAGTGTTTCCGTTGTATTTGGCAGCAACATTGGATTGCTGGTCAATAATGGTTTGAATGCCGTTGAAGTTGTTTATGGCATTTTCGGAAAATTCTTCACGTGTTTTTCCATACGATGCGTTGCCTAAAATGTCAAAATCGAGTTTTTCGCCGCGGTAGGCCACGTTTGCCCGAGAACGACCTTGGGCGTAAAACTGTTGAGTGTATTCCGTTGCAAATTCGGCTTCTAATGGAGTTTCACGCCTTTTTTTATCGGTTACTATATTTATCAATGCGCCCTTTACACCATATTTGGCTGGCGCCTTATACATAACTTCAATATTGCCGACACTGCTTGCGGGCATGGCTTTCAGTACTTCGGCTATTTCGTTGTTGCCGAGCATTGTGGCCTTCCCGTCGATAATCACCGTCAGTTGTGATGCGCCGGCAAGGCTTATCTCATCGTTTCGGGTGGTTACGCCGGGCGTATATTTCAACAGCTCAAAAGCGTTGCTCACTGCTTCTTTCTCATTAATGCGTTGCGCATTGTAAACCAAAGCATTGTCTTTCACAACAATTGCCGGTGCATCGGCTTTAATTGTAATGTCATCTAATTGAGTTGTTTTTTCGGTTAGTGTTATGTTTTTCAATATCGAAAAATCACCATTTGCAAAAGCGATTGTCTTGCTTTCGTATGCCAAGTGCTGCACCACAACAAAGCCGTTTTCTATATCAATTTGTAAGCTATAAACACCCAATGAGTCGGAAGTGGTGGCATTTACAAATGTTGAATCGGTGTTTTGCAAGATTATGACTGCGTTTGGCACTATTTCGTCCTGATTGTCAGTAATTTTACCGGTGATTTGCTGGGCGTTTGATGCTATGGCAGCCAGTAGTAGTAGGCTCAGTGGTACAGTTTTCTTCATAAAGAGTATTTCAGTAATAAATATGAACAAATATAATCTAAATTTAGAAATCGAAAACTTCGGCAAGTTTTTCCTGGTCGATATTGGCGTCAATCTCTTTTTTGCGTAGAGCGAAGCATATTTCTACAACATCGTCAACTCGGCAATCTTTTTTCAATTTGCATTTGGAGCAATCTGGGTACGATGGTAATTTGTAGTATTTAAATATTTTATCTGGATTAATCATATCACTTATTACTTCTTTTGCTAATTCGTCACCGTAACATTTGCAGAGGATGTTTGTCGTCGATTCGATGTCAAGTTTTTGTATTTGATGTAAAAGCACGAAGTTGTAGGCTACCCAATAATAAACATATTCGTTTTTGTTTTTACCTTTTAGAAAATTGTCCATATAAAATATGAATTTGTCATACAATCTTAATTTGTACATAGATAACGATAAGAAAAGGTCAAAATCTAGTTCTTGCAGGTCATCATTTGAATTAGCAGGGAAGTACTTAGTTATGTTGAAAACTCCAACTAAACCCTTGTATTTGTTATATCCTTGTTCCAATTCTAATGTTAGTTTCAAAAGCTCATCATTTGATATATTCCCCAATTTGCTAAGTACATCGCTTTGGGATATAAATTTCCCTATAACAGCATTGCTGTTTTTTTTAATACTCATACCAGGAATGACGATATAGTATGTTGGAAATCCTAAAAACGAATTATCACGTATATATATGTCATAGCCCAGTTTATCTATGATTTTTATACAATATTGTAAATCATTTTCTATCTCATTTGAGTAAAAACAACTATTAGGGTTAAACGAGAACTTTGTATTATCATTAAAGATAGATATTGGCCAATGCCCACATCCATATGTCGTAATCTTTTCTAAATCCCAAGCGTTTGGCTCACAATTAAAAGAAAATGGTGCGCCTATTATGCTTTTTGTATTTTGGAACAATTCTGTAAAACATCTCTCTGTGGCTATAATCGGATTACAATCAGCGCCTAAATTGAAATTGTAAACTTGATTTACAATATCGATTATTAACACACCAACAACAGGAAGCCCTTGGTTTAACGAACAATCTTTTATTATTACCTTAATATTGTCATTTTGTTTTAGATACCTATTTATTCTTTTATACAAATTCGTACCCTTATAATAATCTATAGGGATGGTGGGAAGAGATAATTTGTTGTTAAAAATCTGGTCAATTGCAAATCTTTCAAATATCTCGCAAATGCCTTGCGTTATAGCTTCCTTTGTAGTGTTTCCTGCACACATTCCATTGCTTCCTGTCTGGCAAAGAAAATTGTAGGCAGAAAATTGTCTAACACATTTTTCTTTTACTGAATAAAATTCGATTTCCGACGTATTGTAGAACAAACAATTGTCATTATTGTCGTTATCAATTATATGTTGTTTTAGTAACAAATTCTTTAAATGGGTTTCGAAGCATATAGAATTGTTTATAAGTAATATTTTATTTTGCAATCTTTCCATTAACTCGGCGTATCCACTTGCTAATGAATAACTCTCGTCCATTCCTTTACCATTTGTTCCAAATCCAAGTTTTTTTAATCTTTTGTTACATATATCAATTCTGCAAGAATAAAAATAACTGTTATTTGATTGGGTGATTTTAACTTTAATGTTGTTTTGGGCTAAAATGGATTTTATATTGGCTATAGTAACATCGGGGGGATATTCTTTGTATTTTTTCATTTAAATATCATTTTTATATTGCATATTTTGTGCGTGAAAAAAACATTAGGCGGCATGTTTTTGCCGCCTAATATTTTAACGTACGGTTGCTTCTCGTCCAGTTATGAGAAACCCACTTCTTTTACCATTCTTACCACCGATAATTTTTGATAAACTCTTTTCATCGATGACTTTTACTGCTTTTTTTACACTTTTCATACATGATACAATTAAAATGTTAATCACTACTCACTATCGCTTTTCGTGTTACTCGGTAAACAACTAATAAAAAAGGCCAATTTTGTTTTTTGCTTGACAAGTCAAATATAGAAAACGCATTTAAAATGTGCTGATTTTAAATGTAATGGATAATTTTACAGAAATGTGAAATTTGGTTTTGTTGAATGTGCTTTGGTAGGCTTGATGATAATATTAACGTTCAATCGTTTTTTAGTTTATGCGCAGTCACATTGCTCATTTATCGGAAAATAAGCATTTTTGCAACCGTCAAAGCGCGCAACAACAAAAAATGCGAGCCGCATCGCATTAAGTATCGGAAACTTAGGGAAGAATAAGTTTTATTTTTTTTACAAATAAATTGTCGATTGTTGTAAGCAACTTGGTGGTGCTCAATGGTTTGATAATGTATTCCGTGCAGCCGGACTTCATGGCCAACTGGCGGTCTTCGTCCGATTGATTGTCCAACGATTGAACAACAATCGGCACTGGTGAGATGTTGTGAATTTTTTCTGCGGCTTCAATGTTTGCTGGCGACATCTCAATAAGTATCGCATCGGCTAACTTGTTGCTTTCGAAGAATTTAATGGCTTTGTCGGGCGTGTCCATCCACATAATTTCAATTCCCGTGTTCGACAGCACGTGTGTCAGGTATTTGCGGTCGGTTTCAGCGTTGTCAAGAATCACAATCCTGCGGTCTTTCCAGTTGAAAGGCGATTTCACATTACGTGTGTTGGTCAGCGAGTCCGATACCCCTTCTGGCAGCGGGTGTGTGAAGTAGAAGGTTGAACCCTTGCCAAGAGCCGACACCACGTAAATCTGCCCGCCAAGCATTTCGACCAGACTTTTGCAGATTGACAGTCCGAGTCCTGTGCCGGTATATTCGTTGGCGTAGGTGCGATCGACTTTGCCAAATAGTTGGAATATAATATGTTGCTGATCTTCTGAAATGCCTATGCCGGAATCTTGAACGTAGAATTCAATAGTGTTGTCTATAACTTTGCTCACACCAAATTTGATGCAACCCGTATCGGTGAACTTAATCGCATTGTCAATTAGATTGGTGTATATCTGGCGGAACTTGAAAATGTCGGTGCTGAATTTTAATTGAGCATACTGTGGCGGCAGGTCGAGTTGTAGGCTCAGATTATCGTGCTCTTCGAGTTTCCGGTCATTCTTGAAAACAGCCATAATGTCGTTCAGTAACGGGAATAGCGGGCATTCTTCTTTTTTCACAGTCATCTGCCCGGTCTCAATTTTCGATATGTCGATAATGTTGTCAATCAGAGTAATAAGATCCTGACCGCTTTTATTGATCAGATCGATGAATTCTTCTCGATCGGTTTGGGTTAGGTCTTCATCAGCCAGCAGGTCGCTGAATCCGATGATTGAATTCAACGGGATGCGTATGTCATGGCTCATGTTCACCAGGAACGATGATTTGAGACGGTCGGCTTCCTGTGCGCGCTCTTTTTCCAGAATCAAATCGTTGAGAATCCGATAGATGTGGATAATGCCGGATAGCACTATGGTAACTATTTGTATATACCTTATTTCAAGTTTGCTGAGCTGGCAGTTTTCGTAAGATTCGAACATGATTGAGCCATACGATGTGCCATCGTTGCCTGTTAATGGGAACATATAGACGTTTTTAAGCCCTATGTTTTCAAGTACCATGGTAATGTCGTCTGGTAAATCGTCTGGTTGTGACCCTGGCGCCATTTTGAGCTCGGCCTGCATCTTTTGCCACAATGGGCATTCCTTGTAGTTAATGGCCGTGTTGTGCGAAAATGGCTGTACATCTTTTGCAACCCACTGGTACTCAACTTTGCACATTGTTGAGTCTGGTGTGTCAATAAAAACCAAAATGCGTTTAGGTGACATGTGGAATCCAATACGATCCAAAATCATATTAATCGCATGGGGGCAGGATTCTTCGGTGTTTGCTATGGCTACAGATTCTGCAATTAGTTCGAAACGTTGCAGGTGCTTGTTGAACTCATCTTTTAGCAAATTGAGAGACTGTTCATCTTGTTTTTGTTGCTCTTGACATGCTGCTAGTTTTGCTTCGGCATCTTGTCGCAATTTTATTTCTTTGGCAAGGTAACTCTCTATTTCATAGCATAATTCCGGCTCTGTCGATTCCAGTTTTTTTAGCAAAGTCTGAATCTTGGCATCGTTCCTGTTAGCTTTGTCAGTTGACATCTTTCACCCGATTTTTTGACATGTCAAGATAGTGCTTTTTTGCTTTGCAGCGACAAAATAATTTTCAAAGAGTTTGTTTTTTGAACGGTATTAGCAAGAAGAAGTTTGTCGTAATGATTTATGCTCAATTATCGTACCAGCTCTTCGTCTTGTTGTACTTCAAGTCTTGCAGGATTGCCGATTTGACGGCGATGTTGAACGTGTAGCTTTGTCGCGGACCAAACGGAATTAGGTTGAGTGAGGCTGCCCAGCAGTGAAGGTCGCGCGAAAGGCTGAATCGTGTGTATGTGAATTGTTTAGAGTCGAAATCGTAGCCCGAGGAGAATCCGATTTTCCATTTCGGTGTCAGACTGAAATCACCGTTGAAACTGAGCGATTGTGACAGTTTGCCAACGTGGCCTGGCTTTGTGTAGGTGAGACTGTAACTGAAACTCAGGCTCCACGGAATGTCAAAATAGTCGTATTCTTCAAGGTCGCTGTCGTCGTACATTGAGTGTTCGGCATCCACAACCAGCGTTTTCTCATCACTCTCTTTCTTCTTGTTCTTGCCATATAGCTTGTCAGAACTTAAAGTGTATCCGTATGATGTTGATGCTTTTGTGATTCGGAACAGTTTGCCTGTGTGGTTATATTCGAATTCGTTGATTTTCTTGCCCAAAGAGTCGATTGCATAGAAGCAGCCAGTGGCACTGATTTGTATCGGAAATGATTTGAAAATCGTTGTCTTTGCAGAAATATTCAGGTCGCTCCATTTGAACTCTTCGGCTAGCATATTGTACGATGTGCTGAAGTTGAGTGCTTCAAATATAGGAACCTTGCGTTCCTGCTTCACGGTGTCCGAAGCGTCTTTCACTTTCATTTCCAGCTTGTTGTTGAGTGAGAAGCTGAACGAGCTGCTTCGTCCGCTGCCTGGCAGGCCGTAAATGCCGTGCATATATGGCGAGTAGAGTTTCGTACCGGTGGTATCGCGTGGGTCGGTCAGGTAGAATCCGAATTTTTCCTGACCGAAATCGGGACGCCAGCTGTAGCTCACGCTCGGTGTGACAACGTGGCGCAGAGCTTTTATCGGACCGCGGCGATACTGGACCATTCCGTATAGAGTGGTGTTCAGACCTATACCGAAACTGTAGTCGTACACTCGATAGAATCCCCGTTCTTCACGTTCGCGATAGTGTTTTGAGTCGATGGGGGTGGTGTCGTTGAGCGCTTCAATGTAGTGGCGCTTGAAGTACCATCGCTCGCTGTACGATGCACTTGGCGACAAACTGAAGTATTTCAGCACCTTAAATGATTTTGTCACCGAAGGACTGTGTTTTACACCATATTCGAATTTTTCAAGCGTTCCGTGTGTGAAAAGGCTGTCAATATGCGTTCTCACTTTGTTTTGGAACGAGCCCGAATAGCTTACGCCGATGTCTTCGTACCAGCGCATAGGGCCAACGGCCTTACGGCGTTTGAATGGCTGTATGCGGCTCATTGTCAGGGTGAAATTTGGCAATGTAAGGCTCAGACTTGAGTCGCGGGTGTTTTGTGTGTGCTGGATGTTCATCGACAGGCTGAACGGAGAGTTCATAATCCGGCTCATTTGGTACGAAATGCTCGACGATGTGGTGTTTGTCAGATAGTCTTGCGACGATGTGGTCTGGTACTTGTTGTATCCGCTCGACGAGAAGTTGACGCTGGCCGAGAAGGTGCTGTTCGGCCGGGCCTTGGCGTCCTGCGAGTGCGACCAGCCTATTCTATATTCCCGAGTCTCGTTGTAATTGCTCAGGCCTTTCTCGCTGAACACGTTTTCGGCGTAGGTCACGTTCACGTTGCCCGAGAACTTGTAGCGCAGTTTGTATCGCGACGAGCCGTTGAGCGACCACGAGCCTTTCGAGTAGATGCTTCCGCGAAGCGTGAAATCAACATAATCGTTGCCTGCAAAGTAGTAGCCGCCGTCCGACAGGAAGAAACCGCGGTTGTTCTCTTCGCCCACGCGCGGCATCAGAAAACCCGATGTTTTCTTCTTTGTGATGGGGAAGTAGCCGAACGGAATCACCAGCGGCAGCGGAATGTCGGCCATCACCATATACGACGGCCCCGCAATAATGGCCTTGTCAGGAATGTACTTGCCTTTGGTCAGCTCAATGTAGAAGTGCGGGTCCTCGAGCTCGCAGGTGGTGTACTTGCCGTGAAGCATATTAATCGAGTTATCCACTTCTTTTTTAGTCAGTTCGCTGTGCAGATAGCCGTCTTCCTGCTCGGTGTAGAGTTTTTCAATGTAGCCGCGCTTGGTGTTCACGTTGTAGGTGATGTTGACGGCCTTCATTTCTTCTTCGTCCTGCTTGAACACCGGTTGTCCCTGAAGGGTTCCTGTTGAGTCGGTCACGCCCTCGGCGTAGATGATGCCCTGGTCCATATCGGCCTCAATGTAGGCGGCTGTCAGTACAATGTCCTCATACTCGATTTTCGCGTCACCGAAAAGGAACACTTTCTTGCCGTCGAGCGAGAAAATGGTGGAATCTTTGGCGCTGGTTTTCACGTCGGTGGTCAGCAGATTCTTCTTCGCTTTCGGCTTTTTTGTCGCCGACGAGTCGGCAACCGATAACGAATCAGCCGCCGTCGCAAGCGTGTCAGCCGCGCTGGCCGTTACAGTTGTATCTATATTCGCGACAGCGTTAACAGAATCATTATCAGTGGTTTGAGCCCCAACTGTTAAATTGATGATTAAGCATATCAACAATGTCGCAAGAAGGCTTTTTGTTTTCAAATCAAATAGAAAAATATACTATTTTTGTTACGCAGCAATACATATTATTATTGCGTGCCAAAACTAAACAAAAATAAGGTGCAATCGAAAGTTCGCCGTTTTATAATTTTCAGATGGGAAAAAAACTTGCAATAGCGACACTGGTCTTGACAATATGCTTGGGTTTCGGCAGCGCCGATGCTCAGAAAAAACAGTCGTATAAACACACCGTGGTGCTCGATGCCGGACACGGCGGCCACGATACCGGCGCCATCGGCAAGAAGGGCAAGGAAAAAGATGTTGTGCTCTCAATTGCGCTCAAGGTTGGTGACTACCTTACGAAGAACTCGCCCGACACCCGCGTCATCTTCACCCGCGACGCCGATTTCTTTGTTCCGCTCGACGAGCGCGCCGCCATTGCCAACAAAAACAACGCCGACCTTTTCGTCTCGGTTCACGCCAATTCGAACAAGAATACGAAACCATTTGGTACAGAGACATTTGCAATGGGCTTGCACAAATCGCAGGGCAACCTCGAAGTGGCCCAGAAAGAGAACTCAGTTATCGTGATGGAGCAAGACTATAACACCAAGTATGAAGGATTTGACCCATCGTCGGCCGAGTCGTACATCATCTTTTCGCTGATGCAGAACGTCTATCTCGACAAGAGCCTTAAACTTGCGTCGATGGTGCAGGACGAGTTCCGCGAGAAGGCCAAGCGTGCCGACCGCGGTGTGAAGCAGGCCGGATTCCTTGTTTTGTGGCACACTAAAATGCCGAGCATCTTGATTGAGACCGGCTTTATCTCGAACGAGGAAGAGGAGAAGTACCTGATGTCGGATAGTGGCCAGGATTATCTGGCATCGGCCATCTACCGCGCCATCCGCGACTATCTGGCATCGCTTGACGCCGAAGAACAGGAAGTGAAGAAAATCACCATACCCGACGCTGAGTCTAAGCCGGAAAACACATTGTGTTACCGTTTGCAAGTGGCCACCACATCGGCTCCCGTGGCCAATCCGATTGAGAAATTCCCAGGCAAGCCCGATATTTTTGAATATAAAGACGGCAACAAATACAAGTATATGATTGGACGTTTTGCCACATTAGACGATGCGTCGGCATACAAGAAGACCATCAGCGCTGAATACCCCGATGCGTTCATTGTTCCGTTCAACAACGGCAAGAAAATTTCGATGAGCGAGGCGAAGAAATTGGAGAAGTAGGTGACGATCAGTTTTTTTTGTAAGGAAAGCTAATCATATACCTATTATATATAGATGTAATTCGACAATCATTCCCCAAAGTGAAGTTTCAGCGACCAAACAGGCATATTCCGCCACCAGATTGCCAAAAACGCGCATTTCCTGGCGCCGTTTTTTACATGAAAATCGCGCAAGGGTGTCCCGTTCTGAATGTAAAACCAGGTTTGCGGTTTGATAGACAATCCGTTACCAATCGAAAAATATTTTTCAAGAAAAACGCCAGCAGTGCTTGCCAGGAA
>JAFXQB010000021.1 GCA_017527435.1 Salinivirgaceae bacterium
ATGGCAGCGACTACGTTAAAAACGAGGATTTGGCCGCCGTCGCCACCAGCGGCAGTTACAACGATTTGGACGATACGCCCGACTTGGCTTCGGTCGCCACCAGCGGCTCATACAACGATTTGAGCGACACGCCCGATTTGAGCGGCTACGCCACGCAAGCCGACATTGACTATGTGGAAGCAAAAGTTGACGACCTGGAAGGCCGCCTCCCCAACAACGTGAGCGACCTGCAAGACGGCAGCGACTACGTTAAAAGCGAGGATTTGGCCGCCGTCGCCACCAGCGGCGATTACGACGATTTGGACAACAAGCCGTCAATCCCCCAAAACGTGAGCGACCTGCAAGACGGCAGCGACTACGTTAAAAACGAGGATTTGGCCGCCGTCGCCACCAGCGGCAGTTACAACGATTTGGACGATACGCCCGACTTGGCTTCGGTCGCCACCAGCGGCTCATACAACGATTTGAGAGACACGCCCGATTTGAGCGGCTACGCCACGCAAGCCGACATTGACTATGTGGAAGCAAATGTGAGCAACCTTGAGGCCGATAAGGCGAATTTCTATGTAAAGGAAATAACCGCTGGCACCACCGGCAACGGAGTAACAACGGCCACAATATCAGCAAGCACTCACCAATGCGGAAGCCACCCCATTGTTCAGGCGATGCACAACGGCCGTGTTGTGGCGGTTGACATTGGCATAAATGACGGCGACATTACAATCGGCTGGAGCAACCTTACCGTCGCCGCGCAGAATCCGCTCATAATAAGCATTACTGGAATCTAAAAAAAACAAAGAATATGAAAGTTGCACTATGCGCAGTTGCGAAAAACGAGAACGCCTACATTGACGAGTGGGTGCGCTATCACATTGATTTGGGCTACGACCGAATCTATCTATATGACAACAACGACCCCGACACGCCGTTTGTGGGCGACAGTATCAGCCCCGACTATCGCGACCGCGTTGAGATAATAACCGCGCCCGGCGATTACCGCACCCGCCAGTTCGCCATTTACAACCAGTGGATTAAAGACCACACCGATGACTGGGACTGGTGTACGTTCATCGACATTGACGAGTTTGTTGTTACCGACAAAGGCAATATCAAAGAACTGCTGGCCACAATGCCCGACGACTGTAAGTTTATGGTGCTATCGTGGCAGATGTACGGCGACGACGGTGTTGTCGAGGGCGACGAGAGCCAGCCGGTGCGCAGCCGATTCATCGAAAAATGGGGTGCTGACGGCGATTTTTGGAATCGTTTTGTGAAAAGCACAATACGCTGCGGTGACAAGAACGTAAGGGCGCGCAACGCGCACAGTTTCCGTTACGCCGACGACGACAAACGCGCGGAGCCGCCGATGTGCCACAACTGCCACGGCGTACCCGTGCGCCTTGCCTGCAACGGCGTGTATGCTGGCTTCGGCTGGCACGCCGACAATTACATTGCCCATTACGCCACCAAGACGATTGCCGAGTTTCTGAAATACAAAGTGCGGCGCATTGGCACAATATGGGTCAGCAATCCGCTTAAATACTTTTGGATGTACAACAAGCAAACACCCGAAAAACTCGCTTACATAGAGCGGTTTATGGCACAGCAGAAACAATAATCCTAACACAAAAACGCTATGAAAGATTTTTACACCGACATCGACCTCAAAGGCCACAAGTTGAAGAACGCCACACTCGACGGCGCGGCGCAAGGTAAGATTGTCACTTTCGACGCCAACGGGCGAATGGTGCCCGGCGACGCCCCGCAAGGCGGAGGCGCTCAGGCGCAAGCCGATTGGAACCAGACAAACACCCAAGCGGCGGATTTCATTAAAAACAAGCCGTCACTGAGAACATATCTAAAAACTGTCTGTGTCAACAGCACTATGCGAGAAGCCGACTGGCGCGACATTTTTATCCCGGCAAGCGAGCACCGTTGCGGCGATTACATCAATGTGAGTATAATATTGTCAGGAAAGTATGCGGCTGGAAATATTACAACGCACGACGTTATAAACCCGGAGGATTTAGATTTTTGGATGGGTGGGGATGAACTCACTTTCACTGTTGACATTGCACAAGGAAATATTCTGATAACAAGCAGCAAGCCGACAGTCCAAGCATTTTATGCAGGGTCGTCACATATCGCTCTGACATTCACAGTCCAGATTACAGGATATGGCATATCAACCGACCGTTTGTCCGATATTCATACATTCTCCGTAGATGAAGACGGGAACGCCATTGTGGTCAAGAGTGATGGCGGATTTTGGAATTTGCCTCAAGCCTTTCAGGATTTCTTCGACAACAACTCTGGACTAAATTATGAAGATTATTTTGGCAACACACTGCCCCGGCCTGAAGATGACGTCTGGAACATTCCATCCAGTGTAAGGGTCGATGGCGGGAATCACCAGGTGACGGAAATTTCAGACGAATTGTTTTACAACAGCATCTCCCCTGAAGGCCTGATACTGCCTGATACCCTGACGAGGATAGGCACCAGGGCTTTCACCGACTGGTATCCTACCAAAAACCTTTATGTATATAACCATTGCCTATATATCGGCAGCGGTACAAACCATTATATGGTCAGACTCTGCCTTACCAAGGAAGGCGGAGAATACGCCCAGAACGACCCGGAAATAAGCGTCCATCCGTCGTGCGTGCTCGATTGTCTTTATCAAGATTTAGGAATGTACGGCTGGGCCTACGAGGAGGCCACAGGCGGCTGGACTGGTTGGTAATTAACATTAACACAGAAAAATATGAAAATAGCATTATGCGCGATAGCAAAATATGAGAACGCCTATTTGGGCGAGTGGGTGCGTTACCACATTGATTTGGGTTACGACCACATTTTCCTGTATGACGACAACGAGCCAGGCTACCCAAGCGCTAAAACCGTTTTGGATGACAAGTACACTGACCGCGTGACTATAGTCAACGCCTATGGCAGAGTGTCGGCGCAAACCATCCAGCACCGCTGGTATGACCACTGCTTGCAGAACTACGGACGCAACTATGACTGGATTTCATTTGCCGATGTGGACGAGTTCATAACCTCAACTGACATTAGGAGGTTGTTCGCATCAGTGCCCGGCGAGTTCGACTTTCTTGTTATGAATCTTCAGTTTTTCGACGACAATGACATTGTTGTCGGAGACGAAACAGTCCCGGTCATCGAAAGATTTACAAGGCCGATTTTCAACACCAAATCGCAGTTCAGCCGTATTTGCAAGCCATCAGTAAGATGCTCCGTCCTTGAGCGCAACCTTAATGTCAGGTGTGTAAGCGCCCATAACTTCATTTATAAGTCAAATCTAAAATGGTGTGATGTGCAAGGCCGTGAAGCCGATTTGATTCCCATTCACTCACTTGTCCGGACAGAGGCCATTTTGGCTGATAATTATATTCGTCATTATCCTACCAAATCACTGTCGGAATTTTGCAAATACAAGTTGCCGCGACTTCCCATCTGTGCTAAAAAGCGGGTATTTGATTATTATTTCAGATATAATAAGCCTAATGAAGAAAAGCACGCTTACATCAACGACTATCTCAAGCGAGATTTAATCGATATTTAAAAAGCATTTTATGAGAAATCAATATCTAAACTTATTGAATAAGATTATGGCCGAAGGCAGAACCCAGACCAACAAGAAGGGCAGTATCAAATACCTGACGAACTATGTTCTGCACCTTGAGCCCGCCGACTTGCTCGACATATTTGAGTCGCACGGCATTGCCCGCAAGAAACTCAAAAACGAACTGACACTATTCGAAGCCGGTGTCCGCAGCACGGAGCAATACCGCGCCGAAGGCATAACGTGGTGGGACTATTGCGGCCCCGTTCTTATAAACAGTTACCCGACATATTTCGAGAAACTGCCCGCTCTCATCCGCAAAATCAATGAGGAAAAACGCAACAGTAAGAACTACGTTCTGTTTTTAGGTGATACTAATGCCGAGACCAATCAGGCACCTTGTCTGTCGCTTGTGCAATTTCAAATCGAGGACAAGCAAGTTGTGTTGTCGGCCTATCAGCGCAGTTCCGATGCCAATTTAGGCCTACCGTGCGACATTTATCATTTATACTTGATAGCACGACAGATAGATTTACCACTCAAGTCTATCACGCTGTTTTTAGGCAACGTTCATATTTACGAGAACAATTTGGCCAGGACTTTTGAGTTGTTGAACGGCAAAGAGGATATAAAATTCGAGTTGAACGTGTAGTCACGAAAAATGTACATTTCGTTTTGAAAAAGTGTACAATTTGATTTGGGGATTATACAGGCAAATCACTTCTTTCAAATCAACTTTATGATAAACTCAAAGGGAAAGGTTACAGAGTCAGACTTCTATCTGCAGAACGATTATCTGGATTTGAAAAATCAAATTATAATTACTTCACAAGTAGCCAATTGACAGAAGGTCTCAATATTTCTTATTTTAGTAATTACAAAGACTATGGGCAAAAATATGGCTTATCCACGTATTCTTTTATCATTTTAAAAGAAAGGCTTGATGTTAAAATTAAAATTGAAGCATTGTTGTCAGATTTATTTAGGAAAACCATCCGATTAGTGGAAGAGGGTGGTTTCTTGAAGCCTAAAATCCAAAATATTGATGGTGGAGAAGAATATGGATTAAAGAACAAGAGTGTCACGGAATGAAAGAAATCATTTCATTACTGACATTCTTATATGACGACAGTAATGATTGTTTAATATTTGATGAGCCTGAATTGCATTTGCATCCCCAATTTCAGTCATTTTTCTTGAAAGAAATCAGAAAAATTGCTGGAGACCCTAAAAGTGAAAATGGCAAAAAATTATTTTTTATTATCACGCATTCCCCTTATTTCATTGATATTAGGAATCTTGATGATTTGCAGCATATTCTTGTTTGCCATAATCATCAGATGCCCACATATATTAAATCAGAGGATTTGGATGAACAGGATAAATATGTATTAAAGAAGTTTTTACCACGATTCAACACTCATCACAAGCAATTATTTTTTTCGCCAAATCCTGTTTTTGTTGAAGGCTATACGGACCAACAAATTATTACGCTTTTATTTGAAAAAATAGGTTTAAATATTGCCGCTTCTGGTTCGTCAGTGATAGATGTCGGTGGAAAGGAAGAATTGGCTGTATTTTATAAACTCTGTTGTAAACTTGATATAAAGTGTCGGATAATAACTGATTATGATGCTTTTTATAGAGGAAGGTTAAGAGACACAATTTGTGGATGTAACCAAATTCAACAAACATTTATTAGCAATGCTTTAGATTGTGATGTTGCAAAGAATATAGGAGAACTTGAGAAACTATTAACGAACATAGCCGATGAATTGGTGACGATGTCATCAACTGATTCTGATATTTCTATTCTAATAGAAAAACTTGTTGAACTTAACAAAGAAAAAGACAAGAATAAAAATAAAATCAGAGATGTTGTTCATTTGTCTTTGTATAAGATTAAAGATAAAATAATCAAGTTTATTCCTCAAAAAGAGAATGATATCAAATCATTTATTTTCAAGCATCAGAAATATATAAATTGCATTAAGTCTGGTAATATATACATTATTCCAAATGGCGAATTGGAACATTTCTTTATTGCCTCAAAGGTTGACTACTTAAATATCACACAAAAGGATAAACTATTTGAGGCGGAAAGAGATTTAATAATGGGTATAGATGATGCAGAACAAATAAAAATGGAATATAATGAATTATTGCCATTACTAACAGAATCCATCCCTCATATCAATGTTGATATGCTAAAGCATATTAGATTCACCATAATGGATTGGGTTCAAAAAGTTCAAAATGCAGTAGAACGCAGAGAAGTTACAGATAGTTCTACTTTAAAGTATAATGCAAGAGTAAATTACGCATTGTATAGTCAAATAATTGAATGTGAAGGTTTTTCAATGCAAGAAAATGGTTCGTTTAATTGCACAATTCTTATAAAAAAGGGTATTGCAGGAGTAGAAAAACGATTTAGTTTTACAGATAAAACGACGACTCAAGATATTAAATTTGAATAAAACATTCAATGGGTTTTTGTTCAATTTTACGGGAGAAATGAATAGAAACGATATATTGGTTCACGTTTCGATTTGTTTTGTCAGTTGCAGCATTTTCTTTCTATATTTGCTCAAAACATTATTGTCTTAACACTAAAAACGTTAAAAGGAAGGTAAGATTATTATACTGATATATTGAGTTTTATACTCGCTTTCTCTATCCGTAAAATCCGCCAATTGTTTTGCAACGAGATAAGCAAGTGCATTGTTCGCGCCTTTGGGCGTGGGCTGTTTTTGCTTATTAGTTGCAATGGTTCTTGGCGGAGCCTTCGGATATAATAAGTTATACGAAAACGGCTGACGCCTTTTTTTATGGAAAATAGTGAACCATTGCACATCGGAAAAATCATTGAGTCGGTGATGAGGAGTCAGGGACGCAGTCCGTCGTGGCTTGCGGCGCAAATCTGTTGCAACCGCGACAATATTTATAAAATCTTCCGCCGACAACACATTGATACCGAATTGCTTTTGGACATATCCGCAGCCCTTGATTTCAATTTTTTCCAATACTACGTTGACGTCCTTCGGACAAAAAAGATACAAAACGTATCGCAAACAGATACGCAGAGCCGCTTGTAGTCATTTCAGCAATCCCGACCTTTGTGATATGTTTAATTTAAATTCATAATGGTATGAAAAGATTATTTATTTTAATGGTAATGGCGGCTTTTGCTGCCACAGCAAACGCTCAATTATGGGTTGGCGGAGGTGTCGGTTTCAATTCTAGCAGTACAAAAAACATTAAAGATTCAAAGACTGTTAATAATCGAGACAGTTTGATACTCTCTGTATCGCCTAAAGTTGGTTTTAGAATTAATAAGGTTGACGTTGGCGCGAAATTCACATACGCGACAGCCAAAGCATTCCCTGACAAAGAGAAAAGTGATGACGATTGGAGCAAAACGACAAGTTTAGCATTGTCGGTATTTGCTCGTTATGGTTTCGCAAATGTTGGGGATTTGTGGTTTAGAGTAGTTACAGATTTGTCGTGTGGACTATCTAAACCTGAAACGAGCAAGGGAAGTAAAAATGGTGAAGCAAAGAAAACTGAAGGCAATAAAACACAGACAGTTGCATTTAACTTATACCCAATGTTGTCATATTCAATATCGGACCATTTTGAATTAGAAGCCGACTTGAATTTTTTAGGGCTTTCAGCAAGTTTGGCTAGAACAGATACTGGTGATGACAAAGTTGATAGTAGTGTGAATCACACTAATATAGGTTTGACAATAAATAATGATAACATCGCAACATCTAGTATTATGAACATCGGTTTTATCTTTAAGTTTTAAAAAACAAAGTAGCATCGATAAGAACAAAAAATGAGAGCCTATCTTGTGATAGACTCTCATTTTTTTGTAAAGGTGTATTTGCCTAAATTAATAATAATCAAACAGTTTTTATGCTCACAACACCGCCGCAATCTTTCTGATACCTTTCAAAACATTGGCCACCGACTTGTCGTTTCGGGTGGCTCGCATATTGTACTTTGTTTGCAGATACATCAGTGCGTCAGCGGGAACGTCGAGTGCGGCTTCGAACATAAGGGCGGTTTTGGCCGTCAGCGAGCGGCGCCCGTTCAGTATTTCATTAACTACCGAATAGGTAAGGCCAATGTTGTCGGTCAATTGTCTTTGGCTGATGCCGCGTGCTTCTATTTCGTCCTTCTGCTCACCATTCCCGTTGCCATTCTGGCGATGCGGCTTGCCGAAAAGTTAGAGAAGAAGCAATTGGAAACGCTGAAATAAACTTATTGATACTGAATAGTTTAGTTTGATTTTCTCTTGCTGCGATATGGCGCCGCACTTTGCAACTCGGTTGCAGAGTGGGCGCCGTATTTTTGCGTCGGAAAACAAAAAGAAAAAACATTAAAAACCGACAATTATGTTTTGGGACAAAGTGGCATTTGCCTACGATTTTTTTGAAAACACCTACAACGGAAAAGTTTATGCCAACACTGGTAAAACAGTTGCAGAACAGATAGATACGACCGACGAAGTTTTGGAATGCGCGTGTGGAACGGGGGCAATCAGCGTGTATATCGCGCCCAAGTGCAAACACCTGACGGCCACCGATTTCTCGCCGAAAATGCTGAAGCAGACCGAAAAGAAGTTGCGTCGGTTCAACAATGTGGAAATCAGGCCGTTGGATATGACCAAGATTGATTACCCCGACAACTCATTCGACAAGGTTGTGGCAGGAAATGTGATTCATTTGCTGGACAATCCCGTGGCTGCCATTTCGGAACTTGTGCGCGTCTGCAAGCCTGGCGGAAAAGTCATAATCCCCACATATATAAATATATACGACGATGGCAAGGAAAACGTTTTTGTCAAGATTTTTGAAAAGGCGGGGGCGAATTTCAAAAAGCAATTCGACATTGAATCGTACAAGGCTTTTTTCAAAAACGCAGGATACGAAAACGTTGAGTATCACCTTGTTGAAGGCAAGATGCCTTGCGCTGTGGCGGTAATCACAAAAAACGTTTAGCCATTTCGCTTCAAATACTATTTTTGCGCCAAAATTTCTGAAACTATGAATTATAGCAGCATAATTGTCGGCGCGGCAGTTTTTTTGAGCATCGGCTTGTGCCATCCAGCCGTCATTAAAATGGAATATTACTGGGGGAAACGCAGTTGGTGGCTCTGGCTCTTTGTGGGGCTTGCCTGCGTCACAGCGGCGCTACTCATTGATAATCAGACCGTATCGACAATAATCAGCGGATTTGCTTTCTCTTGTTTTTGGGGCATTGGCGAAATGTTCGCACAGGAAAAACGCGTTCTGCGCGGTTGGTTCCCCGAAAATCCGAAGCGCCACGACTATTACGAAGCATTGCGAAAGGCGGGGAAGGGGAAATAAGGCAGAGAAGTTTGAAAAGTGAAAAGATATGGCGCCGAAACTTTGCAACCTGGTTGCAGATTCGGCGCCATATTTTTGTGTCAAAATTTTAAAACTAACACACAATGAGCGAGATAGAAAACAACAATCTGTGCCAACTGAAATGTGTGGTTGGCACAAACTCGTGGGGCGGAAGTCTGTACGGCAAATTGCTGCGCGGCGAGAGTGTCGATGAGTCCGTCATTAAAGAAGCGTTCGACAGCGCACGGGCTAAAGGTTTGGCAGTCTTTGATTTAGCGCAGGATTACGGTTTCGGGCAGGCACAGAAAATGATTGGCCGATTCGGCTGCGGCGACGTGCTCATTTCGTCAAAATTCACACCCACAGGACGTTACAAGGCTGGGCAAGTCAAGAAATCGTTTGAGAAGGATTTGGCCGACTTCGGGCGCAGTTATGTTGACATTTACTGGCTTCACCTGCCGAATGACATTTGCGAGAATCTATCGGAAATAATTGATTTATACCACGATGGCAGAATCCGCCACATTGGCGTTTCAAATTTCACGCTCGATGAGTGCCGCCTGGCGAAATCCATTCTCGATGCGTCGGGAATCCCGCTCTACGGCGTGCAGAACCACTACAGCCTTCTGTGCCTCGACTGGGAACGCAACGGTCTTGTCGACTGGTGCCGCGAGAACGGAATCAGTTTTTGGGCGTGGGCCGTTCTTGAAGAAGGAATGCTGACCAATCCGAAATCGAAGTCGAAAAAATCGGTTATGAAACTGATTTTCAATCGGAAAAAGAAGAAACTCAAACCGCTCTACGAACTGATGGAAAGCATTGGCAACCAACACAATATCAGCATTCCGCAGGTGGCAATGTCGTTCTGCTCAAGCAAGGGCATTGTGCCGATATGCGGTTGCCGCAAGGCGTATCAGGTTGAGCAGTTGTATAATGCTGTGAATGTGAAACTTTCGGATGCGGAAATCAAAATATTGGAAGCCGAAGCCGACCGACTGAACGTCACTATTTTGGGCGCCGATGTGTTCCGATTTGCGGTGCGGAAGAAGTAAATTGAGAAATATACAATCTTATCAATCGCGGCACTTGCAAATGTGGAAGGGACCTTTATCTTTGTGTGATTTAACGACTTAAAAATGAAACACTTAATAATAACAGCGCTGTGTGCCGCAATGCTGGCGGGCTGCGCACAAAAAAACGAAAGCAGCCAAATCAAACGGTTTCCGCCCGTGGCAAAGCCCGAAGATTTGGAAGCCGAAATTCAGGCGATGCTGAAGTAAGCGGTCAAAACGTAGGAAAGATGGCGGGACAATCCTTCGCCACTTTGCTTAACCGTCGATTTTCCCCACAAACCCGAATCCGATGCCTTCGATGGTGCGTTTGATGTCGGCTTCGGCCACGTCGCCTTCAACGCTGACAACATTGGTGCTGATGTCAACCGTGACCGACCGCACGCCGTCGAGTTTTAGCAGCGCTGTTTCAACGGTCTGTTTGCAGTGGGCGCACTCAATTCCGCTTGCCTGATAATGCACTGCCTGCGGGCTTTCGGGCTGTTTGGCGCGGCGCGGAATCAGTCCGTTCACGGTCAAGCCGACGAACAGAAGGCTGCACAGAATTTGGGGCAGAGTGAAATCGTCGGTCGAATGACACGGTGCGGCGATAACCGCTTGTGGCACAAACCATTCGGCTGGCAGCAGATAGTCGATTGCCAATCCGAAGCCCACAGCCCCTGCAATGATGGTGGCCAAATAAACCGCCAATGGTTTCGAGCCCATAATCTTGCGGATGGTTACGATTGATGCCATACTGGTTGCGGGGCCTGCCATTAGCAGCACAAGTGCCGTGCCTGGCGACAACCCCTTGAGCATTAGTGCGGCAGCCACAGGAATCGACCCCGTGGCGCACAAGTACATTGGTATCGACAAAAGAAGTACAAACAGCATACTCTCGAGCGGCGAGTTCAGATGACGCTCAAAGAATCCGTCGGGCACGGCAACCGTTATCAGCCCTGCCAACAGAAGCCCGATGGCAAGCCATTTGCCAATGCTTTGGAACATATCGATAAAGGCATATCGCAGAGCGCCAAACAGTTTTCCGCCTTGCGGCTGTGAGTGGCAGTCGCAGTCGTCGGCGCAGGCTTTTTGAGCGGTGGGTTGGGTGCGGTCAATCAGGTTCATTGCGTTTCCGCCCACGAGCGCCGTAACAATGGCGGCCACAGGGCGGACAATGGCGAACGGCAGCCCCATTAGCGAGTAGGTGGCCATTATGGAATCGACGCCCGTCTGCGGCGTGGCAATCAGGAACGACGTGGTTGCGCCCTTGCTTGCGCCTTCATTGTGCAGCGACATTGCCGTGGGCAGAACCCCGCACGAGCACAGCGGCAGCGGAATGCCGAAAAGCGTGGCCAAAAGCGTCGAGCGGAAATCGGGCCGACCCAAATACTGCGCATAAACGCGTTGCGGCACAAACACGTGCAGCAGTCCTGCAAACAGAAAACCCAAAAGCAGGTACGGCGACATTTCGTTCACCATACCTACAAACGAAAGTAATTGTTCCATAGCGTTTTTTTTGCAAAGATAGTCAGTCGCGCGCGCAAGGCGAATCCCAACAAATGGCTATTTTGCAAGGTGCAGGTCACCATTTTTAATGATGAATTTCGGCCCTTCAGTTTATCCCACACAATCACCAATTTGCGTTCTCACAAATCCCCACAAATAGGGATTGACGCTGACAGTGCGCCGCCGTTCCTTTGCGGCAAAATTCAGAAGCAAAAAAATGGGGGAAAAATCACGAAAAACTTTGTTTGGGGCGGTTACGGCTGTGGCAGTTATTCTGCATTTGCCCGCCGAATCAATCGCCCAAAATAATGATACAACATACTTCAGCGGCAGAGAAATACAGACCGTTAATGTGGTTAGCCACAACGAGATACGGCAAATGCGCGAGGCTGCAATGCCGCTGTCGGTCATTTCTGTCAAGCAACTTGAGGGCACCACGTCAAACATTAACGACGCGCTTTCGCGAACAGCGGGCATTACCGTGCGCAACACTGGCGGCGTTGGCAGCGCGTCGCGCATTTCGGTGCGCGGACTCGAGGGCAAACGTATGGGTATCTATATTGACGAGGCGGCTATTGGTCAAATGTCTGATTATATGTCGCTTAACGATGTGCCAACCGATATGATTGAACGCATTGAGGTTTACAAGGGCATTGTGCCCTACCGCTTCGGCGGGTCGGCGCTGGGTGGCGCGGTGAATGTTGTGACAAAGGAATATCCGCCCGTCTATTTTGACGCAAGTTACGAGATTGCTTCGTTCAACACCCATAAAATCAGCACCGCATTCAAGCAGACCAACCAAAAAACGGGCTTGCAGTTTGGTCTTGGCGGCGTGCTCACCTATAGCGACAACGACTACACAATGCGTCTGCAAAACCTTGACAATCGCAAGGTTAAGCGCAATCACGACCAATTCAAAAAGGTGATGGCGGGAACTTCGCTCAAGGCGACAAAATGGTATTTCGACGAGGTCAAACTGGAACTCGTCTTTACCGCCACGCGCGCTGAAATTCAGGGAATTGACACTGACATTCGCGAAGCCAACAACAGCAGTGCTTCGGCCATTTCGGCTATCACGCTCAAGCGCGATAACTTTATTGTCGACGGATTGGATTTCGATTTCGACTTCTGTTACAGTTATGGCAAATTCGGGTTGTGCGACACCGCGCGCTACCGCTACGACTGGGACGGCAACCGCTACAACGCCGTTTCGGCCTACGGCGGCGAGCAGGGCAACTATGCGTCGAATGCCGACAACCGCACACACGATTTTGCGGGGAAACTCAATATGAACTATCTGTTGAATGAGCATAACACGTTCAATATCAATATTTATGGCACGCACACGCGGCAGAATCCCAAAAACGAGATGATGGATTTGAGTTTCGGCTATCAGACCAACTTCCCGAGCCGAATGAGCAGTCTGACAGTCGGACTCTCATACGATTTGACGCTGTTCGACAGCCGTTTTATGAGTGCCACAACGGTCAAGAATTTCAACTTCTCGTCGAATACTAAAGTGTTGGAACACACCTTTATAAACAATCCAACCGACATTAATTTGAACAAGAATTACTGGGGCGGAAGCGAGAGTCTGCGCTACAAGTTCACCAAGCGGCTGTTGGCCAAGGCGGCGTTCAGCAGCGAGGTGCGCATTCCCACGGCCGAAGAGTTGGTGGGCAACGGCTTCTCAATTCTGCCGTCGTCGGACCTGAAGCCCGAACGCTGCAACGGTCTGAATATCGGTGCGTTATATCACCAAGCCAACGCGTTCGGTTTCATTGAGGTCGAGGTGAGTTACTTCCTGAATCAACTCGAAGATATGATTCGTTATCAGGCAGATATGATTCCGTCGATGGCTCGATACGCTAATTTCGGAACGGTTCGCACCAAAGGTGTTGAGGTTGAGGTGAAGGGCGATGTGCTGCCGTTTCTCTATCTCTATGGAAACGCCACCTATCAGGATTTGCGCGACCGCCGCAAGTATGAGACTGGCTCGACTGCGCCCAACGCCACATATAACAAGCGGATGCCAAACATTCCGTATATGCTGGCCAACTTCGGCGCCGAACTGCACCGCGAGAATCTTTTCGGCGGAAGCCGTCAGAACAGCCGCTTGCTGGCCGACGCGTCGTACATTCACGAGTATTTCTACGATTTTGAGGTGAGCAAATTTCAAGAGCGCAAAATCCCGACGTCGTTCACCATTGATTTGGGCGTTGAGCACAGTTTCAACAACGACCAATGGACTGTCACCTTCCGCGTTAAAAACCTGACTGACAGAACGGTATATTCCGATTTGAACCGTCCGCTGCCTGGTCGAAATTTCGGATTCAAGGTGCGATATGTGATGAAGTGATTTTGGTATTGGGTATTGGGTGTTAGGTGTTGGGTATTAGGCACTAGGCATAAGGCATAAGGTACAAGATATAAGTGGTTGATAATTAATATAAAAACAGCATTCGTAATTCGTAATTCATAATTCGTAATTCATAATTCGTAATTCATAATTCGTAATTCATAATTCGTAATTCATAATTCGTAATTCATAATTCGTAATTCATTTTAATTTTAAATCATAAAAAGATGAAAATCAAACATTTATTTTTAATGGTCGCATTGGCAACAACATTTGTTGCGTGCGACGAAAAAGAAGACGAACCCGCTTCGGCTTCGGGAAAAATTCTGTTTTCAACCACTGTGACAAACCCGTCGGGCGACAGCGGCAGCGGTTATCTGCAGGCCGTCGGCAGTCTTGAAGGCGGAATTCACTACGACAACTCAAACGCCCTTCCGTTGGGGTTCGGCTCGTATCCGTGCGTCTGCAAGAGCGGCAACATTTACGTCTTCCCCGATTATATGGGCGGAACCGAACTGAAACTGCGCCGTTACGTGCTGAACGACGCCAACCAATTGGAACTCAAGGGCTCGATGGCGCTGCCTGCAAACTCGAGCGCTGCCATTGTGGTTGAGGCTAGCGACACAAAGGCTTACGTGTGCTGCCAAAGCCTTGATTTGATTGTCGTCTTCAATCCGACAACTATGACCGAAATCTCACGCATTGATGTCTCGTCGCTTCGCAACGAAGGCGTTTCGGCCTATCCTGGCGCACTCTACATTCGCGACGGCATTCTGTATGTTGCTCTGGAACAGTTCAATGCGCAGTGGATGCCCGTTGAGAACGCTCTCGAAATGGCTCTCTACAATGTTGCCGACGACAGTTTTATCAAGCGAATCCGCAGCACCGCAGTAGGTCTTTCCGCGCCTACGCGACCTGTTGATAATCAGTCGATTTTCGAAGATGAGAACGGCGACCTTTACATTAACTGCATTGGCTCGTTCGGCTATATTCCTGGACTCGACGCTGGCGTCGCCCGCATAAAAAAAGGCGAAACCGAATTCGATGAGTCATACAGTATCAATTTGAGCAAAACCAAAGTAAGCGGTTTGAGTTGCGACTATCTCAACTGTATGATGATGTGCCGTTACACTGGCAATGGCAAAATGTACGCCTACGGATTTGCAATGGGTCTTGACCCCACTAACACAAACACTTACATTGCCCGCACGGGTGTCGGCGTCATTGTCGACCTTTACAATCAGAGTATTAAGGTGATTGAAGGCCTTCCGCACTCAAACGGCCACGGCGTGGCAATGGGCCGCCACAAAGGCAAGATGGTTTACGGTTCGGCCAACGACGATTACAACGGCTTCAGCACCGTCGACCTTGAAACTGGCGCCGTTGAATCCAAGGTTGCCACAGTCGATGGCTTCCCGTCGTTCTTCTATAGTTTCGAAAAGTAGGGTTTGAAGTAAAAGATATTACTAATAGTTTGATTATAAATCAATTCCAATTGCGAGACAACCGAATTCCTTACGTGGGGTTCGGTTGTTTTTTTGCTCTAACTGATTCAATCCAATTTTAACCGAAAAACATAACTACGGAACGCACGAAATCCCATTCCCGCTTGCTATTTTGTTTTACGCCCCGTTACTCTGCTTTCGGAATTGGCACGGTGCCGCTTTTGACAGTGCCAATCACGAAGAAGCTGTGTAGCGACCCGATGCTCTCGACAACGCCTAAAGTGTTGAGAACGAAGTCCTGATAGCGCTTCATATCGCTCACGTAAATCTTCATAATGAAGTCGTAGTCGCCCGACGTGTTCCAACACTCAACAATTTCGGGAATGCGGTTGACGGCTTCAACAAACTCTGCGCCCAAACGCTTGCTGTGCTGCCGAAGCGTTATGCCGCACAGAACAAGCAGCCCGTTGCCCACTTTTTCGGGGTCAACCACAGCCATATAATGGTCGATGTAGCCGTCGCGTTCGAGCCGCTTCTGACGCTCGAAGGCAGGCGACGGTGAAAGGTTTACTTTTGCTGCTAACTCTTTGGTAGTCAGGTGTGAGTTCTCTTGCAGAACTTCCAAAATCCTAATGTCGGTGGAATCTAATTTTGCCATTCGGTTATCTTTTGAATTTAAAGTATATTATTCGGCTGTGCGCCGATAATGCCGATAAATTTAGGATAATTTCCTTATTTGCCGAAACAATTTGCTTGTAAAAATTCCGCATTCCACCTTTGCCGCCCGAAAATGAACACTAAAACTTTTTTTGGAATGAAAAAATCGATAAAGACAAATGTTGTCGGCTTTCCGCGGATTGGAAAGGCGCGCGAACTGAAAAAGGCCGAAGAAGCCTATTGGAACGGTAAAATCACGGGCGACGAACTGCTGTCGGTTGCCCGCAGTATCAGATTGGAAAACTGGAAGTTACAGGCCAACGCGGGCATTTCGCTTGTGCCGTCGAACGACTTCTCGCTTTACGACCAAGTGCTCGACCAAACGGTGGCCGTGGGTGCCATTCCCGAACGCTACCACGCTCTGCGCGACAATCAGTTAGAGTTGTATTTTGCTATGGCTCACGGCGTTCAGCGCGACGGTAACGACATTATTGCAATGGAAATGACCAAATGGTTCGACACGAACTATCACTATATTGTGCCTGAATTTGTTAAGAATCAATCGTTTAAACTGTCAGACACGAAGGCTGCCGACGAGTATCGCGAAGCAAAAGCGGCTGGAATCGAGACGAAACCCGTGGTAATCGGGCCTGTGTCGTTCCTGCTTCTGGGCAAGGAAAAGGAATCGGGATTCTCGCGTTTGGATTTGATTGACAGACTGTTGCCCGTATTCATCGAGCAACTGAAATCGCTGGAAAACGCTGGCGCCGAGTGGGTTCAGATTGACGAGCCGTGCCTTGTGCTCGACCTTGACGAGAAGGCTAAATCGCTCTATCAGAAGGTTTACGGCGAAGTGCGCAGGCAGACGGGCCTGAAAATCGTGCTGACAACCTATTTTGGCGCTTTACGCGACAATGCGGCGCTGGCTCTCTCGCTGCCGACCGACGCCATTCACATCGATTTTGTGCGTGGCGCTGAAGATTTCATCAGCGTTCTGGACATTTTCCCCGCTGGCAAAATCCTGTCGCTGGGTATTGTTGACGGCCGCAACATCTGGAAAAACGACTTCGAGCAATCGCTCAAACTGATTGACGCGGCTGTGGCCCGATTGGGCGCCGACCGTGTGTGGGTAGCAGCGTCGGCGTCATTCCTGCACGTGCCGTACGACCTTGATTTAGAACGCGACGAGAAGCGTCTGCCCGCCGAAATCAAACGCTGGCTAGCGTTCGCGCGTCAGAAGGTTGACGAACTTGTAACGCTGTCGGTTCTGGCTGTCGACCGCACCAATGCTTGTCTTCAGGCCGCCTATCAGCAGAACAGGGCCGACATCGCGGCACGCAAATCATCAGCACTGATACATAACGCGAAGGTGGCCGAACGTACTGCAAACACTTCAGAATCAGACTATAATCGCGAAAGCGCATACACCGTCCGCAGCCAAAAGCAGCAGGCGCGGCTCAACCTGCCGCTGTTCCCGACCACAACCATCGGCTCGTTCCCGCAGACCACCGAAGTGCGCTCGTGGCGTGCCCGTTTCCGCAAGGGCGAACTGTCGGCGCAGGAATACAACCAACTGCTGAAGGACGAGACGGCCCGCGCGGTCCGCTGGCAGGAAGAAGCGGGGCTCGACGTGCTGGTTCACGGCGAGTTTGAGCGCAACGATATGGTTGAGTATTTTGGCGAGCAGTTGGACGGATTCGTGTTCACACAGAACGGCTGGGTGCAGAGTTACGGCTCGCGCTGCGTGAAGCCGCCCATCATTTTCGGCGACGTTTCGCGCCCCACGCCAATGACCATCGACTGGATTACATTCGCGCAAAGCCTGACCGAAAAGCCGATGAAGGGAATGCTGACGGGGCCTGTGACCATTCTGCAGTGGTCGTTTGTGCGCAACGACCAACCGCGCTCTGAAACCACAAAGCAGATCGCGCTGGCCATCCGCGACGAAGTGACTGACCTTGAGCGCGCTGGAATCAAGGTGATTCAGATTGACGAGCCCGCCATTCGCGAAGGCCTGCCGCTGCGCAAATCCGACTGGGCCGATTATCTGAACTGGGCCGTGAAGGCGTTCCGTCTGGCGTCGAGCGGCGTGAGCGACGAAACGCAGATACACACGCATATGTGCTACTCGGAATTCAACGACATTATTGAGCACATTGCGCAAATGGACGCCGATGTGATTACCATCGAGTGCTCGCGGTCGCAAATGGAACTGCTCAACGTGTTCGGCAGTTTCAGTTACCCGAACGGCATCGGCCCTGGCGTTTACGACATCCACTCGGCGCGCGTGCCGTCGGTTGACGAGATTGTGGGGCTGATGCGCAAGGCTCAAACCAACATCCCCGCCGAGCGCCTGTGGGTGAACCCCGACTGCGGCCTGAAAACCCGCGGCTGGGCCGAAACAAAGGCTTCAATCGCCAATATGATTGCCGCCGCCCGCCAACTACGCAACGAGAAGAAATAACCGCTTCGGCGGAATATCAAAAAGTGCTGTCAATGACCTAATTGGGTCGATTGATGGCGCTTTTTTGATTTTTTATGACGGATTATTCACTTCGCCAATCAACAACCGACAAGCCTTTCACCCTTGAAAACTCACCAATATTGTGCGTTACAAGAGTGGCGTTGTTGGCAAGTGCGGTGGCAGCAATCAGCAAATCGTTTGAACCGATAACTGTGCCGCTTTTAGTGAGTTGCTCGCGTATATTACCATACGCAACTGCTTCATTTTCAGCAAACGGAATAATGCGGTAGGGTGCAATGATTTCGGTGATAACTTTCATATTTTCCTTATAGTTGCGGGAATGCATTGCACCAAATTCGAGTTCGGCAACAACAATGGCAGGAATACAAATCTCATTGGGACTCATTTTTACCAGATGAGCCCTGATTTGCGCAGATGTTTTCTTGACGGATGCGTCTATAATTACGTTGGTATCAAGATAATACATCAAAATTCTTCTATTTTGTCAAGTTCCATAGGAATATCTTCTGGCTCAACAAATGTCGGGTCGTCAATGCTTCCAAACAAGTCGAAATAGCCTTTCGGATATGTGTCGGTGAAGTCAGTTTTTTTGGCTGCTGACGCTGCTTTTCGCGAAATCCGCGCATTGATAGCATCAGACAGAACCGACTTCAGTTTCAACAACTCTTCGTAGGTCATTGTTGGAATGGTATTTACAATTGCGTCGTAACTCATAACCATTTGATTTTTTACAAAAGTATTAAAAGTTTTGAAACAAAATGTCAGCCATCTGTTTGGAAGCATATCAATCCCCCCCACAAATAACCAAAAACACCCCCGCAAATCCCCACTAATTGGGATTGATGTCCACAGTGCGCCGCCGTACATTTGCCGCGGAATTAGTAAAATGGCGTATTATGGGCGCAATTCTGACAGCATTGCTGATACCGCTTGCGGGCACGGTTTTAGGCTCGGCTTTCGTATTTTTTATGAAGCACGAGATGCCCGAATTATTCCAGAAACTGTTGCTGGGCTTTGCTTCGGGCGTGATGGTGGCAGCATCAGTATGGTCGCTGCTGATACCCGCCCTTGGAATGGGAAGCGTGTGGCCTGTGGCTACAGGGCTGCTGGGCGGCTTTGCTTTTCTGCTTCTAATCGACTACATAACGCCGCACATCCACCCCAAAGGCGGACACGAAGGCCCGCAGAGCCGACTGTCGCGCACCACAATGCTGGCTCTGGCCGTCACCATCCACAATTTTCCTGAAGGAATGGCCGTTGGCGTGGCCATTGCGGGTGCCGTGACGTCCGATTTCAGCACCGCAAGCGCCATTGCCCTTGCCGTGGGCATCGCCATTCAGAACATTCCCGAAGGCGCCATCATCTCGATGCCCCTGCGCAGCGCTGGCAACAGCCGCCTGAAAGCCTTTGTGGTGGGCGGTTTGAGCGGCATTGTCGAGCCAATCGGCGGCGCGCTGGTGCTTCTGCTCGCATCGGCGGCCACGGCCACAATGCCCTATCTGCTGCCGTTTGCCGCTGGCGCGATGCTCTATGTGGTTGTGGAAGAGTTGATTCCCGAAGCGTCGCAAGGCGAGCACTCAAACCTTGACACCATCGGCTTCGCCATAGGTTTTGCAATGATGATGGTTTTGGATGTGGTGATGGGATAATGATTGAATGATTGAAGTTCTGATAACTATCGGGATGAATAACTGATTGATTGAATTTTTCATTTTCTTTGCTATGCTTTTGCAAGACAACTATCAAAATGAACGCCAACAGGCAGTAAAACAGAAGGTTATGTATAATATCCGCAAACCGTATATGAAGCCCGACAGCCGTCTGGCCGAAATTGTCCGCAGCAATCCGTCGATGCTCTACGTGCTTGAGTATTTTCAGGCCGACTATATGATTCGCGAAATGACCGTCAGCGAGTTCTGCGGTGAGCACAAAATCGATGTGAATCTATTTGTTGCCATATCAAATATTTACAACGGTTTTCCGACGGAATCGAAACTCAATCTCGATGCGGCCTGCATACCAGTTGTGATTCAGTTTCTGCGTAACACGCATTTCTACTATCGCAACGAGAAATATCCAGAAATACAATCGCTTATCGATGAGTTACGGAAGGTGAACAATGCCGCCGAAATCGGGATTCTCGAAAAATTCTTTGCCGAATATTACGCCGAAGTGGATGAGCACCTGACCTACGAAGACCGTGTGGCGTTCCCATATTTTGAAGCGCTCTACCGCAAGTTCACAGGCGCGGCCGAAGCGGGCACCATCGCAAAATTCTCGGCCAGCGAGTACCGCGACCACCATACCGACATCGAGTACAAACTCGATGAACTTAAAAATCTGCTTATCAGATACATACCTGTCGGCCACGACCGCACTGTGCGCCGCAAACTGCTCACCGCCCTAAACGACGTTGAGAGCAACCTGAACGCCCATTCGGCCATCGAGAGCCACATTCTGATGCCGCTGGTGATTGATGTTGAGAAAAAACTTGCACGATGAGCACCGAAAAAAACACTTACCGAATCGGAATTGTTGAGCCTTCGGCCATCGTCAACGAAGGGCTGGGCATTCTGCTGCTCAAGGCGGGCGATTTCGACCTTTACCACATCGATGATATTGCCGACGCCGAAGAATATATTGCCGACTACAAGTTGAACCTGCTGATTGTCAACCCGATGCTGATTGTCCAACAGTACCGCGACTGCCAGCACGTCAAGCGCAAATACCCTGGCGTTTTGTGGGCGGCACTCGTCTATTCATATTTCGACAATAACCTGCTGGAACAGTTCGACTTACGCATCAACATCACCGACACGCCCGAAAAAATCATCGGCTCTATAACCGAAAAACTCGACAAAGAGAACCAGCCCGACACAGGTCATTCAGAGCCGCTCACCGACCGCGAACTCGATGTTCTGCGGCTTATGGTCCAAGGCTTGCTGAATAAGGAAATTGCAGACAAACTGAACATTAGCATTCACACTGTTATCAGCCACCGCAAAAACATCACGCAGAAAACAGGTATCAAAACCCTTGCGGGACTCACCATTTACGCCCTGTCGAACAAGATTATTGAACTTTAGGGGGGCTTTGCGGTAAAAGTGAGAATGGCATATGCGCCAGGCAACTCTGTCCGACAATCTTTTATGCCTGAATAATTGCGTTTTTTTTTGTATATTTGTATCAATCAAAGCCATTTGACGCATTGATAATGACACGATTGTCCGCAGTTTATGAAAAAAATGATAAATAAAATAAGACAGTTTAGTTTTATATTAATTGGTTTTGCCACTGCGGCTTGTGATTCTTCAATGACTGACTTTTATGATATTGCCATTTATTGTCAGGAAACTGAAATTAAAATAAAAGTTATATCGGACGAATTTACCATAACACACAATGACGGACCGTATTACTACGATTACGCGGACTTTCTTTGGCTATACATAGGTGCTGAAGAATTTGAATCGTCCATTTTCAACGCAAATGCCATGGTGGTATATAGAATAGAAAATCAGCAAATCGTGGATTCAATAATGTTTGACAAAACAAATGTTTCAACAAAAAACTTAATGTTGCCTGAAAACTATAAATACAGGATTGCTGAAGATTCGAAAGCAGAAACGAGAGAACACCACTATTCTTATAAAATCACCAAAGACTATTTTGTATCTGACTACTATGAAAATCCGTTATTAACAGAAACTGATGATAATTTGTATTAGACGATAAAATGCCATAAATGAGATTGATATAGGGGGGGGGATGGCTGGTGCACATACATAATTCAAACGATACTAAAATGAATAACTCTAATGGCAAGTCAATTTTATCCATTTGTTGCGCAATCTTTTTCTCGTAACATCTTGTGTTAATGCCGAACACAATTATTATAAAGTCACTATTCGCTGTAGAAAAATAAATGTTGAATTGAAATTAATATCGAAGGACACTTCTTTAGTATATAAGTGTGATTATTGTTCTGATACAGACGTAATTTTCAATTGGGAATGTGATGACGGATTTGAGCCAATCATTTTCGAATCCGATAGTCTATTCGTATATAAAATTGAAAACGAACAGGTTGTTGATTCGTTACTCTTCGGTAAATCAGATAATTCAAGAAGAAATTTGCTGCATCCCCAGAATTATAAAGCACGCGAATCGAGTTCGTTTAGCGATGGTACAAGGTATGTCCATATTGAGTATAAATACAATATCACCGAAGATTATTTCGCTTCTGACGATTATATAAATCCATTATTAGATTAACAGCTTAACTTTCTCAACGAGAATAAATATTATAAATAATAAAGCATTCATTTCTTTTGATTGCATCAATCTCGTTATCAATATATTTTGCTGTTAAAATAATGTGCAAACAGTGCAAAATTATTTCGGCATAGTTCGCGCTGAAAGCGCAACTCATAAAAAAAACAGCAAGCAATCAGCCTTTGAACGTCAATTGCTTGCTGCACAATTCGTTATATCTAATTTTCTAGAACTTGTACGGAACCGTCTGCAAATCGCACATATCGGACGAACCGCCAACGAGCAATTCGTACTGGCCGCGCAGCGGAACCATATTCTGGGCGCTCTCGTCCCACCACTCAAAGGTCTCGTCGGTGAGCGGGAAGGTGACTTTGACGGTCTTTCCTGCAGGAACAGCCACGCGCTGGAATCCGCGAAGGGTCAGGACGGGGCCGTTGGCATCGTCGGGGCGGCGGACGTAGAGTTGCACAACTTCGGTGCCGTCAACCTTGCCCGTGTTGGTTACCGAAACAACCACTTTTTTGCCTTTCACCGTCGGCTGACTGTAGGTGAAAGTGGTGTAACTCAATCCGTAACCGAAAGCAAACAGCGGCTCGCCACGGAAATAGCGGTAGGTGTGGCCTTCCATATTATAATCTTCAACTTCAGGCAGTTGGTCAGCATTTTTGTAGAATGTTACAGGCAGTTTTCCCGACGGAACGGCATCGCCAAAAAGAATATCGGCCACAGCCGTGCCGCCGTCCTGTCCAGGATACCAGGCCTGCAGAATGGCGTTGCAGGTTTCGGTTTCGGGCTCAAGGCCAATGGCGGAACCCGAGAAGTTGACCAGAACCACCTTCTTGCCAGCATCGCGAAGGGCGGCAAGCAGACGGCGCTGAACGCCAGGCAGTTCAATGTCGGTGCGGTCGCCGCCCGAGAAGCCAGGAACGTGCACGGGCATCTCTTCGCCTTCCAAACGGGGCGATATTCCGCCTGCAAACACCACAATATCAATATCTTTCAACAAAAGCATCACCGAATCCATATCGAGCGCGGGCAGGAAACTGCGTTTCATCTGCTCGTGGCGGCGCAGGTGGCGTTTCACATCGCCCACGCCAATGGCCAGTTGCTTGGCCACCTTTTCAATCTGCTCGTCGCTCATATCGGCGAAAGCGGTGGCAAAACGCGGGTCGGGGGCGGGCATATACTCGGCATCGATAATGCCGCAGGTGCGCGAATAGACAAGGCCAGGAACGCGCTGCTGCATTGCCTGACGCAACGTGACGGTCTGCCGCGGAATGGGGTTGTAGTTGCCCCAGAGCATCTCGGCGTCGTCGGCGTTGGGGCCGATAAGGGCAATCTTCTGACCGCTCTTCAGGGGCAGAATGCTGTCGTTCTTCAGCAGAACCATCGACTCGTGGGCAATATCAAGCGAGAGCGCACGGTGTGCGGGGCCTTCAAGCAGCGCGGTGTCCAGATTGTCCCACGGCGTTGCGGCTGCGCTGTCCATCTCGCCAAGGCGGAAGCGCTCGGTCAGGACGCGAAGCAGGTTGCGGTCAAGGTCCTTCTCGTCCAAAAGGCCGCTCTTCACGGCTTCGGGAATGCTCATAAACGACGAGCCGCACTCAACATCGAGCCCGTTTTTGACGGCCACGGCGGCTGCCATAGCCTGATTGTCGACATATCCGTGGCGGTTGGGCTCGAAAAAGTCGGGAATGGCCCAGCAGTCGGAAACAACCAGCCCCTTGTAGCCCCACTCGCCGCGCAGAATATCGTTCACAAGGTATTCCGACGCCGCGCACGGCACACCGCGGAAACGGTTGTAGGCCGTCATAACTTCCTTAACGCCAGCCTTTGTCACCAAATCTTTGAAGGCGGGAAGATAGGTCTCGCGCAGGTCGCGTTCCGAAACCACGGCATCGAAACGGTGACGGTTGCTCTCGAGCCCCGAGTGCACGGCATAGTGTTTCGCGCAAGCGTGAGTTTTAAGAATCGGCGCATCGGGGTCGCCCTGCAGACCGCGCACAACGGCCATTCCGAGTTGGCCTGTCAGATACGGGTCTTCGCCGTAGGTTTCCATACCACGTCCCCAGCGCGGGTCGCGGAAAATGTTGATATTGGGCGTCCAGAACGTCAGTCCCTGATATTGCCTTACGCGCCCGCTGCGCACGGCTTTGGCGTACTTGATTCGGGCTTCGTCGGAAACAGCGGTGAACACCTGCTCAATTTTTTCGGTATCGAACGAAGCGGCCATACCGATTGGCTGCGGAAAGACAGTGGCCGAGCCGTTGCGGGCCACGCCGTGCAGCGCTTCGTTCCACCAGTTGTACGATTTAATGCCGAGCCGCGGAATGGCAGGCGACGAGTTCAGCACGAGCGACGCCTTCTCTTCGAGCGTGAGTTGCGACAGAAGGTCGGCGGCGCGCTGCTCGGCCGTCGGCGAGTTTTGCTGTGAGCACGATTGCAGCAGAACAACCATCCCCGCAACAGTGAAGAACAAATTTCTTTTCATAATCGATTTACGTGTATAGTTTAAACTTCACAAATATAGGCATATACAAATGCAAACAAAGCCCCGAAGGTTGGCACAATCGTGCGGTTTATCGTTTTTTTAGGCTCGATTAGCGATTGTTGGCGGGCAAAGTGGATTTTGTTGGTGGCGTGTCCCTATTTTTTTTGATTGAAGACCTTTTTGTTGAAAACGCATAAAAAAACAAATCCCCATTTTATATTTGCAGCCAAAATCAGGCGGGCTTTACCGATTGATTTATAGCGATTTTGAAGTTGAATTTTGAAGAAAACAACATAATGACCATCAAAGAAGCACTCAATCAGCGCATCTTGATTCTTGACGGCGCAATGGGCACCTGCATCCAGAAATTCGGCCTGACCGAAGCCGATTTCCGCGGCGACGAGTTCAAAAATCACCCCGTGATGCTCAAGGGCAACAACGACATTCTGAACCTGACCGCGCCGCAGGTGATTGCAGAAGTGCACCAGATGTATGTGGACGCGGGAGCCGATATTATTGAAACTAACTCGTTTAGCAGCAATAAGATATCGCAGCACGAATACCATTGCGAGCACCTGGCGCGGCGGATGAACACCGCTGCGGCGCAGAACGCCCGTCGTGTGGCCGACGCCTGCACCAGCCGCAAGGTTTGGGTGGCTGGAAGTATGGGCCCGACTTCGAAAACGCTGTCATTGTCGCCCGACATCAACCATCCCGAATACCGTGCCACCGACTTCGACACAATGGCCGATGCCTACACCGAACAGGTTGAAGGACTGATAGATGGCGGCGTTGATGTGCTGTTGATTGAGACCTGCTTCGACGCGCTCAACACCAAAGCCGCGCTCTATGCCATTCAGAACGTGCAGGAGCGCCGCGGCACCGACGTTCCAGTTATGATTTCGGCCACGCTCAACGACCGCAGCGGCCGCACACTCACGGGCCAGTCGATTGAAGCCTTTTTCGTCAGCATCAGCCATTATCCTGTGCTCTCGTTCGGTCTGAACTGCTCGTTCGGAGCATCGGAATTGCGGCCGTTTGTTGAGCAACTTTCGGCCAAACTGCCCTGTTTCTTAAGCCTTTACCCAAATGCGGGCCTGCCCAACGAGATGGGCGAGTACGATGAGTTGCCATCGACTACAGCGCACATTATCAGGCAGATGGCCGACGACGGACTGATAAACATTGCTGGTGGATGCTGCGGCACGTCGCCCGCGCACATCAAGGCCATTGCCGAAGCGGTGAAAGACATCGCGCCGCGTATTCCTGCAAAAGTTGATGAACGATTGATTGTCAGTGGTTTGGATGTGGTGATTGTGGATAAAAACGAACGCAATTTTACCAACGTGGGCGAGCGCACCAATGTGGCTGGTTCGCGGAAATTCGCGCGGCTCATTTCGGAAAAGAACTACGAGGAGGCCGCCAACATCGCGCGCAAGCAGATTGAAGACGGGGCCGACATCATCGACATCAATATGGACGACGCGATGCTCGACAGCGCCGCCGAAATGCAGAATTTCATCCGCTACATCAGCAACGACCCCGAGATTGTGAAGGCTGCAATTATGGTCGATTCATCTGATTGGAATTCAATACTTTCTGGGCTGAAAAACGCTCAAGGGCGATGCATTGTCAACTCGATAAGTCTGAAGGAAGGCGAAGAGAAATTTTTGCAGAAAGCCCGCGAAATCAGAAAGTTAGGGGCGGCTGTGATTGTGATGGCTTTCGATGAGGTTGGTCAGGCCACAACTTACGAGCGCAAGATTGAAATCTGCGAACGCACTTATAACTTGCTGATTGACAAGGCCGGATACAAGCCCTACGAGATAATTTTCGACGTAAACGTGCTGTCTGTCGGCACGGGAATCGAGGAGCACGCCAACTACGGCATCGACTTCATCCGTGCCGTTGAGTGGGTGAAGAAAAACCTGCCTGGAGCACGCACAAGTGGCGGTATATCAAACCTTTCGTTCGCTTTCCGCGGCAACAATCCCGTGCGCGAGGCAATGCATTCGGTGTTCCTTTACCACGGCACGGCTGTCGGGCTCGATATGGGAATTGTGAATCCCGCAATGCTTCAGGTTTACGATGAGATTGAGCCTAACTTACTGAAACTCTGCGAGGACGTGATTCTGAACCGCTCTGCCGAGGCCACCGAAGCGCTTATCGACCTTGCATCGCGTATGAAGGAGTCGGCCGATGCGGGCAGCCACACTGCCGCGAAACAGGAAGCGTGGCGCGAACAGTCTGTCGATGAGCGACTTGCATATGCGCTCGTGAAAGGCAACGCCGATTTTCTTGAGCCCGATTTGGGCGAGGCGATGCAGCAATACGGCAGTCCCGTCGATATTATTGAGGGCCCGCTGATGAACGGAATGGACCGCGTGGGAAAACTGTTTGGCGAGGGCAAAATGTTTCTGCCACAGGTGGTTAAGTCGGCAAAGGTGATGAAGCAGGCCGTTACAATTCTTCAGCCCGAAATTGAACGGCACAACAGCGCTTCGGGCGATACTGGCCGCCGCGCAAAGGTGGTTTTGGCAACTGTCAAGGGCGATGTGCACGACATCGGCAAGAATATTGTGGGCATCGTTTTCGCTTGTAACAATCTAGATGTCATCGATTTAGGTGTGATGGTTGACAACCGCACAATCATCGACACCACAGTGCGCGAAAAGGCTGACATCATCGCCGTGAGCGGACTCATCACACCATCGCTAAAAGAGATGGAACAATTGTGCGAAATGCTTGAAAAAGAGCATCTTCAGATACCCGTTTTGGTGGGCGGCGCAACCACATCGGTTGTCCATACGGCGGTGAAACTGGCCACGCGCTACAGTTATTTTGTGGCTCACGGCAACGACGCATCGGCTTCGGCTGTGCTTGCGAAACGCCTTTTGAGCGACCGCGAGGCCACCATTGCCGAAGTCAAACGCGCCCAGCAGGACGTCCGCGACCATTACAACAAGCGAAAAGATGACATTGAACCATACGCCACCGCCAACGAGAAGGCGCCGCAGTTTGCGCTTTCGACGTTCGTCAACGGCTTTGGCAGCACCGAGAATATTGAACGCACCAACATTCCTGTGGGCGAGTTGCGAGAGTTTATTGATTGGCCGCACTTGCTCTATTTTTGGGGCTTCAAGGGCGCAACGCTCGAAAAGTTGCTCGAAAACGACGAGGCCCGCCGCACACTTGAATCGGCTCAAAACCTTCTGAAATCAGTCGGCATCGACCATAGCATCGAGGTGTCGATGGTTCTGAACTTTTTCAACGCACACAAAGACGGCAACGACATCGTTTTGGACAACGGTTCGCGCTTGCCGATGCTTCGCAGCCAGAATTTTGGCAACAATTTCCTGTCGCTTGCCGATTACTTCTCAACTGCCGACCGTCAAACGCCAATCGGTTTGTTCTGTATCAAGGTGAGCGACAAGCAGTTGTGCACCGATTGCAAGTCATTTGAGTGCCTGTTGCGGCAGTCGCTCTGCGCCCGTCTGGCCGAAGCAGCCGCCGAACTGATGCAAAAGCAGATTGTCGGTCAAGTGCCGATAATCCGCCCTGCCTTTGGCTACCCCACTTGTCCCGACCATTCAATCAAAGAGTTGGTATTCAATGCTATTGGCGCTCGCGAGAAGTTGGGCGTCTCACTCACCGAGTCGTACGCCATCCAGCCCACAACCAGCATCTGCGGAATGCTGATTGCGCACGAGCGGGCTGGCTATTTCTCTGTCGGCCAGATTGATAACGACCAAATTGCCGACTATGCGAAACGCCGCGGACTTTCGGTGGAGGAAGTGAAGAAGTTGCTGAATGTGTAGACACCTATTATATATAGATGTAATTCGACAATCATTCCCCAAAGTGAAGTTTCAGCGACCAAACAGGCAAATTCCGCCACCAGATTGCCAAAAACGCGCGTTTCCTGGCGCCGTTTTTTACATGAAAATCGCGCAAGGGTGTCCCGTTCTGAATGTAAAACCAGGTTTGCGGTTTGATAGACAATCCGTTACCAATCGAAAAATATTTTTCAAGAAAAACGCCAGCAGTGCTTGCCAGGAA
>JAFXQB010000022.1 GCA_017527435.1 Salinivirgaceae bacterium
ATCACAAGCATCGGTGATGGGGCATTCGGCAGTTGCAGTAATTTGGCATCGGTAACCATTCCAAATTCGGTTTTAAGCATTGGAAACTATGCGTTTTCAAGCTGCAGCAGCTTGGCATCGGTAACCATCTCAAATGGCGTAACAAGCATCGGTGACGGAGCATTCGGTGGTTGCAGTAGTTTAGCATCGATAACCATTCCTAATAGTATCACAAGCATCGGTGATGGGGCATTCGGCAGTTGCAGTAATTTGGCATCGGTAACCATTCCAAATAGTGTTACAAACATTGGCAAGCAGGCATTTGAATATTGCAATAGCTTGGCATCAGTAAACATCCCAAATAGCGTTACAAGCATCGGCGAGCGGGCGTTTCAAAGCTGTACATCAGTAAACATCCCAAATAGCGTTACAAGCATCGGTAATGAGGCGTTTGTGAATGTAAAAAACATAGTTTACAATGGTACTGACGAAGGCCGTCCTTGGGGGGCTCTTACAATAAACGGTGTAATTGATGGTGATTTTGTCTTTGCCGATACCGAGAAAAAACAACTAACCGCGTATGTGGGAAAAGGAGGCTCTATAACAATTCCAAATTCTGTAACATGCATCGGTTACAGGGCGTTCTCCGAATGCCACAGTTTGGTAACAGTAACCATTCCTAATAGCGTTACAAACATCAGTGATGAGGCGTTCACGTATGTAAAAAACATAGTTTACAATGGTACAGCCGAAGGCAAACCTTGGGGTGCACTTACTATAAACGGTGTAATTGATGGTGATTTTATATTTGCCGATGCCGAGAAAAAACAACTAACCGCGTATGTAGGAGAAGGAGGCTCTGTAACAATTCCAAATTCTGTAACGAGTATCGGTTCATTGGCATTCTATGAATGCAATAACTTGGCATCTGTAACCATTCCCAATAGTGTCACTCGCATCGGTGATGGAGTATTCTACAATTGCAGCAACTTGGCTTCAGTAACCATTCCCAATAGTGTCACTCGCATCGGTGATGGAGCATTCAGCAATTGCAGCAGTTTGCAATACAATGAATATGATAATGCCTTGTATTTAGGAAATAGTGATAATCCGTATTTATGTCTAATTAAAACCAAGTCGTCCAATATTACTTCGTGCGAGATAAACAGCAGCTGCAAGTGCATATACAATGAGGCATTCTCCTATTGCAGCAGTTTGACAACAATTGAAATACCAAATTCAGTGACGAACATCGGTTTTAAGGCGTTTTACCATTGCGACCAGCTTCAATACAACGAATACAATAACTGTTGTTATTTAGGGAATGATGATAATCCGTATTTATGTCTAATTAAAACCAAGTCGTCCAATATTACTTCGTGCGAGATAAACAGCAATTGCAAGATTATATATGGCGGCGGTTATCCTTGGGATTGGAGTGGGCTACAAAGTCTGACATCGGTTGTAATCCCAAATTCAGTAACAAGTATCGGTGATTTTGCATTCTGCTATTGCAGCGGTTTGGCATCAGTAACCATCCCTAATAGCGTTACAAGCATCGGTTGTAGTGCATTCTGCTATTGCAGCGGTTTGGCATCAGTAACCATCCCCAATAGCGTTACATGCATCGGTGATTGGGCATTCGCGTATGTAAAAAACATAGATTACAATGGTAGTGCCGGAGGCAGGCCTTGGGGTGCACTTACTATAAACGCTATAAACGGAGTAATTGATGGTGATTTTGTCTTTGCCGATGCCGATAAAAAACAACTAACCGCATACGTGGGGAATGAAAGCTCAATAACAATCCCAAATTCTGTAACGAGCATCGGTTATAGGGCGTTCAGCAATTGCAGCAACTTGGCTTCAGTAACCATTCCCAATAGTGTCACTCGCATCGGTGATGGAGCATTCAGCAATTGCAGCAGTTTGACATCAGTAACCATTCCAAATAGCATCAAAAGCATTGGTAATCATGCGTTCAGCAATTGCAGAAGTTTAGCATCAATTGAAATTCCAAATTCTGTATCAAGTATCAGTGACAGGGCGTTCATTGGTTGCAGCAATTTAACTTTACAATGCGTGGCAAAGCAAAAACCCGAAGAGTGGATTACCTATTGGAATTACGACAACCGCCCAGTTGTATGGGGTGGAGCAACCGCCATTTCAGAATTCGCTGCAGATAAAGATAATTTGTTGGTTTACGCCTACGGCAACACCATTGTGGTTGAAAACGCAACGGAAGGAATCAGCGTTTACAACGCCATGGGCGCATTGGTTTGTAGGGACGCGATTCATCGCGTCCGCACCGAAATAAATGTCCGCACCGCCGGAATCTACATTGTAAGGGTGGGGAACACGGTTAAACGGGTTATGGTGAACGATTGATTGGCGATTTAATGCTAATATAAAGACGGATTTACAGTCCGTCTTTTTTTTTGATTCATCAGAAATATCCGCGACAATCATCAACAGTTGTACTTCCATAAGCGCGCAATTCCGGCAATCCGTCGGCAATTCAGTAACTATATTGTTCTGCAAACCGAAAGATTCATTTCAGCAGATTGTTCTGTTGAAATTGTCTAAAACAACTTATTCGCTGCCAAATCCACAAATCAGGCATTTTCAAGCCCAAAAACAAGAAAAAAGGGGATTTTTATATATGCTATTTAACATAATATAAATTATCAAACAAAAGGGGTATTTTAAAATTGTTGCTGAAAATCATCAATTTATATATATACGAACAATGCAAAAAAAATATCGAACCGAAAATTATACAGAAAGAAATCAGCGAAATTTTTCAATTGTTGCTGAAAATCATCAATTTATATATATACGAACAATGCAAAAAAAATATCGAACCGAAAATTATACAGAAAGAAATCAGCGAAATTTTTCTATTCAAATCGGCGAAAAAATTTTTTAATCAGAATCTCTGAATGCTCGCCAGCGCCAGGCATTTTGCTTCAAATTACACATTCCGCAAATTTCGCTTAAAACCATCAGTTCATCAGATTCACGCGAAATATTCAAATCTCAGCGAGTTCGCGTGCCGCCAAAATTGAAGTAAAACGATAAACATATCGAGTTTGAACAAAATATGCGATTCTCAGCGAGTTCGCGAAAAATTTACAGTGATTCGGGAATTCGCGTCCGCGGCTAAAACAACGGTCTGAACGAATGCCAAATTCTCAGCAGCCGGCAATCGATTTTCGAAATCTGATAATATTCTGACGGCACAGTTCCGAAACGCTGATACGACTGTTCGACGCCTTCGAGCATGCTGCCTTCGAAATCGAACGTTTTTGTAACCGTTGCGGCTAGTTTTATGGCATTAAACATTAGAAAATCGCCAACGCCTGAAGCGCGATATTTATCTGGAAACGAATAAGTTAGCGCATACATTGCCGAATTGTCCCAAACAACGAACAATGCGCCATGCGTAACATTCTCTGAATCAACGGCATACAAGATTGTGCCGGCATTGTGCGCCACGCATTCCGAATGCAGGTTCAGGAACAAATCACGCGAAAAACCGGGCTTTTGGCCTTTTTCCATCAATCCGGCAGCAAAAAAATCGTAGAACTTCTCTCCTGCCATATTTTGCCTGATTTCTAGCGATTTAGCGGCTTTTCGTATGTTTCTTTTCTTCGATTCATCGAAATTGCCAAACACGCGGTCAATGTCAGTTAAATCGTTGATTTTTAAGCTGTAGCGTGTTGTCTGCTGAAAGCCGTGCCACAAATACGGTGTCCAATATTTGAACGTATGGCTCATGTTGATGGCCGTGAATGCGGCCTTGGGCATACGGCTGATAAAATATTCCGATGCCATTTTGTTGTGGCTCAATGTGTTATCCGCGAACGAGTATTCGCCAAGAAACTGCGTCAGCGGCGGCATTACAATATAGCGCAGGCCGCATTTCCGCTTGACTAAACATACAAACACCGACTCAACGCCGCCATTCCTTTCAAAAGCATCGGCAAGCCACTCTCCGCCTTCGCAAACGGCATTTAGCCACCACGATTTGAAGAAAATCGGCAGCTTATCATCGAGCAATTTGTAGTGTTCCTTATCCATTGGCATTCATACATTTACACAAATAACGCCTATGATAGGCTTTTGATTGTGCAATCGCAAAAATAGTTTTTTTTATCGGTCGGCCCGCCATTCACTTAACCCGCCCGCCTTTGATGAAGGTGTTTCGGTAGTATTCCTTGTCGAGACTGTTCACTTCGACGCCTTTTGACGTGCTTGCATGGGCAAACTTGCCGTTTTTCAGGTACACACCAACGTGATTCGGCTTTTTAGAGCGTTTGCCGTCGGTGCGGAAGAAAACAAGGTCGCCTTCGCGCAGCTTGCCCTTGCGGATGCGCCGGCAGTCGTCAGAGTAAATGTCTTCGACCGTGCGGTGCAGCTTGATGCCATACACATCTTTATATATGGCATCGGCAAATCCCGAGCAATCGACACCGCTTTTCGTGTTGCCGCCAAGCCTGTACCTTACGCCCAACCACGACGAAACCTGCTTGTAGAGTTTGATATTGTCCTTTTTGGTGATTTCAATTCCCATCCGCTTCGAAAGCGCGGCACGCTCGTCGGCGGCATTGCGCGACGCGGCACACGACGACACCAGAAACAAAACCGCCACCGCCATTGGCAGTAACCTTAAACTGTTTCCGATTTTTTTCAGAAAACTCAATCCGTTTAAAGCAGCGATTTTGACCATCAAATATTATGTTAAATAAAACTCTTTTTTGAACAATTTTTGAAAATCCCCGTTTTTTAGTCGCAACCGGACGATATTTTACAAAAATACACAGCCTGAAAATTGCCAAATTTTACTTTTGTAAACCAAATTTTACCGCCTTGTTTACATCTTTCGCCAGGCTTGGACCATAATAAATGAACCCTGTGAACACCTGAACAAGCGATGCACCAGCCTTTAATTTCTCGACGGCATCGTCGGGCGACATGGTGCCACCCACCCCGATTATCGGCAGCTTTCCTTCGGTTTTTTGGCTTATATATCTGATTATCTCGACCGAACGGTCACGCAGCGGAAGACCGCTCAAACCGCCATTGGCAATCTGTTTAACACGCTCGGCATCGGTTTTGAGCCCGTCGCGCCGAGTGCTAGTATTGGCTGCCACCACCCCGTCGATGCCGTTCTGCGCAATGGCTTCGAGCGTATCGTCAATCTGTTCAAACGTCAGGTCGGGCGATATTTTGAGCAGAATGGGCTTATAGACAGGCTTTTGAGCCCGCAGTTTGGTCAGAGTACCCAGAATCAGGTCAAGCGAATCCTTATCCTGCAACTTGTGCAGATTGGCCACATTCGGGCAACTGACATTTATTGTAATGTAATCGACGTGATCGTAAAGAGCCTGAAAATCCGCCGTATAGTCGTCGAGAGCGTTCTCGTTTGGCGTTGCGGTATTCTTGCCGATGTTGCCACCAATCACAATCTTGTGGTTGCGACGACGCAGTTTACGCACGGTGGCGTCAACACCTTTGTTGTTAAAGCCCATGCGGTTGATGAGCGCGCCATCGGCAGGCAAGCGGAACAAGCGCGGCTTGGGATTGCCCGGCTGCGGACGCGGCGTCACGGTGCCAATCTCGACATGACCGAACCCCAAGTGTCCCAGCATTTTATACACTTCGGCGTTCTTATCGAAACCGGCTGCAACACCTATTTTGTTCGGGAATTTTATGCCGCAAAATTCCGTTTCCATTTGTAAACGCTTCGGATTGTAGAACAACCCCATCAAATGCCCCAACCCAGTGGCGCCGGCCACTTTCAGACCCGTATTTATCACACAATGAATGCGTTCGGGGTCGATGCGGAATAGCAAGGGGCGAATTATAGTCCTGTACATTGGATTTGATGTTTAAAAACACCCAAAGATAAAACAATACGGCGCGAAGAAAGCCCCCGCGCCATACTTATATCTACAATTTGCTAACAACAGCAAAAGCCTGTAACAAGCTATCTCACTGCTTGTTATATACGGCAAACGTGTTGTCGGAATACAAAACCAGCACCTGTTTGACTTCGACCGAACGGCCTACAGTGGCGGTAATCGTCGTTGCGGCCGAGTTAACAGATTGGCCGACAACCTGAGATGGTGCCTGTGCATCATTTTGAGATTCTGTCGATTGAGTTTCGGGCTCAGAAACAGAGGCCATATCGTCTGCCGCAGGATTCCCACCATTATCCGCACTGTCAGGAACGTTGTCTGCATAAGGGTCGGGCTCGCCAATCTCATCGAAAATTGTCTTTTGCACCGGTTGGCGACGAATCTCGCCACGTCCCATCACAAGCCAATCGGTGTTGTAATGCGGAAAGGTGGAAAGAATTTTCTGTAGTAACTCAAGGCTTGGGCCGCTGCGGCCATTCAATATGTGTGACACATTTGAGCGCTGTATGCCTACCATATCAGCAAATGCCGCTGCCGTTACACCTTCTAAAGCAATAATCTTTGCAATCCGTTCACGTATTTCCATAGCAAAATATATTTTTTACAAATGTAACATTTATTGATTTTGATGATATTTACTTTTGTAAATACACAAAATTTAACATTTGTAACCGCAATCCGAAACAAGTAAAAATCCGTGTTGAATTTTTAATTTAAATGAATTGCACATTTTATTGGTTATCTATAATTTAGATATATACAATAGTGAATTTTCCATGCGATTACATCCAAAATGCGGTAAATTATTGTAGCAACAGTTTAAATAGAATTATATAAAATATTGATTACTCGATAAATAGAACACAATATTGTATTGGTTGATAAGTGTAAAATGTATGGCGATTCACATTTTTACACCGAACAAATACCCGCTTGGACAATCTTTATATGCGTCTTGATTATTGTTAAATAAACAACGCTTCTATTTCAGGCAAAATTCTGTACAGGCACCTTGGTCTTTAATTCACCACACCCACCCCACTCAATTGCTTATTTATCAATCATTCTAATGGATGTTTCAAAGCGACAGATGCGATAAAACGCCACAATAATCGTGAAATATGCGAACAGGACCACACCCCTACCCAATCTGTGCGAATCTGAAAGAGTTGAATGCCGCCAATTTTGCCCGTAATAGGCACAGACACAGTTAATTGCGTTCAAAAACGCTTTGTACGGGTTTTATCGCTAAAAAAGTGTGGCCACAAAAAAAGCTCGACCTTTTGGCCGAGCTTGTCGGAGTTACTGGATTCGAACCAGCGACCTCTACGTCCCGAACGTAGCGCGCTACCAACTGCGCTAAACTCCGTTCCGTTTTGCGGTGCAAATGTATAAAAAATATCAAGTGGCAATAAATTGTTTCATCTTTTGTTTTCTGTCGAGTTATTTTTACATATCGGTCTAAAAACAAGCCATTTATAATTATCGGATTAAAATTTTTACTGCCCGGACAGTCAGTACAAATGGCTTGGAAACCGATTTCAACAGCAAAAAATGCTGCGCCACCCTTGCATTTATTGCCAACAAACAGTTGCTTTGAGCGTTGTCGACATATAAGCGACGACATAAAGCACCGACATCAGCAATGTGGTGAGTGACAATCTTTTAAGTTCCGGATCAAGCGTTTTGACATCTTCGGCTTTGAAAACCCTGATTCCGTGCGCCATCAGCAATACCACCGGCAACGCCACAGGTCCCAACGCCGGCCCTATCGACACGTGACAGCGCCCAATAAACAGACTTGCAAAAATCAGAACTACAGCACCAATACACAACGAGAGATGGTAAATCTGCCCAAAGCGCGTGCCGAATCTCACAACCATTGTTATTTTCCCTGACAGACGGTCGCTGGCTGAATCTCGTAAATTATTGACATTTAGCACGCCAACGCTCATAAAACCGATGGCCAACCCCATCATAAGCACATTGGCATTGATTTGGTGCGTCATGATGAAATATGAACCGACAACTGTTGCTAAACCAAAGAAAATGAGCACCATAAGGTCGCCAAGACCGCGATAGCCGAACGGATTGCGTCCCATTGTGTACCGCATTGCAGCCACAATTGCGGCAATGCCGATGCCCAAAAACGCCCAAAATCCAACACCAAATCCGAACGAAACCCACAGCATCAGCAGACCGACGACGAACGAGAGCACTGCGGCAACCACTATTCCGCGTTTCATGGCATCCACAGTCAATCCGCCGCTTTGCAGCGTACGCTGCGGCCCCACACGGTTCTCATTATCGGTGCCATGCTGAAAATCGCCTAAATCGTTGGCAAAATTGCCCAATATCTGCAACAGTATTGTAGTGACAATAAGCAGGGCGAAAAGCCGGCCATCGAAACCGCTTCCGTTATTACATTTCCAATAATCGGCATAAGCCATTCCGCAGCCAACAATTATTCCCGACACCGAGAGCGGCAATGTCCGCAGCCGCGCGGCATCAATCCAACATTTGAGTTTTGTTGCCATAATCATTTTTTTTCGCGTCAAAAATACATTGCTGACGCTGCACAAACAATAAAATTCTCAAGGCTCTTGAAAATCGGTCGGAAATCGGGATTTGCGGCTCGCTCACGCCTTTTTGAGATTGAAGACGAAGGTTGTTCCCTTGCCCACTTCGCTGACGACAGAGATGTTGCCGCCGTTGCGACGGACAAATTCGTGGCATATAATCAATCCCAACCCCGAGCCCTTCTCGTCGGCCAAACCGGGTGTTGTTATTGGGTGATTGGCTTTGAAAAGCCGCTTCTGGTTCTCGGGCGAGATGCCGATTCCCGTGTCGCTGATGGCAATCCAAGCATAGTCTGAACCGCCGTCGTTCACGGTGATGGTTATGCGACCGCCTGTTGGCGTATATTTCAGCGCGTTGCCTATCAGGTTGCGGAAAATTGTAAACACCATATTCTTGTCGGCAACCACGGTGTAATCGTATTCTATTTGCAAATCGATTTTAATCTGTTTGAAATCAATATTATAGCTGTTCACCGCAATTGCTTCGTTGATTGGCTCGGTTATGCAGAAAGATGACGGGGTCACTTCGAGCATGCCGGTTTGCGATTTCGCCCAATCGAGCAGATTGGTCAGCATATTGTAAACGTGTGTGGCTGAATCGTTTATGACTTTAAGATAACGTTTGACTTCATCGGCGGTGTAATTCTCGTAGTATTCGGCAAGCAGGCTGGTCATTCCAAGAATGCCGTTGAACGGGTTTTTCAGGTCGTGGGCGAAGATGCTGAAGAATTTGGTTTTGACGTTGAGCGCGTCTTCTAGGTTCTTCTGCGACTCGCAGAGTTCCCGCCTGACATTCTCAAGCTCGGTGACATCGACAATGACAAGCGACGCCAAATCGCCATAGCCGCCTTCATCGGTAATCTCGCTGATGTAGCAAATCACGTCGCGCTGGCGACCGTCGGCGAAACGCATCCGGCTCACGGTGCCAAAATCGCGTGTCTTGTCGGGATACCAATCGATGCCTGTCATCTTGCGAAGATTGTCGAGCGTGGCGTGCATTATGGCGTCGCGCGGGACACCGCAAAGCTGCTCAAACGCTTCGTTGCAGCCCACAACCGTGTGGTCGTCTTTTCTGACAAAGAAAAGCGGCGTTGGAACGGTGTTGATGAGCAAGTCGAGAAAACGGTAGCGCCGGCGCACTTTGAGTGACGCTTCTTCGAGCTGTGTTTTCTGCGTGTTTATCTCGTTGTTGGCCTTTTTCAGCAGTGAGTTGATGTGGCGCACGTGCATGAGAACCACCACCACCACGGTTACAATCACTGACAGGATGGCGAGCGACAGTATCAGCGTCCGGTGCCGTGCAGCCTGCCGTTCGTTCTCATACTGCTGCTTCTGCTGGTTTTGCGCAATCTCGTGCTCGATAAGCATTATGCGCTCGCGGGCCTGCAACTGCTGCGTGAGCGACTTCTCGCCCTGTTCCTTTTCAATTTTGAGCAGGCTGTCGGTTATCTGGCAGGCTGCGGACATGGCGTCGTAGGCGAGCGTCAGATTGTGCCTGTCGGTGTAGAGACTGGCAAGGCCTTTGAGCGCGTCTCTCTGCTGCGCAAGCAGATTGGCGCTGCGGCTCAAGTTAAGCGACTGATTGTAGAAATCGAGTGCCTGACGGTAGTTTCCGGCCGTACGATAGGCGTCGGCTATGCGGCAGAGCGACTCTGACTCGCTTCGCCGGTCGTTTTTCTGCCGATTGTACTTCAGACACTGCTGCAGACAGGCGATAACCGAATCGGAATTGGCTGTTTTTATGAAGATTTCGGCCTTGAGCGAGTTGAGCATCGCATAGTCCTTCGGCCACTCACTGTTTTCGACTTCTTCGGCCGATAGCGACCGCCTGCAATAGTCGAGCGCTTCGCTGTAGTTATTGTCGTCGAAATAAGCGAAGGCGACATTATAATATATCATCCATAGCAACGATTTGTCGTTGTTCCGGTTGCAGTAATCGAGCGATTTGAAATGGTAAGCGAGCGCCGTGTCGATAATGTTCAGGTGCTCGTAGGCTGTGCCGATGTTCATATAAATGTCAATCAGGCCTTTGGAATCACCGCAAAGGATTGTCAGACGCTCGGTTTCTTTGAAATATTCGATAGCTTTTTTCTCATCGTGAATCATGCTGTAGCAATAGCCGAGATTGAATGCGTCGCGAATGAGCGAGACAGTGTCGCCGGCCGCTTCCGACATGGCTTGCGACCGCATCAGGCAGACTGCGGCCAACTCATAGTCTTCGGCATCAATCATGGCGAAACTTGCATGGTTGTAAACCTTTCCGGCTTCAGAGTACATCCCTGTCTCTTCCATTGCCTGCTGCTGGCCGTCGATGGTCTTGACAATCAAATCGATGCGTCCGAGACTGTCGCACAAGGCGATGCGATTCTGAATTATATCGAAAACCATGCCGTAGTTCTTCGCCTTCAGATAGAGCGACACGGCATTGTTGAAATAGATTTCGGATTTTGAGTCGTCGCCGCCGATGCTGATTTCCGACAGCCGGGTATAGATGTCGGCCCGTCTGTCGGCATCGCGAGTGGCGGACAGAAGATTCAAAAGACTGTCAGTTGACTGTGCGCTTATTGTTCCGCACGTCATAGCCACCAATCCCAACAATAATATTGCAAATCGCTTTTTCATCACAGTAGCGCTAAAAATAGCCAAAAGAAACAACCCTTCAATATGAGTTTTTGCGATAGATGATAACTTAAAAGCCGACAAATGACATAAAAATATGCGTTGTAAGCCATCTTCGGTTTTCGTTCGTTTGAAACAGAAAAAAGCTGTAACTATGTGGTGAGAAAAATCGGTTGCCACCGACTTGTACCGACCGCACAAAGCGGTGATTGGCAACCACTTAAACAAGATTATATGAACCATTACATCTGGCTTTTGCCGCTGCTGTTTGTTTTTCACGATTTCGAAGAGATTATCGGAATGCGCGCGTGGACTGCCCGAAACGCCGCCGACATTTGCCAACGCTTTCCGCGATTCGCTTTCATTTTCAAGAGCACCACCACCACCGAAGGCTTTGCGCTTGCCGTAGCCGAAGAGTTTGTCTTGCTGCTGATAATATGCGGGGTGACATTCACAGGCATCCGCGCGTTCAACCTGCTCTGGCTGGGCACATTCATCGCCTTCGCGCTGCATCTGGTGGTTCACATTGGGCAGGCTGTTGTAATCCGAAAATATATTCCGGCGCTTGCCACAAGTATTTTAGTTCTGCCCGTAAGCCTTTGGTTGATAGCCGATTGTATCAGAGTTTCTAACTTCTCACCCATCGAAATCACCATCTACAGCCTTGCCGCCGTGGTGGCCGTGGGCGCCAATCTGCTGCTGGCGCATTGGCTGGCAAGGAAGTTTAATGAGTGGCTGGCGCTGTAATTTAGAACGCAGTTTTTTTCGCACAGACGACACAGATTTTACCACGGAACGCACGGAAAACACGACCCCGATAGCTATCGGGATTAGCAACCTGACGGTTGCTTTAGTCTCTAACCGATTTTTGCCGATTTGAACCGATTTTAATTGTAGGATTGTCTCGCTGGCATCCGCAAATTAACGCATAAAGGAAAGCGCCCCGCAGGGGCAACTCGCCAATAGCCCAAGGCGAGCGTAGCGGCGCCTTGGGTGACGTTTCCGAGTAACGTTGGCGCCCTACAGGGGCAAAACATAATTTGCTACAGATTGTGTTGCGCATACAGCGCGCGGTGTTGTTGGGGACATTTTACCCAACGTGCCGTTCGCTGCGCTCACTCTGCGTTGGAACTCGCTCTCCACATTCATCATCACCGAAACATAACTCTTATAATCAATGGCTTGGTGATTGACATTAACACCAATTATACGTATTGTGCCGCCCATACCATAAACATTAAACTCTTTTGGAATGGTTGATATTTTGCTTGGATATATCAATCCTGTTCTCTTGGAAGGCAAAATGTGCATATATGTTATAATTTGGTGAATGTCGTCACGGGCGGCAGAATTGAAGTCTAACATTTTATATTTCGCATCAAGAACGTCGTTTTCGTCGGGAATAACATCGCCATATTTAAAATCCTTTATTTGCTTGCATTTATAATAATCAGGATAACGTGGATTGTTATTGTATAAAGTAATTGGATTTTTACCTGTATGATTTTCTGCGTGAGTATATCCACATTTCTTCAAAACGCCCGCTAAATACTCCTCCCAAAGCCAAGCGCCGTCGAACAGAATGCCGTAGATTTGGTCTTTCTGGCGGCCGTATTTGAGTTCCTCGTGGCGAAGGATTTGCAGGCAGAGCCGCTGCAAGTCGGTGTAGGCCGAAAAGTACGGGTGCCGCACGGGCCGAAGGTTCTGGCTGACGATTTTGGCGCGCTCGCGGGCATTGTAGGTTGGCGTGGCCATAACAATCTGACTGACAGCCGTTTTGGTGTCGGCATCGTTGTTCAGAATTGCCTGCCCCTGCTCCTTGCTGCGAATGAATTCAATGGTGTGGCGGACAAGTTGCGTGAGTTCGTTGTCGTAGGTGTGCTCGCGCGTGGTGTAGGCCACCGTGCCGCGGAATGGAATGTTCTGGCGGATATGGCGGCTCACATCAATGGGGCCGCGAATGTTGGCGTCGTTGTGCTCAAAGCGGCGGTACTTCTTGAAAACGCCCTGCGCCACCGCCTTCCGCAGAAAATGCGGAAACAGATAGAACAGAAAATCGAAAATCCGCTCGGCGCTTGTGTCGTGCTTCAAATCGAACAGATTGATTGCGAACACTTTCTGCAACATATAGTGCAGAAAATAGTCGTCGCCGTTTGCAAAACGTGACTTTATGGTGATTTGAGTTTCGTTATATCCCACAAAACCCATTATGTTGCCTGTACTGATTTTGTCATCGTGCAGACCTATAATGGATTGTTCACCAATCTTATCGCCATACACCTCCAAACCGTGCGGAAAGACAAGCAAGTTAGGGTTGTCTTCTACTTTCTTGCCAATTTTGACATTGGCAATTTCTTTAAGGTCCGACTTAACTTTTTCTAAATCAAAATCTTCTTTTTTTTCTACACAATCAACAATGGATTTTGCATTATTCTCCTGTTGGTTGTCCGTTATTTGAAGTCGAATCATTTTGTTTTCCCTCGATTGGTTTAAAGTATGCTGCTTCCAATTTTCCCATATCTGTGACTACGCTTGGCGTACCACGTAAATACTCGAACAAAAGACCTTTTAGGTGACAATACCAAAGTTGTTGAAAATCACCATTGTAGTTTTTCAGTTTCAGGAAATAACTTGCGCCAATGTGGTATGCCGACGAAAGGCCTTCGATTTCCTCAATGGCGGCGTTCAGACTATCCATCCTTGCTTTTATCTCATCTATTACATCGTTTTCGGGCTTTTGAGATACACCCGTTTCATCTTTCCACGCATCATCGCTATCAAGCATCGTCTGTGTTTCTTTTGCAGTTACTTCCTTAAACGCGAACCTGCGGCGGAAGGCGAAATCCATACTCTCGACGCTTCGGTCGATATCGTTCATTGTACCAATAATATAGACGTTTTCGGGAACGAAGAAACCTTCAAAGAATTCGTCATCTTTATTCACTAGATTTTGATATTGTGTTTGTACTCGGCCCTTCTCGCCACGATAGTCTGGGTCAATTGAGAAGAACAACTCGCCAAAGATTTTGTTGATTTCGCCTCGGTTGATTTCGTCGATAATCATCACGTAGTTTTTGTTAGGGTTCGTTTTGGCTGTAACACACAAATCTTTAAAAACGCCGTTCCTACGTTCAAAAGACACATTATTGTTGTTTATACCATTCCCTTTGTCTTCACTAACTGGTCGTAATCCTTCTACAAAATCAGTATAATCGTATGACGGGTGAAATTGAACCAATTTATATTCCCCATTTATTATAATTCCTCCATCCTGTTGTTTTACTTCTCCATCTTTTATGTTGAAATTATTGTATAGAATTTTCATAAATTCAAATGGAGAAATACTTGTATCCTTACATTGTTCTTCATAAAATTTGTAAATCACTTTATTCCTTTCAAATATATCATCCGTATCACATTTAATTTCAAACAATGCAATTATGTTATCAATGTGCCTTTTACTATTAATTGGTGCATATATATTGGGATAATATGTATTAAGCAACTTTAACATAAATGAGTTCCCGAATTTGCTCACATACTCATTAGGATTGTTATTTTTTACCATACTATAAATATCAGAAGCAAGCGTATTCATTAGTATTTCTGGGGCTTGGTTTGGCATAGCATTCAAATAACCACTTACCATATACTTCTCTTCGTGCTTATCCCAATATAATAAATAAGCCTTGGCAGAGCCTGGACTATAATATCCTAACGGCTTAAGTTTAGTCTCAATCCAATAACAAAAATTGTCTTTATTAGCATCACCCCACCCGACACAATAATCATCAAGGGTCATATTTCCCAGTTTGTTCATAGGAAATCGTCGTGTAAATGCTGTCAGCAATTCCTCATAATTGATATCACGTTCTTCTACATTATATGTTTGTATAGCGTGTTTCAATAAATCAATTGGTTTTGCAATTTCCTTTTTTGAAACAATCTCTTTGGCAATCTGTTTTGCCAAATAGGTTTTGCCTGTGCCTGGGGCACCTGTAAGAATTAGATTGTGGTTAGATTTGAGAAGGTCTATGTATTTCTCCATTTTTATAATATAATTGATTTGTTTTATAATTATTTGATTATCATTCGTTATTCTTTGTACTGCAGGTATCATTCTTGAGCCATTTGCTGACCACTTTTCAAAATTCAACCCCCAATGACCATCTAATCTGATTAATTCGGATAGTTTTTTAGACAAAGTTTGGGGTAAAATTGGGCTTTCGTCTTCATCTACGATAACCCCCATATAATAATATGTCCAAACTTTTTTATTTCTTTGTGCTACAATTACACAATCTCCTTTTTTGATAGATTTAAACTGTTGTCCTTTAGTTTTATCGTCTCCCCAACCAACAGCGACTATTTTGTTATCATACATTGTCTTTTCATAATTGTCACCATCATTGTAGACATTCGGACTAATAACATAATACTCCATTTTTTAAGTTTTTATTATACATAATCTTATTATTCCCAAATCTAATAATAATTCCTATCCCTTTCAAACTCACCCCCAAAAAAGCAAACGGGCTCAACGCCCGTCTGCAAGTTCAGCGCTCAAACATTTCGGCCTTATTGGGCTTCGGGGTTGCGCGCGACGGTGATTGAGAGATACACCTGATTTTCGGGGTGCGTGTCGGGCACAAGTTGGCTGATTCGGCAAGTGAACAAACTGTTCCAACCTGCTTCAAGCAAATGGGCCAAATGCGTGTTTTCGGCACGCGGAATGTAGCCAAGCATATACGGCTCTTCATCGCCTGGTTTGTTGTACAGCACGGCCACTGCGTTCGGGTCGTGGCGGTTGTCGGGGTCGAGTTCCAACTGCAACTCGGTTCCAACCTTCAGTTCGTTCCAAACCAAGTCGGCATCGTAATACTTACGTCCCGCTAGGTGGCAATCCATAAAAAACTGTCTTCTTGCTCTCATAATCAATACTTTTTAAAAGTTAGACATTCAATTTTGGGGGCAAATAAAACAGCAACCTGTGCGAAATACGGGTGCAGGTTTGGAAAATTTTTGAAAAAAGTGAAGATTTTTTGAAAAAAAACTAGTTAGGGGCAACGGGAGTTCCTATGTTTTGGAATAAAAATCGGTTAAACTTGCAATCAAATTTGAATAAGAAACTGATAAAACTATGCCAATAATAGCGAATCCGCAAACAACTAATTGCCAATGCTTTGCGCTAACGGGGCGCAACATTGTGCTGAAAGCCGACGGCAGTGCCCTTACGCTGGCCGACCTGACTGAAATAAAAACTTTAGATAGCAATGCCGATTTGTTTGAAGAACAAGAGTTTGGTATTTGTGTTCTGAACTTCGAAACAACCGAGCCACTGCCCGACCGTTTCGTCACCAAAACCATCCGTCAGTTCTTCAACGAGAGCGACGAGCCGACTGTTTTCCGCACATCGCGGGCAAAGGCGGTGGCCAACTGGCGGCAGAGCACGAAATTTTGCTGCACGTGTGGCGCAAAACTCACTGAAAACAAGCAGTTTACGGCGCGCGAGTGTCCGCAGTGCGGCAAGATTCATTTTCCGCGCATCGAGCCGTGCGTGATTGTGCTTGTGAGCCGCGGCGACAAGATTCTGCTTGCCCGCCACGTTCAGCGCAATCAGGACATCTACGCCTGCATTGCGGGATTCATTGAAGGCGGCGAGACGCCCGAGCACGCCGTTGAGCGCGAGTTGCAGGAAGAAATCGGCATCCGCGTGAAGAACATCCGCTACCGCGGCAGTCAGAGCTGGCCCTTCCCCGACCAACTAATGCTCGGATACACAGCCGATTACGAGAGCGGCGAAATCCGCCTGCAGAAAGACGAGATTGCCGACGCCGACTGGTTCAGCCGCGACAACTGCCCCGCAAGCCCGCAGCCTGGCTCGATTGCTTATAGGCTGATTCATACCATTTATTGAAGGACTGAAGGATTGAAGGACTGAAGGATTGAAGGACTGAAGGATTGAAGGACTGAAGGATTGAAGGACTGAAGGATTGAAGGACTGAAGGATTGAAGGACTGAAGGATTGAAGGATTGAATCCAATATTAATCTGTGTAAATCAGTTCAATCTGCGTCATCTGCGTTCCCGACAAAAGCAAGTCTGTGCGAGTTTGAGCATTTTTCGGCATAAAATTTGCTATCGGCTTGGCAAATTCTAAAAACAATGGCAGACAAATTCAAAACCACTTTTCAGGTTTACACCAACAACGCCGACTCGCGCAAATTGGCCAAACCGGGCGCGCTGTTCGCCTATTTCATCGAAGCGGCAAGTATGCACGCCGAACGGCTCGGCATCGGTCACAAGAGCTTGCAGGACAATCACAACGCATTTTGGGCGCTGTCGAAAGTGCATTTCGATATTTACCAGACGCCTGTATGGCATCAGAAAGTAACCGTAACCACTTGGCCGTCAGGCTATAACCGATTGTTCGCTCGCCGCTATTTTCAGATTGCCGACGAAGCCGGGACGCTACTTGCCGAAGGCGCATCTGATTGGGTGATAATGAGTTTCGAGAACCGCAGCCTGTGCAATGTGCAGTCGATTGTTGAGAGCATCGCGCAGTTCAACCTTGAGCAGGAACACCTGAACGTGAACACCGCCAAAGTGCCGGCCGCCAACGCCGAAACAGCCGCCAAAACCACTCGCCGCGTAATGTTCAGCGACCTTGATATGAACAAGCACCTGACCAGTATGCGCTATCTCGATTGGACAATGGACTGCATCAACATTGACTATCTTAACACGCACACTGCCAAATCTGTCGATATAAATTTTCAGCACGAAATGCCTGAAGGCGAAAATGTTACGCTCTTGTGCCAGCAAGATGGCGACTCATTTGTGGTTTCGGGCGAACTTGCCAACGGAAAGACATCGTTCTCGGCAAAAATCGGATTCTGAACAACCGCATCAGCATAAAAAAAGCGCGACCAACCAGCCGCGCTTTTATTTTATAATCAATTGTCTGCTAATTCTTTCCGACAATCATATTGTACTGAACCGTGATGTAGCCATCGTTCGGGAAAATCTTGTTAGCCAGTGTGATAACCGACTCGGCGTCTTTTTTGCGTTTCTCGTTCAGAAGGTCTTGAGTGTATTTCATAATGCCATCAACAATCAGACTCTTGACAATCGGGTCAGCCTTGATGGGCTCGTTGTTGACAATTTTCTCTGACAGTTTGGCGCGCGCATCTGACATCTCGTGCACACCTTGCGTCTCGTTGTTCGACATGCACTTCAGAATACCCGAATAGTACATGAACAAATAATCAGTTTTATGATACAGCTTTTCGTAATTCTTGGCTGCAGCGGCGGCTTTTGAATAGTTTCCTTTGTCAAAATTGGTCTTGATTTCGGCCTTGACGTGTTTTTTTATAAGATCGATAAAATCAGCGTTTTGTGCCACAAGCTCACCTTCAATGTCCTTACGGATGAATTTCTGCGTGTACTTCACAGCCTGACGCATACCGTCCTTATAATCGGCTGCCACTTCGGGGTCCGACGACTCATAGAGTTTCACATAGCACATGGCCGCATAGAGATGTGGCTCGGCTTCACGACCGGCAGCCTGATCAGCGCACATATCTTCTGCCTTGAACAGACAAATCTCGTATTTGCCTGATGTGTAAAGTTTTGACAGCTTTGTGTTGTGGCCGCCCTTCACCTGTGCAAACGTGCCCGCACAAAGCATTATGCACAATGATGTGCAAAGAAGTTTTAAATTCATTTTTTCGAAAATTTTCTTTTGACAAAAAAAAACAAATGATGTCAAATTCGCAATTTTTTTATACCGATGTTATTAACAAAAAATGAATTCAATATTGTAAGAGAATTTGGCGTCGCTAATGAAAATGGCGAACGGAAAGCGTATATTTGCAAAAAAATTAAGGACTATGAGAGTTATTTTCACAACAATGCTTGCTGTGGCTTGTATGGCCGCCAATGCGCAACCCGCCAAATGGAACAGTAAAACATTCTTTACCGTTATGAGCTACAACGTTGAGAATCTGTTTGATACAATCAACATTGCCGGCAAAAACGACGATGAGTTCACCCCTACAGGAAAAAAGGAATGGACATCGGCGCGATACAACGAGAAGCTGCAGCACCTGTCGGAAGCTATTGCGGCATTGAATCCCACTTCAGGTCAATTTCCTGACCTTGTGGGCATTATAGAAGCCGAGAATATCGCAGTGCTTAAAGATTTGGCTGCGCAACCGGCCATCAAAGGCGCAGGCTACCAATGCATTCTTGAAGAAGGCCCCGACCCGCGCGGCATCGACTGCGGACTGCTCTATAACCCGCAGACATTCAAATATGTAAGTCATAAGGCTTTCAACGTACGGTTGCGACCGGGCAACGACCGCACTCGCGACATCTTGTATGTGAAAGGACTCTCGGGAAAAGACACTCTGCACGTATTTGTAAACCATTGGTCATCAAGGATTGGCGGTAAGGATAAAACGAGCGGCAAGCGCGCGCAGTGCGCCGATCGGCTGAAGTCTGTCACCGATTCAATCATTAAACGCGACCCACAGTGTAACATTCTGATTATGGGTGATATGAACGACGAGCCAAGCGACGAGAGCGTCTATGAGATTCTGCAAGCAAAAGAGCCGAGCCAGTACAGCCGTCTGAACAATATTATGTTCGACCTGCAGCAGAAGAACAAAGGCAAGTTTGGCAGCGGAACTTATTACTACAAAGGCGAATACTCAATGCTCGACAACTTGATTGTCAGCAATCCGCTGCTAACCCGCACCAAAGGTTTCCGCTTGTATGAGAACACTGGCTACATCTTTGCGCCCGATTTCATCAGTTTCAAGGAAAGCAACGGTGACATCGCACCATCGCGCTCGTATTCAGGCAAATACTACGGCGGCTACAGCGACCACTATCCTGTTTATATGATTTTCTATAAGAAGTAGTGAAGGTTTAGAAAGTTGAGAAGGTTTAACAAGTTGAACAGGGTTAAACGCTTCGCTGTTGAATCCTTCAATCCTTCAGTTAATCTATTAATCAGTCAATCAGTTAATCAATAAATGCGTCTCGAGATTAACTCGCCATTCAAGCCTACGGGCGACCAACCGCAAGCCATCAAGCAACTTGTGGACGGCCTGAACTGTGGCCAACAGTATCAGACACTGCTGGGCGTGACGGGTTCGGGCAAGACGTTCACCATTGCCAATATGCTTGAACAGGCACAGCGTCCCGCGCTCATCTTGAGCCATAACAAGACGCTTGCTGCCCAACTCTACAGCGAGTTTAAAGAGTTTTTTCCGAACAATGCGGTTGAGTATTTCGTCTCGTACTACGACTACTATCAGCCCGAAGCCTACATTCCCGTGACGGACACCTACATTGAGAAGGATTTGAGCATCAACGACGAGATTGAGAAACTGCGTCTGCACACCACGTCGTCGCTGCTGTCGGGCCGCCGCGACGTGATTGTGGTCTCGTCCGTGTCGTGCCTGTACGGCATCGGCAACCCCGACGATTTCTACAGCAACAGCATCAGCGTGAAGGTGGGCGAAAACGTTGGCCGAAACCAACTGCTGCGCCGCCTTGTCGACGCGCTCTACTCGCGCAACGAAGTGGATTTCAGCCGCGGCACGTTCCGCGTGAAGGGCGACACGGTCGACGTCTATCTTGCCTACGGCGATTCGGCCTACCGCCTAATGTTTTGGGGCGACGAGATTGACCAAATCGAAGTTTTCGACCCGCTGAACGGCAGCGTCATCGACCGCCCCGAACAGGTTTCCATCTACCCCGCCAACATCTTCGTGACAACGCAAACGCGCATCCAACAGGCCATCCGAATGATTCAGGACGACCTTGTGGCGCAGGTTGAGTATTTCAAGAGCATCGGCAAGCACCTTGAAGCCAAGCGGCTCGACGAGCGTGTGAACTACGACCTTGAAATGATACGCGAATTGGGCCACTGCCCTGGTATTGAGAACTATTCGCGCTATTTCGACGGGCGCGCGGCGGGCACTCGGCCGTTCTGTCTGCTCGATTATTTCCCGAAGGATTTCATCACGGTCATCGACGAAAGTCACGTCACCGTGCCGCAGATTCACGCAATGTTCGGCGGCGACCGCTCGCGCAAGGAAAACCTTGTGGAATACGGATTCCGCCTGCCTGCCGCGCTCGACAACCGTCCGCTCAAGTTCGACGAGTTTGAAGCGCTGACGGGCCAGACCGTGTATGTGAGCGCCACGCCCGCCGACTACGAACTGGCCAAGTGCGGCGGCGTGATTGTTGACCAAGTGATTCGCCCGACAGGCCTGCTCGACCCGCCGATTGACGTGCGTCCGAGCCTGAACCAGATTGACGACCTTGTGGCCGAAATCAACAAGCGGGCCGCCAAAGACGAACGTGTGCTTGTGACGACGCTCACCAAGCGTATGGCCGAAGAGTTGCAGAAATATCTGACCCGTATGGGGATACGGTCGAACTACATCCACAGCGACGTGGACACGCTTGAGCGCGTGAAGATTCTTGACGACCTGCGCAACGGCCTTTTCGACGTGCTTGTGGGTGTGAACCTGCTGCGCGAAGGCCTTGACCTGCCCGAAGTGTCGCTCGTGGCCATTTTGGACGCCGACAAGGAAGGATTCCTGCGCAACGAGCGCTCGCTGACGCAGACCGCAGGCCGCGCCGCCCGCAACGTGAACGGCCTTGTGATTATGTATGCAGACCAAATCACCGATTCAATGCAGCGCACCATCGACGAGACCAACCGCCGCCGCGAGAAGCAGTTGCGCTACAACGAAGAGCACGGCATCACCCCAACACAGATTGTCAAGGCCAAGCGCCACACCGTGGGCACCGACGAGACCGCCGCCGCGCAGTATTACGTCGAGCCCGAGAAGGTGAACCTTGCCGCCGAGCCTGTTGTGGCCTATATGAGCCGCGAAGCCCTGCAGAAGGCCATCGACAAGACCAAGAAGCAAATGGAACGCGCTGCCGACAAACTCGACTTTATGGAAGCCGCCCGCTTGCGCGACGAAATGTTTGAGTTGCAGAAGGTTTATAATGAAAAATTTAAATAGAATTAATTGAAGTATTAGTTTAATTCTGCAATCACCACAAAAAAAGCGAAGCCTCACCGACTTCGCTTTTTCTATCATTCTATTAATCATCCCGATAGCTATCGGAACTTCACGCATTCAATCCTTCAATCCTTCACAATCCTCACCGTCTCCATAGCAATGGCCAATTCCTCGTTTGTCGGGATTACCAGCACTTTGACTTTCGACGCGGGCGTTGAGATAACAACCTCCTCGCCGCGGATTTGGTTCTTGGTGTTGCTGATTTTGACGCCAAGGTAGCCCAGATAGTCGCAGATTGCCTTGCGGGCGGCACCGTTGTTCTCGCCCAGACCAGCGGTAAAGGCGATTGCATCAACGCCGTTCATTGCAGCCACGTAACTGCCAATGTATTTGGCCACGCGGTAGATAAAGCAGTCGAAGGCGATTTTTGCGCGCTCGTTGCCAGCCTTGGCGGCGGCCTCAAGGTCGCGGAAATCGCTCGACACGCCCGACACGCCCAGCACACCCGATTTCTTGTTCAGAATGTTCAGAACATCGTCGACCGAGCGTTTCTCCTTGTTGGCAATATACTGAACCACAGCAGGGTCCACATCGCCGCTGCGGGTACCCATCACCAAGCCCTCGAGCGGTGTCAGGCCCATACTCGTATCAACGCACTTGCCACCAACAACAGCCGAAATGCTCGCGCCGTTGCCCAGGTGAGCCACAATCACTTTCGATTTCTTCGGGTCGAGTTTGCCGAACTCAATGGCGCGGCCCGAAACATACCAGTGGCTTGTTCCGTGGAAGCCGTACTTGCGAATGGCGTATTTCTCGTAATACTCATACGGAAGCGAGTAGAGATAAGCCTTGACGGGCATTGTTTGGTGGAAGGCGGTGTCAAACACGGCCACCTGCGGGGTGTTGCCCATCAGAGCCTCGCAAGCCTCAATGCCAATCAGGTTGGCAGGGTTGTGAAGCGGGCCAAGGTCGAAGCACTCGCGGATAACGCGTTTCACATCGTCGTTAATCAGAATCGAGCCGCTGTAATACTTGCCGCCGTGCAGCACGCGGTGGCCAACGGCCTGAATCTCGTCCATACTTGTCACCACGCCGTATTTCGCGTCAAGCAGAGCGTCCATCACCAGTTTGACGGCTGCCTTGTGGTCGGGCATCGGCTGATTCACAACCAGTTGCTCCTTCCCTGTCGGCTTGTGCGTGAGCGACGAGCCCTCGATTCCGATTTTCTCGCAAATGCCCTTTGCCAGGACACTGCGGGTGTTCATATCAATGAGTTGATATTTGAGCGACGAACTGCCGCAATTCAATACTAATACGTTCATAATTATTGATTTAAGGCGATTGCTTGATTACAAGTGATTGCGATAACATTAACCACATCTTCAACAGAGCAGCCGCGTGACAGGTCGTTGATTGGTGCGGCCATACCCTGCAGAATCGGGCCGTAAGCCTCGGCGTTGCCCAAACGCTGAACAAGCTTGTAGCAGATATTGCCTGTCTCGAGCGACGGGAACACCAGCACGTTGGCCTTTCCTGCAATGTCGCTTCCAGGGGCCTTCTTTGCAGCCACGCCCGGAACAATGGCTGCATCGGCCTGCAGTTCGCCGTCGATTTTGAGTTCAGGTGCCATTTCCTGCGCCAGTTTGGTAGCCTCAATCACCTTGTCGACAACCTCGTGTTTGGCGCTGCCCTTGGTCGAGAAACTCAAAATAGCCACTTTCGGGTCGTCAATGCAGGCGATTGCCTTGGCGGTCTTGGCCGACTCAACGGCAATCTGCGCCAACTCGGGCGCTGTGGGCACGGGAAGCACGGCGCAGTCGGCAAACACCATAATGCCGTCTTGACCATACGTCTTGTCTTTCAGCACCATAACAAACGCGCCTGAAACGCACGAAATGCCAGGTTTTGTCTTAACTATCTGAAAAGCAGGACGAAGCACGTCGCCAGTAGCGTTGTCGGCACCAGCAACCTCGCCTTTGGCCATACCCACCTTCACCATCATCGCGCCCAGGTAGAGCGGATTCTTGAGCAGACGGGCGGCCTCTTCGGGCGTCATTCCCTTGTTCTTGCGCAGTTCAACCAGTTTGTCGATAAACTCCTGCTTGCGCGGGTGGTCCTCAGGGTCCACAATCTGCGCTTTCGCGATATTTTTCAATCCGAAATCGGCGGCCTTCTTCTCAAGTTCGGCCTTGTTGCCAATCAGAATAATGTCGGCAATGCCTTGTTCTATCACTGCGTCGGCGGCCTTAATGGTGCGCTCCTCGTAGCCTTCGGGCAGAACAATTGTCTGCTTCTGCCGCTTGGCGTTCTCTTTGATTTGCTCTAAAAGATTCATATTGTTATGTTTAAAAATTACGTTCAATGCCGACAAACATACCAATTTTAGAGTATTTTTGTTATTCGGATAACGAAAATATGTTTATTCACTAATTATCAATCGGATATGATTTGGGCTGACTACCTGACGAGTTACAAGAACTTTCTGAAGTTGGAAAAATCGCTTTCGGCGAACACCGTCGAAGCCTATATGGCTGATATTCAGAAGTTTATCGATTTTACGCAGACCGAAGGCCCGCTCACCGTCACTTGTGACGATATACGCTTGTTCTGCGACGATTTAAACGAAGGACAAAATATGAGTATCCACTCACAGGCTCGTATTTTATCGGGAATAAAGTCGTTTTTCAAATATCTTCTTGTTCACGATATTATAGACCACGACCCATCGGAAATGGTTTTAGGTCCACGAATGGGCCGCAAACTGCCAACGGTACTCTCGCCCGACGAGATTGACCAACTGATTAACGCCATTGACCTTGGAAGTGAAACTGGTTACCGTAACCGCGCAATACTTGAGACTCTTTATGGTTGCGGATTACGCGTATCGGAACTTATCAATCTAAAACTTACAGACTTGCATTTTACAGAAAGTTACGTAAAAATCAAGGGTAAAGGCAGCAAAGAACGATTGGTTCCAATGGGACGCGGTATGAAAGACGCTATTACCCTCTACATCTACAATTACCGAGATACGCTCAACATCGGCAAAAAAGACGAAAATACCTTGTTTTTAAATCATTATGGCCGAAAACTAACGCGCGTAATGATTTTCACCATCATCAAAGACCTTGCCGCCAAAATCGGGCTGAAAAAGACCATCAGCCCGCACACGTTCCGCCACTCGTTTGCCACGCAGTTGATAGACGCAGGTGCTGATTTAAAAGCGATTCAAGAAATGCTGGGCCACGAATCTATCACAACCACAGAAATTTACACCCACCTCGATAGAGAGTACTTAAGAGATACTATTATGCGGTTCCATCCACGGTCGTGACAAGGATTGAAGGATTGATTGACAGAATAATTGAATAGTTGGCGTTTTACGACTACCTAATATATATATGTAATAACGCCTTCATCTATCGAGCAAAGCCAACATATTAACGGTCAATCATTTATCCTTGGCAACAAAAATTTCTCTACGAAAATCACTTAAAAGAATTTATTTGAAGAGTTCGGTTCGCTTTTTGTTTATTTCGGCTTATATTTGCGGCAAAAAGGCAAAATATAGTTATAACTTTTTAAAATATTAATTATGAGTAATTTAGATTTAACGAAGTACGGCATTACAGGCTCAACTGTAATCGCACACAACCCTTCTTTCGACGAACTCTACAAGGCAGAAATCAATCCTGCTCTTGAAGGTTACGAAAAAGGTCAGGAAACTGAACTTGGCGCAGTTAACGTTATGACTGGTATCTTCACCGGCCGCTCGCCGAAGGACAAATACATTGTTGACAACGACGAGAGCCACAACAACGTTTGGTGGACATCGGACGCTTACAAGAACGACAACCACCCAATGAGCGAAGACGTTTGGAACAAGGTTAAGGAAATCGCAAAGAAAGAACTTTCAAATAAGAAACTTTATGTTGTCGACGCTTTCTGCGGCGCCAACGAAGCAACCCGTCTTGCTGTCCGCTTCATTGTTGAAGTTGCCTGGCAGGCTCACTTTGTTGAGAATATGTTCATCCGCCCGACTGCAGAAGAGTTGAAGAACTTCGAGCCTAACTTCGTTATCTACAACGCATCGAAGGCTAAAGTTGACAACTTCAAAGAACTCGGCCTGAACTCTGAGACTTGCGTTGCTTTCAACACCAAGAGCCGCGAGCAGGTTATCATCAACACTTGGTACGGTGGTGAAATGAAGAAGGGTATGTTCTCAATGCAGAACTACTACCTGCCTTTGAAGGGCATCGCATCAATGCACTGCTCGGCCAACACCGATATGGAAGGCAAGAACACCGCTATCTTCTTCGGTTTGTCAGGAACTGGCAAGACCACTCTTTCAACCGACCCGAAACGTCTGCTCATCGGCGACGACGAGCACGGCTGGGACGACGAAGGCGTGTTCAACCTCGAAGGCGGCTGCTACGCTAAGGTTATCAACCTTTCAAAAGAGAACGAGCCCGACATCTACGGCGCCATCAAACGCGACGCTCTTCTTGAGAACGTTACCGTTGACAAGAACGGCAAAATCGATTTCGCTGACAAGAGCGTGACCGAGAACACCCGCGTTTCTTACCCAATCGACCACATCAAGAACATTGTTAAGAAAGTTGCTGGCAAGAGCGCAGGTCCTGCTGCTAAGAACGTTATCTTCCTTTCGGCTGACGCATTCGGCGTTCTGCCTCCTGTTTCAATCCTGACTCCTGAGCAGACTCAATACTACTTCCTGAGCGGCTTCACCGCAAAACTGGCTGGTACTGAACGTGGTATCACCGAGCCGACTCCGACATTCTCGGCTTGCTTCGGTCAGGCATTCCTCGAGTTGCACCCGACAAAATACGCTGAAGAGTTGGTTAAGAAAATGAAGAAATCGGGCGCCAAGGCTTACCTGGTTAACACTGGCTGGAACGGTACTGGCAAACGTATCTCGATTCCTGACACCCGTGGTATCATCGACGCCATCCTCGACGGTTCAATTCTGAAGGCTGAGACCAAGAAGATTCCGTTCTTCGACTTTGAAGTTCCGACCGCTCTGCCGAAAGTTAATCCTGCCATCCTCGACCCGCGCGACACATACGCTAACGCATCGGAATGGGAAGCGAAGGCAAAGGATTTGGCTGGCCGCTTCATCAAGAACTTCGAGAAGTACACAACCAACGAAGCTGGCAAGGCTCTGGTTGCCGCTGGTCCGAAATTGTAATTCATATTACAAAAATATTTATTCAAGAACCCTGCCGTTTGGCGGGGTTTTTGTTTATGGTTTGTTTGATAAAGAGGAAATGAGTAAAGAGTAAAGTTGATTGGGTTGAGAAGGTTTGAGAAATATGAACAGCAAAGCGCAAAACCCTCTAAACTAAACTTCTAAACTCTAAACTTCTAAACTTTAAACTATAAAATGAACGAATATATTTTGTGCGGAATATTATGCCTGGCAGCCTATCTGATAGGCTCAATTCCGACGGCCGTGTGGCTTGGCAAGGGCATCTACGGAATCGACGTGCGCGAGCACGGAAGCGGCAACGCGGGAACAACCAACACCATCAGGGTTTTGGGAACCCGACCTGGGCTGATTGTCTTTGCCATCGATATGCTGAAAGGCTTGCTGGCTGTGTGTCTGGCGCATTTTGCAAGTTACGAGTGCGGCACCGAGCCGTTTGTCAACCTGCAACTGCTGCTTGGCGTCTGCGCCGTTCTGGGGCACATCTTCCCGCTCTACGCGCATTTCAAGGGCGGCAAAGGCGTGGCCACGCTGCTGGGCATTGCCATCGCACTGAACCCGCCGGCAGCGCTGTGCTGCTTCGGCGTTTTTGTCATCACTCTGATTATCAGCAAATATGTATCGTTAAGTTCAATGCTCGGCGGCCTCACTTTCCCCATTATGATTATCTGCGTGTTCAAGATTCACATTGTTTCGCTAATGGTGTTCGCCATAGCCGAAGCCGTGCTGCTGATAATCACCCACAAGAAGAACATTGTCAGGCTGATACACCACGAAGAGAATAAGTTTTCGTTTACAAAGCGGTGCGCGAAATAAACTTTGAATTACGAATTAGGAATTACGAGTTACGAATTACGAATTAGGAATTTGAACGGTTTTTCTCGGATTTTATAAGGCATCACAGAATTGTGGTGCTTTTTTTATGCTGATGCGGAATAATAATGAAACTGGTTCAATAGGCTGACTATCAAAACATTATTAGCAAAGACCATTTGGATTATAAAGTATTATGTTATGATTTTTAAAATTTAGGCACTAAAAATTTACATTTTATAATCAAAATATAAATAATTCTGTGAATTTAATCGGAAAATCTATTGTTTTTTAATTTTTGTTGATACCTTTGGCGTCTCAAATAAAAACCGGAAAATGAGCAAACTTATTTTACCAAAAGGTTACAAGCCAATTCTGAACCTGACTCAAACAGAGCTGGGCATACAACGCATAAAAGATTTCTTTCAGTCGAACCTGTCGGCCGAGCTGCGGCTGCGGCGCGTGACGGCACCGCTTTTTGTGCTCAAAGGCACCGGCCTGAATGACGACCTGAACGGCGTTGAGCGCCCCGTAACCTTCCCCATCAAAGATATGCAGGAACAAAAGGCCGAAATCGTCCACTCGCTTGCCAAATGGAAGCGTATGATTCTGGCTGATTACGAGATAGAAAGCGGATTCGGCATCTATACCGATATGAACGCCATCCGCGCCGACGAAGAACTCGACAACACCCACTCGCTCTACGTTGACCAATGGGACTGGGAACTGTGCATCGGTAAGGATGACCGCACCATCGATTTTCTGAAAACAACGGTGAAACGCATCTTCTACGCAATGCGCCGCACCGAATATCTTGTGTATGAGATGTTTCCCGACATCAAACCGCAGCTTCCGCAGCGCATTCACTTCATTTATGCCGACGACCTGGCGAAAATGTACCCAGACAAGACCCCGAAAGAGCGCGAAGACGCCATTGCAAAAGAGTATGGCGCGGTGTTCATTATGGGCATTGGCGGCGTGATGAGCAACGGCGAGAAGCACGACGGCCGCGCCCCCGACTACGACGACTGGACCACTCCTACCGGCGACGGTCACTTTGGCCTGAACGGCGATATTCTGGTTTGGGACGATGTGCTGGGCCACGCTCTTGAACTGTCGTCGATGGGTATCCGCGTTGACAAGAAAGCCCTTCTGCACCAGCTCGAAATCACCGGTCAGGAACAGCGCAAGGAACTCTACTTCCACAAGCGTCTGCTCGAAGGCTCGCTTCCGCTCTCAATCGGCGGCGGCATTGGCCAGTCGCGGCTATGTATGTTCTTCCTGCGCAAGGCCCACATCGGCGAAATCCAAGCCAGCATCTGGCCCGACGAAATGCGCAAGACCTGCGGTGACAATAATATTCCGCTGATTTGACGGATTTATAAACAACATAAACGTCGCATTAATTGCGGCGTTTTTTTTGCGCTTGTCCACAAAAAAAGCGAAGCCACTCTCCTGACTTCGCTTATTTCATTTCAATTAACTGTATCTCAAATCATTCCAACAATAATATTCACGGCTTTGTCCAATCCGTCGGCGTTTTTGCCGCCTGCCGAAGCAAAGAACGGTTGACCACCGCCGCCACCCTGAATCTCTTTGGCGGCCTCGCGAATCATCTGCGAAGCGTTCAGGCCAGTGGCAACCAGCGCGTCGCTCATAGCGATTGTCAGCGACGGTCTGCCATCGAATTTGGCGCCAGCCACAAACAGGAACTTATCCTTCACCTCGCCGCGGATTCTGAAGGCCAAATCCTTCAGTGCGTCGGGGCTCATCTCAATGCCCACAGGCAGACGGAACAGTTTCACATCGCCCTTCATCTCTGCATTTGCGAGCAAGTCGGCTTTTATCTTTTGGATTTTCTCCTGCATAAACTTCTCAATGTCGCGCTTCAGTTCGGCGTTCTCGTCAACGGTCTTTTTTATGGTCTGCGCCAAATTGGGCACGTTGTTGAACATCTCCTTCAGCGAGCGAAGAACATCCTGTTGCGTATCGAACAGATTCTCGGCCTTTTCGGCGGTTACAGCCTCGATACGGCGCACGCCCGCGGCAACCGAACTCTCCGACACAATCTTAATCAGTCCAATCTCGCCACTTGAATGAACGTGCGTTCCGCCGCACAACTCAATCGACGGGCCGTATTTGATAACGCGCACCGTGTCGCCGTACTTCTCGCCGAACAGCGCCATCGCGCCAAGCGATTTGGCCTCCTCAATCGGCATATTGCGGTTCTCCTCGAGCGCCAGATTCTGACGGACAAGCCTGTTGGCGATATGCTCCGCCTTGCGCAATTCCTCGTCGGTAACCTTTTGGAAATGAGAGAAATCGAAACGCAAGCAATCGGGCGACACCATTGAGCCCTTCTGCTCAACGTGAGTGCCAAGTACCTGACGCAGAGCGTAATGCAGTAAGTGAGTGGCCGTGTGGTTGTTGGCCGTCTGTTGGCGGCGCTCCACATCGACAACGGCGCGGAACGTGGTTGTCGGGTCTTTCGGCATCTTTTTGGCAAGGTGCACGCTCAGTTTGTTTTCTTTCTTAGTATCAATAATTTCGATACGCTCACCGTCGGCCTCAATGTAGCCCGTGTCGCCAATCTGACCGCCCATTTCGGCGTAGAACGGCGTGCGGTTGAGCACAATCTGATAGAGTTCCTGATTCTTCTGTTTGATTTTGCGGTAGCGCAGAATCTCCACGTCGGCCTCCGTCAGGTCGTAGCCCACAAACTCCGACTCGCCCTCCTGCAGATAAACCCAGTCGCCAGTCTCAATGGCGGCGGCGTTGCGTGCGCGCTCCTTCTGTTTCTGCATCTCGACATCGAAATCGGCCTGATTGACAGTCAAATCGTTCTCGCGCAGAATAAGTTCGGTCAGGTCGAGCGGGAATCCGTAAGTGTCGTAAAGCGTGAACGCATCCACACCCGTAATCTCCTTCTTTCCAGCGGCTTTTGCGTCGGCCATAATCTTGTCGAGAAGGCGGATACCAGTCTCAAGAGTGCGAAGGAATGCATCTTCCTCCTCCTTCATAACCTTCTCAACCAGAGCCTGTTGCGCTTTCAGTTCGGGATAGGCGTCGCCCATTGTGTCAACCAAAACGGGTAACAGTTTGTACATAAACGATTTACGCTGTCCCAGGAAGGTGTATCCGTAGCGGACGGCGCGGCGCAGGATTCGGCGGATAACGTAGCCCGCCTTTGCGTTCGACGGAAGTTGGCCGTCGGTTACAGAGAAAGCGATTGTGCGCACGTGGTCGGCCACAACGCGCATTGCCACGTCAACCTTCGGGTCTTTGCCGTACTCGCAGTCGCAAATGCGGCCGATCTCCTTGATTATGGGTTGGAAAACATCAGTATCGTAATTCGATTTCTTGCCTTGCAGAGCCATACACAGGCGCTCGAAACCCATTCCCGTGTCGACGTGCTTGTGCGGCAGAAGTTCGAGCGAGCCGTCGGCCTTGCGGTTGTATTGCATAAACACAAGGTTCCAAATCTCGATAACCAGCGGATTGCTTTGGTTCACAAGTTCGCAGCCAGGCAGTTTGGCGCGTTCGGCGTCATCGCGCAGGTCGATATGAATTTCAGAGCACGGACCGCAGGGGCCAGTGGCGCCCATCTCCCAGAAGTTGTCGTGCTTGTTGCCGTGGATTACGCGGTCTTTGGGCAGATATTGCAGCCAAATCTCTTCGGCTTCGGTGTCAAGGTCAAGGTTTTCCGACGCATCGCCTTCAAACACAGTGGCATACAGGCGGTCTTTCGGCAATTTGTAGACTTCGGTCAGAAGTTCCCACGCCCAGGCGATTGCTTCCTTCTTGAAATAGTCGCCAAACGACCAGTTGCCGAGCATCTCGAACATTGTGTGGTGATAGGTGTCGTGGCCCACTTCTTCAAGGTCGTTGTGCTTGCCCGACACACGCAGGCATTTCTGGCTGTTGGCCACACGCGGCCACTTGCGCGGCGATATGCCAAGGAAAATGTCCTTGAACTGGTTCATACCCGCGTTGGTGAACATCAGAGTCGGGTCGTCTTTGATAACCATCGGCGCACTGCTGACAATCTGGTGCTGCTTCGACGCAAAAAAGTCTTTGAATTGATTGCGTATCTCTTTAGAATTCATAAAAATAAAACTTTATCATTCAATCATTACGAAAGTTGCAAACTTACTTTTTTTAATTAGTTTTGCTACTTCAAATCAAAGATTTCGGAAAAATAATGGCAGAGCCGAAGTACAGTTTCGATCCGGAAAGGTTGAGTTACGACAAGATAACACTCACGTTCAAGCAAAAGGCCTTCAAGTTTTTGAAGAGCGCTCTTTTGCTCATAGCTGTGTCGCTATTGTTTGTTGTAGTGCTGTCAGCATTGTTCGACACGCCAGGAGAGAAAATACAGAAGCGAGAGAACAAGCAGTTGCTTTATCAGTATGAGCTTCTGAGCAAGAAGGTTGAGAGCATGGAGCACAGCATGGACGAGATTCAGCAGCACGACGACAACATCTACCGTCACATATTCGGCATTGACCCGATACCCGAAAGCAAACGTATGGCGGGCGCCGGCGGCTCAAACCCATACAAAGACCTTGAACAATACTCGAAGTCGGAGCTGCTAATCGAGACATCGAAAAAGATTGACAATCTGGCTCGCAGAATGGTTGTACAGGCTGAATCGTACGACAACATTATGAAACTGGTTGAAGACAAAGAAAAGTTTCTGGCGTCTGTTCCGGCCATTTCGCCCATTGCCGACCGCAATCTGCGGCGTTTCGCATCGGGCTACGGATACCGAATTCACCCCATATACCGGACTCTGAAGCTGCACAACGGCATCGACCTGACAGCACCTACCGGCACAAAAGTTTACGCCACTGGCGGCGGCAAGGTTATTAGTGCCGGATATGCGGCTGGCGGCTACGGCATTAAAGTCATAATCGACCACGGCTACGGATACAAAACGCTATACGCGCACCTGAACAAAGCTTTGGTGAAAGTTGGCAAACGCGTTGCGCGCGGCGATGAGATTGGCGAAGTGGGCAGCACAGGACGCTCAACTGCGCCACACCTGCACTACGAAGTGCGCAAAAACGACCAGACTGAAAATCCGGTAAACTACTACTACACTGACCTTACGCCCGAAGAGTATGAAGAGATGATTAACGTTTCGAGCCAGATGACAATGAGTTTTGACTAACTAATACCTTGATATTATGCCATACAAAGAGAAAAAAATCGAGAAACTGTTCTACACCATTGGTGAAGTTGCCGAGATGTTTGATGTCAACACGTCGCTGATACGCTATTGGGAACGCGAGTTCGACATCATCAAACCACAGCGCAACAAAAAAGGCAACCGTTTGTTCACTAAAAACGACGTTGACAACTTCTTCATCATCTATCACCTTGTTAAAGAGCGCGGCCTGACACTGGAAGGCGCGAAACGCAAGCTTCACGACAATCGCGAAGACACCATCAACAATTTCGAAGTGGTTAAATCTCTCGAATCAATCAAGGATATGCTGATTGAAGTCAAGGATATGCTGTAGTTAAGGATTGTATTATTTATTTGGTATAAAAAGAAAAGGCTGCTTTCATCGGGAAACAGCCTTTCGTATTTTAACAATTCAAACTTTCAATCATTTGTCAACCGGGAAGAACTTGAACGGCAGGTCGACCAAATCGCGGAAATATTCGCCCTGGTCGAGCATGTCTTCATCGTCCTGCTGGTAGTACCAGTGTATTTCGACATCGGCACCGGTTTTGAAGAGAGAGTTCATGCGCTTGATAATGCCGAAGAACATTTTTGACGATGCCGTATTGTAATATTTCATTTTAAACGACAAAGTTGTCTTCGGGGCCGGATTCTTGGCATACTCTTCAATCCATTCGAGCACCGAGCTATACAGCAGAGTGGCGTTTTCGGGCAACGACTGTCCGGCAATCTGCAACTCACCCTTTTCTGCTGAAAACTGCAAATCGGGCTTTTGTTTGCTAGGCGTAATTATCAAATCGTTCATAGTTCGACCATAATTTTCCCCAAAAATAGCAACTAAACCACAACGAGAGTAAAATTGCCGAATAATTTTTAACAGAATTATGCACATTCGCCCGAAAACGGCTCACATGGCCGTTTGGAATGCTATCGGAATACAAGAATTACGTATAACACTAAAAAAGCCGCACCCCCTGCCGCTATTGAATAAAAAGGTTACCTTTGCGGCGTTTTTTAGAACAATTATCTACATATTTTATTATGAGAAAGCACATCTTTAACGCAGGACCATGTAAGTTGTCCGACATGACTTTGCAGAACACTGCCAAAGCCGTTCTTGAACTTGACAATTGCGGACAATCTATTTTGGAAGTATCACACCGCTCAAAAGATTTTCAGGCTGTAATCGACGAGGCCGACGCCTTGTTCCATGAGGTTATGAACATCCCGGCAAACTACCACGTTTTGTTCCTTGGTGGCGGTGCAAGTACCCAATTCGCTATGCTGCCTTTCAACTTCTTGAAAACAAAGGCTGCATACGTTGACACCGGCACCTGGTCATCCAAAGCAATTAAAGAAGCAAAACTCTTCGGCGAGGTTGAGATTATAGCATCGTCGGAAGCAGCAAACCATACCTACTACCCGAAACCGGGCTCCTACACTATCCCGACTGATGTTGATTATCTGCATATTACAACCAACAACACCATCCGCGGAACAGAGATTCTGACCGACATCGACTCGCCAGTTCCATTGTTCGCCGATATGTCGTCGGATATTTTGAGCCGCCCTGTCGACGTTAGCAAATACGCTGTTATCTACGCTGGCGCACAAAAGAACGTCGGCCCTGCAGGATGTACAGTCGTTATTATCCGCGACGATATGCTCGACCGCGTGGTTGCCGACCGCGCCATTCCATCGATGCTGCGCTACGACATCCATATGAAGAACGGTTCAATGTATAACACACCGCCGTGCATCAACATCTTCGCCATCCGTGAGACTCTGAAATGGATTAAATCAGTCGGTGGTCTTGAGGCTATGGAAAAACTCGCCATTGAGCGTGCAAACATTGTTTACGCCGAGATTGAGCGCAACTCGCTCTTCACATCGCCTGTTCAGAAGGACTCGCGTTCACGTATGAACATTCCGTTCGTCTGGACTCCTGGCAACGAGCAATATCAGGACGAGTTTATGGATTTCGCAAAGAAGTGCAACATTGTAGGCATCAAGGGTCACCGCTCGGTTGGCGGCTTCCGCGCATCGTGCTACAACGCCTGCACCATCGAGGACTGCCAGGCTCTTGTGAACTGTATGGCAGAATTTGAAAAACAAGTTAAAAAGTAAGAAATGAAGACAATATTAGTAGCAACAGAGAAACCTTTTGCAAAACAGGCTGTTGACGGCATTAAAGAGATTGTCGAGAAATCGGGCAATAAATTCAAATTGCTGGAAAACTACACCGACAAACAGCAACTGCTTGACGCTGTGGCTGATGCCGATGCTATCATAATCCGTTCCGACAAAGTTACCGACGAGGTAATGGCCGCTGGAAAGAACCTTAAGATTGTTGTCCGCGCAGGCGCAGGTTACGACAACGTTGACCTTGAGGCTGCCACAAAACGCGGCATTGTTGTAATGAACACTCCTGGTCAGAACTCAAACGCCGTGGCCGAGTTGGTATTCGGTCTGCTAGTGTTCGGCGTCCGCAACTTCTACAACGGCAAGTCGGGTACCGAACTGAAAGGCAAGAAACTTGGTATTCTGGCCTTCGGTCAGGTTGGCCGTAATGTTGCCCGCGTGGCTAAAGGCTTCGATATGGACGTTTACGCCTACGACGCTTTCTGCCCGAAAGAAGTGATTGAGGCCGCTGGCGTTAAAGCCGTTGACAATCAGGACGCTTTGTTCGAGCAGTGCGACATTGTATCGCTTCACATTCCAGCAACGCCCGAGACCAAGCAGAGCATCAACTACGCTCTTGTGAGCAAGATGAAGAAAGGCGGCATTGTTATCAACACTGCCCGCAAAGAGGTTATCAACGAGGCTGAACTCATCAAACTGATGGAAGAGCGCCAGGATTTGAAATACATCACCGACATTGCTCCTGATGCCGATGCCGATTTCAAAGCAAAATTCGAAGGCCGCTACTTTGCAACCCCGAAAAAGATGGGCGCACAGACCGCCGAGGCCAACATCAACGCTGGCTTGGCCGCTGCCAATCAGATTGTCGATTTCTTCGCCACTGGCAACAAGAAATTCCAGGTGAACAAGTAATTCGTTACAAACCGATACAGAAAAAGGCTGCTCGTTTGAGTGGCCTTTTTTGTTGGTAGTGGTTTTATTTCGCACAGATGACGCAGAATACACTGATTAACACAGACTTCTTTTTAACTACGGAAAACGCGGAAAGCACGGAATTAAATGTAATAAACACTCGTTTTTATGACTAAAAATGAAATAGCAACATCTTTATTGCATTTTGCAAAAAACAAACTATAACTTACATTTGTAGAACAAACACAAAAATTATTTGCCTATGGCATAAACGGAAATTATTGATACACATATTATAATAGGGAAAAGCGAGTAGCTTGATTCTGGTCTTTTGAAACTTCGACAACTTCAAAATTATTTCCTGGAATTAAGCAACGATGGTTTCGCGCCTTTAGGCGTGAACTTTTCGTTGTAGTTAAGGGAATAATAGGTAGTCGAAGACCTCAAAAGACCTAATGAAAACGAAAATGTGTCACGCTTTTTTTATGTGTGTAGTTATGCACAACAAGACACAAAAACAATGTTTTACAAATTCAAAATTGAAAAAAAAATGAAAACCGTATTTAGATTTGGATTGATAGCCACGGTAATGGCTGCATTCACATTTACAAGTTGCTCAAAAGATGATAACGAGGATGTTAAGCCACAACCTGAACCAGAACCAGAGCCAATAGTATATTCCGAAGTTGGCGTTTGGGAAAGTGGTCAGTATTTTATAGCATTAAATGAAGACCATACATTAACAGCATATGTTGCACCAAATTTCATTGATGCTGGTTCATACTCAATAAGTGATGAAAAAATAATTACTTGTAAAAACAACTTTTATGTGAGAACAACCACGTACTCTATAAAAAGCATAGATGATAAAAATATGAGAGTTGATGTTAAATACGTCGATGATGAAGGAAATGAAAAAAGTACGAGTTTGAATTTAGTGAAAAGCGACAAAGAAGCGCCGTCAAGAAGTAATCCTTTAGTGGGGAAAACCTATAATTTCTTGACAAACTATTTTGGAACTGTCACTTACTCATTTGAGAGTGATAATTTAGGGATGAAAACATCCACAAATAAAAATGCATCAAGATGTCCAATACGTTTGTTTTATATCACGATTGAAGACTTATGCTATTTTAAAGGATATAATTATTCACAAGCCGTACAAGTAGTTTCCGTAGGTGGATGGAATGATAGTGATATGAGTAATTTGGAAGTACTTCGATTTACTATGGGCGCTGGCGGTGTAATAACAGATATGACAAATGTTTCAAAAGATGTACTCAAATGATTGTTTCCACAAACAAAAATAAAATGAAGAATCTAATTAGATTAGGAATGATAGCTGCAGTTTTGGCTACATTCATATTTACGAGCTGCTCAAAAGATGAAGAAGAGTTTTCTTTAGTTGGAAAAACATATGCAGCCTTTAGTTACCATTCAAATGCTTATAATGGTACTATAATTCAAACAGATGGCTATGATGCGTATGATGTGTACCGTTTTATTTCCGATACAGAATGCGAAGTATCAACCAGAAAAAATTCACCCACAGGTGGAATTATTGGGGATATAGATATTGACACATATACCCTAGACTACCCTACAATAAAAATCAAATGTAATGAAGAGTACACTGCGACAGGAACTTTTATTAATCAGGAAACTTTTAGAATAACGTGGAAAAATGGTAAAATTTTAGAATACATAAAACAGTAATACGTTTGATTGTTTTGAAAACTGCCCAACCTGCCAAAAACGGATTGGGCAGTTTTCATTTGTTTGTCGCCCAAAGCGTGCATTCTTTCCGTGTTTTTCGCGCTTTCCGTGGTAAAAATCCTCTGTGAAAATCAGAGTTCCCGATGACAATCGGGACTGTGTAGTCAGTGCGAGAAATCAACATTACACTTTATTCAAATTTTTATACATTCGCACGCTGGACCGAACAGCGCATCGGTGAAGCAATACAATTGTAAATCAATAAAATAAACAATAGAAAATGGCAACAGTAAAACCATTCAAAGGCGTTAGACCGCCGAAAGCGATTATCGAGAAATTGGCGTGCCTGCCCTACGATGTGATGAACACCGAAGAGGCCGCAAAAATGGCCGCTGGCAAGCCCGAGAGCCTGCTGCACGTCACACGCGCCGAAATTGACTGCCCCGCTGGCACCGACATCCACTCGGCCACCGTTTACAACAAGGCTGTCGATAACTATAAGATGTTCAAGCAGAAAGGCTGGCTGGTGCAAGATGCCGAGCCGAAGTTCTACATCTACGCGCAAACAATGAACGGCCGCACGCAGTACGGCATTGTGGGCGCCGCGTCGTGTGAGGATTACAACACGGGCATTATTAAGAAGCACGAACTCACCCGCCCCGACAAAGAGGAGGACCGTATGGTGCTGACTCGCTACCTGAACGCCAACATTGAGCCTGTTTTCTTCTCGTATAAGGCTGTGCCAGAGATTGATGCCATTGTTGCCGACATTGTCAAGAATCAGAAACCCGACTACGATTTTGTTGCTGAGGACGGATTCGGACACACCTTCTGGCCTGTTAACTCTACCGAGACAAACAAGCGGATTGAGGAACTGTTCGCAACCAAGGTGCCATACTGCTATGTTGCTGACGGTCACCACCGTACGGCTGCCGCAGCCCGCATCGGTCTTGAGAAGAAAAGCCAGAATCCGAACCATACTGGCAAAGAGGAATACAACTTCTTTATGGCAGTTCATTTCCCTGACAATCAGTTGAATATTATCGACTACAACCGCGTCTGCAAAGACCTGAACGGCTTGAGCGAGGCAGAGTTTATGCAGAAACTCGATAAATGCTTCACCGTCACCAAGATGGGTGCTGACATTTACAAGCCGGCACAGTTGCACGAGTTCAGTATGTATATGGACGGCAACTGGTACAAACTCAACTCAAAGCCAGGCACTTACAACGACTCCGACCCGATTGGCGTGCTCGACGTGACCATTCTGTCGAACCACGTTTTAGACGAAATTCTGGGCGTGAAAGACCTGCGCACCACTACCCGCGTTGAGTTTGTGGGCGGCATTCGCGGCCTGGGTGAACTGAAACGCCGAGTTGACAACGGCGAGATGAAATGCGCCTTCGCACTCTACCCCGTCTCTATGAAACAACTCATCGACATTGCCGATTCGGGCAACATTATGCCGCCCAAAACCACCTGGTTTGAGCCGAAACTGCGCTCGGGACTGGTGATTCACGAGTTGTAACACATCGAAACAAATGCGTACCTGATTGCCCATCAATGATTTCCAACCTTTGATGGGCATTTTTCTGCAAACAATAAATAAAAATGTTCGCATTTGGGCGATTTTTATATTTTTGGTCGATTTGAAAAAACAAGTAAATGAATAAAACAGTTAACACTGCCACAATTCTTATGCACTGCGATGACCAGATTGGCATTGTGGCAAAAGTTACGGAATTTATACAGAACAACCGGGGCAACATTCTGGCTCTCGACCAGCACGTTGACCACGAGGAAGGCCAGTTCTTTATGCGCATTATGTGGGATTTGGCCGAATTTGCCATTCCGAAAGACAAGATTCAGGACTACTTCCAGACGCTGATTGCATCGGCCTACAATATGCAGTTCAAGGTTTATTTCTCTGAAGACAAGCCGCGTATGGCGCTGTTTGTTTCGAAGATGGACCACTGCCTGTTCGACATTCTGGCGCGTTACCAGGGCCGCGAATGGAACGTTGAGATTCCGCTCGTAATCAGCAATCACGAAGATTTGCGCTCGGTGGTTGAGCAGTTCGGAATACCATTCTACTGCTTCCCCATCACCAAAGACAACAAGGAAGCGCAGGAAGCCAAAGAATTGGAACTGCTTGATAAATACAACATTACGTTTGTTGTGCTGGCGCGATATATGCAGATAATCTCGTCAGAATTCATCAGCAAGTATCCGAACAAGATTATCAACATCCACCACTCTTTCCTACCCGCTTTTACAGGCGCTAAACCCTATCACGCAGCCTACAAGCGCGGTGTGAAGATTATCGGCGCCACATCGCACTACGTCACAACCGACCTCGACGAAGGACCGATTATTGAGCAGGACGTTACCCGCATCACCCACCGCGACACGGTTGACGACCTTGTGCTGAAGGGCCGCGATTTGGAAAAAATTGTACTTTCACGGGCAATAAATCTGCACATTCAGCGCAAGACACTTGTGTACAACAATAAAACAATTGTATTTTCGTAATAACAATATCACTAATCACTAAACTTTAAAAAAATGAAACACTTATTATCAATTGCATTGGTTGCCATGGCATTGAGCCTGAACGCTCAAACCACTGAAGCACCAGAAGATTTTGTCAACAAAGGCAACGCCGCTGTCCAACTGAAGGATTACAAAGGCGCCTTTGAGAACTATCAGAAGGCTTTTACGCTGTATGAGAAACAGGGCAAGGCAAAAGACATTGCCCCTGAAACCATCTACAACGCTGGCTACTGCGCCCACAAGGCAAATCTGCACGACGATGCCATCACCTATCTGAAAAAGGCCATCGAACTTAACGTGAAGGAAGCTCGTCCTTACCAGAACCTTGCTGAAACTTACAAGGCAAAGAAAGACAACGAAATGTATGAAAAGACTCTTGAAGAAGGCTTGGCCAAATATCCAAACGACAAGGCTCTTAACAAGCTGATGGCCAACCTTTATGTTCAAAAAGCTAACGTTTTCTACAAAAAGGGCAACGAAATCAAGAAGGCTGCCAACGACAGCGGCTTGAGCCAAACCGACGCAGATGCATACAATGCTGAACTCGACAAATCGAAAGCCGAGTTTGAACAGGCTCTTCCGCTTGTCGAGAAAGCCTACAAGTATGACAGCAAGAACAAGAACGCTCTGAAAATTTTGCAAAACGTCTACACCGCACTCGACCGTCCGGAAGATGCAGAGAAAATCAAAGCAGAACTTGATGCTTTGCAGAAATAATTGACTAATAATCTGCTAACAGATAATCCCCTGTGGCTTATGGCTGCGGGGGATTTTTTTGTCTATGTAGTTGTAGATTTTATCTGACACTGCTTTGTAGCACCGCTTTCGACTCTGGTCCGCAATTCATAACAAGGTCGATAACCGACAGATTTGGAATGAAGCCGAATCGCTCGTCGAAAACCTGCGTGTAAGGCTGCGGCGCAAAGTGCGGGTCGGCCGATTGGTGCGACTGCTTCGGATGGATTGTGTTGCGATAGTCGGGACAATCGGGGGTGTGCACGTAATCGGCGGTCAGGGCCGTGTTATCGGGCGTTTTCAGCCATTTTAAGCACACTTCGAGTATTGCGCGGTTATAGTCAAGCAGAAAATCGTAACAGCGCTCGTAGAACGGCAAAATGTCGTCGGCATAGTAGTCGAAAAACGGCGATGACTTGTAGAGCGATCGAATGGTGTTGAAATGGTTCTTCTGCCAAGGTGTTTGGTATGCAATGCGAATGTCGCGCGTCATTGGGTTGTGTGTATCGCTCTTAAGAATAGGCACTTGCAGCGTCTGCACACAGTTGGGGCCGTAGAGCGCGCAGCGGTTGCGGTAACTCTGCTTCGGAAAGGTCTCGAACTGCTCAATCAGCACCTTATTGTGGCTGACAATCTTTGTAAACCATTGAACTGGCGCCCAATAGGCGGTGCTTAAAAGGCAAGTGCTGTTTTCGAGCATAGCGTTACAGATTAAACGAAACCAGCGCGGCTGAACCGAGAATTGCCGCATCGTCGCCCAACTGCGACGGCAACACCTGCGTCTTGTTCTTGAAGATATTCAGCATATTGGCTTCCATCGAGCGGCGGACAGGCTCAAACAGAATCTCGCCTGCCTTTGCCAAACCGCCAAACAAAAATATTGCTTGCGGACTTGTAATTGCCACAAAATCAGCCAATGCACGTCCCAGCATTTCGCCCGTAAACTCAAAAACTTCTCGTGCAATGGCATCACCACGACCTGCCGCCTGCGACACTATCAAAGCCGTCAGTTCGCTGTTCGGAATTGAGCGTAACTCGCTATCAATATTGCGTTTAGCCAGCAATTCGGTTGCCGTACGCACCACGCCCGTGGCCGACACGTAGGTCTCAAGGCAGCCTTTGCGTCCGCAGCCGCAGTCGCGCCCGCCACGCTCAACAATCACGTGACCGCACTCGCCTGCAAATCCGTCGTGGCCGTAGAGCATCTTGCCGCCAGTCACAATGCCGCTGCCCAGACCCGTTCCAAGGGTAATCTCAATGAAATCGGTCATTCCCTTTGCGCCGCCGTACACCATCTCGCCAATGGCAGCGGCGTTGGCATCGTTGGTCAGGAAGACGGGCACACCAAACTGATTTTTAAAGGTTTCCACAATCTTCACCACGCCCTTCCACGGCAGGTTGGCGGCATTCTCAATGCAACCGCTGAAGTAGTTGCCGTTGGCTGCCCCAATGCCGATTCCCGACAGTTCGGCGCCAGTGGTTTGTCCAAGCAACTGGCGGATTCCATCGAAAACCTGATTCACATAATCCTGAAAATCAGAGTTGTTTCGTGTACTAATGTTGCCGCGTGCAACAATCCGTCCGCTCTCGTCAACAAGGCCGAAAGCGGTGTTTGTGCCACCTATATCGATTCCAACTGATAATTTCATATTATTTTGTTTTTCTGTTAATTCTGTAAATTATTTAAATATTTAGTTCAAGGTTTTAACCGTCACGCTGTTTAATTTGTTTTTTATTCTCTGACACGCTTCAATGTGCATAATCCAGTGTCTGGAAAATGGCATCTGTATAAGTCCGCGTAAATCTTTATTGCACCAATAATCAATCAGCCAAACAGCATTCTCGTCCGTGCTGACCACACCTAATGCTTCCAGTTTTTTCCTTCGTTCACTCGTGACCTTAATCTTAAGATTGCTAAATGTCAGGTTGCGCAACATTTCTTCTGTACTCTTCTTTACATCAGCAATATACGAATACAATTCATCTATATTCAGCCGCATCGTAAAATCACGAATCTGTTCCTTAACGAGTTCATTTCCAGTTGTTATTATCGGCGAGTTGATGCGGTTCTGATAGTTCCCCGAAAACAATATCTCTTCATCACCGCAAACGAGAGTGTGTGCGACAATGTCTTCAATCCTGAAAATATGCCATATAGAATAAGCGATATTCTTGCTGTGATAACCGTCTGCATTCATAAATGGCATAGAATCAAAATCTTCTCTATTAAGTTCTTTCCTAAATGAAAGCAACGTATTCATAAGTTCGTTTCGCAATCCGAAAAGAACGTCCTTCCCTTGATCAAAAGTATCAGTCTTTCTAATCAGCGACTGCATTCTTTTATTCTGTTCAGACCATTCTTTATTCATATCGTTTATATGCTTCAATATTTAGGAATTCCTAAATCCTAACTCCTAAATCCTAACTTCTTACGTGCTTGTATTTGAATATGATAGCAAACGAAATTGCCACCACCAATGCAAACGCCGCAAACACGTACCAAGCCTGCGACCAGCCCTGCATCATATCGAACGACGGTTCTCCCAATCGGTGGTAAACTAATCGGTTAACCACCATCTGCGAAAGCAGCGAGCCAACTGTCGCGCCAAGGCCGTTGGTCATCATCATAAACACACCCTGCGCGCTCGAGCGGATGTCGTCGGTGGTGTTTTGGTCAACAAATAGCGAGCCGCTGATGTTGAAAAAGTCGAACGCAACGCCGTAAACAATCATCGAAAGGACAAAAAGCCAAACTCCGCCTTCGGGGTCTCCCAAACCGAAGAATCCGAAGCGGCAAACCCACGCCAGCATCGAAATCAGCATCACTTTTTTAATACCTAACCGCTTCAAAAAGAATGGAATAAGAAGAATGCACAGCGTCTCGGAAACCTGCGAGAGCGAACTCAACATTATGTTGTGACGAACTGCGAATGCGTCCGCATAGTCGGGATTTTGACCGAAGTCGCTCATAAAAGTGCCCGCAAAACCGAACGTCACCTGAAGGCACATTCCGAGCATAAACGAGAAAATGAAGAACTGCCGCATCTGTCGGTTGCCAAAGAGCGTAAACGCCCGCAGCCCGAGCGCTTCAACTATCGACGCCGAGCGTTTGCCGCCGCTTGTGGGGCAGTTGGGCAGCGTGAAGGCATAAACGGCCAACACTAGCGACCACGCCGCCGAAATGAACAACTGGCGGTAATCTTCCTTAAAATCAGTCAAATCGACAATCCACATCGACACAATGAAACCTATGGTACCGAAAACGCGAATTGGCGGATAGGCGCTCATCGTGTCCATCCCCGCGCGCTCTAACGCATTGTACGACACCGAGATACCAAGCGCCACCGTCGGCATAAAGAACGCCACGCTGGCGGCATAGAACGGGAATATCTGCGCGAAAGTGACATCGGCGCCATATCGCAGTCCCATCAATCCTGCCATAGCCATAAAGACTGCGGCCAGCCCCTGACACATTCCGAGCAGCCGCTGGGCAGGAATCCATTTGTCGGCCACAATGCCCATCAAGGCTGGCATAAAAAGCGACACAATGCCCTGCACGGCGAAAAATGCTCCAATGCTTGTGCCCATTCCGATATTGCCTAAATAGATGCCAAGCGAACTCAAATATGCACCCCAAACGGCGTATATCATCAGGTTCATTGCAACGAGTCGAATCTTTAAACCTAAATTATTCATCTTATAGTGTTTTAATGCGTTTATATAAAGCAAAAGTTTAATTCTATTGGCAGTTGTCGCCAGCGCTTTTGCAAGCGTTTGATGATGGTTGCTGTGGGGCGCTTGCTGGGCGTTTCGGCTTGTATTTGCCAAGTTTCTTCGCCTTCTCCCAAGCGGCTTTTTTGGCTTCGTACTCTTCGTAGTGCCGCTCTAAATAATTGTCTGCCATAGTGATAGAATAAAACAAAGTGGGCAGCTTTCTTTTTCAACGAAATTACAAGCCACCACAAAAGACAAATTTAATAGTTGGTGCGTTTTGGCAATCGCTGACACACCATTTTTTATCAACGGATTGGGCACAAAAAAAAGGCTTCACCCCCATTCTGGTTGCAAAGCCTTTGATATATAACAACTTGCCGCTTGTTAGCAGCAGCCGCTGCATCCGCCTTCCTTGCCTTTGTCGCCGCAGTTGCAACCGCCACCGCAGCCACCGCCGCAGTTGCGCTCAAGTTCGGCCATTGTGGGATTGCGCACTTCAATAACCTTACCTTTGAAGTGCAGGTCGGCACCTGCAAGCGGGTGGTTGAAATCCATTTTCACCGCTTCGGCAGTCGACGACACAACAACGCCGTGCAGACGGTTGCCGTGAGCGTCCATCATTGGAATGGTGTTGCCAACGGTTATCAGTTCCTTGTTCACCTTGCCGCTTTCGTCCTGAAAGACATTGATCGGCACATCGACAATGGCTTCTTCAGTGACCTGGCCGTAAGCCTGGTCGGCGGTCAGCACAAAGTCGAACAGAGAGCCGTTCTCAAGGCCGTCGAGATTCTTCTCGAAATGCGGCAGCATCATGCCCGCACCGAACAGGAATGTCAACGGACGGCTTTTGTCACACACTTCTATCAGTTTTGCGTCAGCGTCGTCATACTTCAACTCGTAGGTCACTGACACCATTTTTCCGTTCTCAATTTTCATTTTTATTGTGTTTTAGATTCGTTGGCAAAGAAAACAAGTTTTTTCCGAAAAGCACCGTCATTCCCCTTCGCTGTTTCTGAAAAAACTGAAATTCACCGCGCCGTAGTGCTTGTGCATGTAGAATTGCGGCATCTGGTCGAAGTTGTTTTTCTCGGAATGTTCCATAATGAAGAGCCCGCCATCGGCAAGTAACTCGTTGTCGATAACCATTTTAGGTATTTCTGGCAACTGCGGCAAATCGTATGGCGGATCGGCAAAAATCAGGTCGAATTTCTCGGCGCAGGCTGGCAGAAATTTCAGCACATTGGCGCGAATCACCTTCAACCCCGTCATCTTCAGGTCGGCGGCCGTCTTTTTAATAAAACTGAAATGATTGTAATTCAGTTCGATACAGGTAATGTCGGTGCAGCCGCGCGACGCGAACTCGTACGATATTCCGCCCGTGCCGCCGAAAAGGTCGAGCACCTTAATCTGCTCAAAATCAATCGTGTTTTCAAGAATATTGAACAGACTCTCTTTGGCAAGGTCGGTTGTGGGACGTGCCTTGAAGTTCGACGGCGGCTGAATCAGCCTGTGCTTGTATTGTCCGCTGATTATCCGCATTGGTAAAGGTTTATCATGTTGGTGAAATAGTGCGACGGAATGTCGTTGAAGCCGTAGGCGTACTCAAAATGCGACGGCATGGCAAAATAGCCGATATTCCGCACGTATTTCTTCATCGATTCCATTATCGGGCTGTTGGCGGGCAGAATGCCGCAAACATTCACGGGAACGGTCGTAGGCGGCAGTCGCAGGCTGTCGACAGCGTTCAGGAAGAAATAGTTGAAATCGTCGGTCGATTTGTAACTGAACGTGTTGTAGAGCGCGATTTCGCCGTTGTCGACAAGCACAAAGTCGAAAAACGCTGGCATCAGGTTGACATACACGCGTTTGTCGCCGCTGTCGAGTTTGCTTCTGAGCGTCAGGTCTTCAATCATCGGCACCGACTGGTGATAGAATTTGATTGCGCTGAACCGCGCTCTGAACACATCGGCCAACACCGTGGGAATGCTGAAAACCACATACGACGAGTTGCCGAAAATGTAGTTCGACATCAACTCATGGCCGCGCTGCAGTTCCTGATTGAAGCGGAACCACACTTCTTTCTCGTTTTCAGCGAAATAGGCGGCTGGCACAAAGGTGTAGTCGGTTGTGGCAAACAGCAGTTTGACATGGCTGAAGCGGCATTGCAGCAGCGGCTCGCTGTCGAAAATGGCGTCAATCTGCTTTGCAAGCGTGCGGAACGACGTCACCCTATTGAACTGATAATGAGCCAATGCGACATATTTGTTCCGTTCGCGATCGAGCACGGAAAACGAAAATCCCTTCAGGAAAACCTGAAGGGACATATGGTATTTGTCGACATTGACGTAGTCGAACGATTTGTCTATGAAATGAATGTTCTGCAACAAATCAGTATGGTTTTTATTCCCAGTTGCCTGCGCCGTTGTTGACTTCGGTAACCGAACCAACCTTCAGACCTTTATAATCAAGGCCGTCGTTCAGATTGATAATCTCTTGCTCATCAAGACCTTTCAATATGTATTTCGAAGGTGCTGATGCTTCAAACACTTTAACCTTCAGTTTCGATTGAGTCTCGATAACGTCTTTCTTCAAAGTGAACTCACGACCGCCCGAGTAAGGGATAAAGCGCAGTGAGTCAACCTTATAATTTGCAGGATAGAGAGAGTCGAGCACCGAGACTTTAGTGGTGTCACGGATAATCATACCCTTCTGAATTGCTTCTTTTTCAGAGATTTGGCCAAGCAAATCTTCAGGAATTTCACCAATCTTACGGATAATTGAGAATTCGCCTGTTTTCAAGAAATCAATCAAGGTGTCGAAACTTGCGGTGTAATCGCCGTTCACTTCCTTGAAAGCGCCTTCGGCTGTACGAATGTCTTTCAACTTCTGAATGGTTTCAGCGTAGCGTTTCTGCTGTTCTTTCTGAAATTCAATAGGTTTGACAATGCTTTGAACTGTGGCGTATGCCAAAAAAACAATCAATGCTGCTAACAATACGTGGATAAGTGCTTTCATTACAATAAGAATATAAATGTTTAATTATTAACTATTAAAAGCAAAACCGCAAAAACTTTCGGCGCAAGCCCCGACTGCCATGCATGCTCTGCAAACGAGTGCAAATATAAAGGTTTGTTCCAAAAATTAGCCGATTGGGGCTTTTTTTCGTTATAAAATTATTTTTCCGCCAATAAATCACAGATTGCCAAAGGATTAATATTTCGATTACAGACTACGGACAAGATTGGTGAATCGGTGAATCGGTGAATCGAAAGGTTTAGTCGCTTCGCTGTTTAGAAGTTGAGTTTAAAGTTTAACACGTTTAACAGGTTTAAAATGGACTACAGACTACAGAATTTTGATAATCGGTGAATCGTAATTCATAATTCGTAATTCGTAATTAACTAATGCCTAATGTCCAATGCCTAATGCCTAATACCCAAACTTTTCTCTTGTCAAATCCGTTTGTTTTATTTTAGTTCGTGGCCATGATTCAGAGTGTTTCGGAACGGATAAAAGACGCCTTGGGCTACATGCCGACAATCGACCAGCAAGAGTTGATTTCGCGCATCAGCACGTTCATCGGCAACTATTTCTCGCCCGACCATCGCGACGACACACTTATAATAAAAGGATACGCGGGAACGGGAAAAACATCAATGGTGGCGGCTCTAGTCAAGATTCTGCCGAAAATCGGACTGAAAGCCGTTCTGCTCGCCCCCACGGGCCGCGCCGCCAAAGTGCTTGCAGGGTATTCGGGCCATCAGGCGTTTACAATCCACAAGAAAATCTACCGCCAGAAATCGGCCACAGCCAACGGATTGGGCAGTTTTGCTCTCGACAACAACAAGCACCAGCGCACCATATTTATTGTTGATGAAGCGTCGATGATTTCGAACGACCAGTCGGAAAACTCCATTTTCGGCAGCGGCCGCCTGCTCGACGACCTTTTCGAGTATGTCTATCGCGGCGAGATGTGCAAGTTAATTCTTGTCGGCGACACCGCACAGCTGCCGCCAGTTGGGCTTGCCATCAGCCCTGCGCTCGATGTGAAGGTGATTGGCGAGATGGGCTTCAGCGCCAGCGAGTTTGAGATGAAGCAGGTGGTGCGGCAGACACGCGAATCGGGCATTCTGCACAACGCCACGCTCTTGCGCCAGTCGCTTGCCGAGAACCTGCAAGGCTATCCGCACCTGACAACCACGGGCTTTGCCGATGTGCGCCGAATCACGGGCGGCGAGTTGATTGAAGAGATTGAGAACTGCTACGACGAGTTTGGCATTGGCAGCACGATGGTGCTCTGCCGCTCGAACAAACGCGCAAACAAGTACAACGAAGGCATCCGCCGCACCATCTTGTACCGCGACGAAGAGATTTCAAAAGGCGACCTGCTGATGGTGGTAAAGAACAACTACTTCTGGTTGGGCGATGAAGAAAAGGAAACGACGCCCTTCATCGCCAACGGCGACATTGCCGAGATAACACGCATCGGCAAATACCGCGAACTCTACGGATTCCGCTTTGCCGACGTTGACTTGCGGCTGGCGGACTATCCCGAAATCGAAATTCAGACAAAAATCATGCTCGACACGCTCACGTCGGAATCGCCGTCGCTCACGTGGGACGAGAACCAGCGGCTGTTTGAATCCGTGATGGCCGATTACGCCGAAATAGGCAACAAGCGCGACCGTATTAAAAAGGTGAAAGAGAACCCCTATTTCAACGCCTTGCAGGTGAAATTCAGTTACGCCATCACCTGCCACAAGGCACAAGGCGGCCAGTGGCAGGCCGTTTTCATCGACCAGGGCTGGCTCACCGACGACATGCTCAACACCGAGTTCCTGCGCTGGCTCTACACCGCCTTTACCCGCCCCACTGTGCGGCTCTATCTGGTCAATTTCAAAGATGAGTTTTTCAAGTAATCAAAAAAAAGAGTGTTTTTTTATTTCGCCATTAAAATTATTGGTCTATATTTGCCGTCACTTTTGAAGGATAATTTAATTTGTTGATTATAAAATATTTTTAACATGACAAAAGCAGATATCGTTAGCGAAATCGCTAAAAACACTGGCATTGAAAAGGTAGCTACCCTGAAAATTGTTGAGGCAATGATGGACAGCATCAAGAACTCAATCGAGAAGGGTGACAATGTTTACTTGAGAGGTTTTGGTAGTTTTATCATTAAGAAAAGAGCGAAAAAAACCGCCCGTAACATCACAAAGAACACTTCATTGGTCATTCCGGAACACTTTATTCCGGCATTTAAGCCAGCAAAGACTTTCATGGTTAAAGTAAGAGACAACGTAAAAAAATAATTTTTAAACGATACGATTATGCCAAACGGAAAGAAACACAAAAGGCACAAAATGGCTACGCACAAGCGTAAAAAACGCCTTCGCAAGAATCGTCATAAGAAGAAATAATCTCTTTTAGATGAAATCGACAATAAACCTTCAGAGCATGCTCTTAAGGTTTATTGTTTTATAGGTGATTACTGAAGAGTCACCTATCAGCGTTTCCATAAAAAAACACAGCATCACTGATGACTGTGATGTTTTCATTTCATATGCTGCCTTCAATCCGAATAGCAGCATTGATTATGGATGCACCGGATGGTTTTCTTCACAGGTCATTTGAACCATGTGAAATAATATGCCATCAAAGGCATGTGGCCGCAATTATTTGATAGTCGTACAAAATGCTCGTATTGTGAACAAGGAATTGGTGATTAGTGCAACCCCGTCAGAGGTTGTGATTGCTCTTGTTGAAGATAAGACACTGGTTGAACTTAACCGCGAAAAAACAAATACCAATTTTTCGGTTGGTGACATCTACCTTGGCAAAGTGAAGAAAATAATGTCGGGGTTGAATGCCGCATTTGTCGATGTCGGTTATGACAAAGACGCTTTTCTGCACTATCTCGACCTTGGGCCGCAATTCCGTTCAATCAACAAGTTCGTGCAGAGCAACCTTGAACGCAAGAACCCGCTCACGTCAATCAGCAACTTCGATATGGAAGAAGATATTGACAAGCACGGGAAAATCAGTCAGGTGCTTCGCGACGGGCAAACAATTCTGGTGCAGATTGCCAAAGAACCCATCTCAACCAAAGGTCCGCGCCTGACATCGGAAATATCGATTGCCGGACGCAATCTGGTGCTTATCCCCTTCTCTGACAAGGTTTCGGTGTCGCAAAAAATACAGTCGCAAGCTGAACGTGACCGGCTGCGCAAGATGATACAAAGCGTGAAACCGAAGAATTTCGGCGTGATTGTGCGCACAGTGGCTGAAAACGCCAGCCTGACTGACCTTGATGCTGAAATGCGCGAACTGATGGACAAATGGAACGCGGCTTTCCATAACATCAAAAGCCAGCCGCCAAAACTGCTTATCGGCGAACTCGACCGCACAACGGCCATGCTGCGCGATATGTTCACACCCGAATACAACAGCATTTATGTGAACAATGCCAAACTGTTCGAAGAGACAAAGGAATACATTCGCAACATTGCGCCCGACTGCGAAAAAATTGTGAAACTCTACGATGGCGCGCAGCCGATTTTTGAGCATTTCGGACTCGAAAAACAGATAAAGTCGCTGTTCGGCAAGACTGTGGCAATGCAAAAAGGCGCCTATCTGGTCATCGAACGCACTGAAGCTCTGCACGTTATCGATGTCAACTCTGGCAACCGCACGCAAAACAACACCAATCAGGAAGAGAACGCCATTGACGTGAACATGGTGGCAGCCGCCGAAATCGCACGCCAACTGCGACTACGTGATATGGGCGGCATCATTGTCATCGATTTCATAGACATGCATACGGCCGAAAACCGAAACAAGCTGTATGAGTACATGAAAGAGTGCATGCAGAACGACCGCGCCCGTCATCATGTGCTGCCACTCAGCAAGTTTGGTCTAATGCAGATTACCCGTCAGCGTGTTCGTCCGGAAACAACCGTGCGCACATTGGAAAAGTGCCCGTCATGCAACGGAACCGGCGAAGTTACACCAACATTCCTGCTGATTGACGAGCTAGAAAACATCATCTGCTGGGGACTTAAAGCATACAAAAACAAACGGATAAAACTGGTTGTCCATCCGTTTATCGCCGCATATCTCAACAAGGGGTTGTTCTCTATCAAACGCCGCTGGAAATGGAAATATCTGCACCGTTTGAAGGTTGTTGCCACTAGTTCGCACGCATTCCTTGAATATGCGTTCCTTGACAAGGACAACGAGAAAATCTACCTTTAAATTCTGCCGGCAAAAGCTGCCGAATCAGCCCAGATATTTATCAAGCAGAGCCAGCATCTTATTAACCTTTATTGGCTTGGCTATAAAGTCGTTGCAGCCGGCATTTATGGCTTTAACCACATCGGCGTACATTGCGTAGGCTGTCTGCGCGATAATCGGCACTTTGGTGTTGAATGTGCGAATCTGCTGAGCAACCGCATACCCGTCCATGTCTGGCAGTTGTATATCCATGAGTATCAAGTCGATATCCGTATTGTTACGGACATACTCAACAGCTTGCTGTCCATCGACTGAACGTGAAAGATGTATTACGCCCTGAAGCTTCAGCATCGCTTCAATAAGAACATAATTGGCGTCGGTGTCTTCAACTACGTGAATTTTCTTTCTTGCCCACTTGCTGTTCTTTGTGTCGGACTTAACATTAGGCTGCATAATACCTATCGGATGTGTAAAGAAGAACTGCGCCCCTTTTCCTTCCGAATAGCACCAGATGCGGCCTTTAAGGTGTTCAACACACTTGCGCGCGGTGCTCAGACCCAAACCGGAATGATCGTTCTTGCCAATTGTGCAGAACGGCTCAAAGATTTTTTCCTGCATGTCAGACTTGATTCCGCAACCATTGTCTTTCATAAAGAAAACAACCTCGTTGTTGTCGGAAGTGCCGAATCCGATGTGTATTTCAGTAACACCTTCTGATTCAACGGCATTGTCAAGCAAGCAATTGAATATGGTGTTTAAAATATGCGGGTCGGTGTATATTTTAATTGTATCGTCGGGAAAATCAAGAATCAGAGTGATTCCCAGTTCCGACAATTCAGCTGTCTTTTTCAAATGATAATCAGTCAGCATTTGAATGACATCGACAGTTGTCCGTTCGAGTTTCTGAAGGCGCGCGCCAATGCCAGTCCACTCGGCAATGCGCGTTATTGACGTGAACAAAGAAGTGTTTTTCAGCTCGGGACAGGTCTCTATCAACTTCACACCCAACAGTTTAATGTTGGACGCGATGCTGCTGTTGCTCTCAATCATCCGTTGCTTCTCTTTGTTGAGCTCTACTTCGAACTCTTTTATCTGGGTGATATCGCGCGACACGTTGAGCACGGTGTTCACCGAGCCATCGTTCGCCATTTCAGGCACCATGCTGGCCTGGAAAATGCGCTGCTTGCCATCGACATTCATCCGGAACTCAAATTTGAGTTTGCGCCCGGTGCGGAACACTTCAAGGTGCATCTCTTCAATAAACGATGCCATATTTTGGTCGAGCTCGATATCCATTGTGTTGCGCCCGATGAATTTCTCGGCCGGAATCTTCGTGATTTCTTCGATGGCGCGGTTCACATAGGCGTAAGTCAGATTGCGGTTGTAACGCGTGATGATGTCGGGGCTGTTGTCAGCCAGCATTCTGAACTCTTCCTGGCTCTTGATAAGCGCCCGCTCGGTGAGTTTCTGCGCGGTGATGTCGGTAATAACATTGTACGAGATGGTTTCGCCAATCTGCGTCTTTGTCATTGAGAATACGCATTTGATACACTTTTCCTGACCGGTCCGATTCAGAATCCACACTTCGGTGCTGAAAAAGTTAGGGTTTGTTTTTTTCTGCTCTTCCATCAGCCGTTGCACACGCTCACGTTCATAATCGCATATAAGCGACAGCGGCGATGTTGTTTTGAGCTGTTCTTTGCTATACCCTGTGATTTTGGTACTGGCAGTGTTGGCAAATGTCAGTTTGCCGTTCTCGTAAATCATTATGCCATCGGTGATGTTCTCGGCCATCATCAGAAAGCGGAACTCGCTGTGGCGCAGAGCACTGAGAATTTTGGTCAGATTGCCGGCGTTCTGCTGGAAAGCTGTCAGATATGTCTGTCCGTCGGCCGAACGCATTTTGTAGAGCGTTATTTCCGACGATATTTCGGGCTCGATGAGTGGAACAATCTGTGTTACGTAAGTGACACCTTCCGGTCCGATTTCTGAATCTATATATTGCTGAATATCAGCGTCAGACTTAAATAAGCCAATTTCTAACGGCGATAGCGAATGGTAGCCGTCGTCAGTGCATTTAAGCAATTCGCACGCGCTGCGATTTATTCTGTGAAACGTCAGATTGCTGCCATCGACTTTCATTACAAAAATCGGCTGCGGACTGCGTACAAACCAATTGTTACAGTCGATGGCATTGTTTATGTCAAACCGAATGTCTTCCATACTCGAAAAGTGAAACCTAAATATATTGCTTTTTTCGTTACTTGTCACAATTTTCTTTTGTTATTTTCGCCAACCGCGTAAAAAGCGCAAAAACTATGTTGCAACGATTATTGTCAATAGCGAAATACTATCTTTTCTGGATTGCTTTTTTTGTGGTAATCCGCTTGTTTTTTGTCATTTACAACATCAGACTCACATCGGGGCTCGACTTTGGCACTGTTTTGGGAACGTTCGGCCACGGGCTAAAGCTCGACTTGTCGATGGGCGGCTACCTGGTTGGGGTTATGCTTCTTGTGATGATGCTGACCTTCTGGTGTAAGGGCCGCGTGACGGCGGCCATTGCGAATCCGGTGGCAATCTGCTTTATTGTAATTTTCTCGTTAATAGGCATTTGCGACTGTGAGCTTTACCGAAATTGGGGCTTCCGTATGGATTGCACAGTACTCGCCTACCTGAAAACACCCAAAGAAGCCGCCGCATCGACGCCTATATGGCTCACCGCCCTTTTTATGGTGTGGATTGCCGCATTTGCGTGGGGTTGCATTAAAATTTATATCAAACTGATTGGCAAGCCATTGCGACAGCTAGAGCCCGCTCGGTGGTACACCTTGCCGGTGCTGATGTTTGTGTCGGCGCTGTGCGTCATTCCAATCCGCGGCGGCGTGGGCATCGCCCCCATCCGCACTGGAACGGTTTATTTCAGCAGCCACCCCTACGCCAATCACGCGGCGGTAAACGTGCAGTGGAATTTCTGCAACTCGCTGCGCTACATCAACAACGCGCGCACACCAAACTTTATGCCGCAAGCCAAAGCCGACAGCCTGACCGCTCAAATGCTGAAAAGCGGCAATGAGCGTGTTAATCTTCTTAAAACCAACCGCCCAAATATTCTGATAATGGTGATGGAAAGCTTCACGGCGAAGGCTGTGGGCTGCGTGGGCGGAATGCTGGGCGTGACGCCGAATCTCGACAGCCTGGCTCGCACCGGCGTGTTGTTCAGCAACTGCTACGCCAACGGCGACCGGTCCGACAAGGGGCTCATCTGCATTTTGAGCGGCTATCCGGCACAACCCACCACATCTATCGTCAAACTGACCGAAAAGGCGCAGAAACTGCCGCACCTGAGCCACAAACTGCACACCGAAGGTTACCAATCGTCGTTCTACTATGGTGGTGACATTGATTTTGCAAATCTCAAATCGTACTTTATAACAGGCAATTACGGCCGAATGGTGACGATGGACGAATTCAGCCGCCGCGATATGAACTCGAAATGGGGCGCCCACGACCACGTGGTGCTCGACCGCTGGCACAGCGACATTTGCGCAATGCAGCCTCCGTTTTTCAGCGCGCTGTTCACACTCAGCAGCCACGAGCCGTTTGAAGTACCGCACACAAGCCAGTTCAATGGTTCTGACGAAGAAAGCCTGTTCCTGAACTCGGTGCACTACACCGACAGCTGCATTGGCGATTTTGTGCGCCGCGCGTCGGCTGAGCCCTGGTGGGACAGCACTCTAATGATTCTGGTTGCCGACCACGGAAGCCGCCACCCCGGCGCTTCACCCATCCACGTGCCCGAGAAGTTCCACATTCCGATGATTTGGCTTGGCGGCGCACTCAACCAAACCGACACCGTCATCAGCAAAGTACTGAACCAAAGTGACATACCCACACTCATCTGCGACCAGCTCGGCATCAGCAACAGCGAATTCACCTTTGGCAAGGACGTGCTGTCCGGAAGCCCCGAGTTCGCCATCTACGCCTACAACAACGGCTATGGTTTTGTAACTGAAAACGAACAATTTACATACGATTTAGAATCATCGAAACTGTCGGATTCCGAAGTTTGCGACTCGATTGTTATGCAAAGTCAGGCTTTTTTGCAAACTTTGCTGCACGATTTCAATCAAAAGTGATATGATTGAGAAGAACAACCGGAGGGTCATAAACGCTTGGTGCTCATACGATATAGCCAATTCTGTCTATAGCCTGATTGTAGCGTCAGCGTTGTTTCCCATTTATTATGAGCGGGTTACCATAGATGCCTTTGCCAATGGTATGGTGAGCATTTTCGGGCACAGCATCAAAAACACCGTTCTCTACGACTACTCAATTGCCATCGGCTATGCCATAATTATTCTTATAACGCCTTTATTATCAGGCATTGCCGATATGGGCGGCTACCGCAAGCGCTTTATGGTGATGTTCACCGCAATTGGTGCGGCAGCCTGCTCGGGGCTCTACTATTTCACTGGCGGCAATATTGGTTTCGGCCTGATGATGACCATCTTAGCCGTCATCGGCTGGGCCGGCGCAACTGTCTATTACAACTCGTTTCTGCCGATAATCGCCACGCCGCGCCTGCACAACATTGTGAGCGCAAAAGGTTTTGCCTGGGGCTACCTTGGCAGTATGATTCTGTTCATTTTCAGCGTGATAATGATTTACACGTGGTATTTCTGGGGCTTTGGCAGCGAAGATGCAGCCTACCGGTTCTCGTTTCTGCTGGTGGGCATCTGGTGGATTGGAATTGCGCTGTTCTCGTTCCGCTATCTAACTGAGTTTAAAGCAAAAACAAAAATTGACACAGATATCCTTTCGAAAGGATTCAAAGAGATTGCCTCTGTTGCCAAAAACCTTTTCCATCAGCAGGTTATGAATTTTTTTCTGGTGTCGTTCCTGTTCCTGAGTATGGGCGTGCAGACCATTCTGCTGGTAGCCACGCTGTTTGGCAGCGCCGAACTGCATATCGGCACCATCGAGCTGATTGTGGTGATTCTGCTCATTCAGTTTCTGGCGATGTTCGGCTCGGTTGTATTTGCAAGAGTTTCAAACCGATACGGCAACTTCACATCGCTTCTGGTGATGCTTGTCATTTGGATTGTAATCTGCGTGACCGGCTATTTCATTCAGAACGCCGTGCAGTTCTACATTCTGGCCACGTTCCTGGGCTTTGTGATGGGCGGCATTCAGTCGCAGGCGCGCTCAACCTATGCAATGCTCATCCCGTCTGACACCACCGACACCGCGTCGTACTTCACCTTCTATGACATCACTGAAAAAATCGGCATTGTCATTGGGATGTTCGGATTTGGCTTCATTGAGCAGATTTCCGGCTCAATGCGCAACAGCGTGGCACTCCTCTCCGTCTTCTTCCTGATTGCCTTTGCGGCGATGGCTTTTGCTGCCGGGAAACGGAAACTTCTGGCTGAAAATTTCGAGTAAAAAAAGGCCACCCCCAAGGGCGGCCCCTTAATGCGTCTTGACGCATTTTATGTGAAAACAATATTACAATCCTAGTTTAAACACCACAATGTCAGAATCGGCGTAGGTGGCGCTCACCCAGACTGAATTGTCAGCGGCAGATGCTGCCAAGCCGTTGAATGCCACCTGTTTCGAGCCATAGAATGTTTTGGCGAAGACTACCTTGCCGCTTGCGTCAATCTTAACAAGAACCATAGCGTTGCCGAATGTTCCACCGCTCACAACCGAGCCATCGGGCATGGTGCAGCTTTGAGTGAAGCTGCCGTCGGCTGGCAAAGCAAAGCTGGCTTCCCAGAGTTTCTTGCCGGCACCGTCGAAGGCTATGGCACAACCCTGTCCGCCTTTGGTTCCGGTGTATATGGTCTTACCGTTGACGATTGCGGCAGACGAGAGTTTGCTTCCTTCATCGGCCATAAAATCCCACTTGATGTAACCCAACTCGTCAATCTGCATCACCCAGTTGCCGTTGAAGGCAATGCTGCATACATGACCGTCAGATGCAAGCGATGTAACCTTGTTGCCCGGCGCATAGGTACGTGTCCAGAGTTTGCGGCCCTGGGCGTTGAGTTTGGTGATTAGCGGTGTCGGCAGAGCGGTGTCGGCAGACTGCAGATAACCGCCAAGCAGCGAGCGACCATCTTCATAAACCACCATCGACAGCACTTCGTTGCCTTCAAATTTGGCGTTGCATACATTCTTGCCTTGTGGATTCATCTTGAAGAACCACGACTGGCCAAGCACGTTGTCTTTGATGGCGTTGGTGAGTCCGGCGGCAAACAATGCGCCTGCCTTGTCGATGAAGGCGGTGTTCACACGGTCGTCGAAATCGTTGCCCAGGATGTCGTTCTTAATCATCTTGCCTGTGGCATCGAGTTTAATCATCCACACATCATCCATATCATCGTTGAGCGACGGCGTGTTTGCAATAACCAGCAGAGATCCGTCAGTGTAGGTTGCAATTGCACCACCATAGTCGCGTGCCTGTTTGTTGTCGAATCCGCGGATTACCTTGTAGTTTTCCATCGGCAGATCGGCAGCGATTGACTGCCCCAGAGCGGCAGATTTAAGGTTGAATATGTCGATAAACATCTCTCCTTCAGGATATTGCGACACAAATTTGTTATAAGCTTCAATACTGTTGACCGATTTTGCCCATTCGAACAACAGCTGGCGTTTCATTACCTTGGCATCGGGCATTTTGGGCGAGTTCGGATACTGTTCCATAAACTGCTCAATTGCTTCGAGCGTATGCTTTTTGGCAGCTTCGTCGAACGCCAAAATACCCAATTTCTTTTTGGCTTCTTCGTATTGGAGTGCGTCGGGATAATTATCGACAAAGCTCTTGTAAGCTGCAAACGTGTTGGCTTCCTGTGTCTGTTTGTATGCCAATGCGTTACGCTCATCGGTGGCGATTTTCACTTGCGCAGCATCGGGGTACTTGCCCAGGAAGTAGTTGAAAGCGTCAACAGATCCGGCGTTCTCAGCCTTGCGGAACTCAATGTAGTTGCGGATGTGAACCACATTGGCATAATACTTCGAGTCGGGAAACTCTTCAAGGAATTTCTCGGCGTATTGCAGATTGTTCTCTTCACGGACAAACTTTATCAGCTTCTCTTCCACCGCTTTACGCTCAATTTCCATATTCTTGTCGACTGGTTTTCCGCGACGTTCAAGTTTCTGAGCAGTAAAATATGTGTCGAGCACTTTTTTGTCATCGGGTGTGAATGTCGACATTCCTGCATCGGCTTTCTTAAAATAGTGCCAACTGCGGAAATAGTCTTTCTGCGAGTAGGCGTCGTACGACAGTACAATGGCCATACCCATGTTTGCCATGGCGTTGCTGGCATCTTTGGCCAGAATCTTCTCGAGTATGGCGCGCGCCTTGTTCATGTTGTTGTCGACATCGGGCTGGCGGTCTTTAGCCTTCACGCCGGCAACAATGTCTTCGAAAGCCTTGTCGGGCTTTTGTGCCAATGCCGGCAGAGCAACTGCCGCCGACAATAATATTGTAAATATAAAACGTTTGTTCATAGTCAGTTAGATTACTTCTTTAAAACAAAAAATTCAACTCTGCGGTTATTGCTCTTGCCCTGCTCGGTCAGATTGGTGTCGATGGGGCGTGTTTTGCCGTAACCTTTTGCCTGCAGCATATTGGGACTTATTCCTTTCGATACCAAATAGTTGACAACGGCTTGAGCGCGTGCCTGACTCAGTTTCTGATTCACTTCGTCGGACCCCACATTATCAGTGTGGCCGCTGATTTCTATCTGACTAACAGTGCCTTCGGCCAGGAATGCCGCCACTTTGTCAAGTTCTGCATTCGACTGCGGAAGCAGCGTGCTTTTACCGGTCTCGAAGAAAATGTTGTTCAAGATGAGCGCCGAGCCTTCTTCAATATTGCGCAAACCATCAGTGAACGGGTCTTCAGGGATCTCAGGCTGAACAAAAACCACTTTGCCACTATTGCGGCAGTTGTTTTTGTCAGTTACTTTATATGTATAGGTGCCGGCCGGCAGATTGGTAAGCTTCTGCCCTGTCGCGCCATTCGACCATTTAACGTCATAAGGCGGTGTTCCGCCCGAAATGCCAAGGCTGATGACACCGTCGTCAACAATGCGCTGGATTTTGCCCGTTACAGGGTCAAGACCGCCTGTGTAGACCGAATCGACAATCACAGTCTCAAGACCTTTCGGCACGCAAGCGCACACATCGCAGTCGGTTAGCGGACGTATTTCGAAATCGTCGAAGAAATAATAGGCATACTTCTTACCTTTCTTGTTCTGCACGTCCTTACCGGTCACTACATAGTTGGTGTTCTCATAATTCTTGAAATTGCCGACGGTAAAGAACATTTCATTGCCCGAAGCGGTATAGAGCATACAATAGTGCTTCCACTCTTCGGTGTTGTCAAGGAAAAGTCCCGACTCATTGTTCAGTTGTCCGTTGTAGTTCAGATAGGTGGTGTTGCCGTTGGCTATCTTCTCTTGCGAGAAGTATATGCTCAATTGGTCAACAGCAAACATTGAGCCGTTGGCCAGTTTGTACCAGAACGACACGCAGTAAACCTGACCTGACTTCATCGGTGTTTTCAGTTCGCCCTGAATGTACTCACGGTAATCGCGGTCAGAACCTGTCAGGATTGCACCCATATAGCCTTTTCCGCTATGCGGCTGGCTGTAGCCGGCAAAGTTGTCGGGCACCTTTACATCACCGGTGCTGCATTTGTTGAAATAGTCTGGCGTGGTGTACGACGGGTAGGTCCAGTGCGGAATCAGCCGGTGCGACTTGTCGTTGTAAATGTAGCCTTCAGGGCACTTCTCATACTGTTCGAAACTCGGATTGAACACCATATTGGTCTCATCTTCAACTTCTTGTGCCGTTAGAAGTGCCGGACACACACACAAGATTCCGAGTAATTTGACAAATTTTTTGTTCATCGGTATTATCATTTATTTCGATTCAAAAAAGTGGGCTCAAGATACACAAAAACGCATTGCAATTATCATTTTTCATTCACATAAAACTAACAATTCGCATCAGCGCGACACTTGTTAAACAATAGATTCCGAAAGGTTATGAACAAATTATGAATTGGTTGAGTGCTGACCGCTGAAGGCTTCCTTTGTCAGAGTGCGAAATTCATTTACTTTTGCGGCCGCAATTTTAGTTCGATGATACAGACTGCCATACGTAACTATCTGTCGGCCACAGGACATACAACGCTGAATATCAAGGCTGTCATGTTCGATATGGACGGCGTCATCTTCAACAGCATGCCACTGCACGCCAAAGCGTGGGTAAAAGCTTTCGCCGAATGCGGAATAAAATTCTCTGGATATCAGGTATATCTTAACGAAGGACGCACTGGCGCATCAACCATCGACGAAGAATTTCTGAAGGCCTTTGGCCGCCACAGCACCACCGACGAACAACGTGAAATCTACCATATCAAGAGCGGTTTTTTCCGTCAGATGCCTGCCCCCGAGCTCATTAGCAACATCACTGATGTGGTTGATTTTCTTACCAAGAACAATATCTCAAGAACCATTGTCACCGGTTCTGGTGAGAGCACGACACTCGACCGTGTCGAAAAACTATTCAACGGGCAATTCCGCCGCGAACTGATGGTTACAGCACACGATGTCACATATGGCAAACCCAACCCCGAGCCATATTTGATGGGCTTACGCAAACTCGGCGTGGCGCCAAACGAAGCCTTGGTTGTGGAAAACGCGCCACTCGGTGTAATGGCGGGTGTAGCAGCCGGCGTGTTCACTGTTGCTGTAAACACAGGCATTCTTGCAAAATCAGACCTGACTGCAGCTGGAGCTAACATTGTGTTCGACAATATGTTACAACTGCTTGACGCACTGCCGTTGCTGACAAAAAACTGAATTGGCGCAAAAATCTCACCGAAAAATTGGATTACAATCAAACGCATAGTTATTTTTGAACTATTGATTGGTAACAATTTTTATTACACAAAACAATCTAATCTAAAAAACTATGAAATTCTTGAGACAAAGCATTTTAGCAATAGCCACAATTGTGGTTTGCTCGGCCACCGCGCAAATCCAGAATCCCGTTAAATGGGACATCAGCAGCCAGAAAACCGGCGAGAATGAATACCAAATCAACTTCAAAGCCAAGATTGACGCAGGCTGGCACATCTTTGCGCAGTATCTGCCCAAAGGCAACTACTCGCTGCCGACAAGTTTCTCGTTTGAGCAACTCACTGATGTTGAGCGCGTTGACACGGTGCGCGAGTTGTCGAAAGTGACTGAAGAAAAAGATGAGATTGCCGGCGCCGTTGTGCGCTATTTCTGCAACGAAGCCGTTTTTGCGCAGACATTTAAAGTGACTGGCCCCGCCCCCACGGTGAGCGGAAAAATTGAGTACCAGACTTGTTCCGACGAGATGTGCGTGATGGGCGACCAAGAGTTCAGACTGTCGCTGCTTGACGACGGGCAAAGCGCTATTCCCGCCCCTGCCGAGCCTAGCAACGATGCAAAAATCATTGAAAGCGAGCCCGTTGTGCACACCGCCAACTCAAACTCAATTTGGAAGGTGATTCTCGAAGCCATTCTGTGGGGCTTTGCCGCGCTGCTCACACCGTGCGTCTTCCCGATGGTGCCAATGACAGTGTCGTTCTTTCTGAAAAACGAGCAGAACAAAGGCCGCTCGCGCTCAATGGCATCGGCTTTCGGGCTGGCAATTGTGGCTCTCTACACCATTCCCATCGCAATCATCATTTTAGCCACCTATCTGATTGGCGGGCAATCGGTTACTGCCGACATTTTCAACTGGTTGTCAACCCACTGGCTGCCCAACGTGCTGTTTTTCATCATATTTATGGTGTTTGCCGCATCGTTTTTGGGCGCTTTCGAGATTGTTCTGCCAAATTCGCTAATCAACAAAGCCGACTCGAACTCAAACCGCGGCGGACTGGTGGGCGTGCTTTTTATGGCGTTGACGCTGGTTCTGGTGTCGTTTTCGTGCACGGGCCCCATTGTGGGCACAATCCTTGTAAAATCAACTCAAGGCGACATTTGGGAACCGATTATCACAATGCTGGCCTTCTCGGCGGCCTTTGCGCTACCGTTCACGCTGCTGGCTTTTTTCCCGTCGTGGCTCACAAAACTGCCCAAATCAGGCAGTTGGCTCAATACCGTTAAGGTTACGTTGGGTTTCATCGAGATTGCGCTCGGCCTGAAATTCCTGAGCGTGGCCGACCAAACCTACCACTGGGGCATTCTTGACCGCGAAGTCTATCTGGCCATCTGGATTGCCGTTTTCGCCCTGTTGAGCCTGTTTCTGCTTGGAAAACTGCAGATTGGCGAAACAAAAAACAACCCGCCGAAAGTGTTCCGTCTGCTGCTCGGACTGCTCACAACAGCCTTCACCATCTACCTGATTCCCGGAATGTGGGGTGCGCCTTTGAAGGCCCTTTCGGGATATTTGCCGCCGCAGACAACCATCGATTTCGACCTTTCGGCGAAAGCCACAACTGCCGCAGACGACTATGAATCAGCGTTATGCGAGACGCCAAAATATGCCGACCTGCTGCACCTGCCGCACGGACTGCAAGGCTATTTCGATTATAATCAAGCACTTGAGTGCGCCCGCGAGCAAGGCAAGCCGCTCTTTATCGACTTCACTGGCCACGGCTGCGTCAACTGCCGCGAGATGGAAGCCCGCGTGTGGGCCGACGCCGAAGTACTCGACCGTCTGCGCAACGACTATATTGTTGTGGCACTGTATGTTGACGACAAAACCGAGCTGCCCGAGTCGGAATGGGTGACATCGGGCTACGACGGAAAAGTGAAGAAAAGCATCGGCAAGGTGAACGCTGATTTTCAGATAAGCCGCTTCAAAATCAACGCCCAACCCTACTACTGCCTGCTCGACACCGACGGCAACCTGCTTGCCGACCCGATGGGTTACAACCTGAATGTCAGCGAGTTTGTAGATTTTTTGGACAAAGGTTTGAGCAAATTCAACAAAGAATAAACATCGGCAATATTTTTTGCTATATTTATGGCTTGTTGACAACTAACAATGAAGCGACTGACAATCATATTACTATTGTTGAGTTTGGCCTTTTTGAGCCAAGGCGAGATTGTCATAACCGATGCCAACGCCGACAAGCCGATAGACCTTTCGGAAAACATCTTCTATTATGAAGACCCCACAGGCGGTTTGACATTCGAAACCGCAACATCGGAAAAATTCTTCCGCAACTACACACAGCTACAAAACAACATTGTTAGAATTGGCGGAAACAAAAACGATATCTGGGTACTAATCCCTGTGAAGAACAGCACAAAACGCAGACAGTCGTTTTTCTTGAGCTTAAGAAATCCGCATATCGATGAGCTGGTATTCCACTCGGTAATCGACTCAACATTCTTCAACACCGGTATGCGCTACCCGTTCTCACAGCGCCCCAGCGACTCGAAAAACTACAACTTTGTGGTAACAATACCACCAGCGGTTACAGCCACCTACTGCATAAAATTCACAGCGCAGCACAACGTAATGTATGTCCCAATCGAAATGAAGCCTGGCAAACAGTTCTTCGACGAAGGAACATTCAACCAAACAATGAACGGACTTGTGTATGCGCTCGCCCTGCTGACCATTCTGGCCATGCTGCTGCTATACATATCAGAGAAAGACAAACTCTACATTTCCAGTATGTTGCTGATGATTTGCATCACCATATTGCTGCTGGTTTACGATTTGACATTTTTCAAATATCTTTTCCCGAATTCGCCAACAGCCAACGCCAATTTCAGCAAAATAATGAAACCGCTGACGCTGACAGCCTTCATCTATTACCAAAAATACTGCCTGTCGCCGCAACCGTTCAAAAAGCTGAAATCCGACCCGTCAAATCTGATGATAATACTCGGCCTTTTGACAACATTCCTTTCGTTTCTGTCATTTGAGCACGTATTCCGAATTCTGGCTCTGAACATATTCATCTTCCTGACCTTTGCCTATTTCTTCTACTGCGTGATAAGCAACAGGAACAAACTCAAAGATGACAAAGGATTCGTTATTCATGTGATTGTATCGGGCACCATACTGGTATCGCTGGTATACAAAAACGTTATCAACACAGAAATAGGGATGCTGGTATATACCAGCGAGCATTGTGTGAAGATTGCGTTGCTGACGCTGTCGGCGCTCTCGATGGTTCAGTTTGGGCGAAAATTCGTCAAATCGCGCACTGAATATTACGAGATGAGCCAGAATCTTGAAAAAAGCATCAAGAAGCGTACAGAACTGATTAACCAGCAGAACGACGAGTTGAACTCGCAACGCGAAGAGCTTATCCAGCAAAAGAACACGCTGCAAGACCAGCGTGAAGAGTTGCGGGCGCAAAAAGAACTGCTGCAGCTGAAAAACAACGAATTGAGCAAAATATCACAGGTAACCAACCTGTCGAACAACCGCATTTCAATATTCCAACCCAATGGTGAGATTGACTGGTTCAACGCCGCATTTGGCAAACTCATCAACCAAACCCTTGAAGAATACAAGGCCGGACCGCACATAAACATTGTCGATGTCAGCGCAACCCCTGAAAGCCTGAAAAACGCGCTTTCAACCTGCCTGAACCAGAAGGTGGCCGCATCGTACGAGTCAGAAGAAAAATCTGACGACAATGGTGACAGCATCTGGATGCAAACCACCCTTACCCCTATTCTCGACGCCCAAGACAACGTGACTCTCATAATCGCCGTGGACACCAACATCACACAGCTGAAACTATACGAGATGAGTGTCGAGCAGCAGAAAGCCGAAGCCGAAAAGCAACGCAACCTTGCCCTGCTGCAAAAAGACGAGATTGAAGCAAAACAGAACGAGATTTTCGGCAGCATACGCTACGCAAAACGCATTCAGACAGCCATGATGCCGAAAGTGAAACAGATACAACGCGATTTCAACGACAGCTTCGTGCTCTTTATGCCGAAAGACATTGTAAGCGGCGACTTCTACTGGTATCACCGAATCGACAACAAATACTTCATTGCCGCTGTCGACTGCACGGGACACGGCGTCCCCGGCGCTTTTCTTTCAATCATTGGAAGTTATCTGCTGAATTCGATTGTTATTCACAATGCCGTACACCGCCCCGCCGATATTCTGAAAAGCCTGAACAGAAAAATTAAAATATCGCTGAAAAGCGAAGGAATGCTCGACCAGAACAACGATGGAATGGACATTGCCATTGCTGTCATCGACAAAGAGAATCACCTGATTGAATATGCCGGTGCATTACGGCCGATGTACCTGTACTGCGACAATAAGTTTGTTGAGCTGAAAGGCGACAAGATTCCCATCACAAGCAACATTTCGGGAACTTCGGTAAACAGCAACTACACCAATCATGAACACTCGTTCAAACCCGGCGACCAGTTCTACATCTTCTCTGATGGCATTATTGACCAGTTTGGCGGCGATGACGGCAAGAAATACCTTACCAAACGGTTCAAAGACCTGCTCGACGAAATCAAAGACCTGCCAATGAAAGAGCAGAAAAACCTGATTGTAAAGGCACACGACGAGTGGCGCGGACGCTACGACCAAGTGGATGACATTCTTGTAATCGGAATCCGCTACAACTCTCAGGATCTTTGATTACAAATCAAGTTTCAACTCACCCGTTTCGTAATCTTTGAATTTGGCTGACAATGCGTTGAGCCAAACCACCAGCGATGATATGGCTGCAGCCGTTTCCTTCGACACCTGAGTGCCTTTCAGCCGCAGAATGGTGAATCCGTAAACAGCGTTGAGCGCAAGATGCAGGTCGCTAAGCGTATCGGCTGACGGTTGTTTCTGGCGCAACTCACCGATGATTGGCTCAACTTTTGCAAACTGCATCTGATAAGCCACTTCCTTGGGATTATTCATCAGGTAGAGATGAAAATCAAGCACTTCGTTGATTTTGTTGGCCAGCGATACCAGATGCCCATGTGCTTGAATGTGCTCTTCTTCCATTTGGTCGGCAAGACCGAAATACCACTGACTAACTTCAGCTTGAACGGCAGGTTCATGTGAATAGCGTGGCATAACGGTTTGCTCAATCGTCTGCCGGTTAAGTCCACATGCACGGATAATGTCTTCTATCTGAAACATATAGAGAAAATACTCGCAGATATTCTCTCTCTTTTTCTGATATGCCACGTACATAAGCGCATTGTTTACTTCGTCACTTTCTCAAGCCACTTAACCATTCCGAACATCACAGCCATTGAGATGAAGCAGACGGCAAAAAACACTGCCCAGCACTGCCAGATAGGCATTTTGTTATACATGAGCGGGCCAATCCACAGGAAGCCGTTGCCCACCGCCGTTGCGCCAAGCCACAAACCCTGGCACAGACCGAGCAGATTCTTAGGCGCCACCTTCGACACAAAACTCAAACCCAGCGGACTGATGAACAATTCAGCCACAGTCATAAAGAAATAATAGATTATCAGTATCATCGGCCCTGATTTGAGAGTGCCTGCTGTCGCAGCATCGAGTTCACGGAATGCGGTTGCCGATGGATAGCCTTTTGTCGCACAGAACACCGCCATAATTATATAAGCCAATCCGGCAATGCCCATACCAATGCCTATCTTTCGTGGTGTTGAGAATGTCCGCCCCCAGCGCGTACCGAACAACCACATTATCGGGAATGTGAGCACAATGACAAAGAATGGATTGACGGCCTGCCAAATTTCAGGCGGAATGGCCGATGTAATGACAAAATCGCGGGCAAAAAGCGACATTGAAGTGCCATTCTGATGGAACGACCACCAGAAGAACACTGCAATCACCAGCACTGCAAAAAGTGCGTAGATGCGCTGACGTATTTCGGTAGCCATTGCCGCCTTCTCTTCAGCTGTGTAGTCAACACTTGCCTGAACCGTGCGTTTTGCTGGTGTAGGCAGCTGGCGCTTGGTTGTCACAAAAATGATAAGCGAAATGAGCATTGCCACCACCGATGCAATAAAGGAATAGTGAACGCCGGTGTTGAATACATCGAGATAGTTGCGGCAGAACGCACCAAAATCGGCCGGGACAGTAGCTGCCACCGCAGGAATCAGGTCGTTGAGTTTTGCAAGAGCGTCAGGCGCCATAGCCGCACCCGCAGCTATATACTGATGGCAGAGCGCCGGAAGGTCGGCATTGTAGGCCAACTCGTTGACACCCAGCCACCAACTGCGCAGAATGGGCGCCACAAATGGCGCAATCAACCCGCCAACATTGATGAACATATAGAAAATCTGGAAACCCGGGTCGCGACGGCTTTTGGCTATAGCCAGCGCTTCTTCACCCTGTTTGGCGGCTTCGGCTTCGAAATTGTCGTACATCTGCCCCACAATAGCCTGCAAATTGCCCTTGAACAAACCGTTGCCGAAAGCTATCAAGAAGAGTGCCACGCAAGTGAGCGGCAAAAGCCACCCGATGTTGCCGGCAGTGGCCAGAATCGGCACAGCCAGAATGACATAGCCTGTAGCCATAACCAACAAACCTGACTGGATGGTGGCCTTGTAGTTCTGTGTGCGGTCGGCAATAATGCCACCGACAAGACTCAAAATGTAAATTCCCATATAAAACACTGAATAGATGGCTGTTGCCTTCTCTTCGGACAAACCGAATTTTGAGCAAAGAAACAGCACCAGAACGGCATTCATAATATAGTAGCCAAAACGCTCGCCCATATTACTCAAGGCTGCCGCCAAAAGCCCTTTTGGATGATTTTTGAACATTGATGTATTGTTTTGTCAGGCAAATATAACAACGTAAACGCAAACAGAAAACTGAAACACGCCGACTTGAAAGCAAGTTTTCAACGATTCGTTTATTCATTGTGAAACCTATACGCCCCTAACCTATCAACTCTAACTGTTGATAAATTGCTGTCGGCAATCAACGTGCGCCGATTACCTTTGCCAAAAACAACAGATATGCCACAGATTGTTGAAAACGCTCGGCTTAAAGAATTGAATTCGTTTGGGTTAGATGTGACGACCAAACGACTTTGCATCTACCACTCACCCGACGACATTAGGCAACTCATCAACATGGTTGGCGGTTTGACCGATAAACGGATTCTGATTCTCGGCGGTGGGTGCAACATCCTGTTTGTCAACAATTTTGATGGTATTATAATCCATCCGGACAATTTGGGCATCACCATTGAGAACGAAACCGACAATTACTGCCTGGTGAAGGCTGGTGCAGGAACTGTGTGGGACTCGCTTGTCGAGTGGGCCGTTGAGCGCAATCTGGGCGGAATTGAGAATCTATCGCTCATTCCGGGAACTGTGGGGGCATCGCCTGTGCAGAACATTGGGGCGTACGGACGCGAAGCCAAAGACGCTATTGAGCGTGTGAATGTTGTGAGTCTGACTGATGGCTCAATGTCAACTCTGAACAATGCTGATTGCCGTTTCGGCTATCGCGACAGCGCATTCAAGCATGAGTTTAAAGACAAGTATCTGGTTGATTCTGTGGTATACCGACTATCAAAAAAGCCGCAGTTTGTGACTCATTACGGCAGTTTGAGCGGCGAGATTGAAAAACTGGGCGGACCGTCATTGCGCACTATCCGCCAAGCAATTATCAACATCCGCAACAGCAAGCTGCCCGACCCAAAAGTGCTTGGTAATGTGGGCAGTTTCTTTAAAAATCCGACAGTCGACGCAACTACGGCCGAAAAACTGTTAGAGAATTTTCCGGACATGGTTACCTACCCTGCGGGCGAAGGCCGCGTGAAGGTTGCCGCCGGCTGGATGATTGACCGCTGCGGACTGAAAGGCTATACCAATGCGGCAAAAACGGCAGGTGTACACACTCTGCAGGCGTTGGTGCTCGTCAATCTGGGCGGCGCCACTGGCCGCGACATCATTGATGTGGCTCACCACGTTCAAAATGCTGTATATGAAAAATTTGGCATAAAAATCGAACCTGAAGCAATTGTTATTTAGACTACGGACTTCAGACAACAGACTACGGACAAAACTTAAAACTTCTAAACTTATAACTCAAAACCAACCAATCCTAGCACCTAAACCAATGACTTTCACCATTATACTCGACTACATCGGAACTTTCGCTTTCGCGATAAGCGGAATCCGTATGGCGGCGGCAAAAAAATTCGACTGGTTCGGCGCCTATGTTGTTGGTCTGGTGACAGCTGTGGGCGGTGGCACCATCCGCGATCTTCTGCTCGGCGTCACGCCGTTTTGGATGCTTCAGCCTTCATATCTGATCGTCACTGGTTTTGCACTTCTGCTGGTGATTATTCTTGGCAAACAACTGGTTCGAATGAACACCACAATGTTCCTGTTCGATGCCATCGGACTTGGCCTGTTCACAGTTGTTGGATTCGAAAAAAGTCTTGCCGCAGGGTTTCCAATATGGGTGAATATCATCATGGGCACGCTGACGGGCGCTGCCGGCGGTATTCTGCGCGACACGCTGATTAACGAAGTACCGCTAATCTTCCGCAAAGATGTTTACGCAACTGCCTGCATATTAGGCGGTTTCATTTTCTATATCTGCCAAAAAATTGGCATTGGCAATGCCATGTGCGAGATTTTGAGCGCATCATCGGTGATTCTGATTCGCATCTGGGCCGTGCGGAAAAGCGCAAGCTTGCCGCTGATGAAAGACGACACCGCCGAAGAAGACGAAGCGATGAAAGGGCGAAGTTGATTCAAAGCCCCAAAACCCATTTTATTCAAACGTAAGATTCTGCAGATTCCGTTTTTCAACCTTCTTTTCCAATTCTCTGACATTCAGTCGAATGGGTTCGGCAATAAATTCGGGAATGTTGAATGAATAAAACATTGCATCGTATTCTGCGGGCGAACGAAGCGGCAGACGGAAAGCCTTTGTTGCATTGCCGCAGGTGTCGATGTGTGCAAAAAACGGCTGTGTGAACAACCCGTTCTCTCGGCGGCTCGAAACCACCATCCATCGTCCGTTGGATGACCAGCTGTGATAACTGTCAACATCGCCACTGTTCAGGTTGTCGATGCGGTGGGTTGTGCCATCGGAAAGATTGAGCAGCCAAACATCCGATTCAGGGTGCCAAATCGAGAACTGTCCATAGTCAGAAAACGTGTAAGCCACAAAACGGCCATCGGGCGACGGGCGCGGAAACGAAACGCTTTTGCCTATGGCAGAGGCATTTACTAATGTGTCAACACGATTGCCAAACTCACCCGTACTGCAATCGTAGGATATGCGGCAAAGATTATAGTGCGCACTATCAGGGGCGGCATTGACATCAACGGCCTTCGCACTACAGAAATAAAGCCACAGACCGTCGGGTGAAAAATATGGAAACGTCTCAAAATAGTCTTTCGACATCAAAAGTGGCGAACTAGCAAGTGTATTTGTCTTTGTATCAAGCACAACCACATCCGACCAATAGTCGATGACTTCGATGCGTTTTGGATTGGCGGCATGAAACATCTGCCTGGTTTCATTCACCGAATAGGCAATGTGCCGCCCGTCGGGGTGCCATGCAGGATAAACGCAATTACCGCGCGTGGTATCAGTACGGGTGTTGAATAATTGTAACTTACTGCCATTCAAAAGCATAGTACAGCCGTATGGGCCGCGAACGTGTAGGCTCATCTTGTCGGGATTCCATTGGCAAAACGAATGGCAGTTCACGCAGTTGTTTTGCAACAGATTGTTCTCGACAATCGTTTTTTGCTCAAAATCTGACAGACACCGTTGATAGATGCCCATACTGCCAAATGTCTCATATACAGGTGCTATCAGCCTGTATACCAATCCATAATCAATGCTATCGGGACTGACAAACAATTCAAAAGGTTTGTATTTTGTCCAACGGCCATTGGCTTTCAATGAAACGTTATAAACAATTGATTTTCCTGCATTTTCTGCAAGTAAGGCGTGCCATTTTACAATGTTGAAATCGGTAACTTGCGCCGATTGTGAGTGCAGAACCATCTTTCCATCTGACGAACAAATAGTTACATCGATTTTATCGACATCGCAGTCGGCCATAATATTGAGCGGGGCAATGTTTACGGGAATTGTCGCCTGCGCATAATCGGGCTTGACGGGCGGCAGCACATCAGAAACCGAATCAACTCTGACCGTCTCGGTACAAGCCGCGCAAATAATTGCAATCAAGATAGTTATGTACTTATTCATCGTCATTCTTTAAACAGATAATACCAATATGTGTCGCCAAAACGTTCGGCCAGACGCGCATCGTGGTGGTTGGGATTGTAAATCGCACCGAACTTATAGAACTGCTCAAGCAGCTGACGGTCGGCCGTGCCAAAATCTTTTACTGTCTCGGGGTTCTTCATACGCAAATGAAAAACTGCCGCCTCACGAAATGCTCGCGGATAGACCGCGCCATAAAAACGCCCGCCTAAATTGGCATACTGCATAAATTGTTCTAAATCTTTGTTTAGCAAGTAGTAAGCCATTAGATATTCAAAAGCTAGCCGATTGTTCGGGTTCGTTGCAAATAATCTATATAGCAATATATCTTTATTTTTTTCAGCATAATAACAATCGTCCGTAATCTGAATGCTACGTTCCCTTGCCCATTCTGCATTTTCATTGGTACGACCGCTATCGATACGCATGAGACTTTTTCTCGCCCATTTTGCATAAAAGGTTGTATTACAAAGCATTGCGAGATATTTCCGAGCCAGCGGATAGTTTTCTTTAATGATACTTGTTTCGGCCAGACGCTTCACTGCTCGGGCGCTTTCCTGATAGTCGGGGTTCGATTTTGCAGCCTCATAGGCAAAGCGCTCGGAAAAATTGATACCCCCCAAATGGTAATATATCTCACACAACGCCATCGACAAATCACCGTATAACTCAAAATCCGGAATTAAACCCGATGGTCCGATTTGTGCGTACGAAAACATCTTATCACCCAAACTATTGGTTTTGGCTAATGCAAGATTGATGTAAGCCATTGATATTACATCGGTTGGCTGTTTTTGATCAGCAATTTTGATAATTCGCCTCCAATCTTTCATCCGCGCGCAGAACTCAATATCACATTTACGATTGGCATCGAAATCGACCATTCGAGCGGAAACTGTACTAATTGTTAAAACAACTATCAACCAAGATATTAACGTAGGTTTGAATAATCTGTGAATCTTGCGGTTTTCTGCAGTCGGCAAATTGTTGTTCAATAAACTATCGGTCAATGGTAAAAATGCGATAAGTATGGTTGCCGCTATCGCCAGTTTCGGTAGAGAGACAACATACCGCGAATAATCGGCACCAAGAAATGTACGTGTCGCATTTAGCTGAACACCAAACAATTGTCGAGCAACAAATGGCGACGCCACAACTACAAGCATTGAAATTATTGCACTCATTAACAATGCTTTATCGCTGCGCCTATCGACCATGCAACTACAAAAAACGTATCCCGCGACAAATGCTGCAGGCAGTCCGCCTGCAATCCAAAAGGTTATAAAAGTTAGGAACGGAAGTAAAGTCGCAACAATTTTTTCTTGCTTTATTTTGTTGATAAGCAAAACAATAACACAACCTATAAGGATGCACACCAAACTGTTGAGCAATGCTTGTTTATCGAGCAGGGCGCACACAGGCAACATGGTGATAAGCAATGCCCATTGCCAACGATATCTGCTTGATTTTGAGAGTGCGGCAATACACGCAAATATCCCAGTCGACAGCATCGAAATAAATATGGCCCCCACTAGCGGGATTATGAAAAACTGCGTCAGAAACCGACCGACATACATTGCCAATCCGCCTGGACGGGCAAGCAGGCCGAGAAAATAGCCTGTTGTGGACTGAAAAAGTTGGTATTGCTCGCCGTACTGCAACGTCGCGCCATAAGCGAAAGCGTAAAAGGCGTACACGGCAAGCGCCACAGCAACGTAAGGAATCGATTTAGATAATTTGCTCATTGACAATCGGTTTTGCTATGCGTCAAATTCAAATCGCACAGCAAAGCAAGATAGCATTTATTCTGCAATTGGCTTGAATTTTGAGTTTTTCCACAAAAAAATCCAGCAACCCCGTATTTCGGAATTGCTGGAATCATATATAAATCACAGATTGACAGCCGGTTTATTATGCGGCAATCTTCTTTTTCTTCTTCCCAGTCAGCAGGCTAACCACAACAATGGTGATGCACGAGAGCGGGAAGGCGAACATAATCGGGTCGATGAACTTCATCATACCGTCGGTGATGAGCACATCGGTGCCGAACAGAGCCTTGCAGACGCCCAGCGCCGTGGCTTCTTTGGCGTGGATGAACAGCAGCAGCAGAATGGTCACCACCACGCCCACAATCATACTCGCGAAAGCGCCTTGCTTTGTCACTCGTTTCCAATACAATGCGCAGAAATACGACGGCAGGAACGCCGATGCGCAAATGCCCATAAACAGCGATGTGCTGATGGCGATGACAGGCGAATCGCTGTGCTCGCCAAGAACAAAGCAGATGATGTAACTAATTAATATCGAAACCAATACGGCCAGACGAACCATAATTGTCATACGGTCTTTGTGCTCGCGGTTCAGGCGGCGGCCCGAGTTGATATATGTGCCGTAGATGTCGCCGCCAGCGGCAGCGCCCATCGTGTGGAACTGCGCGCTCAAAGTGGACATACTTGCCGACAGAATGCAGAGCATAAAGATGGTTACGAACCACGTAGGCATCACGCGACCAATGAAATACGGAATTATCTTGTCGGACGCTTCAACCATATCGGCGGCGATTTTTCCGTCGTTCAGGTAGAAATAAAGGTTCGACAGCGGGCCAACGTGGTAAATCACGCCCACGGTGATAATCAGGAACACGCAACCGATGGCCACACCCTGATTCAGTTTCTTGGTGCTGTTCACAGTCATAAAGCGCACAACAAGCTGCGGTTGCGCCAGGCAGCCGATGCCCACGCCCATAATCAGCGATGTGACAAGCGTGAACCACTGCTGCGACCCGAAGCGCGGCATTGCCGTCCAGCCTTGGTGGCCAACAGCGGCCAGTTTTTCGGGTACCTGATTCGATATTCCTTCCAACGCGCGGTTGGCTTCGGCAAAGCCCATTCCCAGAGCCTTGTAAACGCCGAACACCAGCACACCCATACAGATGAACATTATCACGGCCTGCAGGGCATCGGTGTACATCACGCCCTTCATACCGCCAGCCATCACGTATGATGCCACTATCACGGTGAAAATCAGCAGTGAAAGGTCGAAGCTGATGCCGAACACTTCCTGCATACAGAACACGCCGCCACGCAGAACGGCAGCGGCATAGAGCGGCATACAAAGGAAGATGACCGATGCGGCGAAAATCCTGATACGCTTTGAGTTATAGTAGGCGCCAAGGAAGTGCGCAAACGATGTGGCGTGCAGTTTCGCGCCGATGCGACGCGTTGGCCGTCCGAAGATGATGAAGGCGATGACCACGCCCACAAACATATTCAGGAACATCAGCCACTGAATGCCCATTCCGAAGGTTGCGGCCACACCGCCGAAACCCACTATGGCTGAAGCAGATATGAACGTGGCGCCATACGAGAGCGACATCACGATGGGGTTCATCTCGCCGCCGCCAATCAAAAAGTCTTTTGAGTTTTTCGTCTTCTTATAGCCCAAAAATCCCAAAAACGCGATGGCCAGGAAGTAGACCATCACAATCATATACATCGAAAAATTTTCCATCTATAAATTATTGATAGTTAATACTAAAGATTGTCGGCATCGTCTTCTTTGTTCCAATACTTTATGCCAAAAATTATCGAGCCTATCACGCATAAAATCGACAGCAGATAGACAATCCAGATACCAGGGTCGGAAATACCAAACATTGTAATGCGGTTTTAAAATTGATGTTTAAAAAAGTGCATAAAAATAGATAAATGTGTGATTTTGCTGATTGCCGCGGCTGATTGTACGTAAATCACTTACTTATCGTATGGCGACTTCCCCATCACCCCATTGAAATTCATCGACAGCAGAACCCCGAAATAGTTGTCGCTCTTTGAGATACGCCTTGCGTAGCGCACACCAGCCGAGATGGGCACGGCAAATCGGTAGATGTGGAAATCGGCCGTCAGGTCGCAGCCCGATGAGCGCATTGCTGTGTTTTTTCCTTTGTTGACGGCTTCGGCGTAGTCATAAAAGATTTTTGCTTTTATCCGCTTGATATACAGCGCACTGCCAAGCGCCAAGTCGGGATAGAGAAGCGGCAGTGAGTACGATGCCATCAAAGTTGTGAGCCGAGTGTTCGACACCGCTTTGTAGCCGCGCGGATAAAGTACCAACGAATTGAATACAAGGTTGTTACGACTGCTTTCCTGCCAACCGCCGTAGAGCGCGACGCCGTGGTTGGCGAGCAGTCCAGGCAGATAGAGCCACGCCTGCGCGGCCGTCTGATGGTTCTCGGGTTGGTCGATGTAGTGATGGTAGTCGCCGCGAAGAACGATGCCCCAGCGCGACTGCAAATCGCGGTGCGCGAGCCGCCTTAACGATTGAAAATAAAGGCAATAGCCCAGCGTATGGTCGGTGGTATCGACAGCTTTGCGACCATACGACAATTCGGTGTTGATATATTGGTAAGACGCCTGCGCCGTCAGCGATGTGGTGAAAACGCTCGTTTTCAGCGTCATAGGCACCTGAACAAACGCCACGCCGCGCTTCCGCAGAACATCAAGAGTAATGGTGCCCTTGTTTGTTTCTTGTTGTGCTTTAAACTTATAGATGTCGCCGCGCACACCGATTATCGGGAAAAATCCCTTGTAGCGGTATTCAAGGAAATAATCGTCTTTGCTTTCAGCGGTAAGCCATTGATAACCAGCCGTTAGGAACGATGTGGAAAGTGCGTCCTGCGACATTATGGTCAAGCCAGGACCAACTTCCGAATCATCAATCCGCACCGAGAGTGGCCCCCAACTGTGAATGTTGAGCAGATGCGCCAAACGACTGTAACGCTGCACTTTATACACGCTGTCGCTGTCGAAAACCACTCTTTGCTCTTGTTCGGCGAGCGCTTGCGTCTGACTGTTTGCAATGGCCGTCGGCATTTCAGTTTGGGCAGGGTTATCTATCTGTTTTTCAGCAATCTGAAAGCCATCTGCGGTGTAGTAAGTGAACAGCAGGCTGATGCCGCTCACGCTGCCTGTGCCCACCCCGAACGGACTTTCTGCCACAACACCGAAAGTACTGTCAGTCAAGCTGTAAGCGTACCAGGCGGTATTGCCGTTGTGGTTGCCAGTCATATAGAGTTTGTTGCCGCAGAACAGCAGATTCGAGATGTCATCGTTGATTTGTGGCAGCACAGTGTCGATGGTGTGGTGTTCCAAATCAATCACTGAAACCGACTTGCAATCCTGCTCTATCGCAATGTAACCCAGCAGTTTATCATCATCGGACCAAGCTACGCGCACAGGCACTGAATTACCCGTTTGAAACCGCGCCGCCCGACTGCCGTCAAGGTTGTGAAGTTCGACAGCCCACTGCGACGAATCGCTATAACTGATTGACGCTATTTGAGTTGCAGAGTGCGAAAGCGTTGAGCCATAGTAGCGCCCACGGCGAACCAGTGTGCGTTTACGGTGGCGGTCAAGGTCGTAAGTCACAATTTGGCTGTGGTTGGCGTTTTCCCAGCGAGTGTAGCGCAACTGATTCCAAACCAATAAGTTGCCCGATGCAGAAAAATGTTTGACGCTCATTGGCCCAGGACGGGTGATTTTTCTGACTCGGCCTTTGGCGGTGTCAATCGCCACAAACGACGGAATATCAGACAGTTGCTCGCGCAAAGCAACAACCTTGCCCTGTGCGTTTTTCTGCGGCACAAAGTAACTTGTGTAGTCGCGCGGCGTTGGCTTTGTAAGCAGTCGGGCATTGTCGGGTGCGGCGTTTTTCGGTCCTGCGGTGAGCGGCTCAAGTGCAGCACGGTAAAACTCAACTTCCTTTAAACCAGTGGTTTCACGTATTCCGCGGCCAAACGGTCGCAGCGCAATCGGGTGGCGCGCCACACGTTCCATACTGTTCTGCCAAATCTGTGCGCCATAATGTTGCCGCCCGTAACTTATCAGTTGATAACCAAGATGATAGCGTGTCGGCACATTGTCGGCAAACGAGCCGAACATCGCCTTCTGATAACTGTAAATGCCCTTCTGCGCCACCTGTGCGGCCAAACGGTTGGTGAAATCGCCCGTGCGTCCGCGCCCCGATGTTGAAGCGCCCGTTTCGTACGCCACAGCATCGCCTTCCAAGAACCAGTAAGGCACGTGCAGCCCGAGCAGAAGCCCTGTGTACTGCTCGCCGAGCAGGATGCTGAAAAACCGCGATGCGCTCTGATTCAGCATATCGGTTTGCACCACATGGCGGAATTCGTGCAGCACAAGTTGTTGATTCCAAGCGTGTTGGTAATTATCGGGCGAAGCAGTTGTGAGCAGATTCATCCGTCGCGGCGCCCAAGCCACTTCGCCATTGGCGTACGCCGCCGACGTGAACAGCACCACGGGAACGCGCCTTGGCTGCCAGCCGAGCGTTTTGCCGCCGAACTTGTAAGCCTGTTCAAGATTGTTGGCGTAGATTTGCCCCAGCGCCGTATCGCTTTGCGGAAAAATTACATCGAAATGCGCTGTTTTTATGTGAGATAGTCTGCGGAAACGGTCTTGGCCGCTATCGTAGAATTGGCCTTGAGCCGACATCGCGGAAAGCACAAAAAACAAGAACAGCAACCGCCTGATTTTTGTATGGCTCATTGCTGTTCTCATTTTATCTCGACTTAAATCGCAGATTATCAACACTGTATCAGATTACAGTTCGTTTATAAGTTCTGTGATTATTGTTGTCATTTGCGGTTCAACACGGCCAGCCACGTCCTGCACTTCGTCGTGCGTGGTCTCGCCGTCGGGCGTTGCGGGCTTGTCGGTGTTGGTGATTATCGACAGGCCAAGAACGCGGATTCCCATATGGTGAGCCACAATCACTTCGGGCACGGTTGACATTCCAGTGGCGTCGGCGCCCCAGATGCGGAACATCTTGTACTCGGCGGGCGTCTCAAGCGTCGGGCCAGGGCTGCCGATGTACACGCCTTCCTGCAGTTTGATTCCGTGGCGCTCGGCAATTTTGTGAGCGCGCGAAATCAACTCGCCGTCGTAGGTTTTGCTCATATCGGGGAAGCGCGGACCCAGTTCGTGATAGTTGTAGCCGCGCAGCGGATTCTCGGGGAAGTTGTTGATGTGGTCGCGGATGACCATAATGTCACCAACCTTGAATTCGGGGTTGATTCCGCCCGAAGCGTTCGACACTATAAGTGTCTCAATACCAAGGAATTTCATCACTCGGATGGGGAACGTGAGTTGGTTCATCTCGTAGTTCTCGTAGTAATGAAACCGCCCCTGCATTGCCACCACCTTCTTACCGCCGAGCTCGCCCAGCAGCAACTGTCCCTTATGTCCATCGACAGTCGAAATCGGGAAGCCAGGAATGTCCTTGTAAGCGATTGATTTATCGACTTTTATCTTGTCGCCCAAACCGCCCAGGCCACTGCCCAGCACAATTCCCACCTGCGGCTTGTAGTTAAGCCCCTGCAGGACGAATTCGGCTGTTTTTTTGAAATTTTCAATCATCGTTCAACGCATTTATTTTGCGCCCACAATGTCGCGCAATTTGTTGTAGATGTCGTCGGCAGCGGCAATCGCTTCGTTTTTGATACCATTGAAATATGCCTTGTCCTTTTTGTCGCCCTTGTTGATTTTGTCAAGGCTCGAATCGAGAATGTCAAGAGCCTTTTCAATCAGCCCCAACACGTCGTCCTTCTTTTCAGGATGAAGAACAATGACATTGCTGCAATCAGAAACTATTTCTGAAACTAAATACTTTACGTCGCTTTTTAAATCTCTAATACTTGCCATAATTGTAAATTTTTAAAAACTCACTAATATATAATTTTTTGCGATACCGATATTGACAAAAACAAAACAGCGCTTATTTACCAGTCAATACTGCTTTTGCAATATAGAAGAAGTTGATTATCAATTGATTTTCTGCAGATATTCAGCAATGCGGTCGAGCGCTTTCGCGATATTTTCGAGCGAATTGGCGTACGAAAAGCGGATGAATCCTTCGCCGTTCGAGCCAAAATCGGTGCCAGGCGTAACGCCAACGTGGGCTTTTTCGAGAATGTCGAAGGCGAACTTGTATGAGTCGGTAGTGAAACGGCTAGCGTCGGCAAAGATGTAGAAAGCGCCCTGTGGCTCTGTGTGGATGGTGAAGCCCATCTGCCGCAAGCGTTCAATCATATAAGTGCGGCGCTCGTTGTAGGTTTGGCGCATTGCGGCCACATCGGCGTCGGCACTCTGCAAGGCTGCTATTCCTGCATACTGCGCCAGCGACGGGGCACAAATGAAAAGGTTTTGCTGCAGAATCTGCAAACTGCGCATATATTGTTGTGGCGCAATCAAATAGCCCAACCGCAAGCCTGTCATTGCAAAACGCTTGCTGAATCCGTTGAGAATGAACGCATTGTTGGTGAACTCAAGCATCGAGTGCGCCTGCCCTTCATAAACAAGGCCGTGGTAAATCTCATCGGAAAGAATCGGCACATCCAACTTCGCCAACTCTGACATCACATTGGCACTCAAAAGTGTACCCGTGGGATTCATTGGCGAGTTGATGAAGATAGCGCGTGTTTTAGGTGTGATGGCCCGCTTAACAGCCTCAACATCGAACTGAAAGCCGTCTTCCGCCTTGAGCGAAACCTCAACCGGAATGCCACCGCAAGCCAAAATGAAATTGCTGTAGCAGGCATAGCCCGGATTTGAAACAATGACCTCTCCCCCTGCCTCGCACAAAACCATCAGTGCCAGCAAGATGGCTGGCGACGAACCGCTAGTTACAACAATGCAATCAGGATTGACACTGACACCGTATTCCTTCTTGTGAAAATCGGCAATTGCCTGACGCAAAGCAAAATCGCCCAACGAGTGGGTATAGTGAGTTTTAGACTTCTGCAGAGCCTCAACCGTTGCCTGCGACACGCATTCAGGCATATCGAAATCGGGCTCACCAACCTCAAGATGAATTACATCAACGCCCTGACGCTGTAATTCGTTGGCGCGCTCGAGCACTTCCATCACAATGAATGGCGACAGTTTTTCAATTTGGGGGTTCATTGAGTGTTGCAAGTTTTAAGTTTTTTGAGTTATAAGTTTAATGTTTAACAGGTTGAAACGCTTCGCTGTTGAGAAGGTTTATTGCATACTTCTAAAATTCTTAACTTTTCTCAACCTTTCATTACACTTTACTCTTTATACTTTACTCTCTATTTTCACTTTTCCGCCTTCATTGTTGCACCTGACAATGCGTCAATGTCAACCGACGGGTCGGCTTTGACTGGAATCGGGTCGGCTTTGATGGCGTCGCGCCATTGGATTGGCGTTGTTGGCACCTCTCCTGTTATGAAATCTGTGTTGTTGTAGTTCAGTGTGAAATCATCATAGAAATCGGGGTCTTCCTGCGGCAATAGGAAACGTTTCGAGAAGTTACCATTGCCATCGAAATGAGCGAAATATGGCTTTGTGAACACGCCGTCGGGCCATTTACTGCCGACAACCAGCCAGTGCCCATTGTGCGACCAACCGTGGTTACTTTCTGAACAATCACTGTTAACGTTGGGTTGCGGTGCTATTTGCATTGTATGCAAATCTAGCAAATAGATGTCGGCCTCTCGATTAAACGGTGTGAAATATCCACGATTGGCAAATGTGAACGCAATATAACGGCCATTGGGCGATACCTTCGGGAAAGTGATGCTACCACCCAAATCTTTGGCGCGCAATACAGTATCGGCCGTGCCCCACGAGTTAGTGGCTTCATCATAGGTGATTCGCAGCAGACTATACCAATATCCCACATCATACCCTTTATCTCCTTTCCGTTCTGGCGCACTTGTATAATATAATGTACGGCCATCTGGGGCCCAAGCCGGCAGGTTTTCCAAATCTTTAGTAGACAGCTGCGGACATGTTGTAAGGGTTTGCGTCTTTACATTCAACAGCACAATATCTGACTTTGAATCAGATACATAGATACGTTTCCCATAATCGTTGTGAAACTGCTGGCTTATCAAGTTCGTTGACATCGCAATCAAGTATCCGTTCGGATTCCATGAGGGATAGACTCCCGCTGACATCGAAATATTCGTTTTTGTATTGAATTTCTGTAATTTACCATCGTATAAGATCGTTGTGCCACCATTGAACTTACGAGTGTGAAGCAACATTGTGTTCGGATTTTGCGCGCTAAAGGAATGGCAATTCATACAAGCAATATCAACCGATTGGTTTTCAATTATCGGCTTCTGATTGAAATTCTCCAGACAACGCTCGTAGATTCCCATCTTATCCCAAAGCACATAGCCGGTGTTTATCAATCGGTAGGCAATGTGCGAGTCGATACTGTCTGGCGAAACCACTTGCCAAAAGGGAGCAAACTGGACAACTTTTCCTGCAGAATCGGACATTGTAACCGTATAAAACAAGGTGTCACCAACGTGCGCATTAAGCAACGAGCGCCATTGACGGTTGTTCCAAACAGCCTTACCTTTGCGGCATTTCAGACTGACAACATCGGCGCCAGCCTTGACTTCAACGGCAAGTAAATCAGTTTTGCCATCGACCTTGAAATTAAGCGGCGCAATATTGACGGGGATTACAATGTCGGTGTAATCGGGATAAATGACTGGTTTATAATTTACTTCATCACTGACATCAAATGATGATGAGCAAGCGACCAATAGTGACAACAATAATAGAAAATATAGATACGACTTCATTTTCATTGTATTTTTATTCAAAATAGATTCCTGATACTTTGGGATTATCGAAGAAGTAATACTTCCAATAGGTATTAGCATATTTTTCCTTAATATACCTTGTATTATTTCTATTCTGCGAAATATCCTTCTGAAACAATTTGAACTGATCAATAACATAAGATTGAATATGCAACTTCTCTATTCCTGGCATAACATTCTTATTTATTGATTTATATAGAACCACGGCTTCTTGATATGCTCGCGGCAAACCATTGTAATTGACCTTACAATATCCCTCAAGAATTAAACTCAAAAATAATTCCAAATCATTCTGCAACAATGTGCTTGCCAAGAGATATTGGCTTGCCATAGTATTATCTTTATTCGCCAAGACTATTTCCAAAACATCGTATTGTGAATTTCCCATATAAAAATCTTTTCTCGGATGATTTTTTCTAATACCATTAACATATTCACTTTTAAATTCTGTATCATGAGAACCATACAGGTATTTAATTCTATCATCCACATATTTTTTAGAAAGCATAACCTTGCTATATTTTTCCAAATACTTTTGAGCATTATTATAGTCCCCAATAATCAACAAATTATCAATAACATCTTTCATCGCATAATGGCTGTTTTCATATGTGGTCTGTGATTCAAACGCATAATGTAAAGCATTTGTGGCAAATCCGATGTTATTCCATAGTACCGTCATAGGCTGACAAACTACCGTTGCCAACGGCTCATCAACGAACAACGCATTAATTCCCAATCGTTGTGGATAGCTAAACATTTTATCTTGCAATTGACCTTTGGCAGCCAACGCCATATCATAGTAGAAATTTATCATTTGATGATAATTCTGATACTCCTTCAACCATTCGTTATTTTTAACAAAACTGATTATAGAATTCCAATCCTGATTATAAGCCGCGACACCAAATTTAAATCCTATACGCTCCGGTCTATTGTCTCTATAATTCTGACCCAAGCAGGTGCTTATAACTATTACAACAACAGAAATCAAAGTGAGTAGATTTTTATTTTTCACCGTTTTTGCCCGTTCATAGAATTCAGTCAGCAGCAACATTGCCGGTATATATAGGAACAATAGATATAGAACAATCGTCAAGTCGAAAGTAACGTATAACTGTTCCTGCGGACGCATATCGTACAACGCCGCATTTAATTTGATTGGCAACATAAACTTATAAACCAGTACCGGCCACAATGCAGCAACTACCACCACGCTAGCAACACTAATCAAATTTTTCCTATCGGGATTCAGAAAGTATCCGACAATTTCGCACAACGCAAACGTATAAAGCGCCACGGGTCCGCAAGCGTGATAGATGGCTATGGCTAACAATGGGGTCACAAACTTGGACCAGTCATATTTCGACAAGATTTGTTGCAAATTCAGAGCCGCTGCCAAAAGCATGACCTGCATATTAATCGCAAACGGATATTTGACATCTGTCCAAGCGACTATTGAAATCGCCACTGGCAGAATAAAAGCAAGCATCGACACAAATGGATTACTGTCTGTGATTCTCCGCACGTAACGAGCTGTCAGGAATGCTGTAAGAAACACTTCTGCTACCAAGAATAACGTGCCCCAGAAGCGGAACATCGTGAATTGGTCAATAAAGGTTTGAAGATATTCGGATAAGCCGCCCGGGACTTTAATCTTCGAACAAAAGAAATCAGCAGTAAGCACAAAGGCTGGCTGCTGAAAGATATTGTAACACAACGGATTGATAACAAAATAAACGAACAACGCCAAAACAGCGTAAGACACCGCAACTGGTATCCAGCAAATAGGTTTTCGTATCATACTGCCATAAATTTTACGAACACAAAACTAGTAAAAATGTGTCAATTCTCAACCTGCCCACGATGTAAGCCGTTTGCATCGTCAACCAGCTTAAAGAAAACCGGTTTCGGACAGCGATAATTGTCGAAAAGCAAGGGGAAGTTCTTACGTCCGCGCACCGGATAGTTGTTGAGCCAAGAGTTGCGGTCATCCAAGCCCCAGAAGGTGACGTTTGTAACCACATCGCTGTTTTTGCGCAGAACATCGAAAATCATCCGGTACTGTTCAGTTTGCGCGGCCTTTTTCTCATCGTCGTAAACGGTAACCTCGCGGCGGCGCATTGTGCGGCGGGCAGGCTCCCACTTGTAAAGCGACACATCGAGCTGGGTGATGTGCACCTGCAACCCCATCGAGCGGAAGCGTGCAATGGCTGTCTCTAGCTGCTCGCGCGTAGGCTCGTAAAGCGACCAGTGGCCCTGCATTCCCACTCCATCGATATGCACACCCTTGTCAATCAGGCGCTGAAGCATCTGGCAGGTGCGCTCCAGCTTGTCGGGGCGGTTCAGGTTGTAATCGTTATAGAAAAGCAGCGCGGTTGAGTCGGCCTCGTGGGCGCAGCGGAAAGCGTGCTCAACATATTCGTCGCCGGCAATCTGATAGAGCCACGTGTTCTGTCGCAAGATAATAGTGGTGTCGTCAGCTACGGCGTTGCTCACCACATCCCAGCAGTAAACCTTGCCTTGATAACGTTGCATAATAGTCTGAATATGAGCCTGCATACGGCTGAAAAGCGAGTCTTTCGACGTTATGCGCTCGCCGTCGAAGCACATCCAGTCGGGCATCTGGTCGAAACGGATAAGGCAGTTGCCGCGCACCTTCATATTATTGCGCTGTGCGAAATCGACCACCTCGTCGGCCACACGCCAGCGGTAGCGGTTCTGCCGCGGGTGCATAATGGCGGGGGTCATCTCTTCCTCGCACGTCAGGCTATTGTAGTGCTTAATAATAAAATTGGTGTCGTTCATACTGCGCACAATGCTGCGGTTAATCATCACTCCCACAGGGAAATAGTCGGAAAACGACTCGCAAAGGCTCGGTATGCGGTCCTCGTTGGTTGAGCAACTTGCCAGCGAGGTTGTCAATATGGCTGCGACAGCGAAACAACTTATCTTATTCATACACAAATATTTATTTTAAACATATTGAGACGCAATGCGTTGCGTCTTAACCTATTACAATCAATCGTTCACCATCACCTGTTTGGCAATGTTCCCAACCTTGACAATATAAACACCAGTGCCGTTGACCTGCAATTCGGTGCGGATGCCCGATTTGGCAACCGTAGAGACGTTGCGAGCAACGTTTCTACAAACCAATGTGCCCATAACGTTATAAACGCTGATTTCATCGGTGGCATTCTCAACCACAATGGTGTTGCTGTGGGCGTAGATGTTGACGGCGTTGGCGGCTGTTTCAATGACGGTGGTGCCAGGTTCTGTATTTTCTTCTGCCCATACAACAGTACAAAATTCTTTTCCCCAAAAATCATAACTATTCCAATCAGAAGCCCATTCTTTTGGTTTTGAACTCTCCTCACAGTATATTGTTAAGGTTTGATTATTTTCAAATATACGGTTTCCAATCCACATAACAGATTTTGGAATGGTTACCGAAGTCAATCCAATACAACCACCAAAAGCCCAAGAACCAATGCTATCTACAGAATTGCCAATTGATAGTGATGTTATACCAGAACAACCTTCGAATGCACTCATTCCGATATTTTTGACCGAATTGCCAATTATTACCGACGTCAATTTGCTACAAGAAAACGCATATTCACCGATGCTTATAACGCCATCGGGAATAACCACATCGCCACCTTCACCTGTGTATGCGGTAAGATTTGTCTTTTCAACATCCGAATAAATAAAATCACCATCGATTATGCCATTGACTGTAAGAGCTTCGCTGCCTTCGACATTGCCTGTATAGATTATATTGGCCACATGATCAAATGCTCCCAAACCAATCGTTTTAACACTACTAGGGATGGCTAATGATAGTCTGTAACAATGCCAAAACGCTTGTTGTCCGATGCGCGTTATCGAATTTGGTATTGATACTTTTGACAAACTGTAACACCCACCAAACATATAAGGGCTAATTTCTTTAACAGAATCTGGTATGTTTGCAGAAGTTAAGTTACTACATTCATAAAATGCATATTTCCCAATAGCGGTGACTGAATCGGGAATGCTAATCGAAGTCAGGCTGTAACAAAATTCAAAAGCACTTTCGCCAATGCTTTTTACAGAATTAGGAATGGTAACAGAATGTAATTTATCGCAAGCAATAAAAGACTCGTCTCCAATACGGATAACAGTATTTGGGATTATTACTGATGTAAGTTTATTGCAACCAGAAAATGCCCGAAAACTTGTTTCAGTAATTGTATAAGTTGAACCTCCATTTTCAACTGTCGAGGAAATGACAATGTCGCCTATAATCTGTGAGGTGTCTGCAGCACCGACAGATACTGTATTATCGCTAATTACGGTGTATTTCAAGTTGTCAACTTCAAAAGTAGTCTGCGCCCACGCCTGCCCTGCAAGCATTACAGCAAACATTAGTGTGAAAATCTTTCTCATAGTTTTTCTCATAATTATTGTGTTAAAAAAAAGTTCTTTTTGTTCCGCCATCAATTATTAATGTATTGGCAAATATATGAAGTTTTCACTTTCCATTCCGCCCTATCCCACCAACGTTGTTAAATAATTTGCAACCGATTGCAACAAATGTTGCAAAATTATATTATGTTTGCCTGTCAAACATTCGGAAAATGGAAAAGAGCGAGATAACCATCTACGACATTGCCAAAGAGTTAGGCATCTCGGCATCGACCGTGAGCCGCGCGCTGAACAACAACGCAAGCGTGAGCCAGAAAACGCGGCAGGAAGTGGCCGACTGCGCCGAGCGGCTCGGCTATCGCAACAACCCCTTTGCGGCCAACTTGCGCAAGGGCACAACCAACACCATCGGCGTGATTGTGCACCGTCTGGACAGCCTTTTCATATCGGCATTCCTGAGCGGGGCCGAGAAAGCGGCGGCTTCGCGCGGTTACCAACTAATTATAGTTCAATCGTTTGAGGACTCGAACAAAGAGATTGCCAACGCCAAGACAATGCTCGAAAAGCGCGTCGACGGACTACTGGTGGCTGTGGCCAAAAACAGCGACTCGGTGGCGCACTTCAAGCCGTTCAACAACTTCGGCATCCCGCTTGTCTTTTTCGACCGCATCATCCCCAACCTTGACTGCGCAAGTTTCTCGATTGACAACTACTCGGCGGCCTGCAAAGTGGCCACACACCTTGCCGAGCAAGGCTGCCGCGATATTGTGCACGCCACCATCGAATCGACATCAATGGTGTATCGCGAACGCGAGCGCGGATTCAACGAGACGCTCGACAGACTCGGAATCAAGCACCGTACGCTTCTAATGCCGAACATCGACTTTGAATCGGGTAAGGATTTGGCCAACTTGCTGAAAGCCAGCGGACAAATGCCCGACGGCGTATTCTTCAGCAACGATATGTCGGCCACAGGATTCATTACCGGAGCACAGGAACTTGGGCTGAATGTGCCTGACGATGTGGCAGTTGTGGGATTCAACAACGACATTACAAGCCGCATTGTGAAACCCAACCTAACAACCATCAACTACCCCGCCAACGAACTCGGCACAATGGCCACCAACCACATTATCGACCATCTGCAAGGCATTAACAATCTGTATGTTACCAACCAGGTGGTGCTGAAATCGGATTTGATTGTGAGAGAGTCATCGATAAGGCATTAGGCAAAAGGCACTAGGCATTAGGGTAGAATTACGAATTATGAATTACGATTCACCGATTAAACGATTAAACGATTAAACGATTAAACAATTCACCGATTCACCGAAAAAAGTCACCAATTAAACTATAAGGCAATGAGAATAAAAAATTTAACATCAATGACGTTTGTGGCGGCGGGGCTGCTGGCTTTGGCTTCGTGCTCAAACAACAACAACACACGCACAACCATCGGCAACGACGGTCACCTGCTGTGGTTCAACTCGTTACAAATGGAAGCGCCTGCAACGCTCGGCCCAACGACCTTGCAGATTGCGCAGGAAAACATTGCAAAATATTGGAAATCAGACCGCAAGGTTGAACTGAAACTGAACAGCGAAGCCGTGGCCGAACTAGGAACGGAAGGCTTTGAAATCGATTTTTCGGGCGCAAACATCTGTGCGTCAGGCAATAGCGAAGTTGGCCTGCTCTACGCTTCGTACGAACTTCTGCGCCTTCAGGAAACTGACGGCCTGGCCGCTCAAAACGGCAAACTGACGAGCGTTCCCGCCTTCGAGCGCCGCGTGCTCAACCATTGGGACAACCTTGACGGCACTGTAGAGCGCGGTTTTGCGGGACATTCGCTTTGGAAATGGGACGAAATCAACGCCGACGACGTGGCCGCCAACAGCAACATCTACGCCGAGTACGCCCGCGCCAACGCATCGGTGGGCATCAACGGAACGGTGCTGAACAACGTGAACGCCAACGCCGACATTCTGACCGAAGATTATCTGCTGAAAGTGAAGGCTTTGGCCGAAATTTTCCGCCCATACGGGCTGAAGGTCTATCTGTCGTTGAACTTTGCGGCGCCAAAACATCTGGCAAATTTGAACACATCGGACCCACTTGATAATGAAGTGATTGCGTGGTGGAACGCAAAGGTGGCCGAAATCTACAAACTGATACCCGATTTTGGCGGTTTTCTGGTGAAGGCCAACTCTGAAGGTCAGTCGGGACCGCAAGACTACGGCCGCACGCACGCCGACGGTGCCAATATGATTGCCAAAGCGCTCGAGCCATTTGGCGGGATTGTAATGTGGCGCGCCTTTGTCTACGACGCCAAAAGCCCCGACCGCGCCAAACAGGCGGTTGAAGAGTTTATGCCGCTCGACGGCCAATTTGCTGATAATGTGCTGATTCAGATAAAGAACGGTCCTGTGGATTTCCAACCGCGCGAGCCGTTCAGCCCGCTTTTCGGACAGTTTGAGAAGACACAGGCAATGGTTGAAGTGCAGATAACGCAAGAATATCTGGGGCACTCGAACCATCTGGTTTACCTACACCCAATGTGGAAAGAGTGCTTGGATTCAGACACTTACGAGCGTGGCGAAGGCTCAACTGTGGGCGCCATCACCGAAGGCAAGGTTATGCCTTATAAATACACGGCCATTGCGGGCGTGAGCAACGTTGGCAACGACCGCAACTGGTGCGGACACCATTTCGCGCAAGCAAACTGGTACGCCTACGGACGAATGGCGTGGAACCCCGAATTATCATCGGAACAAATTGCTAATGAATGGATTATGCAGACATTCTCGAAAGAGAAAGATTTTGTTGAGCCTGTGAAAAAGATAATGCTGGCATCGCGCGAAGCGTGCGTACACTACGAAATGCCGCTCGGCTTGCACCACACATTCAAAGGCCCCGACCACTACGGACCTGGCCCGTGGGACCGCTCTATCCGCCCCGACTGGGAACCCGCCTACTACCACAAGGCTGCCGCCGACGGCGTGGGCTTCGACCGCACAATGACGGGTTCTGGCGCCGTGGCTCAGTATCACGAACCGCTGAAATCGTTGTACAACGACGTGGCCACCTGCCCCGAGAACCTGATTCTGTGGTTCCACCACTTGCCGTGGGACTACAAAATGAAGAGCGGACGCACGCTCTGGGACGAGTTGTGCCTGACATTCCAATCAGGAATAAACGATGCAAAATCGTTCGTGGCAACTTGGAACTCTGTTGAGCAATATGTTGATGCACTGCGTTTTGCCGATATTAAAGCCAAACTGGAGCGTCAGGCGAAAGACGCAATCTGGTGGCGCGACGCGACAATTCAGTACTTCCAACAATTCTCGGGAATGAACCTGCCCGACGGCTGCCAACCGTTCCAACAGAAACTCGACAAACTTATGAAGTACCGCATCGGCATCACCAACTACGAGAATCCGAAGATTGAGACGCTGCCTGAGTACAAATTGGATTGAGGAGTTAGGAATTAGGAGTTAGAAGTTAGAAGTTAGAAGTTAGGAATTATGATTCATCGATTCACCGATTAAACAATCAATCCTTCAATCCTTCAATTAGTCTGTTAATTATCAATTAATTATAAAACAATAAATGGCACTAGAAAAAACTTGGCGCTGGTTCGGGTTCAACGACCCAATCACGCTCGACAATTTGGTACAAATGGGTGTTGAAGGCGTTGTGACAGCCTTGCACCACCTTCCCATCGGCGTTGTATGGGAGAAAGACGAGATTATGAAAGTGAAGAACGCCATCGAGGCGAAGGGAATGCGCTGGAGCGTGGTGGAGAGCCTGCCCGTGAGCGAGGCCATCAAAACCTGCTCGGCCGAGCGCGACCTGCACATCGAGAACTACAAGAAATCGCTACGCAACCTTGGCGAGTGCGGCATCGACACCGTCTGCTATAACTTTATGCCTGTACTCGATTGGACTCGTACATCGCTGACATACAAGCATTTTGGCGGTGGCGAAGGTCTGTACTTCGACTACACCACTTTTGTGGCGTGGGACTGCTACATTCTGAACCGCCCGAACGCCGAAAACGAATATCCTGCCGACGTGGTGGCAAAGGCGAAGGAAATGTTCAAGACCTTCAGCAAGGAGAAATGCGAGGAGTTGACCTACATCATCATCGTGCTGACGCAAGGCTTTGTGAACGGCGTGATTGACGGCACCGTGAAAGATCCCAAAGCGCTGTTCCTGAAGTACATATCGACTTACAAGGACATTGACAAAGAGAAGTTGCGCGCCAATATGAAGCGTTTCCTTGACGACGTGATTCCGACCTGCGAGAAGTACAACGTGAACCTGTGCGTTCACCCCGACGACCCGCCGTACCCTGTTCTGGGAATGCCGCGCATCATCGGCTGTATGGACGACCTGGAGTGGCTGCGCAAAGCCAATCCGAGCCTGCGCAACGGCATCACCTACTGCACTGGCTCACTCTCTGGCCGCCCCGACAACGACCTTGTGGCCATTGCCGAGCGCTTTGCCGACGCCATCCACTTTGTGCACCTGCGCAACACGCAGCATTTGGACGATTTCAGTTTCTACGAGTCGGGCCACCTGAAAGGCAGCCTTGATATGCCCGCCATTGTGGAGGCCTTGCTCAAGGAGCAGCAGCGCCGCATAAAGGAAGGCCGCAAGGACATTCGTATGCCCTTCCGCCCCGACCACGGCATCCGCATCCTGAACGACCTCGACGCCGACAAGAACATCTACAACGCTGGCTACCCGCTTTGCGGCCGTATGCGCGGCCTGGCGGAAATTGCAGGTCTGATGACGGGTATTGAATATGAGATGACAAAGAAGAAATAATCGGCTGGATTTCAGCGACTAAAGATGTAGAGACGCGCCGTGGCGCGTCTCTACGTGTTTTTATGAATACAGAACCATTCATTTGAATCTGCCACAAAAAAACAACCGCACCATTAGATGATGCGGTTGTTTTTTTAGTTTAATTCATTATCTCTACTCTGCTGCTTCAAGCTTAGCTTTAATGTCATTGTATTTGTCATTATACTCTGGATGAGTTTGACGAAGCTTATAATAGCACTCTTTCAAAGCCTGCATAGTGTATGTATCGGCAGGATTAATAGTATGACATTTTTCAAAGTACGGAATGGCCTTGTTCATCTGCTCGAAAGCAGCAGCAATGGCTGCGTCATACTCTTTTGGCTTATTGGCCGGAATATCGTTGGCGGCTTTGGCCATCTCTACGGCCTTATTGTAAACCTGTACACCAAGGTTCAACCAAGAATCAAAATGCTCAGGATTGATTTCAATAGCTTTCTCGTACGCAACTTTTGCATCATCTGTTTTACCAAGTTTGTCAAGCATAGCGCCTTGTGCAAAGAAGAACGAAGCATTGTTTGGCTCACGCTCAATAGCTTTTGCAAGATATTCAAGTGCTAAATCAGACTGATCTTGCTGCATATAATGGTTTGTAATCTCAACAAGCAATGGTTGGCAGTCGTCAGGGTAAACTTTCATACCACGCTCCAAAGTTGCCATATAAGCAGCCGTGTCACCTTGATTCTTATCAAGAATAGCAAGTAAGCCAAACACCTGTGCACCACCATAACGAATGTCAATGCAACGATTGTAATAGAAACGTGCTTTGTCGTAATTTTTACCCTGGTCAGCAATTAAACCTGCATTATAAATAATTGCAGAGTCAACCTTACCTGGAGACGCCAGGCTGTCGATTGAAAGCGATTGCTCGAAGCAATCTAGAGCGTTCACAAGATCTTTCTTGTCGTTGAATTCGTAAGCGGCATTCTGAACAGTAAACGACATCATCAATAGCTGATTGTTTATTTGCTTACGCAGACTGCCTTTTGCATCAAGCGAAATGGCTTTCTTGTAAGAATCGAGGGCAATGCGTGTCGGGGTTTCCGACAAGGCCTTTTTGGCGGGGTCTTTCGACTCGGCAATTGCTTTGTAAACATCACCACGAACCATCCAGGTCTTTGCCTGCCCCTTGGTTTTTTCGTGAACGATAGCCTCTTCGAGGGCATCTTTTGCTTTAGCAAGCTCACCATATTTAATATTGCTGGCGGCACTTGTAACTTTGGTTCCTTGTGCCATAGCAGTAGCACTAAAGGCAACCAATGTAAACATTAATCCAAAACGTTTCATATTCTTTGTTTTTGTTAGTTCTTAATGCTACAAATATAGTCCTAACTTTGAAAGATGAAACACAAAAAACGACGAAAAGCACCATTATCAATAAAAAAAACGGGTAAGTCGCCCTACCCGTTCTCATTTTTATGCTTTTCGCGATGTTATTCGTCGGCCTGATTTTCGGCTTGACCGTCAGTCTGGCCTTCGGTTTGCTCTCCTTCGGCGGGAACTTCATCCTCGTCTTGGTGCGGAACAACCTCAACGGCTGCAATGGCGTCGTTGGCGCGCAACTTGATGAGTTTCACGCCTTGTGTGGCGCGGCCCATCACACGAAGTTCGGCCACCGTCTGGCGGATAGTCAGACCATTTTTGGTAATAATCATCAGGTCCTCATCGTCAACCACACCCATAATGGCAACCATATCGCCTGTTTTATCGGTGATATTCAGAGTTTTAACACCCTTTGCGCCACGTTTGGTGATGCGGTAATCATCAAGGTCGGAACGTTTGCCGAAGCCGTTTTCCGATACAACCAGAATATCCTGCTTCTCCTCGCCCACGTTCACAACGCCCACAACCTCGTCGCCGTTTTCGAGCGTTACGCCTTTGACGCCAGTGGCAGTGCGGCCCATCGGACGGACATCCTGCTCGTTGAAGCGTACGGCCTTGCCGCTCTTCACACCAAGAATAATCTCGTTCTTGCCATCGGTGAGCGCTGCGGCCAGCAGTTGGTCGTCCTCGCGGATGTTGATGGCGTTCACACCGTTCTGACGCGGACGTGAGTAGGCTTCCAGATTGGTCTTCTTCACAATGCCCTGCTTCGAGATGAGCATAATGAAATGATTCTGAATGTATTCAGCATCGGTGAGAGTCTTCACATTAATATATGCCATCACGCGGTCGTTCGGGTCGATTTGCAGAAGGTTCTGAATGGCGCGGCCTTTCGATGTGCGTGTGCCTTCGGGAATCTCATAAACCTTGAGCCAGAAGCAGCGGCCCATCTCGGTAAAGAAGAGCATTGTGCTGTGCATGTTGGCGTTGTACATGTGCTCAATAAAGTCCTCGTCGCGGGTGTTGCTGCCTTTTGAGCCCACTCCGCCGCGGCTCTGCGTCTTGAACTCGCTCAAAGCCGTGCGTTTGATGTAGCCAAGGTGCGATATGGTGATAATCACGTCCTCATCGGCGTAGAAATCCTCGGGGTTGAACTCGCCCTCGTCGGGAACAATCTCGGTGCGGCGCGGGTCGCCGTATTTCTGCTTCATCTCTATAAGCTCGTCCTTGATGAGTTGCATACGAAGCTCGCGGCTCTCGAGCAGTGCTTTCAAGTGCTCAATCAGTTTGCAGATGCTTTCGTACTCGGCGCGCAGTTTATCTTGCTCCAGTCCGGTGAGCTGGCGCAGACGCATCTCGACAATGGCGTTGGCCTGAATCTCGGTCAGTGCGAAGCGGTCCATCAAGCCCTTGCGAGCCTCGTCGGGTGTTTTCGACCCGCGGATAATGGCAATCACCTCGTCGATATTGTCAACTGCAATTATCAATCCCTCAAGTATATGGGCGCGTTCCTCAGCTTTGCGCAACTCAAATTTAGTGCGGCGGGTAACCACATCGTGACGGTGGTCAATAAAGTTGGTAAGCAACTCTTTGAGAGTCAGCGTGTAAGGCCGACCGTCAACCAGAGCCACATTGTTCACGCTGAACGACGACTGCAGTTCGGTGAATTTGTATAACTTATTGAGCACCACCGATGGAACCACGTCTTTGCGCAAATCGTAAACAATGCGCATACCCTCGCGGTCCGACTCGTCGTTCAGGTTGGTAATGCCGTCAATCTTCTTCTCGTTAACCAAATCGGCCGTGTGCTTAATCATTTCGGCCTTGTTCACGTTGTACGGAATCTCGGTAATCACAATGCGCGATTTCCCGTGCTCCGAGTTCTCAATCTCAACCTTTCCGCGCAGCACAATGCGGCCGCGGCCTGTCTCGTAGGCGTCGCGGATACCCTGATAGCCATAGATTATGCCGCCTGTCGGGAAATCGGGACCCTTAATGTAGTGCAGCAGTTCATCCACTGTGATGTCGGGGTTGTCGATGGTGGCGCAAAGGCCGTCGACCACCTCGCCAAGATTGTGAGTCGGCATATTGGTGGCCATACCCACAGCAATACCCGAAGCGCCATTGACAAGCAGGTTCGGGATTTTGGTTGGCATCACGGTGGGCTCAGGCAGCGTCTCGTCGAAGTTCATTGTCATATCCACCGTCTCCTTGTCGATGTCGGCAATAATCTCCTCGGCTATTTTCGACATACGAGCCTCGGTATAACGCATTGCTGCGGGGCTGTCACCGTCGATTGAGCCGAAGTTGCCCTGTCCATCAACAAGCGGATAGCGCATTGCCCAGTCCTGTGCCATACGCACCAGCGTGCCGTAGATTGATGAGTCGCCGTGGGGGTGGAACTTACCCATCACCTCACCCACAATTCTGGCCGATTTTTTATATGGTGCGCTCGAAGTGTTACCCAAGCCGCTCATGCCGAAGAGCACTCGGCGGTGTACAGGTTTGAGTCCGTCGCGCACGTCGGGAAGGGCGCGTGCCACAATCACCGACATTGAATAATCAATATACGAAGACTTCATCTCCTCTTCGATATTGATTTTGATAATTCTTTGTCCGTCAATCATTTATATTAAACTTTTTGATAATTTCGTCTTATTTTTCAAGTGCCTAAAAGTACTATTTTTGAGCCAAAAGACCGCCTTTGGCAAGCGCCAAAAACCAACTTTTATCAACAGAAAAACGGGGCGATTGTTGATAATTGAGCGAAGGTTTTAAACGGAACGCAGGTGACGCAGATTGAACGGATTTACGTGAGATTTTTTTCGCTGACAGGCAATGTGAAGAGCCTTCGAATTATTCGTCCGTGCACAAGTAACCTGCTTATTTATATCGTTAATAATTAACGCCTTCTAATGAAATATTAGTGAGCGTTTGTTTGATTTCGTCATCTGTTGGTGGATTAGAAATCATATAATCAACAGATTCTGTATAATCGATGTCATCAAAAAAGCAGAGTTGGGCTCGGAACATTTTTTCAGAATATAATTCACCGAAAATTTGGGTGGCACAAGTTGTAATATCGGCTATAGTGAAATGGTTGTGCAACAAGAAGTAAAGGTCTACATAATCTTTCCACTTTGAACGACGCCCCAAAGCATAAGCCTTCATTGCCGCAAGTTGAATTAATGGCGGCAAACGAAAAGTTTTGTCGAACTTAACTATTGGTTCAATCGGAAAAGGATATTGAAAAAAAGTAACCTTTACATCGTTGATTATCAAATTCATTTGCTCGGCAACACGGCGTGTTACAATGTGGCTGAAATTAGAAGCTTCAAGTTTGTCGAGATTGCGTTTGTGGTTGATTGTTGAAGGCTTGAACAAATCGAAATCGATTGACCGACGGTGACCAATGTGGAGAGCAATGGCAGTGCCGCCAACCAAATAGTATTCACGCTGAAATTGAGCCATCAGTGGAAGTAATTGTATCTGCTTGTCATTCAGTATCTCTCTATGCATATTTTTTCAGAACCAGTGAGAAGAAATGATAAATCTCGGGATAATAGTTGCTCTTTTGACGACCTTGAGCGGAAAAGAAAACTTGGGCAACTCGTTTACCGCCCAAAGTGTCAACAAGTTCGTGAAAATCGTCAAGAGTACCGTCGTTAAGAATGCGTTCAACAAGCAGTGCATCACTGATATTCTGCTTTTCTGATTCAGGTGTGTACCAAAACAAATTTTTGTGCTTTTCTATGATTTGTTCCCGCGACATAATTAACCATTTTTCGATTGTAAATATACAATTTTATTGAGAAACGAGACTGGGTTTATCTAAAGCATTTTTGAACGTAGATTGAACGGATTTTTGCGGGATTTTTAACATAAAATTTCCTTATAAATTGAAAAAAATTAATATTGCATTATTGAATCATTAACGCTAAAATTGTTTTAATATGAAACACCAACAAATTATACCGCAACCAATTACTCTCAATGTTACATATCCGCAAAGTTTTATTGACTTGTTGAATACGGAGTTATATAAAGAAAAAACTCCTTTTATTGGTTATGGAAATCCATCGGCAAAAATTCTTATTGTTGGAAAAGAAGTGACTTGGGGAAAGGGTACTCCCGAAGAAAAGAGATACTGTTTGGATAATTTTAATGATTGGATTAAAAATATTCAAACCCAAAATCCTATAACCATTAAATCGGAAGTATTATATCCAGAAGATGATATTCATTCCGAAGCATTTGAAAATTTCAATCCGTTATTTCCACACTATTTCAGATACAACAAGGTTGGGAATACAAAGCCTATCACAGAAATAAATGGCAGGTTTACACACCAAAATCTTCCTTATTCCGCAGGGCCGACTTGGTATAAATATCAAAAACTTATTAATTATATTTATCCAAACAGACAACAAAATGAATATGTCGATTTCTTTAACGAAGCGTTTATAACTGAATTAAGCGAGAAAACCCGACCTAATAATAACAACGTAACAGATACGGAAGCAAAAGATACATGTGATTCTATTGAGAAGCGTTGCCCTTTATTGAAAGAACCTTATTTTCAATCTTTTCCTATAGTAATTTATGCGTGCAACAATTACACTGATAAGATATTCCCATTTATATATGGATTTGAAAAGAGTGACTTTATAGATAAAGGTTGGTTTAGCATATTGGAAAGAGACGGAAAACTATATGTCTGTACGTGGCAATTCTCTGCACGGATTTCTGATAAAATGCTTGAAGAACTTGCAAATGTCATCAAGTCATATCTAAACAAATAATTATTTACAAACATATAATCAATGCAATTTGCTAATACCATCGTGCAAATTGCACTTTGTTCTGCACTGTTTCGGCATTCAAAATTTATGCTATATTATTGCGGCCTAATTCATAATACACGTAATAATGGAACAGAATTTTGAACATCTGGAATCTCTCCAACCTATTGAGAGTATTATGTTTTTGGCAAATCAAGACATTGAGAAGAAAATCCTCCGCGCGATGGTGAGCGCATTGTCTGACACTGACAAGGAAACGTTGCACAATCAGGAAACGCCTTATGCCATCACTCGCATTTTTGACAGTCTTGATTGGGAAGAACAGCAAATCGGACACGATTACGACATCAAGCCGCAGCCCAAATACCGCCCTGCCGACGAAGTGCTGAAAGAGTTTCTTAACCCCAAAAGCGGCAAGAAACAAGCCGCACGCAAAGAGTTGCAAGTTCGGTTGCCTTATCTGGCTGAAATTGAGCAAAAGAAAACCATCTATGCCTTCCTCGACACTGAAGTCAAAACCGACCGAGTGTTTGTGCTCAAGTATTTGGACGAACACTTCGACCCAATGTATCTGAAAGCCGTTGAAGCCGTGTGGAATTTGCATCACGATTTTGAGGCTGCCAAACTCCTCACTCACTACGCGCCCATTGAGTTTGTAATTGAAAATCAAGACCAACTTGCCAACGACTACCGTTATTTTCCTGTCCGTCTGCGATTGCCAGCGGAAACTCCCATTGACCGTTCACGCCTTGAAATGCACGAACTCATACATCTTTGCGCTCGCCAAAACTTACCGCTGACTGAACGCGAAGCCTTTTCCATCCTATCAAAGACTATTGCTATTGAATTAGGCCAGCAGGTTCGGTTCCATGACGATGATTCGTTATTTGCGTTGCCACATATAAGTTCGATTGTATGGGCATTGGGAAGGCTTGGTTATCAGGATATTATAACCAAATTTTGCATACTCAACGAGAAGACAAAACCATTGTTCAACTCGCAAGATGACACCAGAAAGATATTAACTTCCATATTTGAAGAGATGGATAAATGCGGTTTTCTTATCTTAAAAAATGACTAAAAGACAAAACTGTTTGCACCATTTTTACAAGGATGAGTCGTAATTTGGTTGTCAAAAGAAAAATCCCCTCCACTGCCCTTTCTTTTGTATAATTCCGTACATTCGCCTTGTTAAAAATTTCAATGATATATGAATTCGAAATTTTCACCAAAAATCAACAAGATTCTGATTTACAGCAAGGAAGAAGCCGTACGGCTGAACAACGACTGCATCGGAACCGAGCATCTGCTTTTGGGCATTCTGCGCGATGGCGACGGAATTGCCATCGACGCGCTGAACCGCGCTGGCGCTGACATTCCCGCCCTCAAGCACGAACTTGAAGACAAATTGCGGCAACAGCAAGGCTCGGTACGCCCCAATGACGCCATTCCGTTGCTCAAAGCCGCTGAGAACGCGCTCACAATCGTCTATCTCGAAGCGCGCTCGATGAAAAGCGACACCATAAACACTGGTCACTTGCTGCTGTCAATCCTGCGCGACGAGAGCAGCCTGGCAACCACCATACTCAATGAGCAAGACATTAACTATCAGTTAATAAAATCGATAATCGCCAGTCCAGCCGAAGAGCCGCACAAACAGGCTCACCAGCAGCCGCAGGACATCTTCGATGATGACGACGATGATGATGACGATGTTTACGAGAACATCCACAAGAAAAACCAGCCGAAAGACGGCGGACAGCCGAAATCGAACTCCGACACGCCTGTGCTCGACAATTTCGGCATCGACCTGACCAAGGCCGCCGAAGAGAACCGTCTGGACCCGATTGTGGGCCGCGAGACTGAAATTGAGCGACTTGCGCAGATTCTGAGCCGCCGCAAGAAGAACAACCCTGTGCTGATTGGCGAGCCTGGCGTGGGCAAATCGGCTATTGCCGAAGGAATGGCCATCCGCATTGTGCAGAAGCGCGTTTCAAGGATTCTGTTTGGCAAGCGCATCATCACGCTCGACCTTGCGTCGATTGTGGCTGGCACCAAATACCGTGGTCAGTTCGAAGAGCGTATGAAGGCCATTCTCAACGAGTTACAGCGCAACCCAAACGTGATTCTGTTCATCGACGAGATTCACACCATTGTTGGCGCGGGCGGCGCAAGCGGCTCATTGGACGCGGCCAATATGCTCAAACCCGCTCTTGCACGCGGCGAGATTCAGTGCATCGGCGCCACAACACTCGACGAGTACCGCCAGTACATTGAGAAGGACGGCGCGCTCGAACGCCGTTTCCAAAAGGTTATGGTTGAACCGACATCGGCCGAAGAGACACGCGAGATTCTGAACAACATCAAGGCACGCTACGAAGAGCACCACAACGTCACCTACTCCGACGAAGCGCTCGACGCCTGCGTGAAACTCACAACACGCTACATATCTGACCGCCACCTGCCCGACAAGGCCATCGATGCTCTTGACGAAGCAGGCTCACGCGTTCACATATCTAACATTCACGTTCCCAAAAAGATAACCGACCTTGAAAAGTCGATTGAAGAAATCCGCAACAAGAAGGTTGAAGCCGTAAGGCAGCAGAAGTTCGAAGAAGCGGCCAACTATCGCGACAGCGAGAAAAAGACCATCGAACAACTTGAAAATGAGAAGAAAAAGTGGGAAGACGACCTGATTAAGCACCGCGAAGTGGTGACGGCCGAGAACGTGGCCGAAGTGGTTGCAATGATGACGGGCGTGCCCGTGCAGCGAATTGCGCAAACCGAAGGCAACCGTCTGCTCAAGATGGGCGAAGAACTCAAGGGCAGCGTGATTGGTCAGGATGAAGCCATCGCAAAGATTGTCAAATCGATACAACGCAACCGCGCTGGCCTGAAAGACCCGAACAAACCTATTGGCACGTTCATCTTCCTTGGTCCGACGGGCGTCGGAAAAACGCAACTGGCAAAGGTTCTGTCGAAATACCTGTTCGACAGCAACGACGCGCTCATCCGCATCGATATGAGCGAGTATATGGAAAAATTCAGCGTGTCGCGCCTGGTTGGTGCGCCTCCAGGATACGTGGGCTACGAAGAAGGTGGCCAACTGACCGAGAAAGTGCGCCGTAAGCCATACTCTGTCGTTCTTTTGGACGAGATTGAGAAGGCTCACCCCGACGTGTTCCACATCTTGCTGCAGGTGCTCGACGAAGGCCGCCTGACCGACAGTCTGGGCCGCCGCATCGACTTCCGCAACACCATAATCATTATGACCTCAAACATCGGTTCGCGCCAACTGAAGGATTTTGGCACAGGTGTGGGATTCTCGACAACAGCACGTCAGAACTCATCGGACGAGTTGGCTAAAGGTGTGATTGAGAAGGCTTTGAAGAACGCTTTTGCCCCCGAGTTTCTAAACCGCATCGACGATGTGATAATGTTCAACCAACTCTCGAAAGACGATATTCACAAGATTATCGACATTGAGTTGAAAGGCCTATTCGAGCGCGTGGCACAAATGGGTTACACGCTGAAAATCACGCCTAAAGCTAAAGACTGGCTTGCCGACAAGGGCTATGACGCACAGTACGGCGCCCGTCCGCTGAAACGCGCCATTCAAAAGTACATCGAAGACGAGATGGCCGAAGTGATTCTGAAGGCCGAAGTGGCCAATGGCGACACCATCACCTGCTCGTACGACAAGAAGGACGACAAACTGGTGTTCAAAGTGGGCGGTGGAAAGGACAAAGGCGAGGAGACGGAAGAATCTGAAAAAACAGAATAAAGCACTTGGCTGAATCCAACTTTGGAAACAGCAAACTAAAAACCCCGAAAAGCAGTGCCTTTCGGGGTTTTCTATTGAATTTCACTCATTCAATCCTTCTCTCATTCACTCATTGATTAAACCCAACGCAAGAGCGGGACATCCTGACGGTGCGGCAGGTCGACGTTCTTGGCGAACAGACGCACGCCGTAGTCGTATGAGCCTGGATGGTCGAGTTTGAAGTCGATTTCGAAGAAGGCCATCGAGTCGACGTGCTTGTTGAGTTTCAGTTCCTTGCGGTCGAGCAGTTTGGTGCAGTCCTGGTCCATAATAACCATCTCCACTCCTACGTCGTCGATGTCAAGGTTCTTGATGTCAACAATCACCTCACCGTGATAGTTCTGGCCTGCCTTGAACTCTGTCTTAAGGGTGCTCGGGAAGTCAACCGAGACAACCTCAATCTTATCCCAGTTCTCGTAGATTTTGTTCTTCCAGCGCGACAGGTCGCGGGCAACTTTGAAGTTGTCGGCAATGACCTTGCTGCTGCGCTTGTAGAGCGGTGAGTAATACTTGTTGATGTAGTCGTCGAGCATACGCTTTGTTGTGAAGTGCGGTGCGATGCCTGCGATTGAACGTTTGATGTACTGAACCCACTCGGTCGGAATGCCAAAGTTGTTGCGCTGATAGAACAGCGGGATAATCTCGTTCTCAAGGATGCTGTAGATTGTGGCTGCATCCAGTTCGTTCTGGAACTGTTGGTTCTGATAGGTCTGCTCCTGTGGAAGCGCCCAACCAGCCTTCTCTTTGTAGCCTTCAACCCACCAGCCGTCGAGCACGCTGAAGTTCAGCACGCCGTTCATTTCGGCTTTCTGACCGCTGGTACCGCTGGCCTCCAACGGACGTGTCGGGTTGTTCAACCAAACATCGACACCGCGAACCAGACGTTTTGCAAGATCCATATCGTAGTTCTCAAGGAACAGAATCTTGCCAACGAACTCTGGACGGCGCGAAATCTCAACAATATTCTTAATCAAATCCTGACCAGCCTTGTCGTGCGGGTGAGCCTTACCTGCGAACAGGAATTGAACTGGGCACGACGGATTGTTCACGATTTTTGCCAGACGGTCGATGTCGCTGAAGAGCAAGTGAGCGCGCTTGTAGGTTGCAAAGCGGCGTGCGAAGCCGATTGTCAGAGTGTGCTCGTTGAGTCTGCTCAAAGTCTCAACCACATATTTCGGGCTTTCGTGACGCATAATCGAACTCTTCTCGAAGCGTGCCTTCACGTAGTCAATCAACTTCTTACGCAGTTGGTTGCGCAAATCCCAGATAACACTGTCCTGAACGTCGAAAATCTTCTCCCAGTATTTGGTGTTCGACTGGTCTTGCATAAAGCCGTCGCCGAATGTGCTCTCATACAGACGGCGCCACTCTTTGGCAGCCCAGGTCGGCATATGAACGCCGTTGGTTACATAATTGATATACAACTCGTTGGTCGAGAAACCAGGCCACATATACTTGAACATCTCCTTTGTCACATCGCCGTGCAGCATCGAAACACCGTTCATCTCCTGCGAAGTGCGGGTTGCCAGAACGCTCATCGAGAACTTGCCGTCGGGTGCAAGGCCAAGGTTCATAAATGTGTCCCAATCAATCTTCAGACGTTCTGGAATCGGGCGCAGATAGGTGCGAATCAGATTCTGGTCGAAGGCGTCGTGGCCAGCGGGAACAGGTGTGTGTGTGGTGAACAGCGACGATGCGCGGACAGCCTCAAGAGCCTCGTTGAAAGTCAAATTCTCGTGCTGAACATAATCCGACAGACGCTCAACGTTAATCATTGCGGCGTGTCCCTCGTTGCAGTGGAACACGTTCGGCTTGATGTTCATCGCCTTCAGGGCGCGAATACCGCCAAGGCCGAGCAGCATCTCCTGTTTCAAACGGTTCTCCCAGTCGCCGCCGTAGAGTTGCTGCGTGATTGCGCGGTCCTCTGCGCTGTTGTCGGGATCTTCAGTATCAAGCAGATACAAAGGCACACGACCAACCTGCACTTTCCAGATGCGGGCTTTCACCATACGTCCTGGCAGGTTGAGCGAAATGGTCAGTTGACGTTTGAACTCGTCGAGAACGGCGGAAATCGGCAGATTGTCCATATTCTGCGGAACCAGACTTGCCTGCTGCTCACCCGAAACTGTCAGTTCCTGAGTGAAATATCCGTATTTGTAAAGGAAACCGACGCCAACCATCGGCATATTCGAGTCGCTGGCCTCTTTCAGGTAGTCGCCAGCCAGAATGCCCAGACCGCCCGAGAAAATCTTCAGGTTGTCGGTCAGGCCGTACTCCATACTGAAGTAGCCCACCAGTGGCATATCCTTGCGCGGTGCCACGCTCATATATTCTGCAAAATTTTTCGACACGCGGTCGAATTTGGCCAGGAACGCAGTGTCTTTCTCAAGTTCGGCCAGACGGGCGGTTGAAACCACCTTTAGCAGGGCGATTGGGTTCTTCTCAACCTTTGCCCACAGTTCGGGGTCGATGTATTTGAACATCTCAATTGCCTCGTAATTCCAGCACCACCACAGGTTATTTGCCAGATTATCCAGATTTTTCAGCCTTTCAGGAAGGTCTGAGTGGATAATCATCTTCTTCCAAATTGGTTCGTTACTCATAAGTTTTTGACTATTATTAAAATTATTGTTCGTATGCATTATTTGGTCGTCGACGCGTGCGAGCGACAGTGTGAGCGCCTTGCTGTAGGCTTCGGCGTAGTAGTGGAACAAATTGTCCCAACTGATTTCGCTGGCCTGCTCTTTGGCGCGTTTGCGCAGTTTGGCGCGGTCAGCGGGCGACATCTTGTAAACGCGGTTGATGACATTCACCAGTTCGTCAACCACATCCCAGTAGTTGTCCTCGGTGCGGGTCACAACTTCAATGCCGTCCTGGATTCCGCTGGTCTTTTTCAGCATCCACTGGCCGAATCCCGCAAGGCTTGTGGTCACTGTGGGCACGCCAACAGCGATGCTCTCGAGCGGTGTGTAGCCCCACGGCTCGTAGTACGACGGGAAGGCCGTCAAATCGAAACCGCTCAACAGGTTGTAATACGACATATTGAAGATGCCGTCGTTGCCGTTCAGATAGACAGGAACCAGCACCACATTCACCTGCTGCCCCTGATTATTAGTCAGTTGCAACTGATGGGTTTTGTCCATCACGGGGTCGTAGTAGTCGGGGTTGAGCGAGTGCGTTGTGATGCGCTCGTCGGGTATGCGGACATTGCTGTCGGCCAGACGGTCTTGCAGGCATTTGCGCGGGCCGTAGTTGAAGTTCGGCACCAGAATGAAACCGACAATGTTGTGCTTGTAACCGCCCTGCTGGTTCAGTTTGCCGAGTGCGTCGATAAAGATGTCGATGCCCTTGTTTTTGAACTCGTAGCGGCCAGAGATTGCCACAAACAGAGTCTCATCGTCGCACTTGTTGCCTGTCAGCGCCTCCGTAACCTCGGCAAGTTTCTTGCGGGCTTCTTTGGTCACATTGTCGTCCATATGCGGCAGGTGATTGAGTGCAAATCCGTTAGGCGTAACTGCATCGGGTTCGTTGTTCAAGAGCACCTTGCACTCGTTGGCCGTCACCTTGCTCACCGTTGTATAGACCGATGCCACCTGAGCGGCGGTCTTTTCGAGTGAGTGTTTGGCCATCACGCCAAGTTCGCGTGCGCGGATGTCGGGGTCGAACGAGCCCAGGCTCTTATAGAGCGGGAATCCGTTGCCCGCAACCGAGCGGCCCAGCACCGTTGCGTGCGTGGTGAATACGGTTGCCACCTTCGGGCAGGCGCGGTCGAGATAGAGAACGCCCGAGCCAGTCTGCCACTCGTGGAACTGTGCAACCACTGGCGCATCAGGCAGATAGAAGTTCTTGTAACTCTCCACCACCTTGCCAGCCGCATAGCCGAACAGCACCGACTCAATATACTCCCACTCGCCTGTGATGGAATCGAGTTTGTAGGTCTCCCACCACGAAGCCAACAGTTTGTCTTTCAGCGGAATAAATACTGTATAATCGACCAGCACCGCCAGCGGCTTGTGAGCCACGTTCCAGCGGCCAATCTTTATGCGCAGGCCTTCTTTCTCAGCCGTCTCCTTCCATTCGGGAAACAGGCTCTTGTCCTCTGTGAACTCTGAATTGCCCTCTTCCCTGACCAAATCGGGGCCGATGAACATAATGTTGTCGCCGTAAGCGGCATATTCGTTCGGCATTTTCGAAGTTATCACAGTGTGGATTCCACCCACCTTGTTGCAAACTTCCCAACTGGTTTCAAATAAGAATGCTGGCTTAATTAAATCGCTCATTTACTTCAAATTAATAATCACGATAATTTATTCAGCCTATGCCTTTTTGGCTTTCGATTTCAGTTTCTTGATTTCAGCCTTCTGCTCAAGCACCATATCCTGCAGTTTCTCAACGTCGCGGCAGGTTCTGATTTCTGCGTCGGGCAGAGCCTTGTTCACGCGCAACGAGAAGTCTGTCAGCACGTTCATATAGTTGATGAAAGCGTCGTACGGTGTCTTGTACGGGTTGAAATATGCGTGCACCTCGCCGTCGCTGAACCATTTTGTCGACATATAGTAGAAATGGTCGCTCGTCTGCAGGTACTCCCAGTCTTGCAGAATCTGCGGGTCCTTCACCTGTGCAACCTTGTCGGTCAGGGCGTAGAGTTTGCTGAACGCCTCGTTCTGCATATTGTTGCCCAGCCAGGCTGTGATGTCGCGCTCCTCGTCGGCCCACGATATTGGGTAAGGAACGTTGATGGCGGCCACAGGCTGCACGTTCTTGATTATCTGCGACGGTGTGGCAAAGCGGAAATCGGTCTGATTCAGCACTGCATCGGGCAGATGCTCAAGGAATTGGAAGATACCTGTCTCCTTCTCCTGATGCTCGCCGAATGTCTCGTAGTCCATAAACAAGTTGACAATCTCCTCCTTGTCGGGAACCTCGTTCAGACGGGCAGCGTAAGAGTCTGCTGTCCAGTGCTTTGCGCAGAAACGGAACGAAATGTCATCGCTCAATGTATAGTTACGCAACAGAAGTTTCAGTTGCGGCTCTTTTGCGTTGTAATACAAGAAGTTAGGCGATTTCCAACCCAGAATGTGCTTGGCGCCCTCGGTGAGCATTCCCTTGTAGCCCATCTTGTAAACGGCTGCGCCAACCTCGTCAGAGTAAATCAACTCGGTGTTGCGGAACACTTTCGGCTTCTGACCGAAGAGTTTCTCAATCTTTGCTGAATGGTCCTTCACCTGCTTCTTCATCACGTCGATGTTGGCCTGCGAAGCCAGCGAGTGTGAATAGGTCTCGGCAAGGAATTCAACCTGCCCTGTCTTGGCCAGGCGTTGGAAACTCTCAATCACCTCAGGCGCGTAGAGTTCGAATTGGTCGAGCGCGATGCCCGTGATTGAGAAAGTAACCTTAAAGTTGCGTCCGTGCTTCTCTATCAGTTTGAGCAACAATTCGTTGGTTGGCAGATAGCAGTTGCGTGCCACCTTTTGCAGAATCGACTCATTAAGATAGTCATCGTAGTAATAATGGTCGCTGCCGATATCGAAGAATGAATATTTGCGGAAGCGGAATGGTTGATGAACCTGAAAATAAAGACATAAATGCTTCATAGTTCCAAATTTTATAAGGTTACTGATTTAATACTGATTTATAAACGTTGTAAACGTGTTTTGCCGACTCTTCCCAGCGCAGGCTGTTGGCCTCTTTCAAGCCGTTCTCGCCGATGGTTTGGGCAAGAGCGGGATAGTTGAGCAGAGCGTAAATGGCGTTGGCCATCTTGTCGATGTCCCAGAAGTCAATCTTGATGGCGTGCTTCAAAATCTCGCTCACACCCGACTGCTTCGAGATGATGACAGGAACACCCGACTGCATCGCCTCGAGCGGCGAAATGCCGAAGGGCTCCGAAACCGATGGCATAATGTAGACGTCGCTGTATTTGAACATACGGAACACAGCGTCGCCGCGCAGGAAGCCCGTGAAGTGGAACTTGTCCATAATGCCCAGACTTGCGGCGCGTTCAATCATCTTGTTCATCATATCGCCGCTGCCAGCCATCACAAACCGCACGTTGTCCATCTTCTTGAGCACCTTGTAGGCGGCCTCAATGAAGAACTCGGGACCCTTCTGCATTGTGATTCGGCCCAGGAACGTCACCACCTTCTCGTCGAAGCCGCGTTTCTCGCGGTCGATGGCTTTCAGGTTGGGCTCCACGGCGTTGTAAACGGTCACCACCTTGTCGGGCGATTGGCCGTATTTGTTGATAACGATGTCGCGCGTCAGGTTGCTGACGGTGATGGCCTTGTCGGCTGCGTCGAGACCTGCTTTCTCAATGTTGTAAACGGCAGGATTCACGCGGCCGCCGCTACGGTCGAAATCGGTGGCGTGAACGTGCACAACAAGCGGCTTGCCCGACACACGCTTCGCGGCCATTCCTGCGGGATAGGCCAGCCAGTCGTGGGCGTGAATGATGTCGAAATCGTACATTGTGGCAATCTGCTCGGCAATCAGGCTGTAGTAGTAGATTTCGGTGAACAGGTTGTCGCCGTATTTTCCTGTGAACGGAATGCAGCCCGACTCTCCCACCTCAACAATGTGCTTGCCGTAGTAACGTTTGTTGTTTCTCAACGCGAAGTACTCCTCAGGCGTTGAGTACGGAACCAGATTCGAGCCCACCTCAATGTACTGAAGGTTCTTGACTTGTCCCGAATAACTCTCTGATTTTGTGACTCTCAGCGGAATGTTTCCCGCACCCACGAGTTTGATGGCCTCTTGGTCCTCGTCGCCGTAAGCCTTTGGCACGACGAAAATAACCTCAAGGTCGTCAATCTTCGACATACCTTTGGTCAGGCCGTAGCAAGCGGTGCCCAAACCTCCAGAAATGTGCGGCGGAAACTCCCACCCAAACATTAAGACTTTCATTATCAGTTATTTTTATTGTTCTTTATTTCTTTTTCGATGCCTTTGCGGCGGCTTTGGCGGCTTTCGGTTCGGCCTTTTTAGCGGTCTTCGCCGATGCTTTCTTTGCTTCAGCCTTTGCTGCGGCTTTCTTTGGTTCGGCTTTCGCCGATGCCTTCTTTGTTTCAGCCTTTACGGCTGCCTTCTTCGGCTCTGCCTTCTTCACTTCCTTCTTCACTGCGGCCTTCTTTGGTTCGGCCTTCTTCACTTCCTTCTTCGCTGCGTTTTTTTTCGGCTCTGCCTTTGCCTTCGGCTCTGATTTCTTCGGGTCCTTCTTTGCTGTCGCTTTCTTGGCGGGTTTGGCCTCAACAGCGGTCTCGCCTGCGAAAGTGTTCGACAGTTTTTTCATATAAAGCAGTGCCGCGAAACTCAATGCGAACGAAATGGCACCCTTTCCGTGATACGGTGGGTCACCGTGATACATCTCTGATATACAACTGATTCCAGCCGTTCTCATCTCGGGCTCGAAGGTCTCAAGGAACTTGTTAACCAGCGATTCAATCATACGCGGTTGGATTTTTGCCAGCGCATCGATGTAGGCGGCGTAGAGCCACGGCCAAACCGAGCCGTTGAAGGCGGCGTTCTCGCGCTGCTCCTCAGTGCCACGGTAGTGCGACACGTAGCGCGGGTCGTCGGGTGTGAGCGAGCGGATGCCGTAAGCGGTCATCAGTTGCTCCTCAACCACACGCAGAACGGCTTTAATCTGATGCTTGTCGAGCATTGTGTAGTCAAGAGCGCAAGCCAGCAATTGGTTCGGACGGACTTGTGTGTTTGCATAGTCGTATGTCACATAGTCAGCCAGATAGCCGCGCTCATCGTTCCAGAATGTGGCAACGAAACTGCCCTTCACTTTCTCGGCCAGTTCAGCCCATTTCTTGCCAAAGGTCTTGTCGCCTTTGCTCTTGTCGAGAACGTACATTATTGCGTTGTACCACAATGCGTTGGTCTCAACAGCATAGCCGTTGCGCGGCATCACGGGGCGGCCGTGGATGGTTGCGTTCATCCAGGTGTTGGCCACTGCGTCCGATGTGTTGTAAACCATACCGTTCTCGTCGATGCGGAAACTGATTTTGTGCTCCAGATAAAGGTTCATCACCTTCTTAACGTCTTTTCCGAATTCCTTCCAGACGTCGTACTGCGGATATTGCTTGTCAATCTGCTGAATGCACCAAACGAGCCACAACGGCACGTCGGAACGGCAGTCGGCGTAATCGTCAAGATTGGTGCTTCCGCTTGCCAGTGTGTTGGTTATCTGACTGATGAGCGTTGAGAGAACGCTCTTGTAAATCATCGGTGTCTCGTTCTTGTAGAGCAGGTTGGGCAGAGCGATGAGCGCGTCGCGGGTGCGAGCGGGATACCACGGATAACCAGCCAGAATGCGGGTTTCCTTGCCCTCGTTCAGGAACAACTGCGCGGCGCCGTTAATCAGGCAGTTCTCGAAACTGTTGCGCGGTGTGCGGTCACTCACCTCGTCGTCAAATTTCTTCTTCAGCGTGTTGGTCTTAATCTCGCTCAATCCAGCCGAGACAATGATGCTCTCGCCCTTCTTGATAGGCGCCTCGAAATATCCAGGCACGAACAAATCCTCTTTGAAATCGTAGCCGCGCTTCTGCTCCAGTATGTACTCAATGTTGTAGTACCAGTCGGGTGCCGACACAAACTCGCACTTCTTCGAAGTTTGGATATAAAGGTCGGGATAGCCCTGATACATACACGATGAGATGCCGTTGTCAACCATCTTCACCTTGGTGTTTGCGTCAAGGTTGGCCTTGCTCAGCGCGTGAATGTTGCGGAAGGCAAGGAACGGTTTGAAACGTATTTTGGTCTCGCTGTGAGCGTCGAGCAGAGTGTAGCGGACAAGCATCCGCGGCTCGCTCTTGACCAGGATTTTCTCCTTTTTCAGAACCACGCCGCCAACACCGTAGATGAGTGTCGGTATGGGGTTGGTATAGAATTCGGTAACATACTTGTGGCCTTTGGGCTCGTAATTGTCACCCTCATATTTATGCAAAGCCAGATTGAATTCGCGCTCGTGCTGAATGATGGTCTCATCGAGCGACGAGAGCAGCACGTGGCGTCCGCCATCGACCTGCGGCAGCGGGCACACCAGCAATCCGTGATATTTACGGTTGTTGCAGCCAATCAGCGTTGTGAGCGAATACGAGCCCGCGCGGTTGGTGCGCAACACCTCTTTTGTCAAGGAATTCTCAAGATTTACAAGTTCTGTTTTGTCAAACTCCAAATATCCCATTGCTTTATTTTTTATAGAATTACAATTATTTCGTTGAATCTCGTTTCTAACACTTAAAAGAATTTAGTTTTTACCTTAAAAGTATTACACACTTTTCCCAGAAAAGTTTCGCAAAGTTACGTATTTATTTGCTAAAGCGGTTACAGAAAACCAATTTTTAAAAACTGATAATCGTCAGTTGCAAAACCGCCCCACTATTATGAGTTAACGTTTGCACAGGGGTATGCGTAGATTACGTATTGTGCTGTGTTCGGTGGCGGTTATAAAATAAAGTGGTGAATATTTCTTCACCCCAAGCTATTTTTTATTCATCATATACGATAAAAACGAGCAATGGCGCGTCTCTACAATGAGTACGTTATTTTTTCAAAATCTTTAAAAGATAGAAACGTTCGGTGTGAAGTGAAAATGTTTTATCTGCATATATCATAATAGGTGTCCCCTTGTTACGTTTTTTCAGTCGTCAAGATGACTTTGGACTGTTGTGAAAAAAAATTTTTCACCTACCCTATTTTTCTCTTGACAAACCAAAAAACCGCCTTACATTTGCATACCGACCGTTCAGTATTTGGCGGTCAATATAAATTATTGATTATGAACGACACAAGAGATTTTATCATCGACGAAGCCTACAAGCTTTTCCTGACACAAAGCTACGAAGCCGTTTCAATTAGCACCATCAGCGATGCCATTGGGCTGACCAAAGGGGCTCTCTATCACCACTTCACCAACAAGGAAGATTTATTCAAAGCGGTGATTGACAAGCACTTTCCATCATTTTTATCTAAAGATGGACGAGCCGATATCACCGTTAAGGAAGTGATTGAGATTTGCGCGCAAGATGCTGAAAACGTTTTACGCAGCCTGTGTCCCAAGGATATGAAATTCAACCCCATCAGTTTTATTGGCATAATGAGCGATGCCTTCCGTCACTACTCCGAATTTGCCAAATCAAAACTCAACGAGATTGACACTTGCATCAACCGGCTACGCGACGTGGTGGTGCGAGCCATCGACAGTGAAGAAATTCGCTCGGACATCGACCCTACCATTGTGGCAAAACAACTATTCTCAACCACATTGGGAACGGCCACCGAAGTGCTACACAATCACACTATCGAAGAAACAGTGAACAACCTGCGCGCCGAGCTGAATCAGTTTTACGCACTGCTCAAGAAATGATTTTTTAAAAACGAACAAAGATACCGAACGTTCAATTAATAAAAAAAACTGACAATAGAACCCATAAAAACAATTGGAAATCATAATTCACAAATCATAAAATAACAAAACAAAATGAAAATCAGATTTTTAACACCGGCACTTGCGCTTGCACTGCTTGCAGGCTGTGCCAACAAAAACGAGAAAGCGGCTGAGACCGCGCCAATCAAGGTTACAACGGCTACGGTTGTAAATCAGTCGACGGTTCAGCGGCTGAATTTCAGCGGCACGGTGGAAGCCGGGCAGACCATTCCGCTTACTTTTGAGATGACAGGAACAGTGCAGAAGGTGCTGGTTGAAGCTGGCGATGCGGTTAAGGAAGGACAACTGCTGGCCACCATCGACAAAACCGACGCACGCAATATGTACGATATGGCGCAAGCCAAGCAAAAGCAGGCGCAGGACGCTTACGACCGCTTGAAATCGGTTTACGAGAAGGGCAGCCTTCCCGAAGTGAAGTGGATTGAGATGCAGACCAATCTGGAACAGGCAAACTCGTCGCTGAAGATTGCCGAGAACAATTTGAAAAAGTGCGACTTGAAATCGCCTGTGAGCGGCGTTGTTGGCCGCCGCAATGTTGAACCTGGAATGTCGGCCATCTCAATCACCGGAGCACCAATCGAAATTGTTGATTTAAAAACCGTTAACATCAAAATATCGATTCCCGAGAAGGAAATCGGCAAGCTTGCAAAGGGCACCGACGCCACCTTTACTGTCGGGGCGCTCGGCGGCAAGGAATTCAATGGTGAAGTTACCAACATCAGCCCCGTGGCCGACCGTCTGTCGCGCACCTACGAAGCTAAAATTCAGGTGAATAACCGCAGCGGCGAACTCAAACCGGGCATGGTTTGTGACGTGAGAATCGAAATTGCCGACAACGCCAAAAGGCTGCTTCTGCCCTACCTGTGCGTGTCGAAGGACAACGAAAATCAGCAATATGTGTATCTGATTGACAAAAAGACAAATACAGCGCAGAAACGCATTGTCACAACCGGCAATTATTACGATAAGTATTTGGAAATCACATCGGGCCTGAATGAAGGCGATTTGGTTGTGAAAAACGGTAAGGAAAAATTAACCAACAACTGCTTAATTAGTTTGTAATCATGAAAATAACATTCATAGAACGGGCAATGCGTAATAACACGGTTGTTATTACCATTGTGCTCTCGCTAATGCTTGTGGGCATTGTGGCGCTGATTAAGATGCCGCGCAATGAGATGCCCGTTTTCACTATCCGTCAGGGACTTGTGGTGGGCGTTTATCCGGGTGCGTCGTCGGAACAGGTAGCCGAGCAACTGACCACCGCTGTTGAGAATTATACCTTTGGTTATAAGGAAGTTAAGAAGAGCGGAACATATTCGTATTCGCGTGAAGGGATGATGTATATGTTTGTGGAACTGACCGCCGACTGCAAAGATGCCGACGAGTTCTGGTCGAAATACAAGCACGGGTTGGACCAACTGAAGTCCACACTGCCGTCGGGTGTGCTAATGCTCTTCGCCAATTCCGATTTTGGCGACACATCTGCCTTGTTGATAACACTTTCGAGCGATAACCACACCTATAAAGACCTTGAGCTTCAGTTGAAAAAACTTGAAGCCGAAGTGCGCAAAATCCCCGCCACATCGAAGGTTAAGCACGTGGGATTGCAGAAAGAGAAGATTTTTGTGAACGTCGACCCCGACAAGCTTAACGAGTACAATATCAAATCGTTATCACTGTTAAGTGCGTTCCAAGCCAACGGTCTTGTGGGCTACGCCGGCAACATCGACGACGGCGAGACGCAGCTCAACATGCATTTTGGCGAGAATTTCGAGTCGGAAAAAGACCTTGCCGAGCAGATTGTCTATTCTGACCCCGACGGCAATGTGGTGAGACTCAAAGATATAGCCACTATTGAGCGCCGCTACGAAGACCCTGACAGCTACATCAAGCAAAACGGCCGCAAGACCATTCTGCTGTCGCTCGAGATGCAGAACGGCAACAACATTGTTGAATACGGCGAAGCTGTGGACAAAGCCATCGAGACTTTCAAAGCGCAACTGCCTGACGGAATTGACGTTGAGAAGATTTCGGAACTGCCGAAATACGTGAAAGAGTCGGTGAACGACTTCATGCGCGAGTTTCTGATAGCCATTGTCTGCGTCATCTGCGTAACAATGCTGCTTCTACCGCTGCGTGTGGCTTCGGTGGCCGGCATCACAGTGCCCATATCGGTGCTGATAACACTGGCGGTGCTCTATTTCTGCGGCATCACGCTCGAAATGGTGTCATTGGCATCGCTGATTTTGGTTTTAGGTATGATTGTAGACAACTCTATTGTGGTGATTGACAACCACGTAGAGATGATTGACCACGGTTTGTCGCCATGGCACTCGGCCATCAAGAGCGCCAAAGAGTTGAGCGGCTCGGTGATTGTGGCCACCATCGCCATCATCTGCGTTTATGTGCCGCTGGGCTTCATGATTCCGGGCTCGGCCGGCGAATTCCTTGAAATCATACCGACAGTGGTAGCTATCGCGCTTGTCATTTCGGTGATTGTGGCCCTACTGATGGTGCCATATCTGAATTTCGTATTCATTAAAAAAGGATTGAAGAAAAACTCTGAAAATGAAGGCGAAACGAAACAACGCCGTTCGTTCCTTGATGTAATGCAAGGCGTTTACGACCGTTTGCTCGAACGTTCGTTCAAACACCGCGGACTGATGATTTTAGCCACTTTGGCGATAATCGGTGTGTCTTTATGGGGCTTCACCACCATCGACCAAGAGCTGTTCCCGAAGATGGAACGAAATCAGTTTGCCGTTGAGATTTACCTGCCCACAGGTTCATCGCTCAAGCAGACCGAAGTGGTTGTGGATAGTGTTGAAAAACTGCTACTTAACGACAGCCGTGTTACCAATGTCACAAGTTTCATCGGCACAAGCTCGCCACGATTCCACACTGTTTACGCGCCCAAAATGCCGGCGCCGAATTTCGGTCAGCTGCTGGTGAACACCGTGTCGAATCAGGCCACAAAAGACATCGTAAGAGATTATGAGACAACCTATTCCGACCGTTTTGCCGAAGCACACGTGAAGTGGAAGATTCTGGCAATGCAGTTCACATCATCGCCAATCGAGATCCGCATATCATCTGACTCGATAAACGATATTCATAAGGTTGAAAAACAGATATTTGAGATAGTAAACCGCACTGACGGCATCGGCTGGGCCCGCACCGACTGGGACCAAATGCAACAGAATGTCCGCATCGATGTTGACCGCGACAAAGCCAACCGCATGGGCATATCCAAGAGCCTGATTGCCACATCGTTGCTGGCCGGATTCAACAGTCTGCCGCTCACCACCATCTGGGAAGGCGACTATCCTGTTGACGTTGAGCTGACAATGAAAAACGAAGGCGAGACTGACGGCATCGAATCGCTTGAAAATAAATACATTATGTCGCCTAAAACATTCACAACCGTGCCCTTGCGCTCGATTGCCACGCTGCGGCCTGAATGGAACGAAGGCACTGTGGTTCACCGCAACGGCGTGCCCACACTCACCATCGTCATCGACGAGAAGCCGGGCTACGTGGCTTCGAACATTCTGAACGAGATGATGCCGCAGATTGCCGCACTCGACCTGCCGGTGGGAACGTCAATCAGCTACGGCGGCGACTACGAAGGCACCGAAGAAGTGTTTGTGCCGATGGGTATAGCATTGGGACTGAGCATTATACTGATTTTCTTCGTGTTGCTGTTCCAATTCAAGAAATTCAAAGTTGTACTGCTCATCATGTCGGGTATGCTGATGACCATCCCTGGCGCCGTAATCGGTTTGAAACTAATGGGTTATCCGTTCAGTATCACTGCTTTTGTGGGCATCACAAGTCTTTGCGGAATGATTGTCCGTAATGGTATCATTCTAATCGACTACGCTCGCGAACTGCGTGACAAAGAGAAACTTACAGTGCGCGAAGCCGCCATTGCCGCTGGCAAACGCCGTATGCGCCCAATCTTCCTGACATCGGCTGCGGCCGCAATGGGCGTTGTGCCAATGATTATCAGCCGCTCGCCGCTGTGGGGCCCGCTTGGAACGGTCATCTGCTTCGGCCTGCTCATCTCGATGGTTCTGGCACTCTTTATCCTGCCGGTTCTGTACGATGTTTCGTACGACGACAAACTGAAGAAACCTGGAATGTGGACCCTACCCTACAACCCGAAATTTGCAAAATTCGGTATCGTGCTGCTGCTCGTTGGCAGTTCGACACTAATCGCCAATCGCGCTGAAGCACAACCTATTAGTCTGGACTCGCTGAAACACGCCGCGCTGCTCAACAATCAGCAAATCAAGCAGTCGGAATTGGAAATTGAAGCCGCCGAGCAGCAGAAGAAGGAAGCCTTCACCAAGCACTTCCCAACGGTGAGCGCGGCTGGAGTGGCAATGAAATCGGTCAATCCGCTCATCGATATGGATATGTCGACGGACAATATGCTCTCGTCGAGCCCAACCTACAACGGAATGATGGAGCAAGCCGCCCAACTGCAGCAGATGCAGGCTTCGGGGCAGATTGAGCAACTGCAGCAGGCCGCAATGGCCGGTAACGCCGAAGCTGCCGCCAAGCTACAGCAGATTTCGGAACTCTCAACAAAGATGCAGGGAATGCAGTCGATAATGGGTACAATGTCGGAGTTTCTGCCTATCATTCAAGAGATTATCGAGGATAAGAAGAACAGTCTCGACTATATGAACACCGCCGCCCTGACGGTGGCAATGCCGCTCTACGCCGGCGGCCGAATCTACAACGGCAACAAACTGGCCGCGCTGGCCGAGGATGTGAGCCATTACAAGAAAGATATGGCCGTTGACGAGGTGATGATTCGCACCGAGGAACTCTACTGGACGCTGCAGTCGCTCATTGAGAAGGGCAAGACGGTGCAAGAGTACAAGAATATGCTCGACACGCTATACCGCGACGTGAACAACTACGTGGAGGCCGGTCTGGCGCAACGCAACGACCTGCTGAAGGTTCAACTCAAGCAGAACGAGTTGGAAACCAACTACCGCAAGGTTCAGAACGGCATTGAACTCACCAAACGCGCTATCTGTCAGCACGTTGGCATTCAGTACACCGACAGCATTGAGTTCGAGCCCGCACGTTTCGACCGTCTTGTGGAGGTCAGCCAATCGTCGACCGAGGAGTTGGTTGAAGGCCGCAAGGAATATCAGTTGCTGAACAAGGCTGTGGAGGCACAGGAGTTGCAGAAGAAGATGATTCGAGGCGAGTATATGCCGCAGGTGGCCGTGGCTGGCGCGGGCTATTGGCTCGATATGATGGACAACCGCTCGACCAACGCCCTGGGAATGCTCACCGTGACCATTCCGCTCACCGACTGGTGGGGCGGCAGCCACAAAATCAAGCAGCAGAACGTGAAACTTGAGCAGGCGCGTATGCAACTGAGCGAAAAAACCGAACTGATGAACCTGCAAATCCGCCAAATGACCGACGAATTGAGCGTGAACGATTTTCAGATTTCAGTCTCGCAAAAATCAGTCGACCAAGCGCAAGAGAATCTGACCGTGAGCCAGAACAACTATCAGGCAGGCGTCATTGGCATATCGGATTTGCTTGAGGCACAGGCCGTTTACCAGCAAGCCAAAGACAACCTGACAGAAGCCAACTGCAACTATCAGATTGTCGCAGCGAAGTATTTGGTGATAACGGGAAACTATAAATAAACAATGTTTTTATAAAACAGAAAAACTCTCAAAGCCATTGACTTTGAGAGTTTTTTTGGTGATTCGGTTGGGATTCGAACCCAAGACCCACAGCTTAGAAGGCTGTTGCTCTATCCAGCTGAGCTACCGAACCATCATTTACTTTTGCGGGCGCAAAAATAAGCCATAATCTCGCCTTTCCAAAAAAAATCTTTACCATTGGCAATCAAAATTTTGAGCAATAGTTCATCGCAACATATTTTATAATACTCTTTGATTATCAAGCGTCAATAGATTTACAATAGCATTCCTTTGCAAGTTTTCCCCTAAAACTTATTACCAATCACATACATTTATTATTATTACGCACAAATTTTTACAAAAATGAAACCACTAAACAAAATCATCAGTTGCTGCCTTGTGGCAGCTGCCATTTTGGGCACTTCGTGCCAATCATCAACAGTGAAACAGGCTGACAATCAGCGCTGGGTTGGAACCTGGGGAACGGCCGTGCAACTCACCGAGCCGCACAACTGCCCACCCGAGCCGGGAATCAGCGGCAACACCATCCGCCAGAAAATCCGAGTGTCGATTGGTGGCGAAACCGTGCGCTTGAAACTATCGAACGAGTTTGGCAACGACGTGCTGAAAATTGCAGCTGTTAGCCTCGCTCCCGCCCTCGAAGGCAGCAAGATTGACGCCGCAAAGGCCGTGAACGTGCTGTTCGGAGGAAAGCAGGCCATCGATATTGAAAAAGGCCAGTCGGTGATTTCCGACGCTCTGCCATTTACACTGACACCGCGTATGGACGTGGCCGTGACCATTGCCTACACCTTTGTGCCGAGCGACATTACGGGCCACCCAGGCTCACGCACCACTTCGTACATTCTGACAGGTAACGAACTGAATAACACCGATTTTGCCGATGCCGTCACCACCGACCATTGGTACACCATTGAGCGCCTCGACGTGGTGGCCGACGAACCCACGGCTGCCATTGCCATTGTGGGCAACTCAATCACCGACGGTCGCGGCTCGACGACCAATCAGGTCAACCGCTGGACCGACGTCTTCTCTGAGCGCCTGCTGGCCAATCCCGCCACAAGCAAACTCGCCGTGCTCAATATGGGCATTGGCGGCAACTGCATCATTCGCGGCGGACTGGGCCCCAACGCTTCGGTGCGCTTCAACCGCGATGTGATTGAGCAGCCTGGCGTTAAGTATGTCATTGTGTTTGAAGGCGTTAACGATATAGGCTACTCGCCAAATCCGTCGGCAACTGAAAAAGAACTGATTGACGCCTACTCGAAGATGATTGACACGGCGCACGCCCACGGACTGAAGATTTTCGGCGCCACCGTAACGCCGTTCAAAGAGTGCTTCTACGGCTCGCCCGAGAAGGAAGAGTGCCGTCTGGCCGTGAACAACTGGATTCGCACCTGCGGCAAGTTCGATGCCGTAATCGACTTTGAGAAAGCCATTTGCAGCGATTCGGACACCACCGTGATGAACCCCAATCTGCACGACAACGACAACCTGCACCCCAACGCCAACGGACACAAGGCTCTGGGCGAGTTTGTTGATTTGGGGCTGTTTGAGTAAAGTGTAGAGAGTAGAGTGTAAAGAGTAAAGGTTTAGAAAGATGGAGTGACATTAGTTGTCTCAACAAGCGAAGCAACTAAACTTCTCAACAAGCGAAGCAACTAAACTTCTCAACAAGCGAAGCAACTAAACTTCTCAACAGCGAAGCGACTAAACTTTTAACAATTCACCGATTATCCAATTCACCGATTAAACAAAACAAAATGAAACACCTATCAATCATCCTGTTAGCCGCTGCCGCGATAATGTGCGGATGCAACGGCCAGAAAAGTGCAAGCACCGAAACGGGCTTCACCAACCCGATGATTTGGGCCGATGTGCCCGATATGTCGATGATGCGCGTGGGCGACACATATTATATGAGTAGCACCACGATGCATATGAACCCAGGCGTGCCAATTATGAAGTCGAAAGACCTGAGCAACTGGCAGATAGCGGGCTACGCATACGAGACTCTGGGCGACCAGGACGAGACGATGCTCTTGAACGGCAAAAACACCTACGGCAAAGGCTCGTGGGCAAGTTGCATTCGCTACGTTGGCGGCAAATTCTTTGTCAGCACCTTCGACCAGGTGACGGGCAAAACCTACTTTTTCACCACCGACAACATTGAGAATGGCACGTGGGAACGCCACGAGTTCCGTCCTTCGCACCACGACCATACCATTGTGTTTGAAGAAGATGGACACATTTATATGATAAACGGCGGCGGCAAAATCTTCATTCGCGAAGTTGAGCCCGATTTCAGCGGAATCAAGCCAGAATCAGAGAAGGTTCTGATTGAGAACGCTGGTCTGCCCGCAGGCGAAAACCTGATGCTTGGCGCCGAAGGCTCGCAGATGTTCAAAATCAACGGCAAATACTATCTGTTCAACATTTGCTGGCCGCGCGGCGGTGTGCGCACCGTTATCTGCCACCGCGCCGACAGTTTGTTCGGCCCGTACGAAGGCCGCGTTGTGCTGCAGGACAAGGGGGTGGCTCAGGGCGGACTCATTGACACGCCCGACGGCCGCTGGTTCGCCTACCTGTTCGGCGACCGTGGCGCTGTGGGCCGTATCCCCTACCTTGTTCCCGTTGTTTGGGAAGATGGTTGGCCAGTTCTGGGTGTCGATGGCAAAGTGCCCGAAACACTCGACCTGCCAGCAAACGGCAGCCTGATTCCAGGCATTGTCGATAGCGATGAGTTCGACGGTGACCAGCCGAAAATTGTCTGGCAGTGGAACCACAACCCCGTTAACAGCCTCTGGACGATGAGCGAGCGCAAAGGCTTTATCCGCTTCCGCACCGACCGCACCGACACTCTGTTCACCCAGAGCCGCAATATGCTCACGCAGCGCACCATTGGCCCGAAATGCTCGGGCAGCGCCTGTCTCGATGCCTCGAACCTGAAGGACGGCGATGTTGCGGGACTTGCCCTGCTGGCTGGAAAATTCGGCTTTGTGGCCATTCAGAACGATGGCGACAAGAAATCGATTGTGATGGTTAACAACCAGCCCGAAGCCAACAGCAACGGTGCACCCTGGCCGCCACGCCGCGGCGTTCAGCACGTTGTGGCAAGCGTTCCTGTCGATGCCAGCACCGTCTATTTCAAAGCCGACTGCGACTTCAGCCGCATTGCCGACGAGAGCGCCATTGGCAGCCACGGCGTTGACAAGGCCGTCTTCCACTACTCGCTCGACGGCAAGCAGTGGAATCAAATCGGCGACACCCTGCCAATGTCGTACAGCCTCGACCACTTTATGGGCCAGCGCTACGCACTCTTCTTCTACTCTACCAAAGAGCCCGGCGGCTATGCCGATTTCGATTGGTTCAGGATTAGTGAGTAAACCGAAAAAACACGATACAAAAAAGGTGAGTCAGAACGACTCACCTTTTTATTTTGTTGAGATTGCATGTGTTATTTATCACCTTTGTATCCCCAAATAACAGGGCGGTTATTTGGATTCCAATCCTTGTCCCACTCTTCTGGTTTTGAATCGGCTTCACAATGGATTGTTAGATTTTTGCAATCGGAAAAAGCATTTTTACCGATACTAATGACAGATTTTGGAATAGTTATCGATGTTAAACGCTGACAATTATTGAACGCATAAGCACCAATAGTCGTTACAGAATTAGAAATGTTTACCGAAGTTAGACTAGTACAATCAGCGAATGCCACTTTGCCAATATTAATAACAGAATTTGGAATGATTATTGAAGTTAAACCTTTGCAATTGTAAAATGCACAATTACCGATATTTACAACAGATTTAGGGATTGTTAATGAATCTAAAGCGACACACCCACAAAACATATAATCGCTAATACTTGTAATTGAATCTGAAATAATAATCTTTTTTAGACTATTACAATTATAAAATGCATGTGTGCCGATGCTTGTTACACTATTGGGTATTATCACACTAACCAGCCTTGGAAGTTCTGCAAACGCTCTATCGTTCAATGCTGTAAAAACATATTTTCTTCCTTTCGTTGTATATAACACCGAATCAATTATAATAATATCATCATATTTAGCCATATATCCGCCCTCAACCGATACTTCGAAATGTTTGTCATCATTTCTTTTTGTTATTGTACAGAGTAGATCACCATACGGGAATTGGTCGTTATACACATATATTGACCCCCCCATATCAACTGGCGGCATCGTGCCTTGCGCCTTAATCTGCGTAGTAAACATCACTATCAGCAAAATGAATAACAGTTTTTTCATCTTCAAGGAATTATAATCATACCAAAGATATGAGAAAAAACTTCAAGCAGCAAAAGGTGTACTAATCTAGTGATAAACAAAAAAGCCCACGATTAAGAACCGCAGGCTTTTACCATTGATACAAATTATTTATCAAACAATCAATTCGTTACCAACCTTGCGGGCACGCTCTGGCTTATCAAGGTTGATGCCGGTGGCAATGCCAATCTCAACAAGCAGATTCCAGCCGGCGCAGAGCATTACGTATGGTTTGAAATCGCCAGCCTCGGGCACGCGGATTGTCTCGAACGGCGTGTCGTGGTCGGCAATGGCAACGATTTTCAGGCCGACACCCTTTTGAAGCACCTCATGGAATTTCTCAATCTCCTCCTCGATGGGGTCAATCACAAAGACGACATCACTCGGGCTCATCACCTCCTCAATACCGTGCACAGCATACGTTCCCTCAAGGAAATCCGATTTACGACGGGTTATCTCGTTGGTTTTCAATGTCAATTCCTCGGCAACACCATCGTTGTAACCCGAGAAATAGATTGTCTCGGCTTGTTTCACAGCGTTTACCACATCCGACGGTATCGACAGTGTGAGTGCCTTTTCCAACAATTCGGGCAGATTTTTCAGTTCTGCCGATTTGTCAACGCCTTGCAGATTCCAAAGGATTGACTCATAATACAATGCCTGTTCCACAACGCTCTTTGTGGCGGCCACGGCCTGCTCCCATCCGCAGTTAAGGATGTGGGTGCTGGAGCACGCTTTTGCAATCATTGTGTCGGCGCAAGCGGTAAGGCCGAAAACGTCTTTTTTGCCCGATTCTGTAAGTTTTTTGGCCAATAGAATCACCTCTTTTGTGCGGCCCGAGTTCGAAGCGCAGCAAACAGTGTATTTCGACAAGTCGTACTCATACGACTGGCGCGAGCCGTCGGTCTGCACATTGATGTCCAAGCCCCAGCGTTTGGCCTTGCGCATAGCGTTTTTGGCCGGGAAAATGCGGCTCGACCCCTCTCCCGTCAAGTAAAGGCGCTGCGATTTTTTAACCTCATCAGCCAGTTTTTTTGTTACAGTCGGGTCGAATTTCCGAACAGTGTCAATGGTGCCCATCATTTCCTGCACCAACGCATAATCAGCGTATTTTTTATCAGTAAGATTCATAATCAGTATTATAAAAGTTTAGTTAACTGTTCAATTTTATTGTTGAAATCATCGGTCTCGCCGCGCACCTGCTTGATGAAGCTGTTCTCCTCGAGCGGCCCGATGGCGGCAATCATCTCCTCATCGTTGCGGTATGTCTGCTTGCGATAGATGTTGTCGTAGTCTTTTTTGCGCGTCTGATAAACCTGGTCGCAAATGTACTGCTGAATGCCGATGGCGCGTTTCAGTACATCGCTCCACATTTCGTTGGTTATGGTTTCTGTTTCAAGCAGATAGCAGAGCGATTGGTATGCGTGACGCAGTTTGTCGGCGCCGTAGCGCTCCCAAATGTCATCGTAGCGGTTGTGGATGGCCTCCCACGAGTCAAGTTTTCCGTTGCGGATGTCGGCGCGCAGTTGGTCAAGGTCCGATGTCTGCATCAGCTGCCCGCCCAGATTCGACCACTCTTTCTGACGGCGGCCCTGAATCATCGCGGCAAGCGACTCAAATGTGGCCTGCGGATTGTCGAGCAAATATTTCATTACGTTCTTAACTGCGTAATACACAATCATATCGGCGTATGAATTGTACGCGTCGTACACTTTCAAAATCCGCACGCGGCGTTTGCCTTTCTCCATATTTTCACCGAAAACCTGCAGATTGTCAACCACTTTGCGGTCGCCACGAAGCAACTCCTTGCCCACTTCGCGCAAAGCTTTCTCGCTCTGTCCTTCGATGTTCTTATTTTGAGTGCGCAGCCAAGCCTTGGCGGTCCAAATTTCGAGCAGCTTACGGCCGGTTATTACCTCCTCCATACTGTCGGGCGCGTATGCGTCGAACTCAATATGCTGGAATTTGCGCTTGCGAAGGTCGCGTTTCTGATACTTCCAGGCGTTGCGGGCCAGCGCATACATATTATACATCCACCAGAAGGCTGGCATCACTTCCAACTCATTGTGACTCACATTGTTATTAACAAGTGCGAATGGCAATGGAATATTCATTTCGGTTGGGTAGTCGGCCTTGCTCAGCAGCGTGAACGATGCGAACTTGCACGAGTGCTTGACGCTCGAGCACAAGCCCGGCCAAAATCCGCGGCCAGCTTCTATCTCGTTGTCGTTGGTGCGACTGTTATGGTTCGATCCCATTGTGGCACCAGCGGCAATATTCGTCTGTCCTTTAAGAACGGCGGCCACAAGGAACGAGTTGTTGTGATGCTGCTCGTGAGCAGGGAAAATCAGGTTGTTAAGCACCTCGCAGCACGATATTGTGCTGTTATCGCCCAGGAATGAGTGAATCAGGCGCGCACCGTACTTCAGGTTCGAGTTGTTGCCCAACACAAACCGCACGGCAATGCACGAATAGAAAATGTGGCATCCGTAGCCCACAATTCCGTTCACCAGCACCACACCCTCACCTATCTGCGACGGCTCTTCAACCGACGAGTTGATGGTGACGTTTTTCAGTTTGCTGGCGCCCTTGATGTAGCAGCAGTCGCCCACCTTCACATCTTTAATGATGGCCGAATTCTTGATGACGCAGTTTGCGCCGATGGTTCCATAGTAACCGCGGTGCGAGTCGAAACGGTTCTGCGTCAGATAGGCAAGTTTGATTTGCAAAGGCTTGTCATCGATAAATTTAGCGCCCAGATAGGCGTCGGCGGCAATCATTCCGTCGAACGGATAAACCTTGCGGCAGCCCGTCTCGTTCATCAAATCAAGGCTGATGCGAACTTCTTCCGGCTCACCATCTTTCACTATGCCGTTACCGAATTTTGCGTGATTGGTGCAGCACATTTCCTGAATATTGAAAATGATGCAGTTGTCGCCAATAATGTAATGCGAAAGGTAGTGCACATCGTGGATGGCCACATTATTGCCAATGTCGCAAGAAGTTATCACACTGTTGGTTATACCCACGCGCAAGCGCAAATCGTGATATTGCAGCATAGCGTCGCGGACTTCGCCAATGCGCACCAGTCCGTAGAATTTGTTGTTTTTTATCTGTTTGGGATTAAACTCATCGGTAACCAGAAAGTTATCCCAATTCTCGCAGCTGTTGTTGTTTTTCACAAGGCGCTCAATCTCGTCGGAACGCAAATGACGCCATCCGCCTGCGGGCTTTTGGGTCTGTCTGTTCCGCAAATAATATTCGTCCTGACCTTCGGGAAGGAACTCTTTTTCGACGAAATGCGATTGCATCTCGTCGCCCGTCAGCATACACACGATGTTCTCTGTATCCATAAATCGGTATTTTTCCCAAATATATCCATAAGACAAAAAAAATATGACCGCCCCCAAGTTTTTTTTTCACAAATAAATTATTTAGTAATTTACGTAATAACGCGTCAATACAAACTGCGTAAACATTTGTAAATAAACCTCATTTCACTAAAACAACATACATCAGCGTTTATATATTATAACTTTTTAAACGCCAAAAGTTTCTTCACTTATCGTAAACCTTAACCGCCATAATGCGTAAACCAATCTATTTCAAAATACAAACAGATGAAAACAAGACATTTTTTATTAAGTGCTGCCGCAATACTTTTCGCGACGGCTGCCAATGCGCAGGAACCAGCAGTAGCTGTTGATTCCAACTTTTACATTTTCCTTTGCCTCGGCCAGTCGAATATGGAAGGCCAGGGCATGATAACCGCTGCAGACAAGGCTGTAAGCGACAAATTTCAAGTTTTGAACACAACCGAATGCAATGGCGGACTGTACAAATGGCGCACTGCCGTTCCGCCGCTGGCACATTGCCAAGGCGCAGGCTTGGGACCTGTCGATTATTTTGGGCGTCTGCTCATTGATTCAATTGCACCGCACAACCCCGATATCCGCATTGGTGTGGTTGATGTGGCTATTGCCGGATGTTCAATCGAACTTTTCGATACCACTGGCAACAAAGACGTTACGTATGCCCAAAAGCAACAAAGCTGGATGACCGACCGAATTAAAGCCTATGGCGGACGGCCGTATCTGCGATTGCTTGATGCAGCCCGCGAAGCGCAGAAATACGGCGTTATCAAGGGAATTCTCCTGCATCAAGGTGAGACAAACAACGGCGACCAGAAATGGCCAGAAAATGTTAAAACTGTTTATGACCGCCTTATCAGCCAATTGAATCTGAAGGCAGAAGAAGTGCCATTGCTTGTCGGCGAAGTCGTACGTTCCGAGAGAGGCGGCAGTTGTGGCTCGCATAACAACGTAATTGCCAAAGTACCAAGTGTGATTCCGAATTCGTATGTCGTATCTGCCGAGAATCTCTCAATGAGCACTGCTGATGGACAGAATGTACATTTTACCACCGATGCATATCGGGTATTCGGAAAACGTTATGCCAAAACGATGCTACGTTTCTTGGGGTACACAATTGAGTCTTTGCCGTCAATTACAGTGGATACAACCATCACAGCTTGCGATAGCTACAAATGGAAGGCTAACAACAAAAAATACACAAGCAGCCAAAAAGTTTCACAGACTCTTGTCAATGCCAACGACCAAGACAGCACTATCAACTTGAATCTTATAATCAACAAAAGTTCACAAACAGAACTCGACCCAGTGACAGTTGCAACTGAATACCTCTGGCCTGTTGACGGTAAAACATACACAGAAAGCCAAACACTTACTTTCAAAGGTAAAACCGCCAATGGCTGCGACAGCATAGTAACCTGCAAACTTACGGTTGGCACGACTGCTATCGGAGATGCTCTGGCCGAAAGGATTACAATTTATCCCAATCCTGCAACAGATGTACTAAACATCAGCGTTCCTGTTTGCGCCACGGGCTATGGACACATTGCCATCTACACATCGGAAGGCATCGAAGTTTTCTCAACCGACTTCGTTCCTGAACTCGAAACCATTGATGTTGCCAACTGGAGTAACGATATTTACATTGTTCAAATTTCTGATGCCGAAGGAAATGTGTGGACGGGTAAGTTTGTGAAAACAAGCAAATAAACTCACATTAAGACTCATAAAAAGGCTGTCCTTCGGGATGGCCTTTTTTGTTTCTATAATCAATCCATCAATTATTAATTTATCTTTGCCTAAACGCTAAAACAAACCGAATATGAACTTCAAATCATTAGCAATTATGGCATTAGCAGCAACTGCCGCAGCGTGCAGCACGGGCGACGGACCGATTATCGGCCGCAGCCAACTGAAAATCGAGAACCGACGGATGTCGCCCGAAGCCTTGTGGGCACTTGGGCGCCTGGCCGACGCACAAGTCAGTCCCGACGGAACACGGGTGCTCTACGGCGTCACCTACTACAGCGTTGAGCAGAACAAGAGCAACCGCGAGATTTTCGTTGTCAACACCGACGGTACCGACAACAAACAGATAACCCTTTCGGCCAAGAGCGAGTACGGCGCCAAATGGGTTAAGGGCGGCAGCCGCGTGGCTTTCCTTTCGTCGGAGAGCGGACAGATGCAGATTTGGGAGATGAACCCCGACGGCACCAACCGCACGCAGGTGACCAACCACGAAGGCGGCGTGTCGGACTTCCTTTACGCGCCCGACGACTCGAAAATCCTTTTCATTGCCGACGTCAAATACGGCCAGCGCACGGTCGATGTCTATCCCGACCTGCCGAAATCGTCGGGGCGGATAATCGACGACCTGATGTTCAAGCACTGGGACGAGTGGGTTGAGACCGTTCCGCACCCGTTCCTGGTTGATTACGACGGAGTTAAGACCACCAACGAGCGCGATATTCTCGAAGGCGAGCCTTACGAGTGTCCGATGAAGCCGTTCGGCGGCGTGGAGCAGATTGCCTTCTCGCCCGACAGCAAGACCATTGCCTACACCTGCCGCAAAAAGACAGGCCTTGAGTACGCAATATCAACAAATTCAGATATTTACCTTTACGATATCGCTGCGGCGAAAACCGTCCGCAACCTGACCGAAGGGATGATGGGCTACGATATTAACCCCGCTTTCTCGCCCGACGGCACGCTGATGGCCTTCCAAAGTATGGAGCGCGACGGCTGCGAGTCGGACAAGAACCGCCTGATGGTCATTGAGTTAGCCACTGGCCAACGCACCGATGTAAGCGAAGGCTGGGACCAGAGTTGCGAGCAGTTTGCCTGGAGCGCCGACGGCAACAGCATTTACCTAATCAGTTGCCAGCACGGCACGGTACAAATCTATAATGCCGACATTAAATCGAAGATGTTCAAACAGATAACCACAGGCCAGCACGACTACGAATCGGTTGCCGTGGCTGGCGACAAACTAGTGGCCGTCCGCCACTCAATGAGCGCGCCGAACGACATTTACGTGGTTGACCCCGTCGGCGGAAGCCAGCAGCAGATTACTTTCGAGAACAAGCCGCTGCTCGACCAGATGGACTTTGGCCGCGTTGAAGAGCGTTGGATGCCCACTGTCGATGGCCAGCAGATGCACGTGTGGGTTATCTATCCGCCAAAATTCGACCCGAAAAAGAAATACCCCACGCTGCTCTACTGCGAGGGCGGTCCGCAAAGTCCTGTAAGTCAGTTCTGGAGTTATCGATGGAATTTCCAGATAATGGCCGCCAACGATTATATTATTGTGGCGCCCAACCGCCGCGGCTTGTACGGCTTCGGCAGCGAGTGGCTCGAGGAGATTAGCGGCGACTACGGCGGCCTGTGTATGCAGGATTATTTCACGGCTATCGACACCTACAGCAAGGAGCCGTGGGTTGACACCGACCATTTGGGCTGCGTGGGCGCAAGTTTCGGCGGCTATTCGGTTTACTGGATTGCGGGCCACCACGAGAAGCGCTTCAAGGCCTTCATTGCCCACGACGGAATGTTCAACTTTGAGCAGCAGTATCTTGAGACCGAAGAGATGTGGTTTGAGAATCACGACATTGGCGGTCCCTTCTGGGACAAGACCAACGAAGTGGCACAACGCTCGTACGCCAACTCCCCGCATTTGTTTGTGGATAAGTGGGATACGCCCATTCTGTGCATTCACGGCGAGAAGGACTACCGCATTCTGGCTTCGCAGGGAATGGCGGCGTTTGCGGCGGCCAAACTACGCGGCGTGCCTGCCGAACTGCTCATCTTCCCCGACGAGAACCACTGGGTTCTGCAACCGCAAAACGGAATCCTTTGGCAGCGGACGTTCTTTGCGTGGTTGGATAAGTGGTTGAAGTAACAAATACAACAACTGAATGCTGATTGCAGACAGATTCTTTCTACCGCAAAAGTCTCATTCTTAATGGAATGGGACTTTTTTTGGTTTAGGGAATGATGTTAAAACTTTGCTTTTGTGTTCACATCTACCCTTTCACCCCCAAAATATACCCTGTTCCGTGAACATTGGTAATCTCAATGTTCGGGTCGGATTTCAGGTATTTGCGCAGTTTGGTGATGAAAACGTCCATACTGCGGGCGGTGAAATAGCCCGTCTCGCCCCAGATTTTCTCGAGCGTCAGATTGCGGTCAACAACGTTGTTAACGTTCTGATTCAGAAAGCATAGCAGTTCCGCTTCCTTGGGCGAGAGTTTGGTTTGCGAGCCGTCCTCAAACGTCAGTGTGCGGTTTTTCACGTTGAACACATAGCGGCCAATCGTCAGTTCCTCAACAGAATTATCGGGCTGCTGACTTGCGGGCGTGCGTTTCAGAATGGCTTTTATCTTATAGATAAGCAGTTCAGAATCAAATGGTTTGGTGATATAATCGTCGGCACCAATCTTGTAGCCTTTAATCATATCTTCCTTCATATTCTTGGCAGTCAGGTAGATAATCGGCGTGGCGGGCTTCAACTGCTTGATTTCGGCACCAATGGTGAAGCCGTCGACGTGCGGCAGCATCACATCAAGAATGCAAAGGTCGAACTGACCTGCCTTGAAGGTGGACACCGCGTTCAGGCCATCATCGACAAGCGTAACGTCCAAATCGTTCATTTCCAGGAACGAACGCAGCACCGAGCCGAAATTCACATCGTCCTCAACCAAAAGAATCTGTTGCTTTGACATATCTGTAAGTATTTATGATTCAACGTTTTCATCGATTGTCGGCAGCCAGATTTCGAAGGTGCTCCCCTCGCCTTTCTGACTCGACACTTTGATTTCGCCCTTGCACGAGAGCACAATGGCCTTCACGTAACTCAATCCGAGCCCGAACCCTTTGACAGTGTGCACGTTACCCGTCGGGTGGCGGTAGAACTTCTCGAACACCTTCTCCTGCGTCTCCTTGTCCATACCTATTCCCTTGTCGCTCACCGAGATAAGCAGGTCGGTGCCAATGTTGCGGGTGGTGACGGTTATGTCGGGCGGCGTATCGATTGAGTATTTGTTGGCATTGTCCAACAGGTTGTAAATCACATTGATAAAGTGCGATTGGTCGACGCGGGCAAAATCGTTTTTGGCATTGTTGACAAGTTTGATTGTGCCGCCACGGTGCTCAACCTGAAGGCTGATATTGCTCACCGCCTTCTCAATAAACGGCTGAACGTGAGTGGGTTGCAAGTTCAGATTAAAGTCTTTCTTGTCGAGCATCGACATTTGCAGCACCGTCTCCACCTGACGGTTCATTCGGCGGTTCTCCTCCTTAATAATGCTTGTGAAACGCTGAATTTTCTCGGGGTCGCCAATCACCGACGGCGACGTGATTGAATCGGCAGCCAACTGAATAGTGGCCAGCGGCGTCTTGAACTCGTGCGTCATATTGTTCACAAAATCGGTCTTCACTTCCGACGTGCGTTTCTGATCGACCATTGTGCGAATTGTCACCCAAAATGTTATCAATATGATAGTTGTGAACAAAACCGAGCCCCAGATTGGCAGCATCACCGAACTGTATATCACGTTGCGACGGTCGGGAAAATAGACTGAAAGTTTCTCGTCGTGCTGCGCGAAATCGTTCGGGAACAGACTTGTCTTGAACGTCCGTTTTTGGCTTTTATAGCCCTTCGATTTCAGATTCTCGTAAGGCACGCCTTTGCTGTCGGTGACAGCGAACTCAAACGGAAGGTCGATGCCTGCGTTACGGAACTCGAAGGCCAGAGTGGGCTTAATGGTTGTGAAATCGACGCGCTCGCTGATTGGGCGGTCTTTGATGTTGAACTCGAAGAGCATCTGCTCCATCAGTTGCTCCATCCCAGCGCGCCCCCAGCCGCCTTGGCCGTCGGGCTGCGTGACCGACGAGTAGGCTTGGAACGACACATTTCCGCCATCAACCACAGTATCAATCTGATAACTATAAGTTTCGGTATTGCCGTTTCTCTCCTTCTTCATTTTCGAAAGGTCGATGACGTGCTCCTTGCTGCGGTTGCCGAAATCGCTCAACGTCATAATGAGCGACTCCTCCTGACGGTTGCGCGCCTTGCCCGCCATTCCCGACATAAAATTCGAAATGAAAAAGGCGTTCTGATTGCGCTCGATGCGGAAAGCCGCATTCTGCAAAGCAAAGTTGACGTGCTGCGCAAACTGCTCGTCGCGCACCGAGATGGCCTTGCGCACCCAGAAAATCTGCACGGCGATGATGCCGAAAAGCGATATTATCATCAGCGCCAGAATGCCCGAAAAACGTTGTCGTTTCACTGCTTTAGATTTTTTGTCAAAATTAGTCAAAAGCCGATTTTTTCGGAACCGGCGATGCAAATTTATCGTTCCTGCGGCACTTTCCGCACGGTTTAACGTTTCGTTAACTCTTTTTAACCTGTTCTTAACCAGCCGGCAGCGAAGTCCGGCGTATATTTGCATCGTTAATGAAACAGAAATGACTTTTCATAATTTGGTTTTTTATTAGTTGCTAAAGCAGATTCCCCGTCTGCAATCTTTCGAAACGGTCTTCAACTCCCAATTGAAGGCCGTTTCCATTTAACGCACGAACAACTTTTTAGCTTCCATAATCCGCTGATACGATTGGTCAATCCGCTCTTTGCTGATTTTTCCGTCGCCCACAAGCCTGACAATTATGCTGACAGCATCTTTCACTATATCAGGATTATATGTGTCAATATTGTTTGAAAATATCAGCACATCGACTCCGGCATTGATGGCCAGACAAATTGCTTCTTCCAAGCCATAGAACTTGCTGATGGCGTTCATCATCATATCGTCGGAAAAGACCAAACCATTGAACTGCAACGAATTGCGCAACATTGAAAGCGTGGCGGCTGAAAGCGTTGCCGGATAAAGGCTGTCGATGGTGCGGTTGAAAATGTGCGATGTCATTACCGCCGCAGGCAGCGAGTCGCGCAAAAGCAGCCAATAAGGCAGCAATTCGGCGTTTGTCCACGTTTCAGTAACATCGGCAAGGCCTAGATGCGTGTCGCTCACCGAGCTGCCGTGGCCGGGAAAATGCTTCAGCGAGCAAAGAACGCCCAGCTTGCTGTGCTCGTCAACAAACCACCGTGCGTTGCGCGCAACCACCTCTGCGTCAGCTGAAAACGAGCGTCCGAATTTGCCAATTATCGGGCAATCAGGATTCACATTGACATCAACCGATGGCGCAAAATTGACGTTGAACCCCATATTGCGGCACGCTTGCGCGATACGGCGAGCATAGAAACGCGTAGAATCCTCATTATCAAGCGTTCCCAAATATTGCGGCGTAACAGTCGGCTCGAAACCGTACCGCGTTTTCAGTCGCGAAACGTTGCCGCCCTCTTCGTCAACAGCAATGAAAAGCGGTGTTGGTGAAAAACGTTTCAGGCTGTCGGTCAGACTTTTAAGTTGTGCGGGCGATGTGATGTTGCGCGGGCGGCTTTTCGACGGCGAATCGTACTCAAACAAGATGACGCCGCCAATCTGATAGTCGCGCAGCCATTGTGTCACATCGCTCTCAGCCGTTATGGCCGTATCGCGGAAGCCAACCATAAGCATTTGAGCCGCTTTCTGTTCCAATGTCGGTGCGCCACTCTCCGCCAGCCGGCACGAAGCGAACAAAACCGAAAAAGACAAGAATAAGAAGAAGTGTTTCATCGTAATATTTTATTTATTATCAATTAGAACGCTTTTAAAACGTGAACATATACCCCACTCTTTCCCTGACGCGAGAGCGTGCCTTCGAGCCGGAAAACAATATCATAATATGTTATCATATCGAGTCCGATGCCGGCACTTGTCAACAGTTTGTTTGACAGATAGTTATTGGTTCCTGTGCGAACATCGTCAACATAACCGGCATCGACAAACATATTCAAATAAAAGCTGTAATGCACCTTGTTGAACTCGTCCCACGACCAGCTGTCAATCTTCTTGATACGCATTGGCACGAGCGCGAACTTTGCGAAAGCGCGGCCCGTAGCAAACCTCTGACCGTCAATCACATAATACTCAAATCCGCGCAGATAGTCAAGATAGCCCAAAGCCTGCTCGGTGTAGTAAGGCTGCGGCTTGCCGGGCGAATATTTGGCCAGACCGCCAAAACCGGCATAGAACCGATGCCCCAAATCGAAATATTTGTAGGCCGACAGTCGTGTGTACCACGAACCATCAAGCTCATTATCAAGCAGATTGAGTCCAATTTTTCCAACTTCGAGCGTCACATTGTGACCTTTCAACGGATAAAATTTATAGTCGCGGGTATCCCAATCGAACGTATAAGCCAGTTTAAAATACTGTGTATTAGACGTTTGAATGCCAAAATAATCAGGATTCAACGCAATTATCGTATCGGCCACATTGGCGTGGGCGTAACCTGCTGTAAGAATGTGCCTTACGTCGTATTTCGGGCGGAAAGTGTAGAACAGAAACAAATCCTGATTATCAATTACTTGATGCTTGTCGTTGCGGAAATAGAGCGGCTTGCAGCTGTCGGTGGCATAACGCAACTCATTCTGTCTGTACAACGAAAGTTGAACGGCCAGCCCGTGCTTTTTATCAGCAGTGATATAGGGAAAATCGTAGAAAATTTGAAACTGCTTTTTGTAGCCCAAACGGAATTTCACTTTCAGCGTTTCGGCTCGACCACGGAAGTTATTGTTTATCAGCATCAAACCATAGTTGATGCGCTTCCAGTCGCCATCTTTAAAAAAGGCGCTCAAATTGCGGTCGGCTTGCTCAAAAATGATGTAAGGCCACCAATACCAGCGCTCTTCGAGCATCACAAGCACCTGTTTTTCGTGCTCGTTCAGGTCAATCAAACTTATTGTGACATAATTAAATAGCGATGTATTGAGCAGATTCTCCTTTGAGCGCAACAAAACAGCATCGGCAGCATCGGCTTGCAGTGTATCTCCTTCAGTGAAAAGCAGTTCGCGCCTGACAATGAACTCTTTTGTTTTCCGGTTGCCGGCAATCATAATGTCGCGTACAAAAAAATCGGAAGTTATTGCGGAAGAGTCACGTTGCTGCGCATCAGCAGCGAAAAAGCTGATTGTCAGCGCAATAGCAAAGAATATAAAAGTCAGTCGGCTCACTAAATGCTCAAGAATTTCATAAAGGAATTGTAACGGTCCTCTAGCATCGAATCAAATTCGCGGTCGCTCGAGAATACCTGCACAATTCGGTAGCTGTAGCGCTCAAATGTCTGAATAACAGGCGAAATATCGGTGCGATTGAATTTGATTGTCACATAAATATTGTCGGTTTTGGAATGGTTCTGCACGAACAAGCTGACAATCTTCGTATCGTTGCCTTCAACAATTTGCGAAATTTGGCTCAATGAATAGTCACGCACGCTCATCTCAAGCACAATAATCGCACCGCGTCCGCCATTTGAAACCATCTGCGCAAGCTCGTGCGAAAGGTCGGGCAAAGTAATGACTCCCAAATATTTATCTTCGACATCAAGAACCGGCAGAACTGACAGATTATTCTCGGCAAAAGGCTGCAATGCTTCAATAATATGCTGATTATCATATATAAACGGGCGCGTCATCACTCGTATTTGGCTGTCAATAGCATCATCGGGATTGTTCATATCGTAAATCTCCTGTTCCGAGACCAACCCCAGATACTCGCTGCCATCAACAACCGGCAGATGCGACACCTTAAACACGTCCATCCAATTAAGCGCGTTGGTGCCAGTGTCTGTCTTATGCAGAGCCGGAATCACATCCGATAACAAATCGATAACTATCATAGCATAAATTAACTTGTAAATGTAAGAAAAACTACGAAACCGTAGAGTCTCTCATTTACTAATGGCGCCCTGCGGTCAACGAAACGATGGTTTGCGGGGACAAAGCACCTTTTTTAGTCTGAAAATCAGTACAGCAAACCGAACGTCCACAACGGAATGCGGTTGTAGTGGCCGATTTCAGTATTGTCAACAACAAAAAAAAGACTTTCAAAGATTGCTTTTGATGCAAGAAAAAGACTTTCCAAGATTGTTTTATGTCAAGAAAAAGACTTTGCAAGATTGCCTTTGGTGCAAAAAAAAGACTTTACAATATTGTTTTTTGGATAGAATTCGGACAAAAAAAATCAGCCAAAACTGAAGGCAACCAACAGTTTTGGCTGATTTTAAAGCAATTATTACTTACGTTTATATATCATTGACATTTTCACCTTTACATAGTTCTCGCCAGCCGGTTGCGTTTCGCAAAACTCGCCTTCCTTTAGATCGTAGTAACCCTCTTCATACAAAGTAAGAGTGTTCCCCGACACTGAAAATTTTATTTTATATTCATCTCCATCCTCGTCATCTATAATCGATAGAGTATTGCCACTTGTTGTGTACTTTCCCGTAACAACATCTATATCACCATCATACTCTGTTGTATTAACGCAAGTGCCATCACTTTTGAATTCAAAGATTTCTGATTCACCTTCCTCCCGATCATAAGTTTTTGAGTATTCATTACCTTCAATTTTTGTAGAAGTATATTCCCATTTTCCAACGATGCTGTCATCGTCATCATCTTTAGAGCAACTTGTAAAAGCAAATGCTGCTAACACTGTGGCAATCAAGCCTAAACTAAAAAATCTTTTCATTTTTTAATATTTTTATTAGTTAATAATTAAACAAACATAACAAAAAAAGGAATGCAACAACACTTGCCACACTCCTTTTTTCAATACCTAATATTCAATTACTTGCCTTGAAGCAACTCCACGCTGCGGTTCACAAATACGTTCAGGTCCTCGCCTTTCAGCATATTGTTGGCCAACAGTGCAAGGTCGACAAGTTGTTTTACAAGCGGTGTAGATTTGCCGAACTCTTTCAGTTTTGCGTCCTTCTCATCGCGCAGAGTGTTAATCTGTTTCTCGACGTCGGCAATTTGGTCCTTCAGAGCCTGCGGAATCTCTTCCTCCTTCTTGTCTATCTTCTGAGCCTCAAGGTCGGCTTTCTGCTTGTTCAAAGGCTCAATCTTTGTGTCGATTTCAGCCAGAGCCGAGCCCAGCGCATCTTTCTCTGCGTCAAGCACTTTTGAAATCAGCGGGTGAGCCGTGTTCACAACCAAGTTGAAGTTGTCGGGCATATCGGCGTAGTAGTTCATTCCGCTCAAAGCGGCGGTGTCCTTCATACGGCGCATAAACTCGTTCTGCGTAATCATCAGCGGTTTGGCGTCGGCGCCAAGGTCTTCGAACTCAACAATGAAGTAACTCTTGTCGGGCGTTACGGCGTTGAAAACCTGAATCAGATTGTTGCGGTCGGCCTCCTCGATTTTGGCTTGCGGTTGGTCGTCCTTCTGAATCAGACGGCTGATAACATCGGCATCGACGCGGGCGAAACGTGTCTTCTCCAACTTCTGCTCAAGCGAACCAATAAAGTGCATATCTAACTGACCGTCAAGCATCAGCACATCGTAACCTTTGGCTTTGGCGCTCTCAATGTAGGTGTACTGCGCATCCTTGTCGGTGGCGTAGAGATAGACTTTTGTGTCGTTCTTGTCGGTTTGGTTCGGCTTGACAAGTGTTTCGTACTCGTCGAGCGTAAAGTATTTACCTTCAATATTTTTCAGCAGCACAAAGTTCTTTGCGCGCTCATAGAATTTCTCGTCGGTCAGGATTCCGTACTCGATAAAGAGTTTCAGATTGTCCCACTTGCTCTCGAACTGCGGGCGGTCGTTTTTGAAGATTTCTTCCAGACGGTCGGCCACTTTTTTGGTGATATGGCTCGAAATCTTCTTCACATTCGAGTCGGCCTGCAGGTAACTACGCGACACGTTCAGCGGAATGTCGGGCGAGTCGATGACGCCGTGAAGCAAGGTAAGAAACTCTGGCACAATGCCTTCCACGCTGTCGGTTACGAAAACCTGATTGCAGTAAAGTTGGATTTTGTTCTTCTGAATCTCGATATTGTTCTTGATTTTCGGAAAATACAGAATACCAGTCAGATTGAACGGATAATCGACGTTCAGGTGGATATAGAACAGCGGGTCTTCGTGGCCAGGATAAAGTTCGTGATAGAAGTTCATATAGTCTTCATCTTTCAGGTCGGCAGGCTTGCGAGTCCACGCAGGCGTGGTGTTGTTGATAATCTTATCTTTGTCAGTATCAACCATTTTCTTCTCTTTGTCGCTCCACTCCTGCTCCTTGCCAAACGCAATCTGAACAGGCAGGAACTTGCAGTATTTGGTCAGCAATTGGTTGATTCGGCTCTCGTCAAGGAACTCTTCGCTGTCGGCATCGATATGCATAACGATATCGGTACCAAAATCCTGTTTTTCAGCATCTTCGAGCGTAAACTCAGGACTGCCGTCGCAGCTCCATTTCACGGCTTTCGAGCCTTCCTTGTACGATTTTGTGATAATATCGACACGCTCCGAAACCATAAAGGCGCTATAGAATCCCAAGCCAAAGTGGCCGATGATGGCACCGATGTTGTCTTTGTACTTATCGAGAAACTCGCCCGCACTTGAGAAAGCTATCTGATTGATATACTTATCGATTTCTTCTTCAGTCATTCCAATTCCGTGGTCGGAAACAACAATCGTCTTGTTGCCTTTGTTCACCGACACACGAACGGTTTTGTCGGTCAGTTCGCCCTTATAATCCCCCTTTGCGGCCACGGCAACCATTTTCTGAGTTGCATCGACGGCGTTTGCCACAATCTCACGAAGGAAAATCTCGTGGTCGGAATAAAGGAACTTCTTGATTACTGGGAAGATGTTCTCACTTGTAACACCAATTTTACCTGTTTGCATAGTTTTATATTTTTTAGTTATGAATTTCAATTTTACGCGCATTCAGGTTGTCAAACACTGTGCCACGCGCAACTTTCGGCAACTTTGGCACACCGCGCTGCTGCAGGCTGACAAAAGTGCAGACCACAGTCCGTTTTTGAACACAAATAACTACTAATTAACAGATTATACTCTTCAAAAAGATAGACGCGAATTCCGCCTATCGTTTTTTCCCCTTCACCGCAGGCCGTTGGTATTTGATGTTTGTCTGATAGAACCACATTCCATCTTCGAACTTGAGCGCGTCGTATGACATATCGGGGCCTAAAAACATCGGATTGCTAGTGTCTTGCGTGCCCATAACGGCCAAATGATCGAGAACTATCAAGTCGAGATTCTCATCGTACTGTATCATCATTGTAGCGCGTTTATTATACTCAAACACAAGGCGTTTCATCTTTTTGCGACCTACTTTTATCATCGATTTGCCGAAACGCGGCTGCCCCTTGTCTGTGAAAGTGAGCGGCTCAACGATTTTGCGTGTGGTGTATAGCCCGCAGCCATCCCACCCCAACAGAGTGTAAATCAATTCACCTTGATATTTTTTCTCGATAATACCGTAGTAAAGCATTCCGCGCCAATTTTGTGGCGTAAGTGTCATATTGTCATAATTTTCAACATTGGCGCCGTTATCGTTCAATTCAAACAGCCGGACTTTCTGAGCCTGCTTGTCATTATACTGCAAATAGCCAAAATATCGATAGTTGCCAGCATCGCCAACCGTGAACCACGTAAAAATCCGCACACGGCCATCGGGCGAAACAACCTTGCTGATATCGGTCTGCAAACTGTCGAACGGATAACGGAACGAGTCTTCGTGCTTTAACACCGTTCCGAGAAACGTGTTCAGATTCTTGCCGAGACTGTCTTGCGCCGCATCGTTGTAGCGGCTTGCCGACAGCTGCGCTGCCACACCGACAATCTGTTTTTCGGCGTCGGCAAAATAGGCATTGTCGGGCTCACCGGCCGACACTGAACGCCACATTGCAAGTGCGGCGATAAGAAATATGATGCGAATTCTGTTCATTGCGAAAATCAAAACGCAGCGAATTGTGAAAAATTGCCGCCAAAAACAAACAAAGCCCACAAAATGCAGGCTTTGATGTATTTGGCTTGATTACAAATCATTTTGAAGTTATGGTATTCAGGTCGTCCATCAGCGTGTCGCGGTACGACTTGCCGATTGGTATCAGTTTCGGGCCTGATTCTGTACGCATTATGACGTTGCTCTCTTCGATATAGTCAATCTGTCCAACGTTAACGATGTATGAGCGGTGAACGCGTTTGAACTTCGACATAGGCAACTTGCCTTCAATGGCCTTCATGGTGTAGTGAATGGTGAATTTTTCTTTGAAAGTGTTCACCGTGACATAGTTTTCAAGCGCTTCAACCCACAGAATATCAGCGTATTTGATGCGGACAAGTGTTGAATTTTTCTTCTTGATGAAAATCTCGTCGGGATATTTGGCCACGCTTTCCTTGTCCTGATAAAGCGACTGCGCCTTGTTGACAGCCTTGAAAAAACGCTGCAGCGACACCGGTTTGAGCAGATAATCAATCACATCGTACTCATACGACTCGATGGCGTATTTTTCCTGCCCCGACACGATAATCACCATTGGTGGGTTGTCGAGAGTGTTGATGAAGTCGAGACCGTTCATTTCGGGCATTTCCATATCAAGGAAAATCAAATCAATCGGCTCCGGCATATCAAAAGCCTTAAAAGCATCGACAGGATTTTCGTACGAACCTATAAGATTCAGAGAATCAGACTTTTCAATCAGACCTTCGAGCACCTTGCGGCTCAACAAATCATCGTCTATAATTATACAATTCATCTGTTCAGTTTTTAATTTCAAGAGATTTTGTTAGTACAAATATAAATCAATTAGCATAACTTGAAACATTATACTTGCCGAAAATGCACTTTTATCAACATTTTTCTCAAGTTCGGCCACAAAACAGCGACGTCTGCAATAGATTTGGTAAATTGCGCTTTTAATTCTAATGCGATGAGAAAACTCGCCTTACTGACAATTTTGGCTGTTGTGACGGGCCTGGAATTGCAAGCCCAGAGCCCACAGTATCTGCCTGGCACTGTTGTAGTTAAATTCAGCAGTGGGAAAGCGGCCACAAATCTTCCGACTCAATTTGAATATTTATGCAACGCTAAAATGCGGCGGGTTGCCAGAATGTTCCAGACGAAGAAACAGGACCGTTTTACGGCCGAACTGAACCGCATCATCCGCATTGAATATGAAGGAAATGCAAGTCCGGCTGTGATTGCGCGGAAACTGTCACAAATGGAAGGAATTGAATATGCCGAGCCCTATTATATTCCCGAACTTTTTGAAACACCCGACGACCCGCTCATCGACCGGCAATATCATCTTGGCATCATCAAAGCTTTTGAAGCACTGGACATTACACAAGGCGACACAAACATTGTCATCGGCATTATCGACACCGGATTTGATGTTTATCACCAAGACTTGGCAGGCAGCATCAAGTATAATTATGCCGACCCCATCAACGGAATCGATGATGATGGCGACGGCTACACCGACAACTTTCGCGGTTGGGATATGGGCAACAACGACAACAACCCGTCGAACCCGTCGAGCATACACGGAACGTTTGTGGCAGGTGCCGCCTGCGCGATGACTGGCAACGGAACCGGCATTGCAGGTGTTGGCGGAAAAACAAAATTCCTACCAATTAAAATAGCCAACGACGAAAGCGGCGCTCTGACCACCGGATATGAAGGCATTGTGTATGCCGCCGACCACGGCTGCAGAATAATCAACTGTTCGTGGGGCTCGCCGGCCAAAAGCCAGTTGTGCGACGATGTCATCAAATATGCGCAAAGCCGTGGTTGTCTGGTTGTTGCAGCCGCAGGCAACACCGGAACTGATGTCAAATACTATCCGGCGTCATGCGAAGGCGTGATTAGCGTCTGCGCCACCAACTCTGCCGACACTAAATGGAACAACTCAACATTCAGCCACCGCATCGACGTGGCCGCACCAGGCGAAGGCATCTACTCTACCGCCAACGGCGACAAATACCAGTCGAGCAGCGGCACATCGTTTGCTTCACCCATTGTTGCAGGCGCTGCCGCACTTGTGTGGGCGGCCAGGCCGAAAATGAATGCCGTGCAGATTGGCGAACTTCTGCGCGCCACAGCCGACAACATCGACACAATTCCGGCCAACGCCAAATATGCTGGCAAAATGGGCTCGGGACGCATCAACATTCTGCGTGCCATAACCGACAACTCATCACCATCAATAAGGATAACCGACTATGCTTTCACAGGTGAAGGTGACGAATTCGTGGCCGGCAGCAAAGTCAACATTGAACTGACGCTCTGCAACTTCCTGGAAAATGCCCGAAACGTAAGAGTCACGATGGAATCGCCCGATGGCAGCGCGACCATACTCAACGGCTCGTGGGAAACCGTTTTGATTGCCCATATGAAACGCGAAGAGTGTTCATTTACAGCCGTGCTGGCCGATTCGCTGCCATACAACGCCACGATTCCTTTCTCGTTCAAATTCAGCGCCGACGGGTATTCCGCCACACAAACAATTGAGCTGCAAGCCAATCCGTCGTTCCGCAACATTGAATGGGGCGAGATGCAAACCACCATAGCCGACAACGGAAAAATCGGCATTTACGACTACGACGCGCAATCGGGCATCGGTTTCACCTACCAGCAAACGCAAAATCTGGTTAGCGACGGTGCACTGATGCTGGCTCTCGACAGCTTGCAAATCGCAAGCGCATTCCAAACCGACAATCAGTTCGCGGCTGTCAACGGACGACCCGAAACGACAACCACCGGCAATGTAACGCACATAAAATCAACAATAAAGTCCAGCGACATTAACGGCATCAAAGTATTGCAGGATTACATTTTCGACAGCAAAAACCTACCCACCGCCATGATTTGCAAATATCAGATTGTCAACTCTGAAAATGAGAATTTCGACAACGCAAGCGTTGGGCTTTACTTCGATTGGGATGTTGTTAACAGCCTGACCAACAAGATTGAATACGATGCCACACGGCGCCTGGCCTACATCTACAACACCGGCGAGATTGGGTTGTATGGCGGCATTTGCCTGCTGACAAACGGAAATGCCACGCCATACGCATTTGAAATTGGCGATAAGAGTCAGAGCATCAATATTAAAGACGATTTCAACGATGAGCAGAAATGGATTGCGATGAACCAGGCGCGCCCCGCTTCAACAACCGACAACATCGACCTTGCAATGATGCTCTCTAGCAGTCGCACACGAATTGCCGCACTCGACACTACCGAAGTCGCATTTGCCGTGCTGGCCGCCGAAAATCTGCACGAACTGACACTTGCCGCCGACAGGGCAATTGCTCTTTACAACGAAAAATACAATAATGAAACCGATGATGGCACCCAAACGGCCGAAAAGCCCGAACGAAATACGATTATATATCCATCACCCGCATTATCAACAATTTACATCAACAGTAAAAGCACTATTTCCGTGGTAAGGATATATAGCGCAAGCGGTATTTTAGAATTGGAAACCGCATGCGACAGTTCATCTGCGAGCATAGATATAAGTCAGATTACCAATGGATTACATATTATTGAAATTGTCGATGGCAATGGCCGGACCGAATATGCGCGACTGATTAAATAAAATAGGTTCAAATTGCGTCTTAAGCGCAAGTATTTGATTATCAATAGCCAAACAACAATCATTTTTCTCTGCCGGAAGAACTCGCCATTTCAAGTTTTTTTCGGAATTTTGCGCGATTTTTTAGAAGCACTATGACGAAGGAAAACGCTGCAAAAGAACTCGGAACAGCCAGCATCGGGCGGCTGCTCTTTCAATACTCGCTGCCGGCTATCATCGCCACGGCGGCATCATCAATCTACAACGTTGTCGACCGAATCTTTATCGGTCAGGGCGTGGGGCCGTACGCCATTTCGGGCCTTGCTCTCACACTGCCGCTGCTGAACTTTTTCGCTGCTTTTGGCGCGATGATTGGCGTTGGCGCATCAACAATGGTGTCGATTTATATGGGACAGCGCAACGATGAAGATGCTGTCCGCACACTCGGTAACGCTTTCATTCTCAACATCATATTAAGCATCATCACATCGGTGTTCGGATACATTTTTCTTGATGACATTCTGATGCTGATGGGCGCGAGCGAGAATACCCTGCCCTACGCCCGCGAATTTATGGAAATTGCGTTTATCGGCAATCTGTTGGTTCATATCTATCTGGGACTGAACCACATAATGCGTGCATCTGGCTATCCGCAGAAATCGATGTACATCACGCTCACCACCGTGGCCATAAATGTCATACTTGCACCAATATACATTTTTGTGTTCCATTGGGGCATCCGTGGTGCGGCGCTGGCAACACTGTGCGGACAGATTGTGGGTACAATCATTGTCCTTCAACACTTTATGAACCACGAAAAACCGCTGCATTTTGAGCCAGGCTGCTTCAAATTGAAAGGCAAAATTGTGTCGAACATTTTGTCGATTGGTCTGCCCAACTTTGCTATGTTGCTGTGCGCCAGTATGGTTGTTGTGATTATGAACCGCAGTCTTGGCATCTATGGCGGCGATTTCGCCATTGGCGCGTTCGGCATCATCAACAGCCTTCTGAACCTGATTGCAATGATTGTGGCTGGCTTCACGCAAGGAATGCAGCCTATTGCAGGCTTCAACTTCGGTGCCCGCAACCTCGACCGCGTAAAGCAGGTTTTCAAGCTGACGCTAGTCTGTGGCTCGTCGGTCACCATTCTCGGCTTCCTGGCAAGCGAGTTATCGCCGCGACTCATCGCTTCGATGTTCACCACCGATGCGCAACTGATTGAACTGTCGGCTCACGGCCTGCGAATCGCCCTAGCCGCCTTCGCCATTGTTGGTATTCAAATGGTTACAAGTAATTTCTTCCAGTCGATTGGTCGCCCGAAAATCGCGCTCGTTCTGTCGATGACGCGCCAGCTCATCTTCCTCATTCCCGCACTGCTCATTCTGCCACGCGTTGGCGGTCTCGGACTCACCGGCGTTTGGTTGAGTATGCCTGTGTCAGACACGCTTGCCGCAATTGCCACCGTCGGCACGCTGATTTATTTTGTTAAGGTGAAGAAGATTTTCACGAATTACGAGTATAAGTTGAAGTAGAAGGTTTTAGTGATAACAATTGCAAAATTCCGCACATTCACTATTTTTAAGTCGGTTTTTGCGAAGGTTTTGCAGAACCGCTTTAAAATATTCATAACTGGGCATTTGGCCGATGCGGCTGAATTTCCGTCTAAAACATTCTTACTATGAGAGCTATTTCTCTTTTCATCGCGTCGGCGGCAATGGTGCTGACGCAATCGTGCGCAAACTCGCCGAAACAGGCGGACAACGGACAAATGCCGCGCGGCAATGCTGTGGCTGACATCACTGCTGCGGCAGATGCGCTAATCGCCCACACCGACTCTGTGGATGGCGTTACGCTGCAAAGCGTGATGATTGCCCAACACGGGAAAGTGGTGTATGAGCGATGGATGAACGGCGGTGCCGCCGACTCGGCTCACGTGATGCACTCGGTGAGCAAATCGTTCTGCGCAACAGCCGTCGGAATGCTTGTCGACGATGGCAAACTGAAGGTTACCGACAAGGTCATCAGTTTCTTCCCCGACCAACTGCCCGACGAAGTGTCTGACAATCTGAAAGCTATGACTGTCCACGACCTGCTCACAATGAACTGCGGCCACGAGACCGAACCTCGGACCCGCGGTGTGGATTCCGAAAATATTGACTGGGTTTCAGCATTCCTTGCGCACCCCGTCACCAAAGAGCCAGGCACGTGGTATTGCTACAACTCAATAGGCACCTATATGCTGTCAGCCATCGTGCAAAAGATTACAGGCCAGAAGGTTGTGGACTTCCTCACCCCTCGCCTTTTCGAGCCGCTTCACATCGACAAACCGCGCTGGGACGAGAGCCCGCAAGGCATCAACTGCGGCGGCTGGGGACTTTACATCAAGACTGAAGATATGCTGAAATTCGGCCAACTGTTTCTGCAGCAAGGCCAATGGGAAGGCAAGCAACTGTTGAGCCGCGAATGGGTGGCCGAAGCGTCGAAATGTCAAGTGCCGTCGGTTCCTGCTGGCACCCGCCCCGATGAAGTTGAAGCCAAAGGCCTAACCACCGACAACTGCGCCTGGCTGCTCGGCTACGGCTACCAGATGTGGCGCTGCCCCGACAACGCCTACCGCGCCGATGGTGCCCGCGGACAATATATTATTGTAATGCCCGACCAGGACGCCGTGATTGCCATCACCGCCGACTCGCCCGACCTGCAAGCCGAATTGGATAACATCTATAAATATTTGTTCCCTGTGCTGAAGAAATAGAATGCTGATTATTAGAAAAATAAAAATGAGCCGCAGGATTTTCTCTTGCGGCTCGTTTTATTAATGACCGATACAAAATAGATGTTTCTGCTAACCGATTTAAACAGATTTTAATCCGAATTTAGACACGTAGGGGCGAAAAAACATTCGCCCCTACCCGTTTTAATCAATACTTTCAAGAATTATCAATTCACCATAACCCGTTTGGCCACATTGCCAACCTTCACAATGTAAACGCCTGCGGCATTGACATTTTTTTCATTGCGGACGCAAGGCGTTGCGTCCCTACAAATCAAACGTCCCATGGCATCGTAAACGCAGATTTCTTCGGTGGCGTTTTCAATAATTATGGTGTTGCCGTGGGCGTAAATGCTCACTGAATTGGCTGCAGACCCTTTTACATCTGTTGTGAAACTTTTATTATCAATAACATAATGAGCAAATTTCGTTTCTGAATATTCTCCATCAATCAAGTCAAATTCAATTATAGAGTCTGTGCGAATAAAATTCTTAACGCTAACTCCATAAGTATCACTATACTTATCTATCACAACAAGTTCTGATGTGTATAAAACTTTTCCATCAAATGATATTTGAAACCACGCTCCGTCGTTAAAATCGAATTCAAAATAATTTTCATAAATACCACAATTAGCGGTTGCGTTATTATCTTTTCTCGTAATGATCGTATTCCCCTGATAAATACCATTTTGCATTGTACCACCGCCAAATTCTGTAGTTGGTGTTCCAATGGAATATCTGAAATTATAATACATTGACCCTCCTTCGCCAGTGCCAGAAATATTTTGTCCGCCAGAATCGGTTGTAGGCGAATCCCAATTCTCGTGTTTGTTCTGCTGCCAAACACCGTTTACAAATGTGGCTATAGCGAATTTATCGTAACTGATAACTTGTCCTTCGCACGTTAATCCATCTATTGTGGTCCATAACACTTCACATTCTCCATAATTTTCAGTTGGCACTATGACTTGTGCGACTTCTGTTCCATTAGATGATATTGTCACATAATTTATTGGCAACTCTTCATCTGAATTGTTGCCGTCATCTCCAAAAGATGGCTGATAACCAAACAATAATATTCCAGCCAAAAGCATAAAAATCTTTTTCATTGCATTAAAAATTATATGTTAAACATTAGTTACTAGTCCAAAACTACAGAAAAAAGACAATAAAAAAGCGCGGACTAAAACTTCGTCTACGTTCATCAAGGCATCGCCAAACGCCCTACCACCTATATACGAATATAGCCCACGCAAAAAGCGTGAGCATCAACTAGTATTAGGTGGTATCTATAGATTTGGCGATTTTAGATGAACCACAAAAGTTAACGCTTATTTATATATGTGTCTTACAATGCATTACATAGGCAAAACATTTTAATTGTTCAACAATATTCAAAAATAGAAACATTTGTCCAAATTGGCACTTTAGGGCGAAAGTTTTTTTATTGTGCGGAATAAAATCCGCATATTTCAAATTTCGTGCTTCAAAATAATTGTCAATTGTCCACCGTCAATTGTCAATTCAAAGTCTCACTACCGCCGAAGCCTCGTGCCGCGACGTGGGCAGAACTGTCACATTTTGAGCGATTTGTGCAAAGGTGGCCAATGCCTTTTCAATAGTGTTGTTCTCGGCGGAAATGTGCGACAGAAAAATGTGCGACAGAGCTGGTGAAGCGTGCTGCAAAGCTAATTCAAATGACTGATTGTTAGACAGATGCCCAACTTCGGAAGCCACGCGTTGCTTCAGATAATATGGGTACGAGCCGTGCCAGAGCATATCCTCGTCGTAATTCGACTCGAGAAAAACCGCATCGCACTGCGAGAAATGGTCGGAGACTGCCTCGGTGACAATGCCAATGTCGGTCATCACGCCGATTTTGCGGCCGTTTGTTTCGACCACAAAACTGCACGGGTCCGACGCATCGTGGCGCTTGCCGAAAGTGTGCACCTGAATGCCGAACACATCGCAGACATCGCCTGGCTCAAAAAAGCGCACTTCGGCGGGGCGGAACTGACCACGGGTGTTGTTAAAGGTTTTTCGGGTGAAGTAGAACGGCAGACATAGCCGCTTGCCAATACCGTATGCGCCGCAGACGTGGTCGGTGTGCTCGTGCGAAATGAAGACCGCACGCACCTTGCCAATATCAACGCCTGCAGTTTTCGTTCTATCTATCAGACATTTAAGGTGAATGCCCGCATCAATCAGCACGGCATCGCTCTCATTACCAATATAATAACAGTTGCCATTACTCCCCGACGCCAATGCGCATATCTCTATCATTTTATCAATGTATTATGTAACCTCTAACCGATTCAATCCGATTTTACCCAAATTATTTATCTACCGCCAAATTATCCGTTGTCTGAAGTCTGTTGTCAGTTGTCCGTAGTCCCAAATCTAATTCCGCCAAAGCCTCAACAGCGCCGTCTCCGCAAGCAGAACCACCAACGCGAGCAGGGCGAACAGCCGCCAAAGGCCAAAGTCGGTCTGGGTGGCTGCCACCGAATCGGCAAATGAGTCGCCCGCCTTCAAAATATCGACGTTAAACCCGCGCTGCCGCAGCATTTCGGCGGCCTCGTCGGGCTCGTAGAACTGCTGCACCGACTCTGCACGGTCGAAATTCAACGAAGCATACCCAACCATCTCATTTTCAGCATTAAGCGAGTAGTTTCCCGCCGTCAGTTCGGCGGCATCGGGATAGAGCACAACTCCGCCGCCATCTATCCGCTTGACGGGGAAAAACGCCGCGCCATCGGCCTGAACAAGCGATATATTTTTCGACGCATCTTGCACATTGACAGGCAACTGCATATCGGCGGCAAGCGTGGTATACAACCGCCCTGGCGTGGTGCTCTGAATGGCCATATTGTAGAACATCGGCACGAAAACGGGGTGGAACATCAGGTTGGTGTGGGCGGCGGCGAGCGGAACGGCCGAAACGTAGATTCTGCCTTGCCCGCAGCCGTATTCAAACATCAGCAGGCCGCCTGGCTCGGTGTCGAAAAGGCGCGTTATGCGCTGGCGCGAAGTGGCCGCAACCTCAAAAAATCCGTCGTAAGTGGGCATTGAGTAATTTTTGGGGCGGTCGGAAAAGGCGTCGTGGAAAAGGCTGTGGCGCGTGTTCAGATTGGCCGCCGCGCCGTTTTGCGCAATCCAGCCCTTCATTTGCGGACCGTTGGTGGCTCGCAGCAACTGATCGAAATCGCCTTCGCGCGACGGCAGCAGCACCAAATGTCCGCCTGACGCCACAAACTTGGCCAACTGCTCCACCGCTCCCGACGACAACTGCACGGGCGAGTCGAGCACAATCAACTGATTGTCAGTAAGTTTATCGTACTTAACGCTGAACGGCGACACTCGGTGGTAAAGCACCGCACTGTCGGTTCGGTAGAGCGCGGCAAGATAATCAACATCGGTTTTATCGCTGATACACAAAACGTTAGTATGCCGCTGAATGTTAAAACTGAAAAACAGTCGGTTATCGAACGTGATTGGGTAATCCTGAATGGCCACGTAGCCGCTGTTCCAACCCTGACGGCTGTGCAGGAAGGTACACTTCACGTCGTGCGCGCTGTTGGGCTCAATCGAGAACGGCACGGTGTTCTTCATTGTGTCGTTGACAAAGACCTGCAGATTAAGGTTCGAGAGCGGCTCGCTGCCGTGGTTGCGCAGGCGGACGGTCATCTCCTCAACCTTGCCAACATACAATCCAGGCGAACTAAACCACAGTGAATCAACGCTGATATTGTTGCGCGAGCCGTTGACCTCGGGCGTCAGAAAAATATGCTGACGGCCTTCGGGTTGCGAGTTTTTGAGCACGAACGACGGCTTGTGCAGGTCGGTGAACAGGAACGAATAGAGCACTGCGTTGGTGTCGCGACCGATAATCTGTTGACGGTGAAGCACTTCGTCAATTTCGGCGATAATGTGCGTTGACTGCACGCGACGCACCCAATCGGTGAACTGCTCCGCTCCCACCCAACGCTGTTGCTGCGGTTCCATCTCGTTGGTTATCAGCAGATAATCCGTTCCAACGGGAAATGCGTCAACCAGTTGGCAGGCCTGCGTTTTGGCACGTTCGAGCAGCGTTCCGTGGTCGTCACCTGCCTCCATACTGAACGAGTTGTCAATGTAAACCGCAACTCGTGTTTTTTGAATGTTATCGTCCTCGTTTTTAGGGATATACGGCTGCGCAAATGCCAGCACAATGAGTGCCACCGCCAGCAGCCTCAACACAAGCAAAAGCCATTGGCGCAAAGTGGAACGCGTGCGCTGCTCACTCTGTATCGCCTTGATAAACTGCGTGTTGCTGAACGGCAAAATCCTGTATCGGCGGAAATTGAACAAATGCACCACCACAGGGACGGCTAGCGCCGCCAATGCCCACAAAACCGTTGGAAAGAGAAAATGCACGTCTTTCAGATTTTCGCCAAAGATAGAAATGCGGCAAATTTGAAACAATCTTTCACAAAAAAAGGTGCAACAAAGTCGCACCTTTTTATCATTACTCTGACAGTCAATTCATTATGCATTCGCCTTCAAAGCCGCATCAATTCTCTTCAGCGTCTCATCCTTGCCGATGAACTCGCAGATGTCGAAGATGCTCGGACCTTGGCTGATGCCCAAAATGGCGATGCGCAGGGTGTTCATCAACTGCCCCATCGACATTTGGTTGTCCATAATCCATTGATGGATAGCAGGTTCGGTTTCGGCTGCGGTAATCTTGTCGAACTCGGCCAGTTTGGCGGCCAATTTCTTCAGATTCTCAACATGTTCAGGCTTCCAAAACTTGGCAACCGACTTTTCATCGTAACTGCTTGGCGCAACGAACATATACTCGGTCAGCGGCAGCAAATCCTTCGGGAAAGTTGCGCGCTCCTTGATGAGCGATACTGCCTTTGCGGCGCGTTCTGCGGTTGTCGAAACGCCTTTCTCGGCAAGCATAGGCAGCAGATATTCAGCAAGTTTCGCGTCATCGCACTTGCGGATGTATTGTGCGTTGAACCATTTTGCCTTTTCGGGATTGAACCTTGCTCCCGCCTTGCTTACTTTTTCAAGAGAGAAGGCCGCGATGAGTTCGTCCATCGAGAAAATCTCTTGCTCGGTGCCAGGATTCCAGCCCAACAGAGCCAGCATATTTATAAATGCTTCAGGCAGATAGCCGTCTTCGCGATATCCAGCCGAAACCTCGCCGTCGGGTGCAACCCAACGCAGCGGGAACACGGGGAAGCCGAACTTGTCGCCGTCGCGTTTCGAGAGTTTGCCCTGACCTTGCGGCTTGAGCAGCAACGGCAGATGCGCGAACTGCGGCTGTGTATCGGTCCAGCCGAAAGCGCGGTAAAGCAAGTAGTGAAGCGGCAACGACGGCAGCCACTCCTCGCCGCGGATGACGTGCGAAATCTCCATCAGATGGTCATCGACTATGTTTGCCAGATGGTAGGTCGGCAGTTGGTCGGCCGATTTGTAGAGCACCTTGTCGTCCAATGTCGATGTGTTGATGGTGATGTGACCGCGGATTATATCGTCCATCTCAACATTCTCGTTTTCAGGCATTTTGAAACGGACAACCCATTGGTCGCCACGTTCAATACGTTGCTTAACCTCGTCGGCCGAGAGTTTCAATGATGTCTCCAACTGATTGCGAACCTGATAGTTATAGGCAAACGTCTGTCCTTTCGACTCCGCTTCTTTACGCATAGCGTCGAGCGACTCGGCCGAATCGAAAGCATAATAGGCGTTGCCCGAATCGATAAGTTGTTGAGCGTATTGCAGATAGATTGCCTTACGCTCGCTCTGACGATAAGGTGCGTGCGGTCCGCCCTGCTCTACGCCTTCGTCGGTTTTTATGCCGCACCATTTCAGCGCTTTAATAATGTAGGCTTCGGCCCCAGGCACAAAACGCTGTGAGTCAGTATCTTCGATACGAAGAATAAAATCGCCGCCGTGGCTGCGGGCAAACAGATAGTTGTACAAAGCGGTGCGGACGCCTCCAATGTGAAGGGCTCCAGTGGGACTTGGTGCAAAGCGCACTCTAACACGTCTTTCCATAGCAAAACATTGTTAAATCATTATCAAACAGCGTCTAAATGCCGTTTAAACAAAAAAAGCAGCCTTCTGCTGCTTTGGTAGTCGATAGGAGAATCGAACTCCTATTTAGAGATTGAGAATCTCTCGTCCTAACCGTTAGACGAATCGACCAGTTAGTTGTGTCGTTTTGACGGGTGCAAAAGTAGGCAATTTTTTGGCGTGTGCAATAGCACACAAAAAGATTTTTTATAAGAAAAAGAAAAGGCCGGACTAACAATCCGACCAACTAGTTAAACCATAGCTATAGCAAACTCATTTTGAATTGATAATATTGATAATCTCATCCAAACTTTTCTTAGAGTTAGGCATAATGCTTTCGGGAACTGGTTTCCCTGTTGCCTTGGCAGCCTGATAGCGCTTACACTCTTGGAATTTGCCGGGTACAAGGCAATACATATTTTTATATGCTACTCCTGTATAATCGTTTACAAAAATACCTTTTTGAAAAATTGGACATCTCTCAAGACTTACACAAACGTTGTTTTCCATCTTTTTATAATTATAGCCTATAAATCAATTATATAACTTCACCTTATGGCAAAACATACTTTCATACGCATATATATGAGAAAAAGATACATTTGCAGCGAATATTTTTTTTGAATAATGGATTTTTTACCAAACGACCCCGCAATTCTAGTTTCGAGCATCAATATGCTGCTGCGCGATGAAGAATTCGACTCGCTCGAATCGCTTTGCTACAACTTCAACCGTGAACCCGACGAGATAAAAGCCCGACTGCTGGCCTGCGGATTTGTTTACAGCGAAGAGCAACGCCAGTTCCGCCCCGAAAACTACAATGCGCAATGATTGGGAAAGACTGCATTGAGACGGCCTACAGTTTTCTGCACCAGAAAGAGCGAATCTACGCACACTCCACTCTCGACTGGCAAAAAGACGACATTGAGATTGCCATTGGCGATTATGCTGGTGAGATGAACCAGGAACTTTACAAGACTCTGGCTCGCGGTCGAGCCGATTTCCTGCGCGACCACTCCCGCTTTGCCAACGACATCGCGGAAGCGGTTGCCGTCCTCGAAAATATGCTATATCAATAATTTACGCTCAACGGATTTATTGCTGATTTTTATGAAAATCGCACTATTTTCGCGGCTCAATTCAGACTGACAATGGCAGAATTGCAAGCATTTTTCGATTATGTGTGGCACCGCGGCAAGAACTCCTGCCTGACGCTCTTCAAGTTTATGGTGCCTATCTCAATAATAATCAGATTCATACAACAATGGGGACTGCTATCGTACATCTGCGACTACCTTGAGCCGGTGATGCAGATTGTGGGGCTTCCTGCCGAGACAGCCATAGTGTGGCTAACTACAATGGTTGTAAATATTTACGGCGGTTTTCTCACTCTTTTCAGCATCTATCCACAGATGGAACCGATGACTGTGGCGCAGATGACCACGCTATTTACAATGATGCTGGTGGCGCACACCTTCCCCATCGAGATTACCATCGCCCAAAAAACCGGTGTCAAAGCCTGGGTGATGACTGCCATCCGTTTTGTTTTCGCCATTCTGCTAGGCATCCTGATGTCAAGGATGTACAACGCGCTCGGTGCTTTGCAGGATGAAGCCACAATATCGCCGTTCCTCACCACAACGCAAACAAGTTGGGGCGCGTGGGCGCTGAACGAGTTAAAAAACTATGCCATAATCACTTGCGTGATATTCACTTTGGTAATTTTCTTGCATTTGCTCGATGTTACGGGACTAATCCGCATTGTGAACAAAGTAATGGAACCCACGCTCAAATGGTTGGGAATCAGCCAGAAAGTTCTGCCAATCACCATCATCGGCCTCACTTTGGGCATTGCTTACGGCGGCGGCCTGCTGATTGAAGAGAGCCGCCAGAAGGACATCGACATAAAAGGCATCTTCTACTCAATGACGCTTATGGGGCTGTTCCACAGCATTATAGAAGACACGCTGCTAATGCTCTCAATGGGCGGCCATTGGACGGGCGTGGTGCTGTTCCGCTTTGTCTATGCCTGCACCATCACCTTCATTTTTGTGAAATGCACCAACCGTATGCCCATCGACAAATTCGAGCGTCTGTTTATGACTAAAGCGGTGAAAAACAGAGAGTAACCAAAAACGCCGCACAAATCAAAATTCGCACGGCGTTAATGGTTATCGTATTGACAATCAATGCTCACTACAAGTCCATAAACTTCTTCGCATTGTTGTAGAATATATTTTCAAGTCCCTCGTCGTCGACGCCGCAAGCCGCAACTTTCTGAATCTCAACTGTTGGGTGGTGGAACGGCGAGTCGATACCGAACATCACGCGGTCGTGGCCGACGGTGTCGTAGGCGTTCTTAATCTGACAACTCATTGACGTGCCCGACGTTTCGAGCCAGATATTGCTGTAGCGGCGGGCCATAGTTATCGCCGCATCGACATACACCCCGTGGGCGTGGCCCATATGAATCATCACAATGGGCAGGTGCGGGTGACGCTCGGCCAAGAGCCCGATTTGCCACGGCAGCGAGAAAGGCGGGTGCCCCGAATGCACAAACAGCGGACGGCCGTATTTCTCGCAGAGTTCGGCCACAGGGTCAACGCAAGGCGCGTCGGCGGTGTAGCCATCGAAGAGCGACTGCAGTTTGGCGCCCGCAAAATGCTCGTCGCGCAGATAATGCTCGAGCAGGTCGTAGGCGGGCTGCCCCTGCGCGCAGTTCACCCACATCAGCGGCACAATCTTGTCGGGGTGCTGACGGTAGGCCGCCACTGTGTCGTCGTTCGTGTAGGCGCTCGACGCGCAAAGAATGGTCTTCTCGATATTGTATTCCGCCATCTGCTCAAGCAGCCGCTCGGTGTTGAAATCGATATTGAACGGACTGCCGAACGCTCCAATATGCGTGTGTGCGTCAATCTTTTTGAATTTGTTGAAATCGTTCATTTATAGTATTTTATTTAAGGTGTAAAGATTAAAATGTTTTTAATCCAATGGCGCAAAAGTAACTGATTGCCGCAGTTTTTTTTGCAGAATTTCACAAAAAAATCCGCCACAAGAACAATTCAACCCTTGCGGCGGGTTCAATCCGCGAAAGCGTTTATATTATTTATTTTCAAGCAAATCCAGCGCTTTCTGAATCTTTTCTTGAGTGATTTCGATATAGCCCACAGGCTCGTTCTTTTTCTGACCGTCGGTGAGCACATATTTCAGGAATGCCACAACCACGGGGTCGGTCGGGACGCCCTTGGTGACAAGGTACAAATCGCGGGCGGGCGGCGACGGATAGCGGCCTTCGGCAATGGCCTTGGTCACGTTGTCCTTCAGGTTGTAGAACTGCTCATCGTCTGATATTGAGCCGTTTTCATCGGTATCGACAGGAAAAATCTGAAGGTCGGCGTTCAGGTTGTGGGTGTCGTTGTCGTAGGCGTAACCGATATTGTTGAAGCCGATTCCGTAGATATCTTTCTGAATGGCAGCGGCAAGCCCAGGGTCGCCGAAGACGGCCGTTCCGCCAAGGTCTTCCTGCTTGGCGCCGAACCAGTTGGCAAACGTCTCGGCCGCACCGCAGGCGTCAGAGCGAGTGTAAATGTGAATCGGGGTCTCGTCGTCGATTCCGAGCACATCGCCCCAAGTCTTCACATCGCCGTCAATCCAAATGCGGCGGGCAATCTCTTTGGTGATTCCGTGCTCAAGTATCTTGCTGATAATCGGGTTATTGGCGTTGATTGTCGGCACCACGGCATCTTTAGCCGACGGGAAACCAACGGCGCCCTTCTCCTGCTCCTGCGGATAAACTTCGCGCGAAACCATTCCGAAATCGACCACGCCAGCCAGCACGTCGGTCATTCCCTTGCCCGCGCCGCCAGCCGACACATCGACCTTCACGCCAGGATTCAGTTGTTGGAACTCTTCGGCCCAGACCACCGCCAGCGGATAGAGCGCAAACGCACCCGAAAGCGATAGTTCGCCCTTCAGTTTGCCGTCTTTTGTAACCTTGTTGCCCGACGTGCTACCGCCGCACGAAACCAGTGTTGCGACTGCTACAGCCGCCAGCACCACGTAATTTAAAATCCTTTTCATTTTTAAAGTTTTAAGTATTTGAAGTTTAAAGTTTTAAGTTAAAAGTTTAGAAGGTTAGGCGCTTCGCTGTTTAGAAGGTTTAGTTGAAAGTTGAACAAGTTTAACAGGTTGAAAATCATCACTTTTAATTATTCATTGTTCATTCCTAATTTCTAAATCCTAATTCCTAACTATCAATATTTCACCGTCACCATAAAGTAAATCCCGTTGCGGTTGTCGCGGCCTTTGTTGTTTTCGAGAGTGTAGTTCAGTTTTAAATCAATGGGTTTCACGGGGTTATAGTCGAGACCGACGGTGATATCTTGCTCCGAATAGTCGCTGTTGTCGGTGTCGTCGTCGAAGAAATCATAGCGGGCAACCAACGACAAGCCTTTCACAAATTGGTATCCGCCAGCAACATAGAAGCCTTGCGAGTTCAAGTCGCCAGTTTTTCCTGCAATGTATTCAGCGCGCGCAAATGCCTTTGCCGATTTGTATGCCACGCCGCCGCCAAAGCGGTTCATCGAAACGTAGAGATTGGTGTCCTGCGCCGCAAACTTGCGTGTGGCTTCGTTGTAGCCAGGCAAAGCGCCTTCGCCCCATTGGAAATATCCAGCCACCGACAATTCCTTTATCGGATTGATAATCAGTCGTCCAACAATGTCCTTCGACTCGTTGTTGTCGTTAGCGTTAAGCGTGTGGCCGTTGAAAATGGCCAACTCGTAGTTCAACAACGAATAACCGTCCTTCTTGAATGCGCTGCCCAAGAACTCAAGGCCAAGGTCGCGACCGTTTTGATTGTAACCCGAAAGGTCGTTCTTGCTCATTCGCACAAGTCGTTGAACCACAAGCGAATAATTGATAAACTCAAGTTTCACAGGGTTGTATTCCGAATTCTCGATTGACAGCGGTGATTTGTACTGTCCCAACCGAACGCCAAACTCGTTGATAGGCTTGTAGCGCACAAACAAATCGAGAATCTTGGGCGTTCCCGTAAGTTCGAGTTGCAGTTTGTAGTCAACCTTGCCAGCGTCGCCCTTGTAAAGGTCGCCTTGCAGCACCAACCTTGCGCGGCGCAAAAGGAATGTAGATTGCGGTGCGTCTGTGTATGTGTAGCCCGCCTGCAAAAATCCCGACGGGGTGACAAGTTTCTTAATCTGCCCAGCCAGTTCGCTAGTGGTTGGCTCGGCGCCTTCGGTTTGAGCAAACGCTCCCACCGCCGACAACAATAATGCTGTAATAATCAAATTTGTACGTTTCATTTTAAACAGTTTTTAGTTTTTTCAATCTTTATCAACCTATCAATTTAATAGGTTATTTCTCGGCAAACATACAAGGATTTTGTTTCTACCTATCGGTTTAATAGGGTTATTTGCAAAAAATACGATTTTATACTTACTGCTTGTGGCGGAAATGCGTATGTTGAAGAAAGCGGTATGGGTATATTTTGCTTTAAATTTAAAAAAACGAAATAGAAGCGCTCGCATAAGCCAACGGCAATAAGGCTTATCCATTTGGTAGTTAGATTGCGGCGGTGCAGTAAACAAAAACCGCCGCAGACTTCTCTCCCACGGCGGTTAGTTAAAATATTGATTGACTGAAAAATCACATCTTTATGCTCTCTGCCCAGCAATGCCCGCAATTAAGAAACCCAACTAAATTCCCGACCCGATTTTCGGAGTAAACGTCTAATCCTGCGCCTCCGCATATTAAGCCAATGCTCAAGCGCCAGGTTTTCAACCTCATATTTGTCAAAATCCGTTTTGCGGCGCCGCTCCGATTGAAAAGCCTGAATAATGTACGCACCAATATGGCGCCTCATCTTTTCGCGATAAACAGCGTCGAAAGGAATAAGTATCCCTGTGTCTTCAATGTTGTGCATCAATCGGTTAACCGCCGTGCCGAACATCATCATCTGCGAAGACGCCGAAATATATGCGGTTACATTCGGCGGAACGTTCACCCCACGCATCCTGACAGCGGCTTTCAGCAATCTGAAGTCTTCCGCAAGGTCGTCTTTATTCACTATCAGGTTCATCAGGTCAGAATTGGAATCGGGCATTACCGATTGGTCGTTCCAAGGGCGGATAAGTTCTTCTTTATCACCAAAATGCTTCCAAAGGAAATGGTAAATCAAATCTCTTGAAATATGGTCGTACGACGGATAAATGGTAATCTTTCCGAAGAAATACAACAGTTTGGGATTCTTCATAATAATGGCCACAAGACCGTCCCACAGGTTGTCGAAGGCGAAAATGGAATTTGCACCGTTGCGGGAACTCTGATATTCGGGTGCGACAAAATTGCGCCCGAGTTCAATGGCGTACGGCAGATAGTCGTCGATAAACTTCTGCGAAAAGCGGAACTGGTGTGAGCTTGCCAGAATGGGCTGACCATTAGCGCCAAATGCGGCCTCCGAACCCAAAAGGAATCGGTAGCCACCGATAATCGCCTCGTTGTCAGGGTCCCAGACAATCAGTTGCTTGTAAGGCTTATCCATCTTATCGTACTCGTCAAGGTCTATGGCGTTGCCTGTAGAGCCACCAGCCTGACGGAATGCCACTTCGCGCAAGCGCCCGATTTCAGTAACAACATTCGGCGAATCGTGCCACGTGACAATGTAGAGTTCGTTGTGGCCCTTGTTCGTGTCTTGCAGTTTCTTCGATTGGGTGAGTTCAGCCTTAATCAGTTCAACTGATACGGGTTCAATAATTGTGTCCATAATGAAAAAATTCAATCTACGCCTGACGGCCATGGATTTGAGACAATGCCCGCCATATCAAGCATCGCTTTGTGTGCAACATCACGCATCCGCGCGGGTTCATCCTTCCGCGACGCTTTAACATCGGGGATAATCGGGTCGCCAACGCGAATGGTGAGCAGCGGCTCGTTTTTACTGATAAACTTGCGCCAGCCAGTGCGGGGCCTGAACGAAATCATCAACGGCACTACAGGAAGCGAGTACCTGTAAGCCATATTGAATGCTCCTATTTTGAAAGGCCGAAGCGGCGCGTAGAATTTCCAACTGCAACTTTCGGGGAAAATGTGAATCCACTGCTTGGCTTTGTGCAAGTCGTCTAATGCTTGCGCAAATTTTGTAAGCCCACCGTACTCATCGGGAATGGCTATGCCGCCAATGGCTTTCATTACGAATCCGTCTTTGCCGTTGAAGGGCTGCGAGTACATAGGAATCCACGCCTTGCGGAAACGCATTGCCTGCATAACGCATATCATATCCCAACGGTGAACGTGGTTGCAGACGGTCATCACGCCATTGGCGAAAAGTTTGCGGTTGCGACGGATTTTCTCGCGGCCTTCAATCTTAAGGCCATACCTGATTCGGTTCACAGGAAAAGCCACTGCCCAGGTAATCAGATAAACGGCAAAATGTATTATTTTGAATTTCAGCGATTTGTCGAGATAGGTATAAGTCTCATCGAATTTAATGTCCTTGTTTTTCCCGCGTATGGGCGCCATTCTTGTGAATGGATTATCACCCGAAAAATCCGCATCGGGTTCAGGAACATACACCCCTTCCCTCACCTTGAAATTCCGATACGCAGGGCCGTACGCTGAATAGTCCTTTAACATCAAGTTTATCAGACATTTAATTGGACTGTTATTATCTCTTGTGCAGTCCGCACTCCCTATGTTCGGGATTTTCCCACCACCAGCGGCCCGAGCGAATGTCCTCGCCAGGCTCGACGGCGCGCGTGCAGGGCTGACAGCCGATTGACGGGAAACCCTTGTCGTGCAGTTTGTTGTAGGGCACGCGGTGCTCTTTCACATACTCTTTCACTTCGTCTTCGGTCCAGTTAATCAGCGGGTTGAGTTTCACAAGGCCGTTGTTGGCGTCCCACTCAACAAGTTGCATATCCTTGCGCGTAATGCTCTGCTCGCGCCGAAGACCACAAATCCACACCTTCAGCCCCTTCAGGGCACGCTGCAGCGGCTCAATCTTGCGCACATTGCAGCACAGGTGGCGCAGTTCGACGCTCGTGTAGAAAAGGTTCATCCCGTGCTCGGCAACCATTTTCTGAACATTATGATAATCAGGAAAATAAACTTCAAGTTTGATTCCGTAGCAGTCGTTGGTGCGCTCAATGAGCGAGTAGGTCTCGGGAAAACAGCGGCCCGTATCGAGCGTGAAAATACGCGCCGATTTGTCGATTCGGCAAATCATATCGGTCAGCGCTTGGTCCTCGTAACTCAAGCTCGACGAAAGCGCAATCTCACCCCGAAATTCCTTCAGAAAATACGCCAGAACATCTTCCGCCGACGCGTTTTCAAACTGCTTGTTTAATGCTTCAATGTCCATTTTTTGTAATGTTTAGAAGTTTAAGGGTTTAGAAGTTTAGAAAATGCGATAACTAAACTTCTAAACTTCTTACCAGCGAAGCGACTAAACCTTTTATAAATCAATCATTCCCGCACCCAGCGTGTCGTTGGTGTCGGGGTCAACAATTATCAGGCTGCCCATCACCTTGTTGGTGTGGTACGGCTCAAACACCAGTGGGCTCGCCGTTTTCAGTTGGACGTGCGCTATATCGTTCATAATCAACTGACTGACATCGGCGATTTTTTCCTGCGAATTAATGTCGATTTTGTAGTCGATAGCCTTGAACATTCCCACAACTTCCTGCGTGGCGTGGCGCACAATGTAGCGTTTGCCCAGTTGCAGCGGCGTCTCACGAAACCAGCAGATATTCAGTGACATAGATTGCCCAACTTCGGGCAGATTGCCATTGTCGGCGCACAGAACGTCGCCGCGGCTAATGTCGATATCGTCTTTCAGGCAGACGGTAACTGAATCACCCTCAACGGCTTCAGTGAGTTGCTTGTCGGCGAACCATAGCGAAGCCACAGCAGACGTCTGCCCCGACGGCAGAACGCGAACGCTGTCGCCAACCTTCACCTTGCCGCTTGCAATGCGCCCCGCGTAGCCGCGGAAATCGGCGTATTTGTCTGATATCGGGCGAATTACATACTGAACGGCCATTCGGAACGCTTCTTCGGTATCGTTTTGAATTTCAACGGTTTCCAAAAACTCGAGCAGCGGTTTTCCGCTGAACCACTGCATATTGGCAGATTTGTTCACCACATTGTCGCCCAATTTGGCCGAAATCGGGATAAAATCGACCTTGCCAATGGGCAGGTGCGCCGACATCGCCTTGTAGTCGGTAACAATTTTCGCAAACACATCTTCCGAGAAATCCACCAAATCCATCTTGTTCACGCAGACCACTATCTGCTTGATAGCCAGCAGTGCAGCCACATACGAGTGGCGGATTGTCTGTTCCATAATTCCGTGCCGCGCATCGACCAGAATCACCGCCAAATCGGCTGTGGAAGCGCCCGTCACCATATTCCGCGTGTACTCGATATGTCCAGGGGTGTCGGCAATAATGAATTTGCGGCGCGGCGTGGCAAAATAGCGGTAAGCCACGTCGATTGTGATTCCCTGCTCGCGCTCGGCACGCAGACCGTCGGTAAGCAAAGCAAGGTTAACTTCCTCGTTTCCACGACTTTTCGAAGCCGACTCAACCGCTTCCATTTGGTCCTCGAAAATCGACTTGCTGTCGTAGAGCAGCCGCCCAATGAGCGTGCTTTTGCCATCGTCGACACTGCCCGCGGTGGTGAACCGCAGCAGTTGCATATCTAAATATCCGTTGTTCATTCTTGTGTAAAGTTTAATGTGTAAAGAGTAAAGTCGGTTTTGCGTAGCTTAAACCCTTTATTCTGAATTCTGAATTCGTAATTCTATGTTTAGAAGTATCCCAACTTCTTTCGGTCTTCCATCGCTGTTTCCGAGCGCTTGTCGTCGGCGCGGCCGCCACGTTCGGTGACGCGGGTTGCGGCAATTTCGGCAACAATATCCTCGAGCGAGTGAGCCGTGGAAAGCGTTAATCCTGTGCAAGTTATGTCGCCAATGGTGCGGCAGCGCACTTCCTTCTCAACCACCACTTCCTCGGGACGGCGCCGAATGCAATCCTCGGCGGCAAGCCACTGTCCATCTCGCTGAAACACTTTGCGTTTGTGAGTGTAGTAAAGCGACGGAAGTTCGATTTTTTCCTGAAGAATGTACTGCCAGACGTCCATCTCGGTCCAGTTGCTGATTGGGAACACGCGGAAGTGCTCGCCCATATTCTTGCGGCCGTTGAAGATATTCCACAGTTCGGGCCGCTGATTTTTTGGGTTCCACTGCCCGAAATCGTCGCGGTGCGAGAAAATGCGCTCTTTGGCGCGTGCCTTTTCCTCGTCGCGGCGTGCGCCACCAATGCAGGCATCGAATTTATGGCGTTCGATAGTGTCGAGCAAAGTGGTGGTTTGCAGTGCGTTACGGCTTGCATTGAAGCCCGTTTCCTCTTTCACGCGGCCAGTGTCAATCGATTCCTGAACCGAACCCACAATTAGTTCGGCGCCCAGCCGCTGCACCAGCGCGTCGCGGTATTCGAGCGTCTCGCGGAAGTTGTGCCCCGTGTCGATATGCACCAGCGGAAACGGCAGCCTTGCAGGATAGAAAGCCTTGTAAGCCAGGTGAGTAACCACAATCGAGTCTTTTCCACCCGAGAATAGAATTGCGGGCCGCTGAAACTGCGCCGCCACCTCACGAAGAATGTAAATCGACTCTGCCTCAAGTTCTTGTAAATGCGTTTTCATATCTCAAAATCATATTTTGCCGCAAAATTAGAGAGATTATCCGTATTAACCTATCAATTTAATAGGTTTATGTGCAAAATACGATTTTATACTTATTGGACGGGGGAAATGTGCGTAGTTTGGGGGGCGCAGGGATATTATTACCCATCCATAACTCAATATTTTTTCGAGTTATGGACGGTGAATATATCAGTTTGGCGAAAGAAAATCACGATTATGTGATTGATTGTCAAACCCATTAACATACCGATACTCAACCAAATCACACCCAAAAAGCATAGATTTAGTTGGCTATCGCCATAAATGCGGATTTTTGAGCCTGCTTGCGGAAAAGGCGCGGCTTAAAGTTGTTCCAGACGCAGCATCTCGTCAATGCTGTGGCGGGCGGCGGTCAGAGTGGCGGAATCGAGCGTGATTTCGTCGCCGCCAATACCCTTAACGCACTCATACACATCGCCTAACGTAGTTGCCTTCATATTGTGGCAGACGCAGTTTTTCGACAGGGCGAAGAACCGCTTGTCGGGGCAGGCGAACTGCAGGTGCTGCACAATGCTGTTTTCGGTGCCGATAATGAATTCGGTGGCCGTGCTTCGCTTGGCGTAATCCATTATCTGCGTTGTACTGCCAATATAATCAGCAAGTTGCACAACTTTTGCCGAGCATTCGGGGTGGACAAGCAGCAATGCGCCAGGGTGTTTCTGACGAGCCTGCTCAACGTTTTGCGGCGTAATGAGCAAATGCGTGGGGCATCCGCCAGGCACAAACTGAAACTGCTTTTCGGGTATCTGCTGCTGCACCCAACCGCCCAAGTTACAGTCGGGTATGAACAGAATCTTATCGTTTTTGATATTTTTTACAATCTTCACTGCCGACGACGACGTGACGCACACATCTGTCAAGGTTTTCAGGCTTGCGGTGGTGTTTATGTACGAAACCACCGTGTGGTCGGGATATTTCGCCTTCAGTTGCAAGAGCAATTCGGGTTTCACCTGCTCGGCCATCGGGCAGCCTGCTTCGGCATTCGACAGAATGACACGCTTTTGCGGCGAGAGAATCTTCACCGTTTCGGCCATAAACCTTACGCCGCACATCAGCACGGTTTCGGCATCCGACTTGGCCGCCTGTTGGCTCAATCCGAACGAATCGCCCACATAATCAGCCACTTCCCAAATGTCGTGGCTTTGGTAGGCGTGCGCCAAAATACAGATTCGCTTTTCTTTTTTCAGGCGAATGATTTCCGATTGCAGTTCACTTGTCAGCATAAATTCAAGATTTTGTGGGGCAAATATATTATTTATTTCCGCTGACTCTTCGGAAAGAGCTTTTTGAATCCTGTGAGCAGGTGCGGCAGCTTGCCGTCGGCTACTATCACCGTAACGGCCAAAATAATGAGAATCAAACCGATAGCTTCACGGCAAGTGAGCTGTTCGCCAAAGACGGTGATTCCGAAAAAAACAGCGGTGGCGGGTTCGAGCGCGCCTAAAATGGCCGTTGGCGTTGAGCCGATATGCTGAATGGCAATGGTGGTGCACGAAAGCGATAAAACGGTGGGTATCAGCCCTAAAGCTATCAGATTGAACCACAAATACCACCTTTCGGCCGACGGCACGTGAAACTCGCCGCGCAGCCCGATTCGGGCCACAAACACGGCCAATCCGAACAGTAAAACATAAAATGTAACTTTAAGCGTCGGTAACTCATTGAGTCCGTGGCGGTTGATTCCAACAAGATAAATGGCGTAAGTGAGTGCGGAACCGAAGACCATCAGGGTGCCGAAAACGTTGAGCGTGGCGCCGTTGCCCTGCCGATAGAGCAGCAGAATGCCCGTCAGCGCGGTGACTATGCTCGCCACAGTCTGCCATTTCAGCTTCTCGCGGAAGAAAACCGTCATTATGACCGCCACCATTATCGGATAGACGAAAAGCAGCGTTGACGCTATGCCCGCGTCCATAAAGTTGTAGCTGACAAACAGACAGAGCGACGAGAGCGCCATCATAACACCATAGAAAATCAGCGGGAAAAGGTTGCGACGCCCGAGCGCGAAAACCGTCAGGCGGCTGCTGTACTCGCCCGTCTGCCCGACGTGCTTGGGTTGGCGCCAAAAGAGCATCGCCGCAAGAATCAGTACGCCAATGAAATAGCGGAAGAAAAGCACCGAGTCGGCGTCTAAACCGTCGTGGTAGAGCGGCAGCGCGAACAGCGGATTCATTCCGTAACTTATGGCCGCCGCCGCGCCAAAAAAGTAGCCTGTGAGTTTGCCTTTTGCCATCTGACGAACGTTTTGACGGCGCAAAGATACTACTTGCGTGTCACTGACTGCCTGTTTTTCCGATTATTTAACCGCGGCTTGCCGTACGTTATAACATTCAGTTTATCAGATATTTGAATCAAGATAAGAAGAAATCGATTCCAAAAAATCAACTTATCGTGCCCGAAAGATATTTCTGCGTGAGTTCGTGCTTCGGATTCTTGAAAACCTGCTGCGCATCGCCAACCTCAATCACCTCGCCCATATAGATAAATATCACATAATCAGCGATTCGCAAGGCCTGACGAAGCGTGTGCGTGACCATCACAATCGAATATTGCTCTTTGAGTTTGACAAACAAATCCTCGACAATCTTGCTCGAAACAGGGTCGAGAGCCGAAGTGGCCTCGTCGGCGAGAATGAACTCGGGCTCGACGGCAAGGCTGCGGGCAAGGCAGAGACGCTGCTGCTGACCAATCGAGAGTTTGGTGGCGGGGCTTGTCAGGCGGTCCTTCACCTCGTCCCAAAGGCCCACAACTTTCAGATAATGGCGCACAATTTTCCGCAACTCGCGGCGGCTGCTGACACCGTGAATCTTGCAGCCGTAGGCAATGTTGCCGAAAATGGACATCGGCAGCGGTGTGGGACGCTGCGGCACAAGCCCGATACGGCGGCGCAGTTCAACCAAATCTGACGCCGAACAGTTCACAATGCTTTTGTCGCCAATGCGGATATCGCCCGACGTGCGCACGCCCTCAATCGTGTCCGACAGGCGGTTCAGGCTCTTGAGCAGAGTGGATTTTCCGCAACCCGACGGTCCCACAATGCACGTGATTTTGTTGGCGGGAATGGTCACCGACACGTCTTTCAGAATGGGCGAGCCCTCAATCGACAGGTTGAAATGGTCGACCGTGAGTTCGGGCGCCACATCGGGGTGCTTGAACTTTGCGTCGGGCACAAACGGCTCGTTGCTGTCGTTGGCGAAGATTTTTCGCAATATGAGTTTTCTCATCGTAGTTTATGTTTTGAGAATCGGTTTGTTATAAATCGACCTAAAAGACTGATTACAAGCACAATAATTGTCAATACAACGGCGGCGGCGTAGGCGCGGTTCTGCACTTCGGCCTGCGGCGCGCTCAATTGGAAGAAGATTGACAGCGGCAGCGTGGCCGTCTGCTGCGAGAGCGACGTGGGGATTGTGTCGGAAAAACCCGCGGTGAACATCACGCCCGCCGCATCGCCGATTGAGCGCCCCACCGAAAGCAGCGTGGCGGTGGCGATTCCAGGCGCTATCTGCCTCATTACCACACCCATAGTTTCCCAGCGTGTCGCGCCAAGCGAAAACGACGCTTCGAGCAAATCGCGCGGAAAATTCTTCGCCACCTCGTCCATCGAGCGGATTAGAATGGGGATAATCAGCAGAGTTTCAACCAGAATGCCACCCAAAAGCGACGTGCGCAGACCGAAATAAATCATCAGCGTGAAGGCGAACGCGCCGTAAACGATTGACGGAATGCCAAATAGCACATCGAAAGCCAGCCGTGCCACGTAGGCCAGCCGCGACTTCGATTTCAGATAAACGTTTAGGAAAAAGACCACAGGAATGCTGATTATAAGGCCGATAGCCGTTGACGCAAGCACAATGTAGAGCGACCCGACAATGGCGTTCAGGAAGCCGCCCGACTTGCCAATGTAGAATCCGCCGCCAGGCAGCGACGACACCATTTCCCACGTCAGGCTACGGGCGCCGCGCTTGAAAACCGTCCAGATAATGCTGCCCACCAGCAGAATGACAGCCGCTATCGACAAGTACATCGCCACACGCGCAATTCGTTCTTTTACAACAAGTTTGTTCATTAAAAGTTTAGAGTTTAACGTTTAGAGTTTAGAAGGTTTAGTGCTTCGCTGTTGAACAAGTTGAAACGAGTCATTCTTCATTATTAATTATTCATTGTTAATTGTTAATTGTTAATTTTCAATTCTCAACTGTCAATTACTTTCTTTCTATCTTTCTCAAAACCAGCCTTGAAGCAAGGTTAAACACCAGCACCACCACGAAAAGCAGCAGCGCGGCGAACATCAGCGCCGACTCGTACATCGGCAGCGACAGCATCTCGCCGTAGTTGTTGGCAATGAGCGCGGGGATTGGGTAGCACGCGTCGAAGACCGAATGCGGCACGGCGGCCATATTTCCGCACACCATCAGCACGGCAATGGTCTCGCCCAGCGCCCTTGAAACGGCCAGCACCACCGACGCGAAAACGCCAGGCATCGACTTGCGCAGAACGACGCTTTGTGCTGTCTGCCAACGAGTTGCGCCCAATGCATACGACGAGTCGCGAAGGTCGTTGCCAACGCTTGAGAAGAGTTCGACAAACAAACTCACCAATAGCGGTAAAATCATAATACTCAACACGATACCTGCCGCCAAGGTTGTGTATCCCGACGAGAAACTGACAAAATGCGGCGCCAGCCAGTCCGAAATCCACGGCACAATGACCAGCGTGCCCCACACGCCGTAGATAACCGACGGCAGCGAAGCCAGAATGTCGAGCGCAGGATAGACGCATTTTTTCACCCATCGGCGTGCGTATTCGGTCAGAAACACAGCGGTGAAGAGCGATAGCGGCAGCGCAATGACAACGGCAATCAGCGTCACCCAAATGGTGCCCATCACAAACGGGAAGAATCCGAATTTGTTCTTGAACGGCTGCCACGTTGAGTCGGTAAGCAAGTCCCACAGCGGGATTTCGCTCAAAATGGGCGCCGATTTCCGATACAGTCCCCAACCCATCACCAGCACAAACGCCAGCGCCACAATGGTCACCGTCCGCATAGCGCCACTCGCCGTTCTATCCTTGATAATCCGTAAGTTACTCATTTTCGCCTTGCTTTTACCTATTATATTGATAGGTGAATCGGCGGCAAATGTATGCTTTTTGGTTATTCAGCCTACCAAATTAATGGGTTAAAAGGTGAAAACGGGTATTTATACTTATTGGAAGGGGGTGAAAATGGGTAAAATGGAAATCAGAAATTCACATTCAACTTCACATTGAACCGTCGGCCTGTGAGCGAGTTCTCGACGGCATATTGGCGGTTGGCGAAGTCGGTCACCCACTCGAACGAAGCCACGTTGCGGCGGTCGATAACGTTGAGCACTTCGGCGCAAATCCAGGCTTCCTTCACGTAGTAGAACGGGTTGCTTTTCGAGTAGGTCTTTTGACTGTTTTTCAGGCTTTTAGAGAATCCCAAATCAACACGTTGGTACGACGACATTCGGCCTGTGGCCATATAGCGCGGCGACTGCGGCGGCCCGAACGGCAGACGCGAGCCGTAGTTGATTTGCAGGTGCACCTTGTAATCGGGGTTGCCAGGGAAATAATCCTGAAAGAACATACTGATATTCAGCCGTTGGTCGGTGGGGCGCGGAATGTAGCCAGGGTGGGTTGTGTACTCGTTGCCGTCGGCATCGGTTTTAACCCACACGTCGTTGCGAATGTCTTCTTCGGTCTGCATCAGCGACAGGCTGAACCACGAATCGACGCCCTTCACAAACTCGCCGTTGATTTTCATATCGAGCCCCATCGCGTAGCCGTCGGCATCGTTGCGGCCCGAGTAAATGGTGCGCAGGTTGTCGATTTGGTACGATATAAGGTCGGTCAACTTCTTGTAATACAGCTCGGTAATGAACTTGAACGGACGGTTCCAGGCAGTGAAATTCCAATCGGCGCCTGCCACAAAATGCAGCGATTTCTGCGCGCGAATGTCATTGTTTATCTGACCGTCGGTCATTCGCATCTCTTTGTAAAATGGTGATTGATAGTAATATCCGCCCGAAAGTTTGAACACAATGTCGCGCTGCCAATTGGGTTTGTACGACAGACTCACGCGGGGCGAAACGAGCAGTTCGTCGTTAAAAGTCCAATAGTTGGCGCGCAGCCCCACGGTCAGGTGCATTTCCGATGAGTCGAACATAAACTGATATACATCCTGCACATAGGCCTGTAACCTATTGGATTTGACGCTGTTATTTGCGCGCAGACTGTAACTCATATTCACCTTGTCGGGACGGTGCGGCATCGAATAGCCTGCCGAATCAATCATTGTCCATTCCGAAAGGTTGTCGTCAATCTGCTGACGCTGAACCGACAAGCCCCAGTTCAGGAAGTGGTTGCCGCTGCTGAACAAGCCTTTGTGCTCAACGCTTAACACTTTGGCATCGAGATAGTTGCGCCCGTGATTGCGGAACGCTCCAATGCCCACGGTGCTCACACTGTCGCCGTAGGAACTTGCGCCCACGGCGTTATCTATCTCATTTATAAAGTATTCGCTCAAAATGTCGTAGGTTTCGCTCTCGTGGGTGCTGAATGCCGACGCCGTGAGTTTCAGGCTGAAGCCGTCGTTGACTTTAAAATCGGCCGAAATGGCGCCCGTATAGGTGTTAAATGCGTCTTTTTCAGCACCTTCGAAAAACATCCGCAATTCCATTGGTTGGTTGAAAAGTCCGAATTTTGTGCGGCGGTTGCGCGGCAGAAAATTATAGACGTTACTCGAGCAGTTGCCCAGAAAGCCCAACTCAATGCGGCTAGTCAAATCGAATGACAGATAAGTTTGAAAATCAATGAATTTAGGGTCATAATCGCCCGACGTTTCGAGCGAGTTGAGCAGATATTTGTTTCGCTTGTAGCGGAAACCCGAAATGTGGTGGAAACGGTGGTTGAAACTGTCGCCGTGAAGCATCACCGAGCCACCGAAAAGGCTTGCCGCGGCCGTTCCGCCCCACCCTGCGGGACGCTTATATTTAATGTCGAGAACCGACGACATCTTGTCGCCGTACTTGGCGTCGAATCCGCCTGCCGAAAAGAGCAGCGACGACACCATATCGCTGTTGACGAAACTCAAGCCTTCCTGCTCGCCCGAGCGCACCAAAAACGGCCGATAGACTTCTATTCCATTGACATACACAAGGTTCTCGTCGAAACTGCCGCCGCGCACCGAATACTGCGAACTCAACTCGTTGTTGGCGGCCACGCCAGGCATCGTCTTAATCAGGCTCTCAATGCTTCCCGAAGCGTCGGGCAGCACGCCCATCACCTTGGGATTCAATCGCGTAAGCGTGCTCTTGCGCACCTGCACGTCTTCAACTGTCACCTGCTCAAGTTCTTGCGACGTTGCCACCAAATCGACATCGAGCCGCCGCTGCTGCCCGTCGGCAAGCATCACCTGTTCCCAGCGCGTCTGATAGCCAATCATCGAGAACGATACGTAAACCGATTTGCCCGAAGCGATATTCAGGCGGTACTCGCCGTTCTGATTGGTGACGGTGCCCGCCACATTGTCCTTCAGCACCACATTGACGAACTCTAGCGGCTCGCCCGACTGATTGGTGACGCGTCCGAAAATGCAGGTCTGCGCCGAAACCGCGCCTGCCGCCAATATCAATATCGCCAATAGAAAATTTCTCACAAACGGTGATTTTGCCGCAAAAATATAAAAACACAAACGCAAAAACACAAACGCTGACCATTGCGGGATTATTATTGGCGGAAGATTACCCTCAACTCAAAAAAATTTTTCAGCGGCTTCGGTTTTTTAATCAACTTCGTGCTATATTTAGAAACGAGTTATTGAGAAAAACAATTATAGGTAACTAAAAGAGTATCAACTATGGTATCGCAATTTCAAATCACACTTCCCAACTATCAAAGGGGATATCACCTGATAACGGGCACCATCATCAAGAGCCTGCCAGAACTGCCAGAGAGCGGCTTGCTGCACCTAATGATTCAGCACACATCGGCCGCGCTGTCGATTAACGAAAACGCCGACCCTGCCGTCCGCGCCGACTTTGAGTACGTGTTCGACAAACTCATTCCCGAACGCGACCCCAACTACACGCACGACACCGAAGGCGCCGACGATATGCCAGCCCATATCAAGGCGTCAATGATTGGGCCGTCGGTGACAATTCCCATCACCAACCACAAACTGAACCTGGGCACGTGGCAGGGAATTTATTTGTGCGAGTTCCGCAACTACGGCGGACGACGCAATATTTTCGGAACGATTTTGAGTTAAACTGAAAGATTGAAGTCCCGATAGCTATCGGGATGAAGGATTGAAGCAATAAAAAAACGAGAGCGGCGGCTCTCGTTTTTTTTGTGCTGTATGCCAAAAATCTTGATTATCAATTATTTTCTGTTGTTTCTTTCCGCACCACAACTGTATGGCACATCATATCGTGCAGAGCCTGATGGCGGTCGCCGACGGCAAAGAAGCAGCCGATGAAGATGATGAAACCGAAAAGTGAGCCAATGAAATTGAACATTCCAGCCAAGACAAGGAACGCCAACACTGTGCAAACTCTCTTAACGTGTTTCAGCAGATAACGTCCTATGAGCGCCCAAACCGAAGCATTGCCGCCATCGGCGTTGGCAATTTTAAGTCCAAGAATAATCTTGCCCACCGATGCGCCAAGGAATATCTCTGTCGAGAAATAAATCAGTTCCGCAAAGATGCATATCAGCGAGATACGAGTGGTTGCAACAACCATACTGAGCATTTCGGGTGTATATATCTGTGCAAAAAACGGATTCGACGAAACCAACCCATCAACTTGCTGCTGAGCCAAAACGGCCATCCACGATGTTGACACACGGCTGAGTATCAGCGATAGAATCCAGACAAAAACAATGTCGATAACATAAGCGCCCAAACGCGGGCCAAAACCAATTCTCTTTTCCATAATTTTGAGTTTTACGTGATAAAAAATATGCCGTGAAATTACATTTTTTGCGGAAAACGGCAACTGCCGGCAACATTTTTGCAAGCGGCGGCAGGCCGTAGCCAAAGTCAATAAAATTGTGTGATAGCGCATTAAGAGCGTCATAAAAATATTTTTTGTTTTTTGCGCCCACGACTATTGCGAATATGAAAAAAGGCGCTACTTTTGCAACGCTTTTCGAGAGAATAGCAACGTTCTAAAAAATGGTGCGGTAGTTCAGTCGGTTAGAATATCGGCCTGTCACGCCGGGGGTCGCGAGTTCGAGTCTCGTCCGCACCGCAAGAAGCCTGATTAACGAAAGTTAGTCGGGCTTTTTTGTTACTATTATAAAAAAATCACCGCACGGCATCATATCCATGCGGTGACTTATTACCTAACTATCACGCATCAACTTCTTCTATATAAAATATATACAGCGACAATCAAAATTAGCATTATTGCAACAACGTAAGCCCAATAGTTGGTTACCCGTGACGATGCAGTAATTGTGTAATCGTGCGGAATGAGCCGCTCGCCCGTGAGCGGATAAAAGATAGTATCGTTTTGGCAGACACCCGTTCCCGCATCAGTAATTTTTCCAGGCATGACGAGCGTATACGGTACTGACAAGTTGAATATATTCAACAATTTAGCATTTTCTTTTTCCAAAGCTATGCCACTTGGTGTTTCATCGAAAAAGAAGGCATAAGCATCGGAATGGAAAAAATTCTTAAAGATTTTTTTATGGTCGGTCCACAACACATCACCATCGCCTTCTTTCATAATATATTTCTTGAGAGAATCGCGTTGAGCCACAAACTGTTCACGGCTGATTGGCGGATTGTTGACAGAGTCATAATGACTGACTATGAAATCGAAACTCAACTTGAAAATATTGTCGTTTAACCAGTTAGTAACAGCGCTTTCCATCGGTTCGATTTTTTCCGCAATCTCGGCCCCGCTCAGCCCTTGCAAAATATTGGGTTGGCCTGTAAACCAAAAACTTGCAACATCATCGTCGACATAATCGGTGATTGGATGCGTGAAAATTTCGGCAACGCTGCTGAACACTTCCGTGAAGGTGTAATCGGTGTAAAACCAGCGGAATTGCTTTGTCAGCGACGATTTTGCCTGAAGTTGCACACCGTTGAGCTGCAGCGGCATATCTTCGCTCATTTCCGCCACTGTGGTGTAATCGTGAGTAAAGACGGTAGTAACTGTGTCGCCCGAACCGACCTGCGTAATAGAATAATTTAATCTATTGATTTCCAGGCATTCAGGAATTGGCTGTGCAAGTCGCTGAGTGCTGTCCGTCCAAAGCGAATCGCGTTTTTCCTGCGACATGACATCGCTGTAACTAACTATGCGAGTGCAAGTTCCATCGGAATTAATAGTTGTGTGCATCTTGACATCCGACTGTTCGATGCATGACGAGAAAAGTGCTGCGGCCATCAATAACGAGCCGCCAAGTTTAACGGTTTTCATAAAGCATACGTTTTAATTGTGTGTAAGTCAGTTGTTTGGATTGATACTTCTGTTGACGAGCAGCATACATCTTTTTTAATGTCTCGCCGCGCGAAGTGTGTGTTGCTTGAATGATTGCAATATTGGTATTCTGCTGATGGTCAGTGGGTTCGCCCGCAAAAACAAACATACCAACGAGCCATACTGCAGCCATAGCCGAAACCGCATACAATGTGCGGACAATAGCTCGCCGACCACCTGCTGTTTTTTGCCTGTCAGCATCATCCAACCGAGTCATAATGAGCGATGTGAGTTCGTCAGAATTGCTGATTTCGGGCTGCTGACATTGCAGCCTTGCAAGAATGCCTTCTGTCTTATTCATAGCCTAAATGTTTTAATTGTTCGCGAATTGTCTGTCGCGCCGCGTAAAGATTGCTCTTCACCTGACGGGCGTTCAAGCCGGTTATCTTTTCAACTTCGTCCGACGACAGACCTTCCAATTGGCAGAGCGTGAACACCAAACGCTGCTTGGGACTCAAATCGGCCGCCATCAGCCTGACAATCGACACCCACTCGCGATTTTCGAGCGTGCGCTGACTGTCAGTTTCCGCCGCAAAGCGATGCAAAACCAACTCGTCGTCGGGCAGCGGCACAAGACGACGGCCACGTTTGATATGGTCGATGCAAAGGCGCGAAGCGATGGTATAGAGCCATGTGGCGAACGACCGGTGCACATCGAAGCCGCCAATCTTCTGCCACGCACGGATAAAGGTTTCCTGCACAACATCTTTGGCATCGTCTTCATCGGCCAACATCTTCAGAGCCAGCGAGAAAACCATCCGCTGATAGTTTTGCACCACACTGCGGAAGGCATCGCGGTCGCCGTTTTGGCACTGAATAATTATGTTGGTTTCTATTTGTGTCATCGTTTTTTACGGATTCACAACTATAATACGACTGATATGTTCAAAAGTCAAAAATCCCGCAACAGTTTTCTTTAAAGCAGATGACACGGGTTCCGGAATGCGAAGGAAATTTCGCCCGTTGCCTATTTTATACAATCTTAATGGTATTGCCCAGCACTTCAACCACATCGCCGTGGCGAAGTTTGGCGCGTTTGCGGCTCTCGGTCTGACCGTTGAGTTTGACAATACCGTCTTCGACAAACTGATTGGCTTGCGCCCCGTTTTCGCTGATTCTCAACAATTTAATAAGTTTATTGAGTTCAATAAACGGCTCACCACCATCGGGCATCGGTTTTAGTTCAAATTCACGCATAATTGAAGGATTGAATAACTGAAGGATTGAAGGATTGAATAACTGAAGGATTGATGGATTGAATAACTGAAGGATTGATGGATTGAATAACTGAAGGATTGATGGATTGAAAAAATGGAATTCGATTCACTAATTCACCATCCCGATAGCTATCGGGACACCGATTCACCAATAAAACAATTCACCACAAACTACATCCATTCCACAAATTCGGAAATGTCTTTGCGTTTCTTTTCGGGGATGTCGTCGGTGGCGGGGACGCCTAACGGCAACAGAACCACCGGTTTGCAGTCGGCGTCAAGGTTGAAATCCTTTGAGAGCATTGCAGCGTCGAAATTGCAAACCCAACAGGTGGCAAGCCCCATATCGGCGGCGGCTAAAGTGATGTGGTCGGCAAGAATGGCAAGGTCGATGTCGGCGTGGTTCTTGCCGTCGGCACGGGTCCATGCCTTGCTGGTTTGTGCACAAAGCATCAGCACCACGGGCGCGGTTGCAAACCATTCGCGATTGTATGCCCGACGCACTTTGGCAAGACTTTCAGGCGTGTTGATCACAAACACTCGCCACGGTTGAGCGTTGGTTGCCGATGGCGCAAAGTGCGCAGTTTCAAGCAGTTGCTCAATAATTGAGCGATCGATGGCTATCGGGCTGTAGTTGCGGCACGAATAGCGAATTTGAGCCAAATCTTTAAAGTTTGCCATAATAAACACTAACTAAAAACATAAACGCAAACACAAACGCAAAACACGAATACTAACGCATAAACAATCAGCCATCTAATAAAACCGATGCTCAAGCCGGTCGAGTTCTTCCTTGTCGAAAAGTGTCGGATGGTTGCGGTCGATATCGGCAAAGACCTTGGTGATTATCGCTTCACGCACCACTTTAGCGCGGTTTTCAACCTTGTAACGCTTGCAGTAACGGTCGAAAGCAGCAGCTTCATAATCGTTGAACATAATTGTCAGCTTGTGCGTACGCTTCAATTTGGGGTCCTGTTTTTGCATCTTCCTGCGTTTTATGACAAAGGTAACCGCCACAAGCAGGCTTTAGGTTGCCACACCGTCTTTTTAATCAACTTAATTATCAACAATTCAGCGCAGGATGTCGGTGTCGAGCCCGACAAAACCGTCGCGCATGGCAAAAACTCGGCCTATCTGCGCCACTTTTTCCGCGTCGAGCGACCGTTCAACGGTTACAATGCGCCCGATTCCAGCTGCCACTGCCGAGCGGATTCCCGCGTATGAATCTTCAAAAACCAGGCAGTCGGCGGTTTTTACGCCAATTTTATCAGCAGCTTTCAGGAAAATGTCGGGCGACGGCTTGCCCGGATAGGTGCCATCGTCGTAGATGACCTTTTCAAAATCGAACCACTTTTCGAGATGCAGATGGCTGAAATAGAACTGAACATTAGGAAGATACGAACCTGTGGCGATTGTAAACGGAATGCCTGTGGGCTTGAGCTGATTAAGAAAATTCTCAACACCGGGCGCAAGCGAGTGCAGACCATCGGGCGCCGAGCATCGGGTGCGATAGAGCAGTTCCTTCTCTTCGGTTATGCTCTCAAGTTCATCGGCAGAAGGCTGACGGCCAAGCAGATATGTGATTATCTGCAGATTGGTACGCCCTTGCAGATTGGCATAAAACTCTTCGATGCCGAGCGGCTCGGTGCGTAGTTTTTTGGCCATATCAATCCACGCCTGCTCATGCAGCGGCGAATCGAGAAACATTGTCCCGTTGAAATCGAAAATTACACCTTTTACCATTTACTCTTTAATTATCAATCTTTTGGCGGCATTGCCACTGGCAAATTCCACGTTGCAAACATACACGCCCGCGGGCAAACGGCCAACATTGAGCACAACGTTTTTTTGACAGCCGAAACGCTCGCTCATAACCGCACGGCCTTCCAAATCGGCCAAACTGACAGCAGTAATAGGCTCGTTTTCAGCCGTCAAGCGGATTTCGGTCGTAGCCGGATTGGGATAAACCGAAACTTGCGCGGCAACCGTTTTTAAACCGATGGCAGAAGTGCGGCCGGCATTCCCATCGATGGCGGTGATTGGCAGACCATCAGGATTGAGCCAATGTGCAAGTTGTAATGAATCAAACTGATAACGGTCATAGCAGACTGACAGCATCTGAAAGTAATCGTTCATCGGATAATCGCAGTCGGAATCGCCGCCAGCCAGCAACCCCACTACCCTATGATTGGCATCGAAAAGCGGCGCGCCAGACGAGCCCTGCTCGGTTGCACCTTCGTCCCACTCTGCCACATTGAAGAATGTGTTGCCATCGAAATTGCGGTACGAAGTCACCGACAGCGAATCGCTATCGACGGCTATAGCCACAGTGCCGCCTTCGGGATGATGAAGGCACACCCCGCCCCGGGGCACTGCGCCGCTGACATCCCAACCGGCATAATAAACATTGTAATAGTCAGGTATTGAACCATTTAGCCGAACAAGAGAAAAATCGAGAAACCCTTCGTCGTTATCTTTGGCAGCGACGAGAGTTGAGCCCGCAACGCTTTGTTTTTCAGGAATATCATAATCATCGTAGTTAAAAAAGAAAATGCTCGACTGCGCCTGTTTTTCTGAATAGATGCAATGGCGGGCGGTGAGCACATACGGCTCGAACGAACGGTCGGCAGTGGCGAGCAAAGTGCCTGTGCATAAGGTAGTTCCGCCAATCAAAATACGGCATACGGCCCGCCTTTCATTGCCCCATTCGCTCTTCTGCTCGTCAGTCAATCCAACCTGACACGCGCCAGGCGTTGGCTCATCGGCGAAAGCGCCCTTGAAATCGTGCGCCACCTGTACGATATTGAAAAATCCCTGAAAATCAGCATTTACAGGCTCATTATACTCTACAACTACCACATCGCCACTAACAGGCGGTGTTGGCAGCAATGGGGCGTTGTTTTCAGCGGTGTAAGCGCCCAAAACTTCGGTAGTATCAGCGCCGTAAAGAAAAAGTTGCGCCCCTTCAGGAATGAAAAAATCGGCAAACAAAACATTGAGAGAGAAAGCGTTAGGCGAGCTAACGACAAGCCGCCACACATTGGTGTCGCCAATGGTTTCCCACTGTCCGCTATTGCATGGATTATAGTCGGTGGAAATGGGTGCGGCAAAAGCGTCGGCGCTGCCAGCCAAACCGCAGAATCCGCTCTGCGCCAGCTGCTGACGCGACGGCAACAGGCAAACATCGTGCAGGCGCGGCATCGCCTTGCGAACCGACAGCGGCCTTCCGCCACACGACGGCTGCGCCGACAGGCCAAGAGCCATCGCGACTAACAGGAACAGTATGACGGACAAACGCTTCATGCAACGGCAAAGATAACCTTTTGGCGAGTTCTGTAGCAACCGCCCGGCACCACTTTTTCAGACTTCGGAACCCGCTCAAAATGGCGACAAAAAAAACTGCGCAAATCCCACTCATGACAGGTAAAATGATAAATTTGCCGCTCAAAAGACATTAAAATGATACTCTTTGACAGATTTGAACTCGAAAACGGATTGCAAGTAATTGTGCATCAAGACAAAACCACCCCGATTGTGGCGGTCAATCTGCTGTACAAAGTGGGTGCGCGCAATGAGACCCCCGAACGCACCGGATTCGCGCATCTGTTTGAGCATCTGATGTTTGACGGATCGAAAAATATCAGCGACTTCGACCAACAACTGCAACTTGCCGGCGGCGAGTGCAACGCATTCACCAACAACGACTACACAAACTACTATCTGACACTGCCAAAGCAGAATATTGAGACGGCCTTTTGGCTCGAGTCGGACCGTATGTTGGAACTCGGTATCACCAAAGAGAAACTCGAAATCCAGAAGGGTGTTGTGATTGAAGAGTACAACCAGCGCTACCTGAACAAGCCATACGGCGATTGGATGCTGATTATGAGATATTTGGCATACAAAAAGCACCCTTACATGTGGCCAACCATCGGCAAGGACACGTTAGAAATTAAATACGCCAGTCTTGACGAAGTGAACAGTTTCTTCTACAACTACTACGCGCCCAACAACGCCATTCTTGTGGTGGCCGGCGATGTTGAGACAAAGCAAATCAGGCAGTTGACCGAGAAATGGTTCGGTCCGATTCCGCGGCGCGACACCCGCATCGCCCCGCTGCCAACCGAGCCCGAGCAAAAAATTCCACAGTTTCTGCTGCTAAAGCGCCACGAGCCGCTAAACGCCATCTACAAAGGCTTCCACATGGACGGGCGCTTGGGTTCGCGCTATCACGCTGCCGATTTGATTTCGGACATTTTGTCGGGCGGCGAATCATCGCGACTGACGCAACATCTTGTAAAAGAGCAAAAAATATTCACCAACGTGAACGCCTACATCACCGGCGAAATCGACCCGGGACTGTTTATTGTTGAAGGAAAGTTGAGCGACGGCGTGACATTCGCGCAAGCCGAAGAGTGCATCAGCAACGAACTGAAATCGATTTGGAACAGCCCCATTTCGGAAACCGAACTGACCAAAGTAAAGAACAACATCGAAGTAAAGAAAACAATATCAGAAGTCAACGTGCTCAACAAAGCCATGAACTTGGCCTACTTTGAGATGCTCGGCGACGCCAACTTGATTAACACTGATGTAGATAATTATCAGCGAATTACGGCCAGCGACATCAGCCAGACCGCAATGCAGCTGTTCCGTCGGGAAAACTGCACAACCATTCATTACAAATCGGCTCAAAAAAGCAAGCAATGAACAACGAGCTAAACAGACAGAAAGCACCTGTTTATCACCAAATTACAAAGATTGACATACCAACCGTGAAAAGCGGACGGCTTGCCAACCAAATGCCGTACCATATTCTGAACGGCGGTTCGCAAGAACTTGTGTATCTTGAACTTAAATTCAATGCCGGACACACATACGCCGAAGTGCTAGTATCGACGTTCACTACCGCGATGCTTGTGGGCGGGACCAAGCACCACAATGCCAAGCAGATAGCCGACGCATTTGAATTTTACGGCGCCGAAGTGCGAGCCGACAGCAACTCTGACCACGCCATGCTCTCGCTGTTCTGCATGAACAAATATCTTGACAAGTTGCTGCCGCTTTTCTGCGAGCTCATTGAAGAGAGCGTTTTCCCCGAATCGGAATTGCAGATAATGATTGCTGACCGCAAGCACAAATACGTTGTAAATCACACAAAAACATCGGTTTTGGCCAGCGATGCCATGTACAAGATGGTTTTTGGACCGCACACTTATGGACGCCGCGCCAAACTCACAGATTACGACAATGTTAACAGCGACACTCTACGCCAATTCTACGCAAAGCACTTTTGCGCCGCCAACGGCAAACTGCTGATTGCCGGCTATGTTACCGAAAACGTGCTGCGGTCAATCGACGCCACCATCGGACAACTGACCACCGGCCAGCCCGTTGCCCCCCACACGATGCCCATTGAGCCCGTTTCAGGCGATAAAACGCAGATTATCAAGATGACTGATGCCGTGCAATCGAGCTTGAGAATGGGACTTGCAACAATCAGAATGGACCACCCCGACTACCACAAGCTGCACATGCTGACAATGGTGCTTGGCGGCTATTTCGGCTCGCGCCTGATGACCAACATCCGTAAAGAGAAAGGCTACACCTACGGCATCTACTCGATTCTGTTTCCGCAAATCCAAAGCGGACTGCTGCGCGTTATGGGCGACATCAAGTCGGGCTACTCGCCACAAGTGGCCGATGAAGTGCGCAAAGAAATGCAAAAACTTAAAGACCAACCGATTAGCAACGCCGAAATGGCACTCGTACGCAACTATATGATGGGCGAAATGCTTCAGATGTTCGACGGGCCGTTCACAAGTTGCGATGCCGTGGCAAAAGCCATCGACATGGGTGTGGGAATACAATATTTTGAAGATGAGCAAAATAGCATTCTGAACACAACACCTGTAGAATTGCAGGAAATTGCAAACAAATACTTCGATTTGGATCATTTGGCAACCGCCATTGCCGGAAACGAATAAGCTATGTTCTACGAAAGCAGCGACCTGATTATCAGACCATACCGCACGGGCGACGAGCCATCGTTGGCGTTCTACTCGAACAACCGGCTGATTGCCGCCCAAATGCAGAGTTGGTTTCCATCGCCGTTCACCTACGACGACGCGCTTGTGTGGGTTGCCGATAACCTGCATGGCAACAGCAACTTCCCCATCATCTACTATGGCGATGTGATTGGCAACGTTGGCCTGCGCAACATCAGCGGCGACTCGGCTGAAATCGTTGTTTGGCTTGGCCCCGATTTTTGGAACAAAGGCATTGGAACCCGCGCTTGCCAATGGATGGCGGATTTTGCAAATTCAGAACTGAAAATCAGCAAATTATCAGCAGCGATAAAAAGCGGGAATGTGGCGGCGGAACGGATTGCTGAAAGGGTGAAAATAACTCGCAACGAATTCTAACTAACTAAAAAAACAGCAATATGACAAAGACAACTTTCGCGGTAATTGCAGCAACCGCTATGCTGTTCGCAGCATGCACAAAAGCACCAACAACCAACTTCAGTTTTGAATCATCTGACTTGTTTTTCGAAATTGCTGACAGTCTGTCGCAAAATCAAAAAGTTGCGGAAGAGACGTGGGCAAGGCTTTTCGATACGAAAGGCTATAAAACACTATGTGATGACGATGAAATGAACGATGTCCGCCGGGCTGCGGAATTGGTGTTTGCCCCAAACAAAAAAGCCGAACTTGACAGCATACTGAATGCGCCATACGATTCCGATGATGATGTTGATTTGAAGATGAAAATACTTGTCAGGAATTATGTCAACCTGCAGAGTCATTTTGATGACGCAAAGAAATTCCGCACATCGTACGATTTCGGGAAAGTAAAAACTGCCGCCACAAAAATCGTCCACGATTTTTTGCCTTCGCCCGTTGACTCTCTACTCACCTTCCCGAACATCGAATTCTTCTGCTACGCCCGCGATGCTAGCAATTGCGGCAGTTGCATCATATTCGACTTTAATTACTTTTACTTATACCCACAAGGTTGCATCGAATCAATGGCTCACGAAATGTTTCACAACTACAGATACAATTTCACGAACGACGACATCATCTTCAGTGAACCGTTGCTTGTTGTTCTCGACGGTCTGCAAGACGAAGGCATTGCCGACCTTATAAACAAAAAGGGTTCGGAAAGTACTGCAAGAAATCTGACTGAATTGGAATATCCCGAATTATACGAGCAAAAGTACCTTAAAGCATTGAACAACAGTTCGGAACTGCTTGCCGAGCTTGAGAGTCTGACATTCCAAAATCTTGACGGTGAATTATCTGATGACGATTACAAAAAGCAGATTTACAATTTGTTCCCGTTCCACGGGCATCCTGTAGGATACAAAATCACACAACTATTCATCAAACACGGTTTGAGAGACCAAATGATGGAAACGTTTGACAACCCTGTGGAATTCATCAAGTTATACAACTCGATTGCCGAAAGCGAAGGAATGTACGTATTCAGCGACCGCTTTGTAAGTCACATAGAGCAACTTTTTACAAAGCCGCAACCGACAGAGTAACAAACTCTTGTTATGCTACCACAAGTAATTGTATGCGTACAAGATAGCTGCCAATTCGGCCAAAGTTACGGAACCTTCAATTCTCATTAACTGATCGCTGTAACTTGTTGAGTCGCCTTTGTAGATTCTGCCGTTATCGATTCTGAAGAGTTGGTCGCTGTAGCTCGTTGAGTCACCTTTATATACCCTGTTATTATCAACTCGCATAAGTTGGTCGCTATAACTTGTAGAATCGCCTTTATAGATTCTGCCGTTTTCGATTCTCAAGAGTTGGTCACTGTAACTTGTAGAATCGCCCTTATACACCCGACCATTATCAACCCGCATAAGTTGGTCGCTGTAACTTGTTGAGTCGCCTTTGTAGATTCTGCCATTCTCAATTCTGTAGAGTTGGTCGCTGTAACTTGTAGAATCGCCTTTATACACTTTAGCCATAATACCGATTGTTTGAAGTTCGCCTATCTTGTTGCCATATTATCGACAGCCAAGGCCTTATGCAACCACATTCGGCTTCTCAAGGCCATACCCCTTGCGGGCGTCTTCGCGTTTGAGCATCAGCGCAAGCAGCAGAGCCACAATGCCGAACAGGGCAAAAATCGCCATTGGCAGGGTGTAGTTGTACTGCGTCACTTCGGTGCCATTGACTATGCGCACACCAGCGCGGCAATACTTGTCGAGAACGAAACCGATGAACAACGGCACAAAGCCCAGACCGATGTTCTGCACCCAAAAAATGAGCGCGTAGGCCGACCCGAGCAGTTTCTGCGGGATAATCTTCGGCACACTCGGCCACATTGCCGACGGCACAAGCGAGAAAGCCACCCCCAGCACAATCATTATGAAGGCGGCAAACCACCAATAGTTCATCAGCGGAAGGGCGAACAGAACGTGCACCAGGATGAGCAGCAGCGAGCCGATAATCATAATGGTGGCGCCACGGCCTTTCTTGTCGTAGATGCTACCGAAAAGCGGCGTCATTATAAGGTTGCCGAACGGAATCAGGCTCGGGATGATACCCGCCAGCGTGGTGCTGACGCCGTATTTGTTTTCCATCAGCGATGCGGCGTACTTCATAAAAGGGAACACGGCCGAGTAGAACATCAGGCAAAGCAAGGCCAGAAGCCAAAAGCCTTTGTTTGTGATAATTAACTTCAGGTCTTTTACCTTGAAGATGTCGTCGGATTCGCCCTGCTGTTGGGCAACTTCGGCATCGAAACGCTTATCCATCTGACAGAAAACAAGATAAGCCAGCAAACCGATGCAGAGCAGAACAGCCGAGAAGAGCAGCGGCGCCGAGAGCGAGAAATGCTTGACAATCATCGGGCTGAAGACCAGAGCGGCGGCGGTTCCGAGTCGGGCCACGGCCACCTGAACGCCCATTGCCAAGGCTAACTCTTTGCCAGCGAACCATTTGGTTATGACCTTCGACACGGTGATTCCACAGTTCTCGGTGCCCACGGCAAAAATGGCGTAACCAAAGCAAGCCACAAACACCTGCGTGCGCATTCCGAAAATGGTGCCAGCCGCGGCGTCGGGCGATATGTAATTAACCGCATAATACTTGATTAGCGCGCCTGTGAGCATCAGCACACAAGTAACAATTCCTGTGAACCGCACCCCCATCTTGTCGAGAACAATTCCGCCGAAAATGAGCATAAACAGGAACACGTTGAACCAGCAGTAGGCCCAGTTGAACTGTCCGAACTCAAGGCTTGTCCAGCCCATCTGCTCTTCGAGCATTGTCATCAGCGGCGACAGAGCGTCGGTAAGGAAATAGCCCCACATCATTGTGAACGAGACAATTACCAGCGCCGCCCAACGCGCGGCCTTCGATTCGCTTAATAGTTTTGCAGTTTTCATATTGTTTTAATTTTCAGTTTTATACAGAATTACAGCAATGATTCGCGTCGCATTTTATAACAAACCGTTCAGGAATCCTACTGTTCGGCAAATCTATTTCAAAATATGGTGTGACAAAACCCGCTGACCATTTTTATTCGATTTTCATCGACTATGCCGACAAAAAAGGCGCGGAATTTCGGTTTGTCCGACCTTCCGCGCCGTTGTTTCATCAGGCTTCCGCCCTACTTCACAGGCACATTCTTCAGCGTCTCGACCACCCAGCGGAAGAAACGCTCAACCGACGCAATGTTGACTGCCTCGTCGGGCGAGTGCGGGTGAACCAGGTGCGGACCGCAGGCCACCATATCCCAGTTGGGGTATTTCGAGCCCAGAATGCCGCATTCCAAACCTGCGTGAACGGCCTTGATTTCGGCTTCTTTTCCGAACACCGAAACCGAAGTACGGCGCATCACGTCGAGAATGGCCGACTTCATATTCGGCTTCCAGCCAGGGTAGCCGCCGTCGAATTCGGCCTCGGCTTCGGCCATATTGAACACGCAGCGCATCTGCTCGGCCAAATCGGCTTTTGCCGACTCAACCGACGAGCGCAACAGGCTCTTAACCACAATCTTATCGCCTTCGAGTTTCACAATCGCCAGGTTCGACGACGTCTCGACCAAGCCCGCAACATCGGCACTCATTCGGGCCACGCCGTTGGGGCAGGCATAGACGGCCTTTGTCAGGCGGCTGCCAACGCCGTCCGATATGGCCTTTTCGGGCATTGCCGCGGGCTCAATGCTGACGCGCAAATCGGGGTCGACGGTGTTGAGTTCCGATTTGACAATCTGCTCATATTCAGCCACATCGGCAGCAATCTTTTCGGCATAGAAATCGGGCACCAGAATGGTTGCGAACGCCTCGCGCGGAATGGCGTTGCGCAGACTTCCGCCCTGAATGTCGGCCAGACGGACGCCAAACTTCGCCATAGCGCCGTTCAAATATCTGAAAATGATTTTGTTGGCATTGCCGCGACCAAGGTTAATATCGATTCCCGAGTGTCCGCCGCGCAAGCCCGTGACGCTCAATTTGAACGCCTTGTGGTGCTCGGGCACGGGTTTCAGTTTGGCGTCGAAAGTGAAGGTTCCGTTGACGCCACCAGCACAGCCCACGCAGAGTTCGCCCTCGTCCTCATAGTCGCAGTTGATAAGCATATCGCCCTGCAAGACACCTGATTTAATGCCATTTGCGCCAGTCATTCCTGTTTCCTCGTCGCAGGTGAAAAGCGCCTCGAGCGGGCCGTGCGCAATGTCTTTCGACGCAAGAATGGCCATTGCCGTGGCCACGCCCATACCATTGTCGGCGCCCAGAGTTGTGCCTGTAGCCTTCACCCATTCGCCATCGACGCGCGGTTGCACGGGGTCAGCAAGCCAGTCGTGACGGACATCGCTGTTGGCTTGCGGCACCATATCCATATGGCCCTGCAGAATGACGCCACGGCGGTTCTCCATTCCCGGCGTTGCGGGCTTGCGGATAATCACGTTGCCAATCTCATCGGCAAAAGCCTCAAGACCAATGCCTTGGGCGAAATCGAGAAGAAACTTGCGAACCTTTTCCTCGTGTTTCGACGGACGCGGCACTTGCGTCAGTTGGTAGAAATAGTCCCAAACCGCCTTGGGTTCGAGATTCGATAGTGGATTACTCATAATATTGATGATATTGATGTTTTTGAATTTTCGTTAAGCGCCGAACTGGGCGAACAGACTGACCATAGCAGCGGTAGGCGTCGTTGTCCCATGTATTCACAACACCGCCGTTGAAGTTGCAAGCACAAGCATCGAACGGATCGAACGCACCGAGCGTAGCCGACCAGTAGAGGCCGTCAGAACCAGCGCCATATTGATGCTTATCGTCACGGAAACCGGCAGCTGGAAGGAAAATATGGGCATCCTTCAAAGAATAAGACGCTGACGGTGTGTCTTTGTAATACACTTGTCTTCCTTTGTCGTAAGTAGATTTAACCTTGTAAATTATATAACCGCATACGTTGTGATTATTGTAGGTTTTTGTCCAAACCCAATAGCATTGGCGTTCCAATTCGTCCCAATCGGCATCGGTTGGCATTGAATAATAAGAGCCTAACACAGCCGTGGCTGCGTCATCAGCCGATTCAAGTGTGGTAAGATTGTCGGTGAAACCATTGTTGCCATATTCTGCATCGTAACAATATTTTGTAAGAGTTTCGGCCGAGCCATTGCAATGCTTATATGTCTCC
>JAFXQB010000023.1 GCA_017527435.1 Salinivirgaceae bacterium
ATAACCACCGGCTTTTATGTAGTCGTTTCCTATTTGCGGGTGAGAATTGGTGAGATTAGGCGAGCCGGAAGAACCGGAATGAAAGGCGAAAGGTGTATAGGCATAAGTAGTAAATGTGCCATAGCTATCAGCGCTACACCAATTGCCAGTAAAGCTGCTTCGCCAGTAAACAATCCAATAACCATCGTTTTTACTGTTTCCAATACCTCCACCGCTACTACTTGATTCATATTCGTCGCCATTTCCATGCCGACCGACATCATCGAACTGATAACCACTTGGGTCAACATACTTCAAAGGATTGTTCAAACAGTAAGAATACCGGTTGAAATTTTGGGGATTGTCAGGAGATTGAATGAAAGGGTCTGGTGAGAGGAAGCGGCCAAGTAGCGGGTCATAGAAACGGCCGTTCATATCAATAAGGCCAAACACATTCCAGTGCTCATGGCCGGTATAGCCTCGAGTTAAGCCCATGGCGTTCTTTGTGATGGTCTGCTTGCCCCAAGCGTCGTATGTGGCCGAAAACTGTTTTGTCCCACTGGCGTCAAAAAGATTTATTATGCTGCCAAGGTGGTCTGTCTCAACGTAGTAAGGTGTTGTGGTGCCGTTTTTCTTAACATACACGGCGGCAAGGCCGTCGGGGCTGGCAACATAGTGGTATGTGGTTGTTGTGCCGTTAACAGTACGCTGCTCATAGTTGTCAGCGTAGAGCGTTGTGGTGGTGTTAGAGCCATTCACAAGCACAGTTTTTGTGCGCTGGCGGTCGGGGCCGTAGGTGATGGTGAGCGTGTTAGTGCCCTGCACCACGGTTGCCACCTTGTTGAAGGCGTTGTAGGTGAGGCTGGCCGCTCCCTGAATAAGGTTGCCGGTGTTCTCAACCTGCACAACGGCGTTTTTCTTGCCGGTGTCGTAGGTGTATTTGCCAATGCCGGTCTTGCTGGCAATGTTGCCGTTCGGCGCATAGCTTGTGCCGGTGTTGAGGCGGTCGAACTGGTCATATTTGAATGTTTCAGTACCGTTCATTCCGTTGCGCTGCGTGAGGTTGCCGGTGGCGCCGTCGAAGCTGTACGTCATCTTGTGCAGCGAGCCTGCCTGGCGTATGATTTCCTGCTCGGTGAGCAGCCCCTTGTCGGAATACTTGCGCGTAACATACAGCGGCTGCGTGCCAAGCGCCCACCGGCGTTGCGTGCCGGTATAAGAGTCGCGCTCCCACACTCTCTGTCCGCCAATCTTTATGGCGGTGAGGTAGCCGTTGGCGTCGTATGTGTAGTTTTCTGTCATTCCGTCGGGGAAAGTCTGCGTGGCCATCTGGCCGTTCGAGTTGTAAGTATACGAAAAAGTCAGAACCGTTCCATCGATGGAGTATGTTTTTTTTGTCAGACGGTTATATGTGTCGTAAGTGTAGCTAACACTTTGGCTGCCAGCGGTTTCTTTTTTCAGACGCAGGTTGCTGTCATACTCGTAGGTAGTTGTCACTCCACCGCAAACTTGTTTGATCAGCAACCCTGAGGCGTTGTAGGTTTTGGTGGTGATGTTTCCGCGGGCGTCGGTCTGTTTTGTAACGCGCCCTAGAGCATCATACACGTATGAGGTTTTCCCGGCGTCGACATCGGTGAGCGATGATTGCAGTCCACGTTTGTCATAGGCCATAGTGGCTACAGTGTAGCTTTGTCCGCTGGCATCATTATAATTGATACTTGTGGGCTGCCCGTTTGAGGCAATTTTGTATGAGGCTGAGGAACATTGATTGTGGCTCACAGTTGTCAGATTACCCCAAGGGTCGTAGCTTTTCGACAAGTATTTGCCATTCCCTTGTGATGCGGCGACACTCCGTTTTGAATAGGAGAAGGTTGTGGTTTGCCCTGTTCCGGTAACTGATTTTGTCAGCTGGCCCATATTATCATAAGTGTAATAGTCGGTCAGGCTGATGCTTCCAATGCTTCTCGACTGTGTGCTTACATTGCCGTTTATAAAGTCGTAGCTTGTGCTGTTTGTAAAAGTGACGCCTTTCTCGCCTGTCGATGTTGTCTCAACCTCACGGCCGAGATTGTCGTACCAAGTGGTTGTTGCCGCCTGGCCGGTTGTTTTTGTAGTCACACTATTTCTTCTGTAAGGCATTGTTCCCCAACTTCTTGTGTAGGTGGTTGCGGTACCGTCGGGATGGGTGATTTTGGTAATGTTGCCAATGGCGTCGTATGTGTACGATGTTGTCAGCAGCGAGCCGCTAATACCTTCCTGCTTCTTGGTCAGCCGCCCCAAATTATTGTATGTATAATTGGTTATCAGTGAGTTGGCCGAAGATTTTTCTGATGCCACAAAGCGGTTTGTGGCGTCGTATTTGAGTGTTGTGGTCACGGCTGTTATGCCTGAGGCCGATACAGTATGAGTTTCCATATTGCCAAACGAGCTGTAGGTGTACTCGTGCGTAACTGGCACGGTTGAGGCATTCTCTACCATTGTGGTCACTTTCCCTTTCCCATCGTAGGTATATGTGGTTTTGGTGGTAAATGTGTTGGCGTCGTCTTTGTGCTTCTGTGTTGTCACCACCGTTCCCGGTTTATTGCCAACATACGAAGAGTATTCAACCTGCCTGTACATATTGGTGACATTGTATTTTGTATACTGCTTGGTAAGATGGTATCTGCTATCGTAGGTGTTGGTTGTGGTGGTGAGCTCACCATAAAAGCCGGTTTCTTTGACGGTTTCCGGATACGTGAAGTGGCTTGTCTTATATCCCGTGCTTGTCAACGTTGAAAATGTGGTTTCTGTTGTTGCAGACTTGCCACCTTTCGTGATAGTATTTGTCATTTTCGATGGCTCATAATATGTGGCGTTAAGCGAATTGACAGTTGTCGTCCGTTTCTCGCCGGTTGTGCTGTTATTGGCCTCAACAGTGGTGAATCCGAGCATCCCGCGGCCTTGCAGGTGGGCGCGCAGGCCTGAGTATTTGTAGTTGGTGTAATAACTGTTGTATGCCAGATTCTGATATACTTGTTTTACAACACTCAAAGGCACACATAATGTGGCCAACGGATAGGGGCTGCTACTGCCTTTTGTGTAAACATTCGCATCACAAAGTGTGGAATATGAGATTGTTGTGTATATGCCAGATTGGCCGACTGAAATGCTTGTCAGTTTGTTGGTGGATGAGGTTGTATTGCATTTGTATACATAATTGTCTAATTGTGTGTCGGAATAAGATCCGTTATATACATTCTTGCCATGATTTAATAATTCAGTGAAGCCATCGCCATTAAAATCACCTGCTTTCGGTGTTCTGGAATAGTTAAGTTCCGTGCTTTTAATAACAGATAACTGCTCACCAGATGATTTTAGCCATTTGTGTATATAAGTATATTCACGGTTGTCAGTGTTATATGAAGGAATGGCAAGTATTGCATCTGCCTTCCCATCATTGTTAAAGTCTGCGATACAGCAAGAAATATCGACCGTTTCAGTATGCGAAGGGTATTTTTCTTTGTAAGGATGAATGCATGTACACATGTTTTTTGGTGTAAAACATCCGTTCCCATTATTTATAGCAACGCATATATCCACGGTTAAATTATTGACGGTTTTAACAGGTTTATCATATTCTATAGATTGATACGCCAACAGTATATCAAGTAATCCGTCACCATCAAAATCTCCAAAATCTATAAAATCTGATAGTTTAAACAGTGTTTTGGTGGTTTTATTACTTTCGGAGAAGGGAAATGAGGTGGATGTCGTACCATTATTCCAATAAATAGTATATCCTGTAGAATGTAAAACAATCAGATCTTGCATGCCATTACCGTTAAAATCGGCAGTTTTAATTGCTTGAGGAGCCGAAGTTAGATTTAAATAGCCTTCAGTTTTTTGTGTGGCATTATTTGTCGAAAGACAAAACAACCGGCACAAATACCCGTGGTTTGAATTGGTAGTTGTTTTATTAAGACAAATGATTTCGCTCTTTCCGTCTCGATAAAAGTCATTTGCATCAAGCAGAGAGTTCTGGTCACCAATATTGATGGTGAATAAATAATCTGATACTTTAGTAAAAGTTTGGGCAGAAGAGGTTTTCGTCGCAACAACCACATCCTTTTTCCCATTGCCGTTGATGTCTGCCAACATAAATTGTCCCTTGGATATGCTGCCACAATCAACATTTATACTTTCGTTGTTGCTGAAACTAAGTGCGCCAGAGGTTAAGCTGGCGTAATACGGATTAATTGTGACCTTTGAATTAATTAATTTGAAGTAGATTATATCATCCATACCGTCTCCGTTTATATCACCATATAAATCGTATGTTCCAAAAGGTATGTTTCCAATTGTCGAAACAGACAAAGTGCTTGGAATTTTGCTCCACCCCAGCGTCACTGGCGGCAACTTTGTTGTTCCATAAGATTCTTCAATTTTCGTTAATCGTGAAAAGGCATCGGTGTTTGAGTAAGTCAGTGTGTATTTGTTGCGCTCCACACTGTTGGTTTTAATAGTGACACTTGTCAGACGTCTGTTCATTGTGCACGATTGCCCGTTTACAATATATGGAATCGCATCAGCGCGGCTTCCGTACTCAAAAGTCACAATGTTGCTCAGCCCTGTTGATGCGCCTAAGTTTGTGCCATACTGAACCTGTGTCAAATAAACACATCCGTTGATTGTAGTGTATGAGTAACCAATCACGTTACCATACTTGTCTTCCAATCGACTCAAATACCAAGCATAAGGTACGTTCCCGGCTTTAGCAGTATAGTTGTAGTATGCAGTGTTACCATTTTGCAGATTGATTTTGAAGGTCTGGCTGCTGCCAGAACCCAATTTGGTAATCACGTCCTGAGGCGAGTTTTCTGCCCTAAAATCTGCCTGCCCTAATTGCAGCAAACGCACACCGTCGAGGCTGTACACATCGTTATCGTTGTATCCAATACCCTTAGCTGTACCATCGTGGTAAATGTCTTTTGCCGTGCGTGTTATCACTGATGTGCCATAGATTGAGATTCCCATTCCGGCCACACCGTTGCCGCTTTGGCTGTTATAGACAAGGCCAAGGCTGGGAACCATGCCGTTTATGCCTTCGGGCAAGTCAAAAGGTAGAGTGTAGGTGGCTGCGCCACTCTCACTTACGTTGAACACTCCGCCCATATCGCCAAAACCATAATCTTCGGCTTCGGCGTTCACAAACGGCAACGCAAATGCCATTGCTGCAAAAATTTTTGTTATAGTTTTCATAATCGGTTGTTTTTATTCTTTAATGATTCTCCATGTTGTTTGTTCGTTGCCAATGGTTATCCGCATAAAGTAGATTCCGTTCGCGGCTCCCAACAGGTCTATCTGGTTGCTGCCGGTCAGGCTGCCACAGACTTTAACAATCCGCCCGTTGCCGTCGTACACTTCAATGCGGTCGCCGCCTGAAAGTTCCGCGCCGTCAATGTCCACGCGCAGCGCACCCTTGGTAGGGTTGGGGTAGATTTTGATTTCGGCCTGGCCGAGAGCGTCGCTTTGAGGCTCGCCCAAATCGGCAACGGCCACGCTCTCCGCCGCAATAACAGTGTCGGGCCGTGCCATTTTCTTAAGTGTTTTTGCGAGCGTTATGGTTTTTGCCGTACGATTGCCCGCCGCATCATACGAATAGCTTACCTGTGCCGACGATTCGGCTGCAATGCCCACAAACAATGTGAGCGCCAACGCGCGTAGCGTTGTTTTGTTTAAATAACTCATTGTGTGTTGTTTTGGGGACATAAAAAAAGCGCGAACTCAACTTTCTCGCGCTAAGTGGGCATTTGGCGTAGCCTGATGAATACGAAATAAGTCAAGCCCACGCTTTCGCGTAGGCTACTCTACTTATTTCCTTCCATCCATCGTTCGATCGCCAAATTTCACTTAGCAGAAGAAAACAGCAAATAGCTTCAATATGTTATATGCGTGCTAACGCACAATTCTTATGTCTGGTTCTTGTTATTGTTTTTAAAAATTAGTGTAACAAGTATATGAGTTATTTTGATAATAACAAAGAAAGCAACAAAAAAAGCCGTCCCAAACGGAACGGCTTTCATTTATCGAATTGTGTTTCAGATTATTCTGCAACAACTTCGAACGGCAACTCGAACTCAACTTCTTTGTGAAGTTTGATTTTGGCAACATACTTGCCAAGTTCTTTAATGTTGTCGCCTTTAACGAGAATGCTCTTGCGGTCAATTTCAACGCCTTGCTTCTGGATGGCTTCGGCAAGCTGGATGTTGTTGACAGAGCCGAAGATTTTACCATTTGAACTGGCTTTGGTGCCAATGACAATGGTGAGAGCCTCAATCTGAGCGCGCAGTGCGATTGCGTCGTTCTTGATTTTCTCTTCCTTGTGAGCGCGTTGTTTCTTGTTCTCGGCAAGAATCTTCTTCGCAGCCTCGGTTGCAACGATTGCCATGCCCTGGGGAATCAGATAGTTACGTCCGTAACCGTCTTTAACGGTAACAATATCGTCTTTGTAACCTAAATTGGGAACGTTCTGTTTCAATATAATTTCCATATCCAATCCTCCTCTTATTTAAGCATGTCAGTTACATACGGAAGCAGAGCCAAGTGGCGTGCTCTTTTGATTGCGGTGGCAACCTTGCGCTGATATTTCAGCGAAGTACCGGTGATGCGACGGGGAAGAATCTTGCCCTGCTCGTTCAGGAAACGTTTCAGGAACTCTGGATCCTTGTAGTCGATGTACTTGATTTTGTTCTTTTTGAAACGGCAGTATTTCTTCTTTTTGATTTCTACTGTCGGCGGGGTCAGATACCTGATTTCTGATGAATTCTGTGACATGGCTTATTCCTCCTTCTTAGCTTCAGATTTTAAACTTCTTTTTTTGTTTGCGTACTCAATAGCAAACTTGTCCATCTTCATGGTAAGGAAACGCATGATGCGCTCATCGCGGCGATACTCGGTTTCGAGCTTGCCAACGATGCTACCCTCACCCTTGAACTCTACCAAATAGTAGAATCCTGTGGATTTCTTTTGAATTGGATAAGCCAATTTCCGAAGACCCCAATCTTCTTCGTAAACGATTTCACCTCCCATATCGGTGATAACGCCTTTGAATTTGTCAACCGCTTCCTTCATCTGTGGTGCAGACAAAACGGGATTTGCAATGAAAACGGTTTCGTAACTGTTTGACATAAATTTTAATTTTTTATTTGTTAAAAATCGGACTGCAAAGGTACTGATTGATTTTGTTTTTGCAAGTATTTGTCTTGGCGTTGCACGATTTTTTTTCAAACACGTTTTTTTGTTATTTTGCGGCATGTGCCGGATGATGCCGGTATCTTTATATTGAATTGATATTTAGGTGTATGAGTAAAATATTAGCATCGATTTTTGTTGTTTTGTGGGCAAATGTCGCCGCTGCCCAACTTAGGCTCGATACTCTCGGCTGGAAATCGCCATTGCATATCCCGCTATATCTGTCGGGAAATTTCGCCGAGCTGCGAAGCGGACATTTTCACGCAGGACTCGATTTGAAGACACAAGGGAAGGAAGGTTTCCGGGTATATGCCGTCAAGGATGGCTACGTCTCGCGCATAAAGGTGTCGCCAACGGGCTATGGACATTCGGTATATATCACGCATCCTGACGGTTATACATCGTTATACGCCCATATGCGCGAGTTCAACATTCAAATCGGTCGTTATGTGCGCGACGCTCAGTACAAACGCAAGAGTTTCGCTGTCGATTTATTCCTAAAGCCCGATGAGATGCCCGTCAGAGTGGGCGATGTGCTTGGCTTGTCGGGTAATACGGGCTCGTCGGGCGGGCCGCATCTGCATTTCGAGATTCGCGACACACGCGATGCCTGTCCGCTCAACGGATTGTTCCTGGGACTCGACATCAAGGATGATATTCCGCCGCGAATGGCTCTGTTCACTGTTTTTCCTGGCGATAGTCGCTCTCAGGTTGAAGGAAAATATTCGCGTAACACGGTTAAAGTTCAGAAACAAGGGAACATATACAAACCCGTTGGGGCTGATACAATGAAAGTTTATGGCACGGTGGGACTTGGCATCAAATGCGACGACTATCTGAACGGTGCCAACAACCGTTGCGGTGTTTACAAGTTCGATGTTTGGGACGGCGACGATATTGTGCTCACAATGCGCATCGACGGTGTGCCGTTTTCGCAGACAAAATATGTGAGCAGCATTGCTGATTACGAAGCGTTGGTCAATAGTAAAACAGTGGCGTACAGGCTGTATGTCGAGCCAAACAATAAAATCGAACTGTATCCGCAGCTCAAAAAACGCGGATTGATTACGGTGCCGGCGGGTGTGGTGAAAAAAGTGAAAATCGACGCCTATGACGTTTATGGCAACAAGGCGACATTCGAGACATACTTGCAAGGTGTGGCTTTCAATCGAAATGCCGAAAAACCTGAAGGCCGATTACTCTCGTGGCAGGATGCTCATAAGTTCGACACGGCGGGCATTGCTATCGATTTTGGCAAAAACACCTTCTTCGATTCGGTTTCATTCAATCTGAAAATTGATACCAATATAATAAGTGGCGCGTACTCGCCAACCTATGCCATTGGCTCGCCGGCGATTCCATTGGTTAAGTCTTATAACGTGAAAATCAAATGCTTGGGCGATAAGGTGCCAACATCAAAGGTGCTTATCGTGTCGGTTAGTGGCGACAAGGTTGCGGCTATGGGCGGTAAGTATAAAGATGGATTTGTTGAAGCGGCCTTGTCAGGATTTGGCACATACCGCATACAGGCCGACAGTGTTCCGCCTACCATTAAACAGGTTGCAAATCAACCGGTTAATCTTTTGAAATTCACAATCGATGACGATTTGGCAGGCATAAAATCCTATTCGGCTTCAATCAACGGCGAGTGGATTCTGCTGAAGTACGACCCGAAAACAAAGTCGATAACCTACGAAGCCGATGAGTATTTGAAAATGGCTGATTCATACCAACTTGAGTTGATGGTTACCGACAACTGCGGCAATGTGGCCAACTATTCCGAACGGCTTCCCAAAAACAAATTCCAATGACGCAACGCATTGAAATAGAAGGAATAGGCGTAATGTCGGGCACTTCGCTCGATGGTGTTGACATTGCTTATTGCAATTTCGTTTGTGATGACGGCCATTGGTCTTGGACACCGCTTGCAGGCAATGTCTATCCATATCCGCCCGAAATGCTTGAGCGACTGAAACATAGCCACGAACTTTCGGGGCACGATTTGGCGCAACTCGATGTCGATTATGGACGTTTTCTTGGTGGACTGGTAAAAGATTTTGTTGCAGAAAATCATTGCAAGCCAGCTTTCGTGGCAAGTCACGGCTACACGGTTTTTCACGAGCCGCAGAAAGGCCTGACGCTGCAAATCGGCTCTGGCGCGCAGATTGCGGCTGTGTCGGGTATCGACACCATTTGCGATTTCCGCACTGCCGATGTGGCTCACGGTGGCAACGGCGCACCGCTTGTGCCGATAGGCGATAAGTTGCTCTATGGCAATTTCGACTTTTGCCTGAATTTGGGCGGTTTTGCCAATATCTCGTACGATAATGCTGAAATTAAGCGAGTTGCGTTTGATGTTTGCCCGCTGAACATTGTTGCCAACACGCTCACCCGCCGCATTGGACTTGAGTTCGACAAAGACGGTGAACTCGGGCGTAAAGGCGTGGTTGATAAAGAGTTACTTGCCAAACTGAACGCCATACCATATTATAAACAGCAACCGCCAAAATCGCTCGGACGAGAGTTTGTTGATGCGGAAATATTGCCGTTATTCGGTCAACGAACTGATATTGAGAATCTTTTGGCAACATATTACCGTCATGCGGCTTATCAGATTTCGTATGCAATGGCTTCGGCTGGCAAGTGCAATGTATTGGTGACAGGTGGCGGCGTTTACAATAGTTTCTTTATAGAGTGCTTGAAATCAGCCACTATGCATAATTTGGCTATTCCAAACGCAATTGAAATTGAGTTGAAGGAAGCGATAATTTTCGCATTTTTGGGTGCGTTGCGTTACTATGGACTTGTAAACTGTTGGAAAACAGTCACTGGCGCGGCTTGCGATACCATTGGCGGTGCCGTTTACCGCGCTTGCAAGCAATCGGAAACTGACGATGAATTATAAATGTAAAACACTTAATATTAGTAAGATATGAAGATAAAGGCATTTTTGGCAATTTCAATGTCGGTTGCAGTAGGGCAGGTGCTGGCTTGCACAAATTTCCTAGTTACACCTGGCGCGTCGGCCGACGGCTCGTCGATGGTGAGTTATGCCGCTGATTCTCACGTGCTTTACGGCGAACTTTATCATTGGCCCGCAGCAACTTATCCTGCAGGCACATTGCTCGATGTATATGATTGGGACACAGGCAAGTACATGGGCCAGATTGAACAAGCCGCAAAGACTTATAACGTAATCGGCAATATGAATGAAAATCAGGTGGTTATAGGCGAGACTACCTACGGCGGCCGTGAGGAACTTTGGGGCGACTCGACTGCCATTATGGACTACGGAAGCCTGATTTACATTACTTTACAGCGTGCCACTTCGGCTCGTGAGGCCATTAAGATTATGACTGAGTTGGTCGCTAAATACGGCTATGCAAGTGAGGGTGAGTCGTTCTCGATTGCCGACCCCAACGAGGTTTGGATTTTTGAGTTGATTGGCAAGGGAATGGACATTCAGAAAACCAAGAAAGGCTTGATTAACAAGAACAAAGGTGCCGTTTGGGTGGCACGCCAAATCCCTGACGGATATGTCTGCGCCCACGCAAATCAGGCACGAATCACCACTTTCCCGTGGAATGACGACCCGACTTCGATTTCGTCGGACCAAATGGACCGCATTTTCGACAAGCAAATCACCACCGTTTATGCCGCCGATGTGATGGATTTCGCGCGTGCCAAAGGCTATATCAATGACAAAGTGAATAAGTCAAATTTCAGTTTTTCAGATACATACGCACCTGTCGATTTTGTTGGCGCGCGTGCTTGTGAGATTCGTGTCTGGGCGTTCTTCAACGATGTGGCCGACGGAATGGCGCAATATTGGGATTATGCCAAAGGTGTTGATATAAAACACGATGAATCAACTGGTTACGCAAGCAACAGAATTCCGCTTTGGGTTAAGCCAAAGGCAAAAGTGTCGTTGGCTCAGATGATGCACAATATGCGTAACCACCTGGAAGGCACAGAGTTGGATATGTCGCAAGACGTAGGAGCGGGGCCGTGGCACTGCCCGTACCGCTGGCGTCCGATGGATTTCGAGGTTGACGGCAAAAAATATGTGAACGAGCGCACCACAGCCACACAGCAGACTGGCTTCTCGTTTGTCGCGCAGTGCCGCGGCTGGCTGCCGAACAAGATTGGCGGCCTGTTCTGGTTCGGCACCGACGACACTGGCAGCACCGTCTATTGCCCGATGTACGCAAGTATGACCACCGTGCCGAACTGTTTTGCGGTGGGCAACGGCTCGATGATGGAATTCTCTGAAACGGCGGCTTTTTGGGCGTTCAATCAGGTGTCGAACTTCGCCTACACGCGCTACAGCCTGATTCACCCCGAGGTTGAGGCCAAGCAGACGGCTTTCGAGAGCAAGTTTGAGACTTGCGTGAAGGCTGTTGACAAGGCTGCTCAAGCGTTACTTGCTGATAATCAGACTGTAGCAGTCGAATATCTGACCGATTTCTCGGTCAATACCGCAGAGCAATTGGTGCGCGATTGGAAGGATTTTTATAAATATCTGTTTGTCAAATATATGGACGGCAACGTGAAAACGCCGCGCGAAGTGCCTGCAGGCTATAAATATTACGCGCCGAAAGTTGAGCAGCCTGGCTACGACGAAAAATGGATGCGCTCGGTTGTGAACGACGCTGGCGACAAACTGCGTTTCCCTGACGAAACTAAATAATTGAAAATGAAACTGAAAAGACTGGCGTTTGTGCTTTTTGTGGTTTTTCTTGCGATTGTTGCGGTGCAAGATGCCTACGTGAGTCATTTACGCAACCGCAAAGTCGAGCCGCGCAACTATACAGTTGTTCTGTCGCTTGATGGATTTCGCTTTGATTATCAGAATATTGCCAATACACCAACTCTCGATTCAATTGAGCGGGCAGGGGTGAGGGCGGCTGGCTTGCAGCCTGTTTTCCCGTCGCTCACTTTTACCAATCATTACTCGATTGCGACGGGCTTATATGCTGAAAATCACGGAATTGTGGCGAATAAGTTTATGGTTCCGCAGACTAAACAGTGCTATTCGAACGGCAAAGTGAAATCGGCGGTTGCCGACAAATTGTATGGTGGAGAGCCTATATGGGTAACGGCTGAATCACAGCGAATTAAGTCGGCAGTGAATATGTGGGTTGGCTGCGACGCACAAATAAAAGGCTACCGCCCGACAACGTGGAAACCATACAGCGCAAGTGAACCGTATAAGGCGCGAATTGATTCTGTAATCAAGTGGCTGTCAGCCGATTATGACAAGCGTCCGCATTTGGCAATGTGCTATATTGAGGCTGCCGACACCATTGGTCACAAGTTTGGCCCCGATTCGCCCGAAATTGTTGAAGCTATCCAACAAGTTGACAGTTTGGTGGGTTACTTCTGTCAGCAATTATCGATGTTAAGTTTTTGTGATTCAATAAATTTTATCATTCTCTCTGACCACGGAATGATTCAAACCGACACGCAGAATGTTGTCGATTTGAAAAAATATGTGCGCGACAGTTGGGTTGACACATTGATTTACTCGCCTGCTATCTCGCTGGCTTATTGCAAGAAACATTGTGCCGACTCGGTTGTTTCGGCTTTGCAGGGCGTTGATGGCGTTACTGCTTGCCTGCGTGCCGATTTGCCTGAACGTTTCCATTGCTCGGCATGTGCGAGAATGGGCGATGTGGTGATTCTTTCGGATAGCGGTAAAATGCAGATTTACAAAAGCAAACGCCCGCTGCCATTGGGCGCTCACGGCTACGACAATGCCAATCGGCTTATGAACGGCATTTTCTACGCCATTGGCCCCGATTTCAAGCAGGGTTTTGCCGCGCCACAACTCTATAACACAGATGTTTACGGACTTTTGTGCCGACTTTTGGAAATCGCGCCTGCGCACAAAGACGGTCTGATGGAGCGAATTGAGTGTGTGCTGAAGTGATGGTGGGTAAATCCAAGACAAACATAGGGCGAATAAAAATTCGCCCTTATGTGTTTAAATGGAATAGAATCGGTTGAGGAAAATGTAACATCCCCGCCACCGCAGCGTCTTTTTCGGTGTGTTAAAATTAAAGATTATGAAAAAGACATTTTTACCGATTCTTATTTTTGTGATGCCGTTATTGTCTGTGGCACAAAGTGATACGAATGACGGCAAACTCGCGGACTACAAGATTATCACGGGCCGTTTAGAGGGCGGTTCGGCTGAGCAGCAGGGCGCCTACGCCCAATTGTTTGGCGCCGACGACACGCAGCGCAAGTTCGATTTGTATTTTCATTGGTACAACATCGCGCACGAGTACAGCCACTGCCTTCTCGACTTTTACGGCAAGAGTGTTGGCGGCGTTGAGGAAGAGATGCTTGCCAACAAGTTCGCGGTTGCCTATTGGCGGGCCGCTGGCTTTGCTGACGAACTCTCAACTCTGAAAAGCATACTTGACGGCGCGCTGTCGGCTTTTCCGAATCCTGTGCCCGATGGTAAGACGTTTACCGATTGGTACACAGAGATTTGGGGCACCGAGCAATTGATGAATGCCGCGGTTTACGGCTATTTTCAGTTCAAAAGCGTGCTCATTGCGATGGACGATGCCGACGACCTGACGCAGTGGTTTGCCAATGTCGGAATTGATGGTTTTTCAATGCCAAGCGGTTGCCAATCAAATAAATATCCCGTCGAGGCGGAAGCGGCGGCCGATGTACTTGACGATTTGCAGCAGTTCTTCAAGGCATCGGGCCTTGAGCCGCCAACCGTCGGCCTTAACCTGACCAACGACCCGATGACCCATCGCTCACAAAAGATAAAAGAGTAGGAAAGTTCAATCCTTCAGTTAATCAATCCTTCATCCCGATAGCTATCGGGACTTCAATCCTTCAATCCTTATCTTCCGCCATTCTGTCATACAACACTGACACGTTTCGGGCCGAATCGCTCTGCGGACTGACAAAAATTCGGACAGCGGCGGCCAAAAGCGGGCAAAAATCGTCTGGCACAGAGATTGTCAATCGTTGGGCAATCAATTTTAAAAATTGAACAACAATTTAAAATTTAAATATTATGGGAAAGATAATTGGAATCGACTTAGGAACCACAAACTCTTGCGTTGCCGTGATGGAAGGCAACGAACCTGTGGTTATTGCAAACAGCGAAGGCAAACGTACAACGCCTTCGGTAATCGGCTTTATTGACGGCGGCGAGCGCAAAGTGGGCGACCCTGCAAAACGTCAGGCCATCACCAACCCGCAGAAGACCGTCTTCTCAATCAAGCGGTTTATGGGCGAGCGCTACGACAATCTGACAAACGAAATCAACCGTGTGCCTTACAAGGTTGTGAAGGGCGACAACAACACCCCGCGTGTCGACATCGACGGCCGCCTGTACACACCGCAGGAGATTTCGGCCATCATCCTTCAGAAAATGAAGAAAACTGCCGAAGACTATCTAGGACAGGAAGTTACGGACGCCGTAATCACCGTGCCCGCTTACTTCAACGACTCACAGCGTCAGGCCACTAAAGAGGCTGGCGAGATTGCGGGCCTGAATGTCCGCCGTATTGTGAACGAGCCTACTGCGGCTGCCCTGGCTTACGGCTTGGACAAGACCAACAAGGATATGAAGATTGTCGTGTTCGACTGCGGCGGCGGTACTCACGATGTGTCGGTGCTTGAACTTGGCGACGGCGTGTTTGAGGTGAAGGCCACCGACGGTGATACCCACCTTGGCGGCGACGACTTCGACCATCGTATCATCGAGTGGTTGGTTCAAGAGTTCAAAGACGAGAACTCGGGTGCCGATTTGAGCAAGGACCCAATGGCTCTGCAACGCTTGAAAGAGGCTGCCGAGAAGGCGAAAATCGAACTTTCGAACACCACATCGACCGAAATCAACCTGCCTTACATTATGCCTGTCGACGGCGTTCCACGTCACTTGGTTCGCACGCTGACCCGCGCAAAATTCGAGCAGTTGATTGACGACCTTATCCAACGTACAATCGCACCTTGCAAATCGGCTCTGCAGAACGCTGGTTTGACAGTTAACGATATCAATGAGGTTATTCTGGTGGGCGGCTCAACACGTATTCCTGCCATTCAGCAGGCTGTGGAGAAATTCTTCGGCAAGGCACCGTCGAAGGGCGTTAACCCCGACGAGGTGGTTGCCATCGGCGCTGCAATTCAAGGCGGCGTTTTGACTGGCGACGTGAAAGACGTGCTGCTGCTCGACGTTACCCCGCTTTCGCTCGGCATCGAGACTATGGGCGGCGTAATGACCAAACTCATCGAGGCCAACACCACCATCCCGACAAAGAAATCGGAAACCTTCACAACGGCTGTCGACAATCAGCCATCGGTTGAGATTCACGTGCTTCAGGGCGAGCGCTCAATGGCGAAGGACAACAAGACCATCGGCCGCTTCCACCTGGACGGCATTATGCCCGCACCGCGCGGTGTGCCGCAGATTGAGGTTACGTTCGACATCGACGCCAACGGCATCCTGAACGTGTCGGCCAAAGACAAGGCCACTGGCAAGGAGCAGAAAATCCGCATCGAGGCATCGTCGGGTCTGTCTGACGACGAAATCAAGCGTATGAAGGCCGAAGCCGAAGCCAACGCCGAAGCCGACAAGAAGGAGAAGGAGCGCATCGACAAAATCAATCAGGCCGACTCAATGATTTTCCAAACCGAGAAGAACCTGAAGGAGTACGGCGACAAACTGCCTGCCGACAAGAAATCGGCCATCGAGAGCGCGCTGAACAAACTGAAGGACGCTCACAAGGCTCAGGACATTGCCGCCATCGACGCCGCAATGAACGAAGTGAACACCGCCTTCCAAGCCGCTTCGCAGGATATGTACAACGCACAGGCCCAAGCCCAACAGGCTCGGCCAAACGCTGGTCAGCAACAGCAGGCCAACAATGGTGGCAAGAACGGTGGTGACGAGGTTACGGACGTTGATTTTGAGGAGGTTAAGTAAGTAATTGATTATCAATCAGTTATATTAAATAGCACAACCCAATGGGTTGTGCTTTTTTTGTTGCTACAATTGTCATATGGTATATGTTGCTTTTTTCGCTTTTCTTAGTTATGTCGAGGCATGTTTCCTTTTATCATTCGTTATTATAGTTGTCATATTGCTATGTTTTACCCGCTCTATTTTTTGTTCGTATGGCTGATGGGGGGCGCAGAAATGATTATGTTTGAGTATTAATCAATACTATTATGTACGAAAAATTAGAACAATTGCTCAATGACCTTAAATCAATGAATCTCAAGCCATTTATCGGTTATGGAAACCCGGATGCAAAGATTTTAATTGTGGGGAAAGAGTGTACTGCTCCCAATGGGAGTGACGGTTGGAAAAAATTTTATGAGCCTAATTTCAATCAATGGAAAAAGAGTTTTGAAGGACATGGTTTCGATTTTAAATCAGGTGTTGAACCATACGACTTTGAGCATGGCAACTTCCACCCGATAAATCCTTATTACAAATTAGAAAACAAGAAGCAATCCAAGAAAAAGGAAGTTGGCCGGCCAAGCGCAACATACTATTATTATCAGCGACTTGTTGATATGATAAGAACAGGCAATGATGTAGAGTACAAGAAATCTGATTGTATAGACTTTTTTAAAGACTGTTTCATTACAGAATTGAATGACATTTGTCGCCCTAATGATTCGGGACTAAATAAACCTGAACACGAAAAGATAGAAGAAAGCATTAGAGTCAGATTCGATTGGATGCGTAAGACAAATTTCTTCAATCAGTTCAAAGTGGTAATACTGGCTTGCGGACCATACGCGGAAGCAATAAAGAAAGATGAAATACTTCGTACCGAATTGTATGGAAACGCAAGTATAGTTTATTGTCACCAACTCTCATATTGGGACAAATCATTGGAGAACGAAATACCGAAGATACAAGAGTCATTGGCAAAAAAATAATTGATTAAAATCAGAATAAGCATACATTAATGACAAACAATCAGAATCAAATCGAATCTTCGGAGTATTGCATAAAAGGTACCGACGAAGAGTTTGAATACTATAAAAGGCTTGTCGAAAGTGGTGAAGACGAGGATTGTATTAGCGAATTGAAAAATATATACAGCGAGGAGAAGGAATTACTAGCAAGCAAGTCATCGGGTGATGTGCCAACCTTTCTTGCCGATTTCGCTTACCCGATGTATATTTTGGCATCAATGTACATGCAACGTAATGAACACGAAAAGGCATTGCCGCTTTTGGAAAAAATATTGCCGTTATTCAGGAGTTTGGAAATCACGAATTCTAATTATTCATATCAGCGCTATTATGCAATGGAGCAAATAATAGAATGTCTGCACAAACTTGGTAACGAGCCTTTGGCCCTTTACTACGAGTACGAGTTGTTGTATCTTAAGAGCGTTTTGCCAGAGGAACACAACAAATAATGGAAAGAGAGGGGCAATGCCCCAAATGTCAACGCGGCGGAATCGGCTTAAAAAACTTCAATTCCGCCCGAATTATTTTATGCGCGTTGGTTTTTATTGGCGTGTCAATTCGTTTTAAACTTCCAAGTCTTGACTTCGGCAAGTTCAGCGTTGGCTTTGACAATTTTCTGTTTCAACCCTTCTTTGTAAGCTGCAAGTTTGCTGGCAAGGTTTGCATCGGCAAGGGCGAGCATCTCGGCGGCTAGGATGGCGGCGTTCTGCGCGCCGTTTACGCCAACAGTGGCAACTGGGATTCCCGGGGGCATCTGAATGATTGAGAGCATTGCGTCGAGTCCGTCGAGCATACCTTTGATAGGCACGCCAATGACGGGCACTGTGGTGTTGGCGGCAATCACGCCTGGCAGGGCAGCGGCCATTCCGGCGCCGGCAATAATCACTTTCAGCCCGCGGCCTTTGGCTTCGGCGGCAAACTGCTCAACTTCAGTCGGTGTACGGTGAGCCGAGAGCGCGTTCATCTCAAATGGTATTTCCATATCGTTCAGAAACTGAGCGGCTTTTTCCATCACGGGCAGGTCCGATGTGCTGCCCATAATTATGCTAACTATTGGTGTCATGGTTTAAAGGTTTAAAGGTTTAGAAGTTTAGAGTTTAGAAGTTTAGAGTTTAGAAGTTTAGAGTTTAGAAGTTTAGAGTTTAGAAGTTTAGAGTTTAGAAGTTTAGAGTTTAGAAGTTTAGAGTTTAGAAGTGCGTTCTAGACTTTACTCTTTACACATTATACCTTACTCAATTCTTGCACGCAATCACTTCCACTTCAATGAGAGCGCCTTTGGGCAGGGCTGCAACTTCAAAAGCGGCGCGAGCGGGGCAGTCGGCAGTGAAGTATTTCGCATAGATGCCGTTCATTGTGGCAAAATCGTCAATGCTCTTGAGCAGCACGGTTGTTTTCACAACGTTGGAGTAGGTGAGTCCGGCGGCTTCCAGAATGGCGCCGATGTTGCGCATCACTTGCTCTGTCTGGGCTTCAATGCCATCGGGCATCTGGCCGGTTGCGGGCACAATTGGAATTTGCCCCGATACAAAAACAAAGCCGTTGGCTTCAACGGCTTGGCTATATGGCCCAATGGCTTGCGGCGCGTTGGGTGTTGAGATTATTTGTTTCATATTTAAAGTTTTACCAGTTCAAATGGAACTTCTGTCAGCGATTTGTAATCTTCGCCGGCTTCAAGAATATCTTCATCGCTTTCTGCGTAGTACCAGTTCACCTTAAAATCGCCGCCGCTTTTGTATAACGAGTCGAATTGGTTTATGATTCGGCATACAATTTTGGCTGAAGCCGAATTGTGATACTTGAGTTTGAAGCTCAAGGTTGTGCTTTTGCATGGATTTTTCAGGTATTCGGTAATCCAGTCGAACACAGGCTTGTAGAACGACAACACGTCTTCGGGCCGCGACATGCCTTTGATGAGCAGCTGCCCGCTTTCAGCATTGAAGTTGATTTCTGGCGTTGTCAATGTGCCGTTGATGATGAGCGCTTCCATATAATTCATTTATAGCGTTCAAATGTAGTTTTTTTTGAAAAAAATGATTCAGTTGCCGCTGTTTTATTTTAACACTTTTTAAAAAAATATTGGTTTTGTGCAATCGGTTGATTTGCAAACGGCTGCTGACGTTGTGTCGTTTTATTTTTTATAAATCAGAAACTCTACGCGACGGTTTTTACGCCGGGCTTCGTCAGTTTGCAGGCGAGTGATGGGTTGCCGTTTGCCACGACCCTCAGTAATGATTCGGCTGTCGTCAACACCGCGCATGTTCAGGTAGTTGGCCACAGAACGGGCGCGCAGGCGGCTCAAATCCATATTGTACTCGTCAGAGCCCACATTGTCGGTGTGCCCGATGAGTTTCAGGCGTGCATCGAAAAACTGGGCAAGCAAGTCAGCAATCTCGTTGAGCGATGTTGTGTCTTCGCTTAGAATATCATACGAGTTGAAGTCGAAATGAATGGTCTTGTCGAACCCCACGGTGTCGTTGTTCACACGGATGCGGCTGGCGCCAATGAGATGCATGCGTTTTTCGATTTCTGATTTCAGATATGGGGCGACGGGTTGCAGTTTGCCGGCACTTTTGAGCGAGTGGGCTTTGATGAAAACGCCTGAATCGTAGATGTTGTCGCCCACGTCTGCAATGGCCAGTGTCAGCTTGTAGGTTGCATATGGGCGGATTTTGGCTTTGGCTTCGAGCAGAGTCGTCATTCCGTCGAATTGGAAAATGCTGGCAAGACTGCTGCCCGGATTATCAATCGAGTAGCCGCGCCACGACTTGTTCTCGATGTAAAATTCTGAATTTTGCTGTGCGTTCACATGGTCAACGGTGATAGGCTCACCCGTGGTGGGTAGTTTGGCAATGTTGCATAGGGTGTCATATCCAGGCCCTTCGATGAAGAACGCAAAAACATCGTTGACACCCTTGTTTACGTATTCAGGATACTCTTCCGATGCGAAAAAATATTCAAACGACACTTCGTCGGTGTTGGCCACGAATTCGATTTCGAGAATGGCTGCATCGGAAGTTCTTGCACCGGCAATTTTCTCAAGACGGCTGTCGCCGGGTGTGAACATTGCGCAACCCGAACTGCCGGAGTCGTTTGGGTAGCCGGCCCAGGTGACAACACCGGTTGTCATGATGATTCCCGCCTTGATGGGTAGCTTTTCGGCTGTTGAAACAAATGACGCCACTGATTCGGGGTGGGCGCGGAGACGAGTGCTTACAATGGTGATTCCAAATGAGTTACGCGGCAGCAGGTCTTCAACAAGTTGTTTGGAGTTTTTGCTGGAAAAACGGGTTTGTCCCGATGCTGAGCCTAACAAGCTGAACATCAGTATAATTAAAGCCGTTTTGCGCACAGCAAACATCATTTCTGCGTTTGGCGGTTTTCAAAATATTTCCAAAGCGTGTCTTCGGGCGTTGGCGCCACAATGTTCACCGGCTCTTTCGACACCGGGTGAGTGAAGCTGATGCGGCGTGCGTGCAAGCTGATGCTGCCGTCGGGGTTTGAGCGGCGCGCGCCGTATTTCAGGTCGCCCTTGATGATGCAGCCGATGTTGGCCAGCTGCACGCGGATTTGGTGATGGCGGCCCGTAAGTAGCTTTACTTCAATGAGAAAGTATTTGTCCGACTCGTCCAGAAGCCGGTATTCGAGTTGCGCTTCCTTTGCGCCTTCGGCTGTCGGCTCGCACACATACGATTTGTTTTGTTTCTCGTTCTTTCGCAGATAGTTAACAAGCTTTCCCTGTGGTTCTTGCGGCCGTTTTTCAACAATCGCCCAATAGATTTTCTCAAGGTCCGATTTCTCTTTGAAGAGCTTGTTCATCCGCTCAAGCGCCTTCGATGTGCGGGCGAAAATCATTACGCCCGAAACGGGGCGGTCGAGCCGATGGGTAACACCCACAAACACATTGCCCGGCTTGTGGTACTTGACTTTCAGATAGTTGGCCACCTTGTCGGCGAGCGGTGCGTCGCCAGTGCTGTCGCCTTGCGCCAAATCGGACGAGCGCTTGTTGATGGCAATCAGATGGTTGTCTTCGTATAGAATTTCAAGGTCTTCCATCGTGCTGATTTTCAGTTTTTAATGTCGATAATTTGTTGCAAATGAATTGGTGCAGACGATAGGCGGCGTAACCGCAGACGCAGCCCAAAATGGCGCCGCAGGCAATGTCGGCAGGGTAGTGGGCGGCTATGTAAATTCTTGAATAGCAAACAAGTGCGGCCCAGGTAAAAATGCCGATTGTCGCCCATCGGTTTTTCAGTATGAGCGTCACAAACACGGCAATGGCAAATGTGTTGGCCGCGTGCGACGACACAAATCCGTACCATCCGCCGCGATAGCCGTGAACCAGATGCACAATATTCTCAATATCAAGGTTATGCGTCGGACGGTAGCGCATCACAACATTTTTGAAGCAGTGAACCGAAATGGTGTCGGCCAAGGTTACGGCAGCCGCAATGCCTATGAGCAATACCCACCACTGGCGCGGGGCTTTCCGAATCATCAGAAACAGCAGCAGCGCATAGAGCGGCACCCACGTCAGTTTGCCGCTGATAGTCCACATCACTTCGTCGAAAAACGGTGAATTCCAGCCGTTTATCAGCAGAAGCAGCTGACGGTCAATCGATTCAAGAAAATCTATCATTTTATGGTGAACTGTTTAATTGGTGAACTGGTGAATCGGTGAATTGTTTAATTGGACAATCGTGACGGACGCGATTAATCGCGTCCCTACCAACACCTATTATTCGATATTACTAAATCCTAAATTCTAAATATTCAATCATTTATTGCTTTCCAAAGCAAATCTTTCAGTTGCTCAAGACCAGTCCGCGCCACTGACGAAATCATCACGCAGGGCACATCGGTTGGCAGTGTTTTTTTGATGGCGGCGGTGAGCTCGTCATCGAGCATATCGCACTTGGTCACGGCCAGAACGCGGCGCTTGTCGAGTAGTTCGGGGTTGTAGAGCCGCAGTTCGTTCACCAGTGTTTGATAGTCGGCGGCGACATCATCGGAGTCGGCCGGAACCATAAACAGCAGCACCGAATTGCGCTCAATATGGCGTAAGAATCTCAATCCCAGACCTTTGCCTTCGTGGGCGCCTTCAATGATGCCCGGAATGTCGGCCATCACAAATGAGCGGTTGTCGCGGTACGAAACAATGCCCAAATTCGGTTCGAGCGTGGTGAATGCGTAGTCGGCAATCTTCGGCTTGGCCGCCGACACAACCGACAGCAGCGTTGATTTTCCGGCGTTGGGGAAGCCCACAAGACCAACATCGGCAAGCACTTTCAGCTCAAGTACGCGCCAGCCTTCTTCAAACGGCTCGCCCGGCTGCGCATAGCGCGGGGCCTGGTTTGTGGCCGATTTGTAGTGGTTGTTGCCCTGGCCGCCGCGGCCGCCTTTCATCAGGATTTTCTCTTCGCCGTCGGTGGTAATCTCAAAGAGTGTTTCCATTGTTTCGGCATCCTTCACCACCGTGCCCAGCGGCACTTCCAGAATAACGTCTTTCCCGTCGGATCCGTGCTTGAGCGCGCCCATACCTGACTGGCCACTTTCGGCAAACGTATGTTTCTGAAACTGAAGGTGAAGCAATGTCCACATCTGTGCGTTGCCGCGCAGAATGACGTGACCGCCACGGCCGCCGTCGCCGCCGTCGGGTCCGCCCATCGGCTCATATTTGGCACGGCGGAAATGTGCCGAACCAGCGCCACCTTTGCCGCTGCGCGCAAAAATCTTTACGTAGTCAACAAAATTCGAATCTGCCATAACTGTGATTTGTCTGCAAAGATATTCCGTTGATTTGAAATTTGCGAATTGCGGGCAAAAATGTTGAATTAAAAACAAATGATGTGCGGCGGTGATTTTTTGTCGAGTGGCTACAGTAACAATATTTAAAAAAATCATTGCTGACAAATAGACATTTACGCATTATCATTGGAATTGTTGAACTTTTTCGTTTGTAAAAAACGAAACCAATGCTAAATTTGTAGGAAATTTTTGTCAGATGGAGACCGAACAACTTATCGACTCATTTAAAAGCAAATTCGCGGCGCTTGTTGAGAAATACAACGGGCTGAAGGCCGAGAATGCGCGTCTGGCCGGTGAGAATGCCGAACTTCGACAGAAATTGGAAGAGAAGGATAAAGAATTGGATAACAGCAAGAAAGAACAAAATACACAACAATTGGCGAATACATTTTTGGCAGCTAGCGGCAACGATCCGCAAGAGGCCAAAAACAAGATAAATAAAATAGTGCGGGAGATTGACAATTGCATCGCCCTATTGAACCGATAAAAGATTGATTTTAAAATGGATGGCGAATTTACTATAAACGTTGGCATTTGTGACAGGAATTATCCTATCAGAATCAATCGCAACGATGAGGAGAAAATAAGGAAGGCTGCAAAAAAGATAAACGATACAATTGCCCAATACAGGCAAGTGTATAACAGTAAAGACGGTCAGGATTTTCTTGCGATGGTGGCGCTTCAGTTCGCAACGCGAGTTGTGGAGAGTGAGGAGCACTTCGAAGTCCAGCCGGTTATTGAAGAATTAGGCAAACTCGACAGCCAACTGTCGGAATTGCTAAATGATTGATAACAAGACGTTCTTTAACATATAAAAACCGAAATTTATACCCGCACCGGTTTGGAATAGTTTGGGAAACTCAACACTAAAATTTTAGGGGTTGCGTTTATTTCTGCGTAAGACAGGCCTCAACGCCGCAAGGCGTAACCATTTGGTTCAGTGGAAGTAAGAAACAGTCGCCGCAATCCCGCCTATATCATTATAGGAGTTTTCACAAAGACATTCCGGTGCGGTTTTTTTATTATATAACACAATAAATATATGGACAAAACATTATTGGTAGTTGCAATCGTGGCAGCAATAGCGGGAGGTTTGATAACCTTTATAGTGCTGAAGGTTGCATTGAAGAAAAAAACAAAACAGCTGGTGCAAGACGCTGAGGCTGAGGCAGAAATGATAAAGAAAGAGAAAGCATTGCAGGCTAAGGAGAAGTTTCTGCAACTGAAGGCTGAGCACGAGAAGGTGATTAACGAGCGCAACAGCAAACTGGCTGCCGCCGAAAACAAACTAAAACAAAAGGAAGCCGGCATCAATCATCAGATTGAGGAGTACAACCGTAAGAAAAACGAGGTTGACGCCGTGAAGGAAAAACTGAACTCTCAACTCGAAATTGTTGAAAGAAAGAACGAAGAACTCGAAAAACTTCACAAACAGCAAGTTGACCAATTGGAGTCGATTTCGGGGCTTTCGGTTGAGGACGCAAAGGCACAACTGATGGACTCGCTCAAGGCAGAGGCCCGCACGCAGGCAATGTCGGAAATCAATGAGATTATGGACGAGGCCCGTTTGTCGGCCAACAAAGAGGCTAAACGCATCATTCTGCAGACCATTCAGCGCGTTGCTTCGGAGCAGGCCATCGAGAATTCGGTTACTGTTTTCCATATTGAGAACGACGACATAAAAGGCCGCATCATCGGTCGTGAGGGCCGTAACATCAGGGCATTGGAGGCTGCTACGGGTGTTGAGATTATTGTTGACGACACACCGGAGGCCATCATTCTTTCGGCTTTCGACCCGGTTCGCCGCGAGGTTGCCCGTCTGGCTCTGCATCAGTTAGTTACCGATGGCCGCATTCACCCGGCACGTATCGAGGAGATTGTTGCCAAAACACAGAAAATGGTTGAGGAAGAGATGATTGAGACCGGTAAACGCACCGCCATCGACCTTGGCATTCACGGTCTGCACCCCGAACTTATCCGACTCATCGGTAAAATGAAATACCGCTCATCGTACGGTCAGAACCTGCTTCAGCACTCGCGCGAGGTGGCCAACCTGGCAGCCATTATGGCTTCGGAACTCGGCTTGAACGCAAAGGCCGCCAAACGAGCTGGCTTGCTTCACGATATCGGCAAAGTGCCTGACGACGAGCCGGAGTTGCCGCACGCAATTCTGGGTATGAACCTTGCCGAAAAATACAAGGAGAAACCTGATATCTGCAACGCCATTGGCGCCCACCACGACGAGGTGGAGATGTCAACACTGATTGCCCCGATTGTGCAGATTTGCGACGCCATTTCGGGTGCGCGTCCTGGTGCACGCCGCGAGGTTGTGGAGTCGTACATCAAGCGTCTGAAGGAACTCGAGGATTTGGCGCTTTCGTACCCAGGCGTGCTCAAGACCTACGCAATTCAGGCGGGCCGCGAGTTGCGCGTGATTGTGGGCAGCGAAAAGGTGAGCGATGCCGAGGCCGAGTCACTCTCGTTCGACATTGCCAAGAAGATTCAGGACGAGATGACCTATCCGGGACAGATTCGCATCACAGTCATCCGCGAGACCCGCGCCGTAAGTTACGCGAAGTAACGGTCGACGCACAATCAATATTATTGCCGAAGCCGATTGAATGTCGGCTTTCGGTTTTTAATGATAAATCGGTTAATCGAAACAAACACAATGATTTGGATAGTTTATCGATTAAACGATTCACCGATTAAACAAAAAGAGTATGAAACCATTGCAGATGGTCGATTTAAAGAGTCAATATCTGCGGATTAAGCCGCAGATTGACAGCGCAATTCAGGGCGTGATTGATAGTTGCCAATTTGTGAAAGGTGCTGAAGTAAAGGCGTTTGAGCAGGAACTGGCGCAGTATATGAGCGTGAAACACGCTATTGCTTGCGGCAATGGCACCGACGCTCTGCAAGTGGCGCTTATGGCTCTCGACCTGAAGCCTGGCGACGAGGTGATAACCACCGATTTTACGTTTATTGCAACCGTTGAGGTGATTGCTCTGCTTGGACTCAAACCGGTTTTGGTTGATGTCGATAGAGAGACTTTTAATATTGATATACAGAAAATTGAGAAGGCTGTCACACCGCGCACAAAAGCCATTGTGCCGGTTCATCTTTTCGGGCAGTGCGCCAATATGGAGGCGATTATGGGAATAGCCGCCAAACACAATCTGTATGTGGTTGAGGACACTGCGCAGGCTCTTGGCGCAGAATACCGCTTTAGCAACGGCTCGACAAAAAAGGCGGGTACCATTGGCAACATTGGCTGCACATCGTTTTTCCCGTCGAAAAACCTTGGCTGCTACGGCGATGGCGGGGCGCTCTTCACTAACGATGACGCGCTTGCCGAGCAAATCCGCAGCCTGACCAACCACGGAATGAAGGTGCGCTACCATCACGACCAGATTGGCGTTAACTCGCGTCTGGACACCATTCAGGCTGCCATTCTGCGCGTGAAACTTCCGCATCTTGATGAGTATAATCAGGCCCGACGCACCGCTGCGGAGAAATACAACGCCGCATTGTCGGAAATATCTGATATTGAAACACCTGCAACGGCAGCATTCACCAATCACATTTTCCATCAGTACACGCTGAAAGTGAAAAACGGCCGTCGCGACGCGCTGAAACGCCACCTTGACGAGCAAGGTATTCCGAATATGGTTTATTATCCGATTCCACTGCATCTGCAAAAAGCATTTGTACCTTATATGTCTGAAAATGATGAGTTTCCAGTGTCGGAAGCAATATCGGGCCAGGTGCTTTCGTTACCAATGCACACCGAACTCGACGATGAGCAGATTTTGCGGATTACGACGGCAGTGAAGGTGTTTTTCGGTTGAAAAATTTTGTTTGTGTTTTTAGTTTGTGTTAAGAAATAGAATTATGAGCGACAACGGCTTTTTTGCACACGAATCAGCGATTATCGACGAAGGCTGCACAATTGGCAGTGGCACAAAGATTTGGCACTTTTCGCACATTATGAGCGGCTGCACTATCGGTCAAAACTGCAACATTGGGCAGAACGTGGTAATCTCGCCGCAGGTGGTGCTGGGCAACAATGTGAAGGTGCAGAACAACGTGTCGGTTTACACTGGCGTGACGTGCGAGGATGATGTTTTTCTCGGCCCTTCGGCGGTGTTCACCAATGTGATTAACCCGCGCAGCGCCATTGCTCGCAAAGACCAATACCGCCCGACACTTGTGCAATGCGGCGCGTCGATTGGCGCAAACGCAACTATTGTCTGCGGTCACACCATTGGCCGCTATGCATTGATTGGTGCGGGTGCGGTTGTCACGAAGGATGTGAAGCCGTATGCGCTTGTTGTTGGCAATCCGGCACGGCAAACAGGCTGGGTTAGCGAGTACGGCCATAAATTGAAATTCGACAGCAACAACGTGGCCGTCTGCCCCGAAAGTGGCAAACGCTACAAATTAACTGACGGAGAGGTTTCGGAGATTTGAAGGAATCCGTAAATTTGCCAATTGGTAATAACAATGAACGAATGAAAAACTTTGCACTGATAGGCGCTGCCGGATATATCGCTGTTAGGCACTTGAAGGCTATCAAAGATACTGATAATCTGTTAGTTGCCGCTTTGGATAAATTCGATAGTGTGGGCATAATGGATAGTTTTTTCCCTGATGCCGATTTCTTTACTGAATTTGAGCGTTTCGACCGCCACATATATAAATTGAAACGCAATGGAACTCCAATTGATTATGTAAGTATTTGTACACCAAACTATTTGCACGATTCACATATCCGATTTGCGTTGCGTCAGGGGGCCGATGCCATTTGCGAGAAGCCGCTTGTGCTCAATCCGTGGAATGTTGAAGCGTTGAAAGATTACGAGAAGGAAACTGGCAAAAAAGTGTATAACATTTTGCAGTTGAGGCTTCACCAATCGATTATTGACTTGAAAAAGAAAATTGACGCTGGCGACCCAAATAAGGTGTATGATATTGATTTACGATATTTTACAAGTCGGGGCAAGTGGTATCACTACTCGTGGAAAGGCGATGAGAGCAAGTCGGGCGGAGTGGCCACAAATATTGGCATTCACTTCTTCGATATGCTGACGTGGATTTTCGGACCTGTGCAGGAAAATATTGTGCACGAGCGCGATGCATATCACGCGGCAGGATTTTTGAGACTGAAAAATGCTCGTGTGCGTTGGTTCTTGAGTATCGATTACAACGACATTCCCGATGAAGTGAAGGCCGCAGGAAAACGAACATTCCGCACTATTCTGATTGATGGCGAGGAGTTTGAGTTCAGCACAGGTTTCACCGAACTGCACACCGAAACCTACCGTAACATTCTGGCAGGCAAAGGTTTCGGCCTTGATGACGCACTTCCGTCGATTGAGATTGCCCACCAAATCCGCAATGCAACACCGGTTGGTTTGGTCGGCGATTTCCACCCCGATTTGCTGAAGAGAAAAAAATAACGTTGAGCCAAGACTCAAAATTTACAACTTCGAAAACTTAAAACTTATTATAAAATGAAAGGCATAATTCTTGCAGGCGGTAGCGGAACTCGCTTATTTCCAATCACTAAAGGTGTGTCAAAGCAGTTGCTGCCCATATATGACAAACCAATGATTTATTATCCGTTGACGGTGCTTATGCTGGCTGGAATCAAGGATATTCTGGTGATTTCGACACCGCACGACCTGCCTGGCTTTAAACGTTTGCTGGGCAGTGGCAACGAGTTGGGTATCAACATTGAGTATGCCGAGCAGCCTTCGCCCGACGGACTGGCGCAAGCGTTTATCATTGGCGAGAAATTCATTGGGAATGACTCGGTTTGCCTTGTTTTAGGCGACAATATATTTTACGGTCACGGTCTGCCGAACCACTTGGCTGATGCCCGCCGAAACGTTGAAGAACAAGGCAAGGCAACGGTTTTCGGCTATTATGTGAACGACCCCGAGCGTTACGGAGTGGCCGAATTCGATAGCACTGGCAAGGTGATTTCGATTGAGGAAAAACCGAAGGAACCGAAGTCGAATTATGCTGTGGTGGGGCTCTATTTCTACCCGAACAGCGTGGTTGAGATTGCCAAAAACATTAAGCCGTCGGCGCGTGGCGAGTTGGAGATAACCACTGTAAATCAGGAATATCTGAATCGCGGCAGTCTACAAATGGAACTTATGGGCCGCGGTTTCGCCTGGCTCGATACTGGCACCTACAGCAGTCTGATTGAGGCTAGCAACTTTGTCGAGACGCTGCAAAAACGCACTGGCCTAATGGTTAGTTGCCCCGAAGAAATCGCTTTCAAGCGCGGATTCATTACCCGTGAGCAACTGGCCGAACTTGCCAAGCCGCTGATGAAAAACGATTACGGCCAATACCTTATGAAGTTGGTTAACAACAAGATATAATACAATGAACTTTATAAAGACTGATATTGACGGAGTTGTGATAATGGATCCGCAGATTTTCGGTGACCGCCGAGGATATTTCTGCGAGACATTTCGCGAGAATCAATTTATTGAAAATGTGTGCAATACACGGTTCATTCAAGATAACGAATCTTCGTCGACGGGCGGTGTGCTGCGCGGCCTGCACTATCAAATGCACCCTTACTCGCAGTCGAAACTTGTGCGCGTGATTGAGGGTGAAGTGTTCGATGTGGCTGTGGATATACGTCGCGGCTCGCCAATGTTTGGCAAGTATGTAGGAGTTGTGCTGAGCGCTGAGAACAAGCGCCAGTTCTTCATTCCGCGTGGATTTGCGCACGGATTCTTGGTTTTGAGCGAGTACGCCACATTTGTCTATAAATGTGATAATTACTACAACAAAGCCAGCGAACGCGGTATCCGCTTCGACGACCCCGACTTAAATATTCAATGGCCGAAAGTGAATTTTGAATTAAATTTGTCGGACAAGGATTTGGCGGCTGTCAATTTGAAAGACGCTGATTTATTTAACTTTACGGATAAATTATATTAAAAAATATGAGCGTATCGATTTTAGTAACAGGTGGAGCCGGATTTATCGGTTCGAACTTTATTCCTTATTTTATTGAAAAACATTCTGATTATCACATTATTAACCTTGACAAACTGACATATGCCGGCAATCTGGCCAACCTGTCGGAGGTTGAGGACAGCGACCAATACACGTTTGTTCAGGGCGATATCTGCAACCGCGAACTTGTTGAGTATCTGTTCCGTCAGTATGATATTCGCGGTGTGATTCACTTTGCCGCCGAGTCGCACGTCGATAACTCAATCAACGGTCCTGAAATCTTTATCAAGACAAACATAAATGGTACGTTTACGCTGCTTGACGTGGCTCGCAAATATTGGATGGAAGCGCCTTTCAAGTACAAAAAGGACTATGAAGGCTGCCGTTTTCACCACATTTCGACCGACGAGGTTTACGGCACGTTGGGCGAAACTGGTTTCTTCACCGAAACAACACCGTATGCGCCAAACAGCCCTTATTCGGCGGCCAAAGCAAGTTCCGACCTGATTGTGCGCGCATATCACCACACCTACGGAATGAATGTTACAACAAGCAATTGCTCAAACAATTACGGTCCGAAGCAGCATAATGAGAAGTTGATACCGACCATTATCCGCAAGGCTTTGGCAGGCGAAAACATACCGATTTACGGCGACGGCAAGAACATTCGCGACTGGTTGTATGTGATTGACCACTGCGCTGGCATCGACCTTATCTATCACCGCGGAAAGGCGGGTGAGACCTACAACATTGGTGGCCGCAATGAGCGCACCAATCTTCAGATTGTTGATACCATCTGCACCATTCTCGACGACCAGCGTCCGCGCACCGATGGAAAATCGTATAAAGAGTTGATTACCTTCGTTAAAGACCGTGCCGGTCACGACCGTCGTTACGCCATCGATGCCACAAAAATTGAGAAGGAACTTGGCTGGCGTGCCGACGAGAATTTCGAAAGCGGAATTTTGAAAACGGTGGAATGGTATTTGAATCGGAAATAGTCTGACATACAGACCTTTGTAAACAAAAAAAGAACGATATGCACAGCATACCGTTCTTTTTATTTTTGTGACGTGCGATTAATACTCGTCTTCGTTGAAAAAGAAATCTTCCTTGCTTGGATAGTCGGGCCAAATATCTTCAATGCTATCGTAGATATCGCCGTCGTCTTCCATTTCCTGCAGGTTCTCAACCACTTCCATTGGTGCGCCTGACCGAATGGCGTAATCAATCAATTCTTCTTTTGTTGCTGGCCAAGGTGCGTCTTCCAACTTTGATGCCAGTTCGAGAGTCCAATACATAGCCTTTAGGTTTTAAAATTTCGCGCAAATATGAAAAAAATATCCAAAATGTATCATATCACGCATATATTTTTATATGTATTGATTAATACGCTTATAATCAAACTGTTATACGGTTATATATTTGGCGTAAACGCAGTTTAGTAGCGCAGGCAGATGGTCTGACGCGACAGTTGGCTGCGGAAAAAGACCACGCCCATAGTGTAAAAATCGAGCGTTAGCGTTACTCGCTCATTTTCAATAATCTCGTGCCAAGCACGTTCCATTTCGGTATTTTTATGGATGTCGTCGATGACAAAAACCGTGTCATTACCTGCAAATGGTAGACAATTAGCGAAATAGCTCATTGTGGGCTGGTAACTGTGATTGCCATCGATAAAGAGCAAATCAATGGTGGACATCTCGGATAAAACCTTGGGTAGCGCCGATTCAAAACGCTCGTTAATGGTGGTTATATTATTGGCACCCAATTGTTTGAAAGCGGTAGCGGCCATCTGCGAAAGCGTTGGGCAGCCTTCGATGGTTATTAGTTTTTGGCAGTGTGCCGAATGAGCCAAATAGAGCGCGCCAATGCCCAAATTGGTGCCTAACTCGACAATGTTGCGGCACTGCATTGTGGTGGCCAAATTTGATAGCAGCCGCCCGTCGCGGGCCGATGTCGAACTATGGCGGACGATGTCGCGCACACGGCGGGTGTTGCCTTTGTCGAACTGGCTGCCCGAGCCGTAGTCGGTAACGTTGATGGTGCGGCGGTCGGTCAGTAGCTGTTTGCGGTATTGCTCAACTTTTGTCACCCAATCGGCTTTTATTTTTCGGTGTAGTTGGTTGGTTATCAGTTCGTAAAGGAACGGCGAGTGTATGCGGTGCCCTTGCCGGTCGCGGGCTTGTGCCTGCCATCGCAGATAGCTCAATATGTTGTGAATGGTGACCATCGGCCGCAAAAATACTATCCGCGGCAACAAAATTGATGATATTTTTGCCAAAAATTTGAACAATGAACAAGACAAACGCCGCGCGCATTTTGGATTCAGCAGGCATCGGCTACAGCCTGACAGAATACGAAGTTGATGAGTCAGACTTGAGCGCCACTCACGTTGCCGAGCAGATGGGGCAGGATATAGGTCAGGTTTTCAAGACATTGGTGCTGCGTGGCGACAAGAACGGACTGTTTGTGTGTGTCATCCCTGGTGCCGATGAGGTCGATTTGAAAAAAGCCGCAAAAGCGTCGGGTAATAAAAGCGCAGAAATGATACACGTGAAAGAACTTCAGCCACTCACGGGCTATATCCGTGGCGGTTGCTCGCCCATCGGTATGAAAAAGCATTATCCAACCTATCTTGACGAGCAGTGCATCCTTTACGATGAGATTTACATCAGTGCCGGCATCCGCGGAATGCAGATAAAACTTGCACCCGACGACCTTGTGAAAGTGACTGGTTGTGTGATTTGCGAGTTGACGGTGTAGGCAAAATGCTGATTGTTAGGCTGATTTATGAGATACGCACAGTGCTTCTTATATCATAACTTTCAGCAAAAAAATCCTTTGCAATATTCAACCAACAATGTACTTTTGCGGCCGTAATAATATTCATTATTACTGCATAAAAATTCATAAATATTGAGATAAAAACATCTGTTTAAGAAATGGAACAGTACAACGACAACATTAAAATTTTAGTGGCCGACAAGGAGCACTACTCTTATGTTGACGAGATTTTGGCAACCATTGCGGCTGCCGCAAAAGTGCGTGGCACGGGCATTGCAAAGCGCAACCCTGGCTATGTGAAACAAAAAATGAGCGAGGGCAAGGCTGTCATCGCACTCGACGGCGACAAATTCGCTGGTTTCAGTTACATTGAGACGTGGGGCGGCAAGCACTACGTAACCACATCGGGATTGATTGTGCCCGAAGAGTACCGCGGACACGGCCTTGCACGCCGCATCAAGCACGTAACGTTCACGCTTGCGCGTATGCGCTGGCCGCAGGCAAAAATCTTCAGCCTGACATCGGGCGCGGCCGTTATGAAACTCAACACCGACCACGGATATGTGCCTGTAACTTTCGCGCAACTCACTGACGACGAGACGTTTTGGAAGGGTTGCGAAGGTTGCATCAACCAAGATATTCTGAAGCGAACCGACCGCCGTTACTGCGTCTGCACAGGAATGCTCTACGACCCTGAACGCCCACGCAGCGTCCGCGACGCCGACGAGGAACTGTCGCACGACCCTGGCGTTGAGGACATCATCCACGCCCGCTTCCCCGACGGATTTCCTGAAGACTAAATTTCATTTAGGAGTTAGGAATTAGGATTTAAAAATGCGAACTTTACACATTAATCTTTATACCTTACTCAAAACTAAAAACTTATAACTCAAAAACTTATAACTTTAAAGATATGGAACAGAAAAAGAAAGTTGTAGTGGCCTTCAGTGGCGGTTTGGACACATCGTACACCGTTATGTATCTGGCAAAGGAAAAGGGCTACGAGGTTCACGCGGCTTGCGCCAACACGGGCGGTTTCAGCGCCGAGCAACTCAAAACAAACGAGGAAAACGCCTACAAACTGGGCGCGACAAAATACGTAACTCTCGACGTTACAAAGGAATACTACGAGAAGAGCCTGAAATATATGGTCTATGGCAACGTGCTGCGCAACAACTGCTACCCGATTTCGGTTTCATCGGAACGCATCTTCCAAGCCATCGCTATTGCGCGCTACGCCAAAGAGATAGGCGCTTCGGCCATTGCACACGGCTCAACAGGTGCTGGCAACGACCAAATCCGTTTCGATATGACTTTCCTGGTTATGTGCCCGGGCGTCGAGATTATCACGCTGACACGCGACGGCAACTTGAGCCGTCAGGAAGAGGTTGATTATCTGAACAAAAACGGATTTTTCGCCGATTTCACAAAACTCAAATACTCGTACAACGTGGGCATTTGGGGCACGTCAATCTGCGGTGGCGAAATACTTGATTCAAAGCAAGGTCTGCCCGAATCGGCCTACTTGAAACACCCAACCAAAGAAGGTCCTGAAATTCTGAAACTTGGCTTTGAAAAGGGCGAATTGTGCAGCGTGAACGGAAAGAAATTTACTGATAAAATTGCTGCTATTCAGGCAGTTGAAGAGATTGGCGCCGCTTACGGCATCGGTCGCGACTGCCACGTGGGCGACACCATCATCGGCATCAAAGGCCGCGTTGGTTTCGAGGCCGCAGCACCAATGCTGATTATCGGCGCGCATCGTTTCCTTGAGAAATTCACGCTCTCGAAGTGGCAGCAGTACTGGAAAGACCAAGTGTCGAACTGGTACGGAATGTTCCTGCACGAGAGTCAGTATCTTGAGCCTGTTATGCCCGACATCGAGGCAATGCTGACAAGCAGCCAACGCAACGTGACGGGCGAGGTAACGCTCGAACTGCGTCCATTATGCTTCCAAACTGTCGGTGTTGATTCACCTAACGATTTGGTTAAGAACAAATTGGGCGAGTATGGTGAGACTGCCAAAGCCTGGACATCAGACGACGCAAAAGGCTTCATCAAGGTGACATCGACAGCGTTGAGAGCGTACTACCTGGCGCATCCGAATGAGAGACAATAAATTAATAAAGAATGGCAGAAGTAAAACGATTGGTAAAGTCAAAAAAGAACCGCACTATCTGCGGTGTATGCGGCGGGCTGGCCGAGTATCTCGACCTTGACCCAACGGTAATGCGCATCATTTGGATACTGCTGGCCGTGTTTGGCGGTTGCGGCTTATTGCTCTACTTGATTTTTGCACTTGTAATGCCTAACGAATAGATTATGATAAAGATAGGAATTTTGGGCGCTGCTGGATATACAGGCGGTGAACTCATCAGACTGCTGATAAACCATCCTGAAGCTGAAATTGTGTTCGCCAACAGCGAATCGAATGCAGGAAACCTTGTGTGCGACGTGCACGAAGGGCTGATAGGCGAAACCGACCTGCGGTTCACAACCGAAATGCCGTTCGACAAGGTTGACGTGGTTTTCTTCTGCTTCGGGCACGGCAAGAGCGAGGCCTTCCTGAAAGAGCACGCTATACCTAACAATGTGAAAATCATTGATATGGCACAGGATTTCCGCATTGCCGCACCAACTCACGATTATGTTTACGGTCTGCCCGAAATCCACAAAGCACAAATCAAGGTGTGTCAGCATTTGGCCAATCCTGGCTGCTTCGCCACTTGCATTCAGTTGGGTTTGCTGCCGCTGGCCAAGGCGGGGCTGCTGCGTTACGACGTGGCTGTGAACGCCATCACAGGCTCGACGGGTGCAGGACAGAAACCGTCGGCAACCACACATTTCTCGTGGCGCAACAACAATATGAGCATCTACAAAGTGTTTGAGCATCAGCACCTTCACGAGATTTGCCAAAGCCTGAACGAGATGCGCCCGACCAACGCGCCCGCATTTGCCGACACGCTTGTGGCACAGCCAAAAGCGGACGAGATTACCATCGATTTCATTCCTTATCGCGGCGATTTTGCGCGCGGCATTTTCTGCACTGAAGTTGTCCGCTTCGAAGGCGCCGAAGGCTCTGCCACCAACCCGACTGCGGAACAGTTATCGGCTTTATACAAAGAGTTTTACAAAGACGCCGCCTTCACTCACTACTGCGACACTGACATCGACCTGAAGCAAGTTGTGAATACCAACAAGGCGCTCGTCCACATCAGCAAGTTCGGCAACAAGGCCGTCATCACATCAATGATTGACAACCTGCTGAAAGGCGCTGTGGGACAGGCAGTTCAGAATATGAACATTATGTTCGGCATTGACGAGAAGGCGGGACTAAATTTGAAGGCGAATGCGTTTTAAAATCGCTGTACAACGTTTTTTTGCAGGATTACTGAATGTTTTTTTGATTTATTGAAGATAATTGATTGGCAGCAAAAACTGAAATATAGATCTCAATCGCTGTAATCAATATCGAAATTTATCTCGACTTCGTATCCTGAATATTTCTGAACAACGGCATCGGCAATTTGCTGGCGCAGAGCCAGTTTGTCGCTCACTTTGAAATCGACAACCGCGTCAAACGAAATCAGTTTTGAGTTTGTGTCGATGAAAATTCCGTGCACCTGCAGCACACCGTCGAAATTCGACACAATGCTGCGTATGTCGCTCTGCATCAAGCCGTATTCGCCGTTTTGCCTGTCGGTGGCGTAGATGCCGATGGTTAGGAAAACGCCGTATTTCGTCACAATCTGGCGTTGTATTCGTTTGGTTAACAAGTGAATATCGCGGGCGGTCATTGTTGAGTCAACTTCAATGTGGGCCGAGCCGACAGCGCGGTCGTGGCCGTAGTTGTGCAGAACAAGGTCATAAACGCCGATAACACCTTCAAATTCAGCAATATCAGCTTTCATACTATGCGTGGTTTCACTATCGGTGCGGGCACCCAAAATCTGGTTCATCGGCTTCATAAACAGTTCGATACCCGATTTGATGATGAAAACCGAAATCACCGCGCCGATTATGCCGTCAACCGCCAGGCCGAAAATCAGCGTTATGGCGGCGCCAACGAGTGTGGATGCGGAAATGACGGCGTCGTGCAGGGCGTCGGCACCCGAGGCAATCAGTGCATCGGAACTGAAACGCTCGCCTTGGCGTTTGACGTATCTGCCTAATACTAACTTGGTTGCAATGGCCACCACAATCACCACAATGGTCACTGTAGAGTATTCGGGCACCACTGGGGCGATAATCTTTTTCACCGACTCGATGAGCGATGCCGCGCCAGCCGCAAACACAAGCCCAGCAATCAGGATGGCGCTGAAATACTCAATCCGCCCGTAGCCGAACGGATGCTCGCGGTCGGGCTTGCGGTGCGCAAGTTTGATGCCCACAATGGTAATCACCGACGAGAGCGCGTCGCTCAGGTTGTTGACGGCGTCGAGCAAAATGGCTATTGAGTTGGCCATCAGACCCACAATTGCCTTAAAGGTGGCAAGCAGCAGATTGGCGGCAATGCCGATGAAACTTGTTCTCGAAATCTGCTTCTCGCGAGTGGTTATCTTTCCCATTTTCCGATTTTTTGTCAGCGTTAAACGCCGCAAAAATATCATTTCACAGGCGTAATCACAAACTCAAATTCGTACGGTCCAAAAGGCAGGCAGTACTGCGGCAGCGGCCAGGCGCCCCACGAGTTCACGCAGCCCATTCCCATTTGCGCGCCATCGATGCAGACGGCTGTCAGGTGCTCTGCCTTGAGGTCGGTTGAGTGGTATTGGCGCTTCTCCTTTGTGGGGCAAAGGTTCTCCATTGTGTATGGCAGAGCCGATGCCGAGAAAAGTTTCGTCGAAGTGAACTGCAATCCGCGGCCCGCAATGTCGGTGATGGCATAGCGGCGCAGGTCGCTTTTGGTGCCAGTCTCCTGCGGACGAATGTACGGATAGTATTGTTCTTCAACGCTTTGCGCGAAATGGCCGATAGGTTGCGACAGTTTGCGGTCGGCGTAGTTCTCAACAGGGCCGCGGCCGAAATAGTCGATGCGGTCGAACGATTCGGGCATCTCCATCCGCATTCCAAAGCGGAACAGATTGGGTTTTGCCTTGGCATCGTTGTTTGGCGTAAATTTTTGATTCACAGCAATCTGTCCCTTATCATTGATTCGGTAGGTAAGCGTTAAATCACCAAGCCGCTCCGAATTTGCGGCAACAACCTGATAATCAGTTTCAATTTTCAAAATTGTGTTTTCATAGGAAACCGAACTTTGCTTTGGTTTGCACGAAGCGTTTTCCCACGCTTCGAACCGCCGTTCCAAACGTGCGCCGTAGTCGTTGTCAGTCGGGGCGCGCCAGAAGTTGGGCCGCAGCGTGCTGCCGTCTTTCAAATATTGGCGGCCGTCAATAACAATGCTGCATAAGAAATTCGCTTCATCGAGTTGATATTCAAAGTTTTCGCCCTTAATGATTGTCTTTTTGGGTGAGGAAGTGTCCACGGCAATCGTTTTTTTGCTTTCCGCGAAGGCGTCTTTCAATTCCGCTTCCGCGATAACCAATTGGTCGTAAGCCACTTGCGAGCCTGCGGGCAGAATGTCGTCGGCCTGTTTCAGTTTGTACTTGATATTGAAAAAGACATCGCCTTGAGCGGGAATGCGGCTGCCGTCGAACCCAAGTTGCACATTAGCAGACAATTGCGGCTCAACTTTGATATCGGGAACAATGCCAGCCAAAATGCATTTGCCGTCGGCTTCAATGCTCCACTCGGCATAGTATTTCGAAAGGTCGGTAAAGAAGTTCTCGTTCGTGACTTTGATTGTACCTTGCTTAATATCAACAAGTTCAGTCCAAATATTCTGATAGAAATATTTCACTTCGTAGGCGTGCGGATTGAGCACGCGGTCGGGCGAAATGAGGCCGTTGCAGTTGAAATTGTTGTCGGTGGCGTCGTAGTTGTTGTAGTCGCCGCCGTAGGTGTACTCAAGCGTGCCGTCGGCGCGGCGGCGGTGCAGCGCTTGGTCGACAAAGTCCCAAATGAAGCCGCCCTGCAACTTCGGATATTTGCGAATCAGGTCCCAATACTCCTTGAAACCGCCGCACGAGTTGCCCATCGCGTGCGAGTATTCGCACTGAATAAGCGGGCGGTAGGCCTTCGGGTCGTTGGCGTAGCGCTCCATTGCGCCATAGTCGGCATACATCGGGCAGAAAACATCGGTAAACTCCTTAAGACCAGCGGGTTCGTACTGCACGGGGCGGCTCGATTGACGCTCCTTGAGCCACTTGTAGCACGCTTCGAAATTCTTGCCAGGACCTGCTTCGTTGCCCAGCGACAGGAAGATTATGGCGGGGTGGTTTTTGTAGGTCTCGAAGGCGCGTTGGTTGCGCTCAAGGTGGGCCTGCAGCCACGTCTCGTTGTGCGACAGGCAGCGGTCGGTGTAAATCAGGCCGTGCGACTCAAGGTTGGCTTCGCTCACCATATAGAATCCGTAGCGGTCGCAGAGTTCGTACCAGTACGGGTCGTCGGGATAGTGGCAGGTGCGCACCGCATTCACGTTCATCTCTTTCATAATCTTTGCGTCCTGTTCCATACGCCAGCGCGGCACGCAGTAGCCGTAGTCGGGGTCGAGTTCGTGGCGGTCGACGCCCTTAATGAGAACGGGCTTGCCGTTCACCCAAATCTGCCCCAAATCGGTTTTCTGCTCAATTTTGCGGAAACCGACATTTTGTCTAATCACTTGAAGAACAGTGTTTTTATTATCGAGAATGGTGATTTCGAGCGAATAGAGATTCGGTTCTTCGGCCGACCATTTTTTCACTGCGCCGCACTTCTGCGAAAGCGCGAATGTGTTCTTGCCCTTCGGTTGCAAATTGGCCAAAAATACCTGATTATCAGCGTTGTCGAACAGTGTAGCCTTCACCTTTGCGCTACCCGAAGTTTTTACGGTAATGTCGAGTGCGCCGTTGGTGTAGTTGTCGGTCAGGTCGGGGACAATCTCCACGTCGTTGGCGTGAACTTTGGGCTGCGAGTAGAGATAGCACTCGCGCGCAATGCCCGCAAAGCGCCAGAAATCCTGGTCTTCGAGATACGAGCCGTCGCACCAGCGGAAAATCTGCATAGCAAACAGATTATCACCCTTTTTCAAGTATTTGGTAATGTCGAATTCGGCGGCCACCTTGCTGTCTTCAGAGTACCCGACAAACTTGCCGTTTATCCACAAATAGACGTTCGAAGTTGCTGAACCAATGTGTATTACAACGTTCTGTCCAGCCCAGTTGTCGGGTATTGCGATTGTTCGGCGGTATGAGCCCACGTGGTTGTGCTGCGTGCCCACTTCGGGCGCGTTGTTTCCCGAGAACGGACCCCAGGGAAAGCCCACGTTGGTATAGACGGGGTCGCCGTAGCCGTTGAGTTCCCACAAACCAGGAACGGGCATCGTGCCCCACTGCGAGTCGTCGAAGTTGGTTTGGAAGAAGGTTGTCGGCCGTTGGTCGGCATTCTCAACCCAGTTGAATTTCCATTGGCCTTCAATCGATAAATAGTTGGCTGCCAGCGTCTTGTCTCCGTTTTTTGCATCATCGGCACTGCTGAAAGCAAAATAGTCGGCGTGCTGTTCAAGTCGGTTTACCTGATTCACTTGTGGATTGCGCCACTCTTCTTGTGCGCTGATTGTCAGCGAAATGCCTGTTAGCGCTGCCGCAATGGCGAGTTTTGTTCCGTTCATTTTATGTGTGGTATTAAGTTTATTTGACGATAAAAGTAAAAAATACTTTTATATAAATGACAGCATCAGAATAAAAAAATGAACAGACAGGTCGAGGGCACAAGCCGGTAAATAGAATCCGGTTTTGCGCATATGGTAGCTATGGAGATTCTCATAAACAGTACTGGCATTTACAATGTCAGAGACGGTCGCAAGCGTAATTGAATTGTGGTAACCGTTGATATGCCGTTAATCAGAATGCCAAATAACTATCGGGTGAATCTATTTGGTCAGGTATCTGAAATCAGGTCAAAGCAGTTATAAATTTATGATAATCCGTTATTTAGACATTGTTGAAACATTCCATTATAATTTAGTTGCCAAAAAACGCATTACAATTAAATAAAATTCTATTTTTGGTGTAAAACAAAAAATGTTTTAAAACGATGAATGCTCGTCTGACAATTACCAATAAACTGATAATCGGTTTCGGTTCGGTTCTGCTTGTAGTTATAGCCAACGGCCTGGTAACATATTCAACATCAAACACAAACAGAAAACTCAATGAGGACATATTGAACATCTATAACCCGTCGCTCACAGGACTGCGCGAATGCAATGTGATGGTCAATAACTCGATGATGCTTATTAAAAACTGGGTTTACATTGACAAAATTCCGGACACACCCGACAAACGAAAGCTGCAGACAATGCACGATGTGCAATTTCCTAAATTGCAGTCGGAGCTGACAGAAATGTCGAAAAATTGGGAAGAAAGTGAGCGGGATGCACTTATGTTAATCTTGACCGGTATTAACGACACGCTGTTCCGCTACCATAAAGAGATTATGGGAAGTTTGAAGTCGTTGCTTGACTACGAGGATATATTTATTAAAATGGAAGCGGAGGGAATGGTGGAAGAAGGCGGTCAGATAATTGACGTGACAAATAAAATCCTTGAACAGATAGAGGCACTGACCGAAGTGATTTCACAAAAAACCGAAGACGCCAACAAAGAGATGGCCGCATCTTTCGCTTGGTTCCAGAATTTCGTGATTTATTCGGTGTTTATCATAGTGTTCATTGTAATTGTGGTCAGTGTCATTACGGCGCGTAGCATTGTTGTGCCGGTTTACAAACTGAAAGAGTTCCTGCTGACAATGACCAAAGGTATTCTGCCGAAAGAAAAACTGGTTACCAACAACGACGAGATTGGCGATATGGGAGATGCACTGAATGGATTCATCGAGTCGCTTAGGCGTACATCGGAATTTGCAGTGGAGATAGGTAACGGTAATTACAATTCTGATTATGAAGCTCTTGGCGAAGAAGATACTCTTGGTAATGCATTGCTCGAGATGCGCAAGAACCTGCGTAGTTCGGATGAAGCCAACAAAAAACGCCAGCACGAAGACGAGATCCGCAACTGGACAACCAAAGGACTTGCCGACTTTGGCGACATTTTGCGTCACAATTCGGAGAATATGGATGTGCTGTCGAGCAATGTTATGCGTCACCTGGTTGATTATCTTGGAGTTAACCAAGGCGCCATTTACATTCTTAATGAACAGGACGATAATAATAAATTCTTCGAGATGAAGAGCGCTGTGGCCTACAACCGTGAGAAGTACCTGAAAGTGAACTTCGGCTTGACTGAAGGTTTGGTTGGCCGCTGTGCATTCGAGAAACTGCCTGTCTATCTGAAAGAAATACCAGAAGAGTATATCAGACTCACTTCAGGATTGGGTGGTGCTGAGCCGAATTATCTGCTGTTGGTTCCACTTGTAATCAATGAGAAGGTGATGGGTGTTATTGAGCTGGCATCGTTTAATGAGATACCGCAATACCAGATTGATTTTCTGCAGACATTGGGCGAAAACATCGCATCGACAATCTCGAGCGTCAGAATCACCGAGCAGACCAACAAACTTCTGTCGGAATCGAAGATGAGAGGCGAAGAGCTGACATCGCAGGAAGAGGAACTGCGCCAGAACATGGAAGAGCTGCAGGCTACTCAAGAAGAGTCGGTGCGCCGCGAGAGCGAGATGCGCCTTGCTATGGACGCCATAAACAATACCTTGGGAACCATCGATATCGATATGAACGGAACCATTATGTCGGTCAACGACATGATGTTGCGTTTGTCGCAGGTGAACATAAATGAATTTGTGGGCAAACAGTTTGTCGATATTTACGCCTATACCGAAGCTGACCGCGACCGTTTCGACGAAGCGTGGTCGAAAGTGGCAATGGGTGAGAGCTGCGTGTACGAAGTTACCAGCAATTTCCAAGGGCTTGAGATGACATTTAATCACACGTTCACACCGTTCATCAATCAAATGGGCGATGTTGAGCGCGTTTACGACCTTGTGGTGAATACTACCGGGCAAAAGGAAATTGCCGCAAAAATTGCCAGTATGAATGCTAATTATCGTCCGTAACCATTTACCGATAAGCTTGGAAATAATGAAAGAATGCCGCCCAAGCGGCATTCTTTTTTTATGAATAGGGGGGATGGATGTATAATCATCATTGGTTAGTTTGATGTAGCTGCCAATCACATCAGTTTTTCAAGCAGTTGTCCGAATAAAAAAAGGCCCCTGTCTCACGACGGTAGCCTTTTTCCCTATGAAAAACTTCTTATTCTGCTATTTGTTCATCAGTTGCTCAATCAGGCTGCGCAACTCATCAATTTGCTGTTGCAAGTTGGCCTTGTCTGTTTTGAAGGCTTCCAGCTGCTTCTGCTGATTGTCGATTATTTGCTGCTGCTCCTTCATTGCTTCGATAAGGATTGGGGTAAGATTTGAATACTGAACAGATTTGAAGCCATCGGCATCAGTGATTACCAATTCAGGGAACTCCTTTTCAATCTCTTGGGCAATGACACCAATGTGTTTGCGGTTGTCGAAGCCGTAGTCCATACTGTCGGCGGTAACACCTTTTGCGGCAGCCATCTCTTCGCGGTTCTTCCAGTAGTAGCTTACGCCACGCAAGCGTAATACCTTCTCTAATGAGCCACAGAGAGTCTCAATATCCTTTTTCAGACGGATGTCGGAATCAGTAACCGTTCCGGTTGCTTTGACATTGCCGACAAAATATCCTGCCCAATTGGTAGTGGCTTCATCGGCATACCCATAAACTCCGTATGCTGTTGCACCGCCCTCTGCAGATCCTCGCAAACCATATGTGTTACCTTTTTTTAAATAGTTGCCATTGGCATCCATCCTTTGGACAAACACGCGCACACCATTTTGTTCTTTTGCGTCGTCAACTTGGTATGTGACATTACCAAAATATGCGTAATTAATATGTGATTTGTTGGCATCAGTTATATATGAATATACTCCATATTGGTCGTTAGTGCTATTGTAAGCGGTGGCATTAACGTACACTCCATATTGTCCGGTACCACCGGCATAAAGGCTTCTCCATCGTTTTGAACTCGAACCCAAGTCACAGTTGTTAGTAGGCATCCAGTTGCCATTAACTTCTGCTCCACTTATTGATGCTGTGCTAATATAGCCCCATTTCTTATCACCACTACCCAATTCATATACACCATCTGTTGATGGAGTGAGATTTCCTGCGATTGTTGCTTTTTGTATAGTGGCACTTTGTATGGTTGCTCCGTATAAATAATTGGTGTACACATAGTTCCATTTATAAGAGCTTGACCCCAAATTGTACGAACCGCTTGCATTTGGCGTAAGATTGCCTTGAATTGAGAATGCACCATTTACGGTTAGGCTACCATTAAGAGTTGTATTGCCGTTTTTTAGCATAACAAGAGCGTCTTTTTTCGTTGTCGGTGTGCCGTTTCCTATAACAAGCAGCCGATCTGTATTATATGCTGTTGTGGGGGAATTTGATGAAGAATATAGTGTGTAATCTGTATTATAATAGCCGATAGCTGTTTCGCCATACGATTTTGCTGTTACATTATTTCCTATGGCTGTAGAATAATAGCCGGATGCTGTCGGGTAATTTCCTATAGCTGTAGAATAATTGCCAGCCGCACTTGAGTAGTAACCTAATGCCATCGCACCCCATCCTTTAGCTTCTGAATAATATCCGCCAGCCATTGAATAATAAGCTGATGCTTTTGTGTAACCGCCAATAGCTGTTGTATATAATTGCGAAGCTCGTGAGTGGTTGCCAATGGCAATTGATGAAGCAGCAGATGCAGTATCATTAGAACCTATTGCTATGGCATCTTGACCAGAAGCCACAGTAACATAGCCAACAGCGAAAGAGTGTAGGTTAGTGGCTTGAGCTTTCTGGCCCAAAGCGACAGCGCTTTCACCCTTAGCTTCTGTTTCATAACCAAATGCAACTGATTGGGGGCCAGTTGCCTTTGCTTGATAGCCACCGGCTATCGCATAAACGCTGGTCGCTTCTGATCCATAGCCCATTGCTGTAGACCCCCATCCTTTGGCTAATGTTAAGTATCCCAATGTTGTTGCGTAAATGGCTTGTGCTCTTGAGTCAAATCCCAAGGCCATCGATGATTTTGCTGTGGCTTGAGCATTGCTTCCAAATGCGAATGCTTTTTCATCTAAAGCTTTTGCACTATTGCCAATGGCAAATGCACTATCGCCAGATGCTTGACTTTTGGCGCCTAACGATATTGCTTTTACACCAGTAGCCTTGGCTTGGTAGCCGATGGCGGTGGCGTATGAGTCGGTTGTGGCAGAAGCTGCTGTAACTTTCGATTGGTAGCCCATTGCAGTGGCGTATTTCCCTTGTACTTCCGATTGGTAGCCGATGGCCGTAGAGTAATCGGAGCTTGCCGCCACTTTCGATGCATCACCAAATGCGATGGAACTTATGCCTTTAGCTTCCGATTGGTAGCCTCCTGCTATTGAATAAGCTCCCGATGCCGTTGAGCCCGAACCCATAGCAGTGGCCGCAGTGCCAGATGCTGTTGTATTGTAACCCATTGCGGTGGCATATTGCGCTCCAGCTTTTGAACTGAATCCCAAGGCCATCGCTTGTGTGCTTGTGGCTTGCGCCGATACACCAAATGAGAGAGCATTGGTCTGAGTTGCCGATGCGCCGTCGCCAATGGCTACCGCACTTGCTCCTGATGCAACAGTCGATTTGCCAAATGCGAACGAGCTGCTGCCTGTTGCCTGAGCTTGGTTGCCTATGGCGGTCGATGTCTCACCTGTTGCAACAGATTTGTAGCCTAATGCTTGTGAGTAGTTGCCTTTCGCTTTGTTTTGGTAACCGGCGTTGAATGAGTTTGTGCCCACATCGTTGGCGTTGTCAACTTTTAGATTGCCAGCCATAAAGGCGTTCTTTTCGGGATACCAATAGATGCGGTTTTCACCATTTAGTGTTTTAGCGTTGGTTGCAAGGTCGATATTAAAAAGATTGTTGGTTGCAGAGCCTTTTGAGCCATCGCGGCCGCTAACGGCGAAGCCCGAAGGCCCGTCGCCGCCTTTTCCTGCACCACCGCGTCCGCTAACAGCAAAGCCCGATGGAGCGTTGCCGTCTTTTGCACCGTTTCCACCGTTGATATAGAAACGGGTGCTGTCTGTGTTTATGGTCATATAATCTTCGTCAACTCCGTCTTTTGTTGCGTCGCGGCCAGTGATAAGGAAGCCGCTGCGCTTGATTTTCGAGCCGTCATTGTCGAATTTTATCTGTGTGCCATCGGTGGCCACTTTCATATAGTCGGTGGCTTCGCCAGCTTTGGTGGCATCGCGGCCAGTGATGAGGAAGCCGCTGCGCTTGATCTTTGCTCCGTCACCATCAAGCGTGTTG
>JAFXQB010000004.1 GCA_017527435.1 Salinivirgaceae bacterium
CAACACGCTTGATGGTGACGGAGCAAAGATCAAGCGCAGCGGCTTCCTCATCACTGGCCGCGATGCCACCAAAGCTGGCGAAGCCACCGACTATATGAAAGTGGCCACCGATGGCACACAGATAAAATTCGACAATGACGGTTCGAAAATCAAGCGCAGCGGCTTCCTCATCACCGGCCGCGATGCCACCAAGGACGGTTCAGAGTCTGATGTGATGGAGGTAACCCCCGACAGCACCCGCGTTTACGTGAACGGCGGCGGCAGCAAGAGCGGCTTTGGCGTTGAAGGCAAAGCTGGTGCAGGCAGCAAGAGCGGCTTTGCCGTTTCAGAGAAAGGCGATGGCGGTAAAGCTGGTTATATGGATGTTACGGCACAGAACTTTTTTGCAGGTTACAATGCCGGAAAGAATACAAAACCGATAGATGATAATGCGCAAAACATACATACGGGTTTGGATAACACTTTCGTAGGAAATGACGCAGGATTAAATAACACAAACGGAAATTACAACGTTTTTATGGGCCGTTCAGCGGGAAAAAGCAACACCGGAGGCGAACGTAATGTATTTATAGGACGTGATGCGGGAGAAAGTAATTTATTGGGTTCTGAAAATGTATTTATTGGCACTTCATCCGGCGAATCCAATTTATCAGGTAAGCGAAATGTATTTTTAGGTTCAATGGTTGGCTTGGGTAATTCTAAAGGAGATAACAATGTCTTTATTGGTTTTGCAACCGGACAATCAAATCAAACAGGAAACGACAATGTATATGTAGGTACTGAAGCTGGAATGCACATGCCTTCCGGTGCTTCAAGAAATGTGCTAATGGGTAGCCGGGCAGGCTATAAGTCATTTGGGGGCGAACGAAACGTGATAATTGGTGATAGCACAGCTGCATTCTTTAAAGGCGGCTCTGATAATGTTTTCTTGGGAACAAATGCCGCAAGTCATCCTAAAGAAAACGTGGGTGGTTCCCAAAGAAATATTGCAATTGGTGCGAACGCCGCATATAGCTTAAGCAACGGAGATGATAATGTTTTTATTGGTTATCAATCTGGTTATAATCATATCAATGGTAAGTATGACATATTTATGGGTAATGAAGCTGGGTTCAAAAATACAGGTGGCGATAAAAATGTGTTTTTGGGTTACCGTGCAGGTCGTGAAAATACAGAAGGCGATGCTAATATATTTATTGGAAATGAAGCTGGAAAATTAAACGACAAGACTTCAAATAACATATTCATAGGAAATCAAGCAGGGTATCATAATACTGGTAAGGTTAGTAAGTTCGGTATTAATTACGGTTACGATGGAGAAGACAATGTGTTTATAGGAAATAATGCAGGATTTAATAATATAAGTGGTGATGCGAGTGTTTTTATTGGTAATTACGCAGGATATAAAAATGATAGCGCAGGACTAAATATATGCATAGGTCAGATGGCAGGTTACAATACTATTTGGCCTGGTCATAATAATGTTATGATTGGTTATGCGGCAGGACATAACAACATCAAAGGACAAACTAACGTATTTATCGGACGTGATGCAGGTTACTACAATACAGAAGGTTATAGTAATATATATATAGGCGCCCAAACTGGATATATGAATGAAGGCAAGTGTAATGTTATTCTTGGTGATGTTGCAGGACAAATGAAAAAAAGTGGAAGCTATAATACAATAATCGGATATATGGCAGGTCAAAACAGTACAACGGGAGACAAAAATATATTTATTGGTTATCAGGCAGGACAAAATGAAACCGGCAATAACAAACTTTACATTGCAAACAGCAGTACCACAACCCCATTGATTTACGGCGAGTTCGACAATAAGCTTTTGAAAGTCAACGGAAGGTTCGATGCATACGTATCAAACATAGCTTCAACCGGCAATGTTTATGGAGTAAACTCTGTTGTAGATAATGAAACGCCAGGATGCACTAATATTGCGGTGCGTGGTGCCACTCGTAGGAATCCAAATTCAACAACATCAAATTATGCAAAAAATAACTATGGTGTTTGGGCGCAAGCAAGTGGCGGTTCAAATCAGAATGTAGGTATTCATGCTTCGGCAGAAGGCACAAACGCTTATGCTGGGTGGTTTATCGGCACAGTATATAGTACAGGAACCATTTCCGCCGAATCTTTAGTACAAAGGTCTGATATTCGTTTTAAGAAAGATGTTCAAACGCTTGACGGTGCTTTGGATAAAGTGCTGAAACTGCGCGGTGTCAGCTACTACTGGAAGAACAAGGAAGAAATAAAGGCACTGCCAAACACTACAACTTTGAATCCAGATGGAGCAGAGGAGCTTAACTATGATTTTGAAGCCAACAAAAAACAGGTTGGTGTAATAGCTCAAGAAGTTGAAGAGATAATGCCGGAATTGGTTTCAACCGATATGAACGGATATAAATCAGTCGATTATACCAAACTCACACCGGTGCTTATTGAGGCCATTAAAGAGCAGCAGAAGCAGATTGATGAGCTGAAACGCCTGGTTGAGGAGCTGATGAATAAATGAGAATAGGAGAGAAGTAATTGAAATAAAAACCCCGAAAGTTGGATATAAACTTTCGGGGTTTATTATTGGAAAATGCTCATGGCTCAATGCTCAACGCTCAAAGCTCACTATCAATCCGTTTCCAAATCGAACGTGTCGCGCAGAAGTTTGAGTGCAGGATTCTTCTCGAGCATATACACGTATTTCTCTTTCGAAGTGTAGGGCAGATTCTCTTTTTTTGTGCCTTCGTTTGCGGAGTCGTCGGTTTGCTCGCCTTCCAACTCAAACCGCAGCACAATGCCGGAGTTGTGCAGATTGGCGCGCAGATAGCCTTCGAGTGCGTTGTGGATGTTTTTTTTCAGGTAGTCCTTCACGGTCATGCTGTCCACTTTGAACCGGAAAATCAAACCGTTGTCGGGCATTGGCGGAATCTGGCTGCAGAGTAGTGCGCTCAGCCGCGGACGGCGTGCGCTTTCGGCTTTTGCAAAGTCGTTCCACACCTTAGCAAAGTCGCCGGGAGTGAAATCGTTGCTCTCTTCCTGCAGTTGTCCGTTGGCCGACTGTAAGCTTTCGTCAGTAACGCTTTTGAGCGTTATTGTCTGTGGATATTGCTTGTAGACAGGATGTTGCGGCGGTTGCGCGGTTGTGGCTTCCTGTTGCTGCTGAGATGGTGCTGAGGCTTGATTCTGTACGGTGTTTGGTTGGCTTTGGGCTGCTTTCTGCTGCTTTTTAAGCCGCTTCAAATCTCGTTTTTTTTTTCGTACAGAATGTTGCAGAGTTTCATCAGTGCAAATTCAACAGCCAGACGCTTGTTTTGGCTCGTGCGGTAGTTGGCTTCCGCATCGTTGAGCACCTTCAGTGCTTCAAATATGAACCACGACTCGCATTTCTTGGCCTGTTCCAGATAGCGGGTGCGGATGTTTGCGCCCACATCAATCAGTTGGACGGTCTTTTCGTCGGAAGCCACAAGCAGGTCGCGGAAGTGGGCGCTCAGTCCCGAAAGGAAATGCTGGCCTTCGAATCCTTTGTCAAGAATCTCATTGTATATGGTCAGGCTGGTGGCCACGTCTTCGGCCAGGAAGGCGTCGACAAGGCGGAAGAAATAGTCGTAGTCGAGCACGTTGAGGTTGGCCACGGCTTTGTCGTAGGTTATCTCGTTGCCCGAGAAACTCACAATCTGGTCGAAGATTGACAGAGCGTCGCGCATTGCGCCATCAGCCTTTTGGGCAATCAGGCTCAAAGCGTCGGGGTCGGCTTTGATTCCTTCTTTCTCGGCCACACGTGCAAGTTGGGCGGCGGCATCTTCAACGGTTATCCGGCTGAAATTGTAAACCTGGCACCGCGACAGGATTGTCGGTAGCACCTTGTGTTTATCGGTTGTGGCCAGAATGAAGATCGCGTGCTTTGGCGGCTCTTCAAGTGTTTTCAGAAAAGCGTTGAACGCAGATGCCGAAAGCATATGCACTTCATCGATGATGTAAACGCTGTAAGTGCCAATCTGTGGCGGTATGCGCACTTGGTCAATAAGGTTGCGGATGTCGTCAACCGAGTTGTTCGATGCCGCGTCGAGTTCGTGGATGTTGAATGAACGGTCTTCAATGAACGCCTTGCACGACTCACACTCATTGCACGGTTCCATGTCGGCCGTGGGGTTGAGACAGTTGATTGTCTTGGCGAAGATGCGCGCGCATGTCGTCTTTCCCACACCGCGGGGACCGCAGAACAGGTATGCCTGCGCCAGATGCTTGCTCACAATGGCATTTTTCAATGTGGTTGTGATTGACGACTGACCCACAACACTGTCGAATGTTATTGGGCGGTACTTACGCGCCGATACTATGAATTCGCTCATTTATCACTTATTCGTTGGGCAAATATAGAAAAACAAAAATATGCTGCGCTGTGAAGTTTTCAACAATGCGCTTTTGCCGCCGTCCGGAAAAAAACAAAGCCCGCCATGTGTTGGCAGGCTTTGAAGCGTTATTCTGTTTTTTTTCTCAAACTTTTTTGTCGCCCGTTTTCTGCGGGCAGTCTGTCCTTCAGTTGTTGCAGCATTGAAGCATGGTGTTGTCCATTGCTGTCGAGATGCGGCTGAATACTTCGTCGAGCGAGCCGATTCCGTCAACCGACACAAATTTGCCTTGAGCAGAGTAGAAATCCATAACAGGTTGAGTCTGTTTGTGATACACGGAAATGCGGTTGTCGATGATGCTCACATTCTGGTCATCGGCGCGGCCCGACACTTTTCCTCGTTCAAGAATGCGGGTGCGCAGTTCGTTGTCGTCGACGTCAAGAGCCAGCATCAGGGTAACGCTCTGTCCGTGTTCGGCAAGCATGTTGTCGAGCCAGGCAGCCTGAGTGGTGGTGCGTGGGAAACCGTCGAAGATGAAGCCGGCGGCGTCTTTGTTCTTTGCCACGTTCTTCTTCACCATCTCTTCAACCATGCTGTCGGGAACAAGATTTCCATTGTCAATGAGTTCCTTGATTTTGTTGCCAAGTTCCGAACCGGAGTTTTTCTCGGCACGCAGCAAGTCGCCTGTCGACAGGTGTACAAGACCGTATTTGTTGATGATGTTTTCTGATTGGGTTCCTTTGCCCGAACCCGGAGGTCCAAAAATTACAAGATTAAACATTTTACGTTTTCAGTTATTAAGTTATAAATCTAAATTTCTGTAATTCAATCACTCGGTAATCTGGTAGATGTCTTTGAAGTTTCGTCCCAGTCCGTCGTAGTCAAGGCCGTAGCCAATGATGAAATCGTCGGGGATTGAGAATCCGTAATAGTCGATTTTCAGGTTTTCCTGACATTTGCCCGGCTTGAACATCAGTGTTGCAATCCGCACTTCGGCTGGCTCATACCGTTTCAGATAATCGAGCAGGTCGGCCATTGTCTTGCCGGTGTCCACAATGTCTTCAATAATCACCACAGTTTTGCCTTTCAAGTTCTCGTTCAGGCCGATGAGTTCCTTGACATTGCCAGTCGATTGCGCGCCTTGGTACGAAGAGAATTTCACAAAGCTGATTCGGCACAGAAGGTCGATGTTTTTGAGCAGGTCGGCGGCAAACATGAAACTGCCGTTCAGAATGGACAGAAAAACCACATCCTTGCCGGCAAGGTCGGCGTTCATCTGAGCCGAAAGCTCGGCAACGCGCGCCTGAATCTGCTCAGCTTTGAGCGAAACTCTGAATCGTTTTCCGTTGACTTCAACTTCGTTTTGCATAGCATTCCCCCCTTAGCAAAAATCGCGCAAATGTATCAATTTAAAGAAACGTTTCTTTTATTTTTATAGGTGTATCGACATTTTCTCGATGATTGCCGAAAAGGTTCGGTTGTTTGCCCCACTTTGACCAACGGACCGAAAGCGTTGGCTAAAACGTTTGCGTTGGTGCGGCACAATTTGAAAAAACTCTATATTTGCATTGTTAACTAATTATAGGAGGAACTGCTTATCGAAAAATAATTACTCTCGAACTAACTAAAAAAAGGAGGTAGTTATGGAACTGCATAATCAATCTGATTGTGTGTTAGTTAAGCAGTATATTGCTGGACAGACCGATTGTCTCGAAATCTTGATTGACAGGTATAAGAACCGCGTGTTCTCATACATTATGATGGTCGTCAAGAACCGGGAACTTGCCGAAGATATTTTTCAGGACACATTTATAAAGGTAATCCGCTCGCTCGATGGCGGTACATACAAGGATGATGGGCGTTTCTGCCCTTGGGTGATGCGCATTGCCCACAATCTGATAATCGACTTTTACCGCCGCGACAAGCACCTGCCGACGGTTTCGGGCGACGATGACGAGAAGAACATTTTCCAAACCATCGGCATTACCGATGACAGTGCTGAAGACAAATACCTTGCAAAGCAGTCGCACACCGACCTTAAACAGCTGATTTCAAAACTGCCGGACGAGCAGCGCGCCATTGTCAAGTATCGTTATGTTTACGATATGAGTTTCAAAGAGATAGCTGAACTCACAGGTGTGAGCATCAACACCGCTCTTGGGCGTATGCGCTATGCCATCATCAATCTGCGCAAGATGATGAATGTTACGGTTTCTGACGAATAACGTTTGTGAATCAATTTTTTATGATAAAGGCGTGGAAACACGCCTTTTTTTGTGCAGGGCCGTTACTGTTCAATCCGGAAATTGTCGGCGTCGAGAATTGTGGGGAATTTCTCGCGGAAAGAGTTGAGTTTGCTTAGTGAAATGGTTGCACGTCCAACGCCGACAGTGTTCTCTGGCAATTTGCTCATAACGCCGCCGTAGATGTCGATTACAATGCTTCCACCCGAATAGTTGATGTCAAGGCCGTCAGTGCCTACGCGGTTGACACCCACCACATAGCATTGGTTCTCGATGGCACGGGCGCGAAGCAGTGTCTCAAAGGCGTTGTGGCGGGCTGTGGGCCAGTTGGCGACGCACAAAAGCAGGTCGTAGTTGTTGCCGGTGTTGCGCAGCCAGACAGGAAAGCGCAGGTCGTAGCACACAATTGGGCGTATGCGCCACCCCTTGTAATCAATAATCTTCATCTCGCGGCCGGGCGATAGGCTTTCGTTCTCGCAGCCCATGCGGAACAAGTGGCGCTTGTCGCAGAATTCGAGTCTGCCGTCGGGTAGGGCCATGAGCAGGCGGTTGTAGTGGATGGTGCCGTCAGATATTATTTGGCTTCCGGCAATCATGGCGTTCTTTTGCGCGGCTTTTGCCAGCATCCACTCAACAATCTGGCCATCCATCGGCTGCGATGTGCCTTCGAGCTGGTTGGTGAATCCTGTGGCGAACATCTCTGGTAGAGCAATAAGGTCGGCGCCTTCGATACCGCTTAATAGTCGGTCGTATTGACGTAAGTTGCCGTCAATGTCGTGCCATTTTATGTCGGGTTGGACATAGGCTATATTGAGCAGGTCGGTCATAGACGGATGCAGTCGGTTGAGAATTGTTTCGGGCACCGTGCGGTCGGGTTCTTCTCAACATAGTATTGGTGTATGTACTCAAAATCAGCGTTGATGTCGTCGGTTGGGACAAAGCGTTCGCCAATGATGGCGTGTTTTGTCTTGTAGTCGAGAACACTCAGGTAGATTGGCACATTCGCTTGTTTTGCAATGAAATAGAATCCGCGTTTCAGTTTGTTGGTCAGTTTCCGAGTCCCTTCAGGGGTGATGCAGACGCTGAATTTCTCGTTATTGTTGAAATAGGCAATCACCTGTTCAACCATGCCTGTCGATCGGCTGCGGTTAATTGGAACAGCCCCTAAGGCTTTCAGTAGTGGCCCGACCGGGAAAAAGAACATCTCTTTTTTGATGAAAATTTTAGGCGAGAATCCTGACGCCGCGAAAACCAGTTTGCCCCATACGAAATCCATCATGCTTGAGTGCGGCATGGCGATGATTACGAATTTGTTGTCGGTGGGCGCCTTGTCGATAATTTTCCATCCGAACAGTCTCAGAATAAAGCCGCAGAGTCGTCTCATTTGTGTGTGGGTTCGCGTGTGTACAGTATGGTTATAGGATATAAGGCAGAGTCGTTTTTGAAGATAATCTGCGGAATGGTATCACGATAGGTCAGCCGCAATTCGGTATCGCTAAGGTTGCTGATGCGCATCATGACCGGCTCTGGTGAGTCGGGGTTCAGCATGATGCTGTCTTCACTTTGCGTGAACTTCCAGGTGCCGGTGTGCTCAAACTTGAAAATTTTTGTATTGTTTTCGCAGAAACTGTCGCCCAAACTAATCTCGTACCTGCCATTGCTTGAAATCTCAATCTGGTCGTCTTTCAGGCATTCGGGGCAGGCCGGTGAGTCGAACAGGTTTATGTCGGTCGAGTTGTTCCCAGGTATAATAACGCCACTCAAGTCCCATTTCCCGGCGACAAGCATGTTCAAGTTCGATGTCTGTTCGGTATCGCTGCCACAGGCAAGTAGCAGGCACGCCAGCAACAATGGTGTTATCTTTCTCATTAATTGATGATTGACGAGTGTGGTTTACCGTTTTTAAAGGTCTCAATCAAGATGGCTTGCAGCACAACGTCGTCATACTGAAGAGTCCAGTTCTTGTTGTTCATCAGTTTCTTATATGAGTCGGTGCCGATATATTTGCTTCGAGTCAGGTCAATTTGCACACCGTTGGTCGACCAGCGGTAGAACTCGTATTCGTAGTCGCTGTCTTTCGACCATTGGCGCAGTGGCCCGTATTCTGGGGTGTCGCCCAGTTTTTCCGACACAACGCTCATCACTTCCTTAATCTTGTAGTCTTCAATCTTCTTGCGCTCGATAGAGAAGATGTGGTTGTATCCTATAATTCTGAAACTCAGATTCTTGTCGTTGATATACTCACAGTCTTCGATGGTGTAGTTCGGATAGTTGTAGACACCGATGGTTTTGAGCAGTGATTTGTCAATTTGGTCGCCGATTGAAAATTCCGAAATTTGGAATTTGATGGGCGTATAGTTCTCGGTTTCTTCCATTTCCAGCCGTTTTTCAGTCGACAGGATGATGGGGAAGGGGTCGGTGTAAATAATCAGCTTTGCCCGTTTGTTGATGTATTTGATGTCGTAGCGGACAGTGTCGGTGCTGAGTTCACATTTTTTTACATGGAAGACGTGCTTGTCATCGTATACGCCGATTGGTTTATAGCGTGAGATGGTCATTACAGAGTCCGACAGTTGCAGCGGAATCAGCACTGGTTTCGAAAACTGCTCGATGACGGTGTCATAAGCGGCGTACGAGAATGCCGAGTCGTTGTGGATAACCAGCGTAGAGTCGATGTACCAATCAATATTGGTGAAAGCATCAATGTTTTTTGTTGTATGGCTGCAGCTTGCGGCTATCAGTCCGGCTGCAAGCAAGCTTGCCAAATGTAGTGCTGTGCGTTTCATTGCTTATAGTGTTTAGTGGTTATAATCATTTTGTCTCTTTGTAGAATACTTGCGACGATATGCTTCGTCCGTCGCGGAAGTAGTATGTTCCGTATGAGTATTTGACTTCAAGATATTCGTGTGCCAGACCGCTGCGGTTCACAATCACACGTTTAACTTTTCGGTTCTGATTTTCGTAGTTCTCAGTGGTGACGCCTTCCGGATATTTCTTCGAAAGGTCGTTCAGGAAGTGCTCGCTACGCTGTCCGGTCGGCACATCGAAGTCGTTCTTCTTATTGTCGAACGAGTTCTGAGCGGCGGCCAGTTGCTCTTTGCGCTGACGTTCGGCTTCGGCTTCGGCTGTGGCGGCAGCTTCGCGAACGCGTCTCTCGCATAAGTCAATCTGGTCTTTCGGATATTTCTCTGTCGGTTTGATTGCCGATGCCGAGCGGTAGAGTCCGATGGCTGCAGAGTAGTCTTTCACCTTGAACGCATTGTCGGCTTGTGCGATAGCGTTCTTGTAGTCAGCATCGATTTTGGCCAGACGCTCTTGCTCTTTCTCGTTCTTTATATTGGTGTTGATTTGAGCAATCTGCTGGTCGGGGTAGGTCTCATCTGACTTGATGACCTTTGCCGCGTTGTAGAGTTCAATGGCCTTGTCGTACTGGTGGGCGTTGAACGCGCGGTCAGCTTCGGCCACTTTCGCATTGTAGGTGCGCACAAGGTTTTCCTGTTCGGCTTTCTTTTTGGCGGCATCTGCCAGGAACATGTCAATCTGCTGAATCCGGCTTTGCGGATGCTGCTCGGTTGGCATAATCTGCAATGCTTGCTGGTACACCGGTTTTGCGTTGGCGTAATCTTTCTTGTTGAACAGATTGTCAGCTTGGGCAATCAAAGTGTTGTATTGCTGACGTTTCTGGTTGTCAGCATTTATAATCGATTGTGCCTCGCTGATTTTCTGCTTTGGATAGGCTTCGTTAGGTCTGATGGCCAGAGCCTGGTTGTAGGCACTAATTGCTTCGGTGTATTTCTTCGAGTTGAAGTGCCCGTCGGCAGTGGCTATAGCCTGATTATACTGGCGTTCTTCGTCGGCGGCTTTGGCCAGCATGTTGTCAATCTCAACAATCCGGCTCTTCGGGTAAGTTTCGTCGGGTTTAACGGCTGAAGCCTGGCTATAGAGTGTTTTCGCCTGCGCGTATGCCTTGGCGTTATACTGTGCGTCTGCTTGCGAAATCAGATTGTCGTATTCTGCATTTGTCTTCGCAACTTTCTCAGCAACAACCTTTTGTTCTGCAAGACGCTTGTCAATTTCAGCAATGCGCTCTTTCGGATACGACTCTTCTGGCTTCAGCTGCGATGCGTTGACGTAGTTGTTGCGTGCCTCGGGGTATTGTCCTGACGAGAACTGGTCGTCGGCAAACGAAATCAGGTTGATGTACTTGTCATCGGTAGCCTTTTGCTGTGCAAGCAGCTTGTCGATGTCGGCAATTTTCTGTTTAGGATATTTCTCGGCCGGTTTCACCGCCAGAGCCTGGTTGAACGAATTTTTCGAATCCTGATACAACTTCAGGTTCAGCAGGCTGTCGCCCTTGCGGACGGCGTCGGCATAGGCTTTCTCGCGGGCACGCTGCTGCTCTTCGGCGTTCTTCATGGCCAGCAGACGGTTGGTGATGTCGTTGATGCGGTCCTGTGGGTATTGCTCGGTCGGGAATACGGCCAGAGCCTCGCGGTAAGCGGCTTCGGCATCGGTCCACTTCTGATCCTTGTAGAATTTGTCAGCCTTGGTGATGGCGGCATTGTACTGCGCTTTCTTGGCGGCATTGTCTGCCACAATCTTGTCAATCTCTGCAATCCGCTGTTTCGGGTAAGCTTCGTTAGGCTTCAGCGAAGCGGCCTGTTGGTAGGCCGATTTGGCCTGCTGGTACTCTTTGTTGGCGAAGGCTTGGTCGGCAACGGTGATGAATCCGTTGTACTTCTCTCCATTGGCCTTGGCTGTAGCCAGTTGTTTGTCGATGTCGTTGATTCGCGTCTGCGGATAGGTTTCGACTGGCTTAATCTCTTTCGCCTTTACGTAGAATGTGCGGGCTTCGGCCAGCTTGTTTTGGTTGAATAGATTGTCGGCTTGCGTAATGGCCTCGGTGTATGCTTTTTCGATGGCGGCCTTGGCGGCGGCATCGTCGTTCAGCTTGGCGATGATGGCGTTCAGCTCGTTAATCTTGTCTTTCGGATACTGCTCGTTGGGCTTGATGGCGGCAGCCTCGCCGAAACGTGCGAGTGCGTTCTCGTAATGCTTGGCGGCGTATTCTTTGTCGCCTTCCGAGATGGCATCTTTGTAGGCCTGCTCTTTAGCCAGCAGAGCGGCGTTGGCATCCGACAATTCGCTCAGTATGCGGTCGATTTTCAGCAGCTGGTCTTTCGGATACTGCTCGTCTTTGTAGGTGAGCGCGCGCTTGTAGTAAATCTGTGCGTTCGAGTATTGTTGTGTGTTGAACGATTGGTCGGCAATGGCTATGTTTTTCTGATAGTTGTTGTCGTTGTTCTGGTTCTTTGCCAGAATTTTCTTTATGGCAATAATCTGGTTGTCGGGGTACGAGTCGTAGGGGTCAACATCGATGGCTTTGGTGTAGAGTTCAACAGCTTCTTCATAGTTGGCCTGGCTGAATTGGGCGTCGGCTTCGGCAATCAGCCTTTGGAACGTTGCTGAACGTTTCTGCTCGTAGTCTTTCATCATGTTTTTCAGCCGTTTCTGCATCTCGGCAGTGTAGGCTTCATCGTAGTCGAAGTCGCCGATTTTCTCAACAAATTTGATTTTGCCGATAGGCTGGTTCAGTATCGAAGCGTCGAATCCGTCAACTTCAGGCAGCAGCTCAATGCTGAACTTGTAGTTCCATATGCCCACATCTTCAACCGGCACGTTGGTGTTGAACTCGAGTTTCTTGCTGTAGAACCCTTGCCGGCATATCTCAAGCACCACTTGTTTGTTCAAATCGATGTTGAAAGCGAATTTTCCGGTCTTGTCGGCATCGTAGATTTTCTCGAGTGCGCCGTCGACAAACACCTTGACTTTTGAAATTGCGAAGTTGTCGTGCTCTATTTTAACAGTGCCTTTCAGCGCTAGATAACCTTTGACTTTTTGAGCTGATAAGTTTGAAAATGAGAGTGTTACTATTAGTGCCGATAGCAATGCGGCTATTGTCTTTTTCAATTTCATTTCATGCCGTGTTTAAAACACGGCAATATATGAAAATAATAGTTGAAGAAATAATGCGAATTTTCGATATTTTCACTATATCTTTAGAGAAAGAAAAACGTACAAAGTGGTACGTGAGTAACGAGATGTTTAACTATTTAAATTTTTGAGTTATGAAAACTGCAGAAGACAAACAGAAAAGCAAAGAGTCGTTGGAAATTGCTGAGCGTAAGTTGCACAAATCACAGATGAAAGCAAGCAAACTCGAAAAGAAGATTCAGAAGGTAAAGAAAAATACCAATGATGAAGCAGCCATAAAGGGAATGAAGGACGAGTTGGAAGAAGTTCACATGAAGATGCATCAGCGTTACAAAAAAGTTGAGAAGGAAAAGAAAACAGCATCATAACACAGATAATTTGCTAACAAAAAAAGCGCCGAAAGGCGCTTTTTTTATGACTCATTAGTTGCTTTTGGTAAAAAAAGCCGTTCCAAACGGAACGGCGTGCGATGCGGGTTGGCAGATGAAATCCGCAGGCAGACCATAAGAAATGGTCTCCTGCGGATTTAAAATGTCTGCTATAAGGTTATTACCTGAAGCACCTGTGATGATTGTCAAAGTGCCAAACTTCTTATGGTGTAAGACAGGATGTATATTTCACACAAAATAAAAATAAAAAAATAGACGCCATATAATGAACAACAACAACAAATATTAATAAGGCTTTCGGAAATTTTTCACTATATGATTTTATATACGAGGATTGTTGCTCTGAATAATATTTATTAAGAAAATGATTGATAATAAATGCAATTAATGCTCCTGCTACAACTATCAAAACCACATCAAGAGAAGACAAAAGTTTCATAAGATTTCCTATTAATGGTATAGAACAAATTATAGGCAATAAGCAGAAAAACAAAGATAACCCATTAAATCCAAAAGCAATGGTTAATACAATTAATGCGTTTTCTAAGCGGGTTGTTTCATCGAGTTTTTTATAAACCAAGCTGAAATATGCCGCCACCATAAAATCAATTATCTTTTTCATCGCCATATAATAATTTTTGTCCCCAATTGTTTGATGCTTTATCTATTATGTACAAAGCCAAGCGCTAAAATGTTTCTTCCCCAAAAAGCGACACAGACAGCCCGATGACATCAGACTGTCTGGTGTCATATTTCTATTATGGTTTAAGAAAAAATGAAAGAAATCTTAAACAAAAGAAAAATAAGAATAATGAAATAAAATAATGGAATATTACCATAAATACCATAGCAACTTTAGGAATCTTACTATACTTTGTTGTAATATATTCATATTTATCCGAATAATTGTTTTCAAGGTACTTTATTGAAAGAAAACCAATAATTAATCCAGGTATAATAGCATAACAAATTGTATAAATAATTGGTTCATCAATGCGAACAAAATAATTAATAAATGGTGCTATGCAGAAAAATAAAGTCATACCATTAGGAATTAATAGTATATTCAATGCTGTTATTCCCGCTTCCAAACGTTTCTCACCAAATCGTTGTGGCAGAAACAACGTATATGCCGCTACAAAAAAATCAATTATCTTTTTCATCGCCGTAAATTAGTTTATGTCCCCAATTATCTGATGCCTTATCTATTGTTGTTCCCAGACCTGCGGCGGAACTAATACCATATACAGTGCCGAAGACAACTGTTCCTATGGCTAAAACAGGCGCACCAATAAACGTTGCAAAACCTATACCAACTAAACCTATGGTACAAATGCCAACATCCACTATTGTATGAGTGTTGGCTTGACCATTTAACCATTCATAAATCGCAAATCCATAAGTAGTAGCAGACCCTACTGCAGTTGCTCCTTTAGAAATACCTTTCAAGGCATTAACACCGTATTTAAGTTTTTGCGCATCACTAAGGTGGCGGGCATTGAAAATAGAAGTTTGAGCACCTGCGCTTGCTATGTTTGCAATGTTTGTTGCCGTTGTAGTCGCCGTGGATGCTATGCTGCCGCCACCATTTTGTACAACCACATTTTTGCGGATAGGCTGCCTTATGGTTCTTCCGCCGCCGCCAGAACCACCACGGCCACCACTACGGCCGGAGTAACTATAACCACCGGCTTTTATGTAGTCGTTTCCTATTTGCGGGTGAGAATTGGTGAGATTAGGCGAGCCGGAAGAACCGGAATGAAAGGCGAAAGGTGTATAGGCATAAGTAGTAAATGTGCCATAGCTATCAGCGCTACACCA
>JAFXQB010000024.1 GCA_017527435.1 Salinivirgaceae bacterium
ATGGCCGTAAACAGAATCATTAGAATTGCAATAATCATATTTTAAAAGTTTAGAAGTCTAAAGTTTAGTGTTTAGATGGCTGTCAGCTATGAGCATTGAGCTGTGAGCAGCCGTTATATTTTCATTTTTACTTTTCTGTAGTCTGTTGTCCGATGTCTGTTGTCCTTTCATTTTTTTAAAGTTTATATGGCTGTCAGCTATGAGCATTGAACTGTGAGCAGCCGTTATATTTTCATTTTTACTTTTCTGTAGTCTTTTGTCTGATGTCTGTTGTCCAAATTCATCATTGACAAAAGTCGCGCACCCATCATTTTCATACAATAGCCGAAAAATGAACGGCGGTTTTCACTTAACGAACGGCGGCTTTGACTTAACGAACGGCGGCTTTGACTTAATGAACGGCGAAAAAAAAGGGCCAAAAAAGGGCTTTTTAGGGGTGTATTCGGGGTGATTTCCAGGGCAAAAACGCGGATTTTTGGCTTTAACTACGAAAAACATGAATTTTTGTCGCTAACCAAACGAATCCAAATTAAATCCGATTTTTCTCTTACGCGGAATTCATATTTTGTCCGAAGGACAACATCTTCATAACCGCGGGTGAGCGAAGCGTAACCCGTGGAAGTACGCCACATCCCAAAAACAATCCGTAGGATTGAACCTTGTTCAGGTTCACTCTTCCAGAGTGTTGTTTCACATGGGACTCATACCGGCAGTCGCGCTTCGCTTACAGCCGGTTATGCAAATCACGTCTTTCAGACGTTATTTATCTACAACCAAACGAACACAAAAGAATCCTAATACAATCGGTTTAGTTTGGATAAGTTTGGTTAGAAACGAATAGTCTAAAGTCCGAAGTCTATAGCCCCGAAACAATCAGCGCTTCCATAATCTCGTCCGAGACAAAAATTCCGCTGTGGGTGAGTTTCAGGTGGTTGGCCGAGTATTCGAGTTTGCCTGCCACCACAAAACTTTCTGCTTGTTGGCGCAGATAGTCAACCATTTGTCGCGGCTGCTCATGCTGCAGATAATCCATGTCAATGCCCGACGAAGTGCGCAGGGCTGTAATCACATAATCGTTGAAAATGTCTGATGGCGAGAGTTGTTCTTCTTCGCTCACGCAATTGCCCGACTCAATGCCTTTAATGTATTCGGCGGTGTTGGCGGTGTTCCAACTGCGGGTGGTGCGGTTGTAGGAATGCGCCGCCGGGCCAACGCCAAGATAGATGGTTCGGTTCCAATAGCTTAAATTGTGCCGCGAGCGGAATCCCGGGCGGGCGAAGTTTGAAATCTCGTAGTGCTCAAAATCAGCCGATTTAGCCCAAGCGGTCAGAATCTCAAACTGCTCAAGGCTCTCATCTTCTGATACTTCCGAGAGTTGTCCGCGCTTGAGTTTCAGACCAAAAGCCGTACCTTCTTCATACGACAGGTGGTAAGCCGACAGGTGCTGTACATTAAGCCGCGCCACGTTGTCGAGCTGCCGCCGCCAGTCGTCGGCCGTCATTCGGGGCAGGCCGTAAATCAAATCAACGCTGATGTTGCCGAAGCCCGCCTGTTGGCAGTTGAGCACGGCATCGATGGCCTGCTGCGCGTTGTGGCGGCGGTTCATCAGCTCGAGCATCGCATCGTCGAACGACTGAATGCCGATGCTCAGGCGGTTGGCGTCAGTCTGCGCAAGTTGGCCGATGTAAGCCTGCGTCAGGTCGTCGGGGTTGGATTCAACGGTGATTTCGGCATCGGGCACCACGCTGTGCAGCTGCTTTATTGTGCCGATAACCAACTGAATCTCTGCGGGTTCGAGCAGCGATGGTGTGCCGCCGCCAAAGTAGATGGTCTGCACCGGCTCGCCGTTCAAATAATGCCGCCGCCCGTCCAGCTCTTTCTTCAAGGCTTGCAAATAGCTCTTTTTCAATTCCAGACGCGTGGTGGAATAGAAGTTGCAATAACCGCATCGGCGCTTGCAGAACGGAACGTGAATGTATATGCCGGCCATTTTCCTAACAGTTTTCAAGGCAAAAATATCAAATTCGGGTAGGGTTATCCCACTTTTAATTGTTATTATTGTGTAACAATTAAAAACTGACATTATGAAAAAGTTTATTCCCCTTTTATTATTTGCCTTTGCGGCTTCTTGTGACATTCCGTTCTTTGACGATCAAATCGAGGGAACATATCACGATTTATCAGAAGACCAACGTCCGATTTTTAAGGAAGGTGACACTTTCTATTATTATTCGGAACAGACAGGGCTTTACGACACTTTGACGATCAATAATATCTCTTATAAATATTGGGATAGCGACAAAAAATACTATCAAAAAGCGTCCATTCAATACAAAAACAATAATGAAAATATATTGTTTTCATACTCCGCAACAAAGCAATGCATATTGAATGCTGAATATACTACCGACACTTCGTTGGCTTTGTATAGTAGTTCGATACGTTTTGGGGAAAACGGAAAGGAATTTGACATACAAATAAATAACAAGAATTATAGAGCCTTTAATCTTTACTATTCTTACGACTATAGTAATCCGTCAGTACCATATTATTTCACATATTCGTTTAAATATGGTTTGTTGGAATTTACGTATGAAAATGGTACTGTATATAGAATCGTTAATCCGAAGTTTTAAGAAAAATGACATTTTTGCGTAAGCAAAATATGTTCTGATGGGAAAAAGAATACGGGTCATTTTATTATTTGTTTTTGCAGTATGCTTATCATACGCCCAATCCCCGCAACGGAATCTCGAAAAATACTGGCACTACCGCGAGCGGCTGCGTGAGCGGTTTGTGGTTGTGAGCCAAGACGTTGAGGAAGAAGGCGTGAATATTCCGGCGGGCGAAATCTTCAACGATACTGTTGGCTGGTCCGATGGCAACTCGATAATGAGCCACTATCTGTCGTTGCTCTCAACCGAGCTTTGGCTGCTGAAAACCAACGGTCAGGACTATTCGGCAACACTTTCCGAGCTATACTACGCCATGCTGGCGCTCGAAAGGCTCGATTTATACTCGGAATCGCACTGGCGGCGGTTCGACGGCAAGCTCAAACTGAATACCAAAGACAGCATGACGGCCATTCACAACATCGAGATTGTAAACGATTTAGGCCGAACACCGGTTTTGTCGGAACGCACGCCCCTGCCGTCCGACATCAACGGTATGCACCTGCGCGACGATGTGACGCCTGCCTTCTGGAACGAGCACCGGCAGCATTTCGGCGTAAGCGTGTGTGAAATGAGCGGCCGCCACCCGATGGAAGAAATCAGTCAGGATGTGATTTTTCACAACATTGAAGGTCTGACACTGGTGGGCAAACTTGTAGGAACAGAAAATATTGCTAATGTGCCTGTTACATTCAAAACCGACATTATTCCGCAGTATCTGACAGAAAAAGGCATTTTGCGTGGCGACAGCGTCGATTTCGCTCTTTGGGCGAGCGATTTTATCTGTCGGTATATTACTTGTTTTCAGAGCAATAAGCCACTGCGACTGTTTTTCAAGAAGAATCATTGGGTGCTGCGCAACACCGTAACCGGCAAAAAAGTTCAGCAGGGCTCGGGCGATGTTGGCTGGGACGCCTGGCTCTTCTACAACTACGGGCTTATGGCCGTGGGGCGTGAGTTTACGGGCAGCGATTTGCGCCGCGTAAAAGGTTGCAAGAAAGGCGATTGGGCGTTTCAAAGCATTCTCACCGACGGATTCAACGCAACCATCGACAAAGCCGTTCTGTCAACACTGGCACCGGGCTACAACCGTCGTGGCGTCAGAATCACCATCGATGTGCTGACAGCGGGCGTTTATGAGTTGCACATTCTGCTGATGAAAGGCGTTGCGGGAATCTGTAATCTGGCACTCGGCAACAACAACGACGACTACAAGGTACGCTCGCTGGCCAGCACCGGCAACTATCTGGGCGACAGCACTTACTCTGTATTGAAAAGCCGCCGCAGCTACGACACTTACAACTCTGGGCAGCCAACCATCTACGAGCATCTGCAACTGATAAATCTTGCTCTTTACGATTTGGACGGCCGCAACCTGCAAAACGACAGCACTGAATATTGCTCAGAGCGAGCCATCTACGAGTCGTTGCTCAACGAAGCGCCGTTCTACGGCCCGTCAGGTGATGGCAATCCCGACCCCGACAGCTACGCCCGCAACTGGTCGGAAACATCGCGCTGTGTCTGGCCCGAAAACCTGCGTCCGAGCCGGCGCCGCCCCTGCCGCGACATCAAGTTCAACGGCATGGATTATATGATGCTCTACAATCTCTACCGCATCGCTTTCTGCCGCGACGGATACATACAAACCGAGAACGCTGACAAGCAATAGTAAGACAACAAACGGGAAAAGGTTTGAATCAACCTGTCAAATATTTCGTTTATCGATACCCCCCCTAAAAAATGCATATCTCATCCAAAAAATCACTTTTCCCGCGCCGACACCCCTAAAAAATCACCAAAAATCTCTCAAAAACTCAAATTCTGCTCTACCAGCCGAAATAACTCCAATTTCAAATCGTCAGTGAAAACGTTTTAAAAACGCACTATTTTTAATAAATATTGCCAAAATCGGCTTACTGAATTATAATTTGTAAGTAAAATAAGAAAAACGCTAACGATATTAAAATATTTTCTGATTTTTAGTTGCGAATTAAAAATCGGCTATATATTTGCCATGTCAGAAAACGATAAAAACAGGACTGTTTAGAGAACGATTAAATGAGGTTTAATTAAAAAGCAATCGAGATGAAAAAGTCTTTTAAAAACGGAATGAATCAGAATTTGCAGCAGGGTTCCCGCTGGAACTCGAAACAAAATAATAAGAACCGCCGTGCGCGCCCAACCAGCCGGGCCGTTGGCAGATAAATCAAGTGAGAAAAATCAAGGCTGGCTTCGGTGAAACCAGCCTTTTTTGATGGCTGTGCGGCAACACAACCATCGCAGTTTAAAAATTTATAAACATTCAAAGAAAATGAAAACTATTGAGAAAACAATGATTGCCATAGCATTGATGGCAATGACAGGAACAAGTTACGCCGAAGGTGAGGGCGGCGTTGAGGCTTCAGTTGGAGCCGATGTGGTAAGTTCGTATATCTGGCGTGGCGGCAAGCTCGACGGAGCGGCCATTCAACCTTCACTTTCAGTCGATTACAAAGGATTGTCGCTCGGAGCGTGGGGCTCGGCAAGCATTGTCGGGAGCGGCTACAAAGAGATTGACTTCACGCTCTCGTACGCCGTGGGTGGCCTGACGGCAATGGTAACCGACTACTGGTGCGCCGACGACGACACGAAATACTTTGAGTATTCGGCCGACTCAACCGTCCACACCTACGAGGCAGGGCTGACATACGATTTCGGATTCCTGTCAATCGGGTGGTACACAAACTTTTACGGCGCAATGGGCACCAAAGCAAACGGCGACGACGCCTACTCTTCGTACTTTGAGGTTGCCGCACCTTTCAAACTTGGCGGACTCGACTGGCAAGCTGCCGCGGGCGTAACACCCTGGGAGAACGACTTTTACGGCGCCGAAGGTTTCGCACTTATCAACCTTAGCCTTTCGGCGACAAAAGAGATTGAGTTCGAGAAATTTACGCTGCCCGTGTTCGCGCAAATCACCGCAAACCCAACGGCAAACCGAATGTATTTCTTGGTGGGATTATCCTTTTAAAGTGTAGAGGGGAGTGGGGAGAGTTTAGCGGAAGGGTTATCGAAAAACTAAACTCTAAACTCTCACCACTTACCAATTAAATAGTTAATAATTAAATTTTTAAGACAATGAAAAAGATTGAAGCAATCATTCGCAAGACGAAGTTCGACGAAGTGAAAGAGGCTCTCTTTCAGGCCGATATCAACTGGTTCTCGTACGCCGAAGTGAAGGCCATTGGGCAGGACCGTGAGGACCGCATTTACCGCGGCGTGATGTACAGCACCGACATTATCTCGCGCATTGAGATAACCATTATCTGCCGCGACCAGTTTGTGAAACCCGCCGTTGATGCCATTATGAGCGTTGCGCGCACAGGCGAGGTCGGCGACGGCCGAATCTTCGTCAGCCCCGTCGACGACACCTGGTCAATCCGCACAGGCGAGCACGGTGACACGGTTTTGGCGGATAAGAAATAGTGGTGAATCGGTGAACTGGTGAATCGGTGAACAGAAAGTCATTCAATTAAATAGAAAACTGGTGAATTGGAAAACGGACAAAGCGTCGATTAAACGATTCACCGATTAAACAATTAAACAGTAAAAAATGGAAACAATAATTTCTGATACAATTTCGGCTGTGGCGGCAACGGTTGCCCCTGCTGCCGAGGCGGTTGTCGAGAGTGGCATTAGCCCTGTCGATACAATTTGGGTGTTGCTTGCGGCAATGCTTGTGTTCTTTATGCAGCCTGGTTTTGCGCTGGTTGAGGCGGGCCTGACGCGCACCAAAAACACGGCCAACATTCTGATGAAAAACTTTATGGATTTCTCGGCAGGCTCGGTTCTGTACTGGATTCTGGGTTTCTCGGTGATGTTCGGCGCGGGCTCGTTCCTGGGCTGGGGAGGATTAGGCATTGGCGGCGTTGAGAACCCGTGCGGCAATCTGCCAAAAGAGTGCTACTTCATTTTTCAGACGGTGTTCTGCGCCACGGCGGCCACAATCGTTTCGGGCGCAATGGCAGAGCGCACCAAATTCTCGATGTATCTGGTTTACAGTCTGGTTATTTCGGCGCTGATTTACCCCATTCAGGGCCACTGGTCGTGGGGCGGCGGCTGGCTGAGCGAACTCGGGTTCCACGATTTCGCAGGTTCGGCTGTGGTTCACTCGTGCGGCGGCTTCATTGCTTTGGCGGGCGCCATTGTGCTTGGTCCGCGTTTGGGCAAATACACAAAGAATGCTGACGGCTCTATCCGCACTCACGCCATTCCTGGCCACAACCTTGCGCTGGCGGCTCTGGGCGTGTGGATTCTGTGGATGGGCTGGTTCGGATTCAACCCTGGTTCAACCGTTGCCGCTTCGGGCTCTGTTGATGCCGACTGCTACGGCGGCGGAATTCTTGACAATATGTCGGCAATGTCGCACATTTTTGTCACCACCAACATTGCCGCAGCCGTGGGCGGAATCATAGCCATGATTTACACTTGGCTGGCCTACGGAAAACCTTCGCTCTCAATGGTTTGCAACGGCATTCTGGCAGGCTTGGTCGGCATAACGGCAGGCTGCGACTGCGTTCCAATCTGGGCCGCCGCTCTGATTGGCGCCATTGCTTCAGCAGTTATGTGCTTCTTTGTCAAGTTCTTCGACACCCGTCTGCATATCGATGACCCCGTTGGCGCCGTGTCGGTTCACGGAATGGCTGGCTTTGTGGGCACAATCCTGACTGGCGTTTTCGCCTACAGCGAGTGCGGCTATTCAGTTCTGACACAGTTGATTGGCGAGGTTACCATTGCAGGCTGGTCGTTCGGCTGCGGACTGGTTATGTTCCTGCTGATTAAGAAGATTCACGGTCTGCGCGTCGACTCGCGGATTGAAGAGGAAGGACTCGACGTTTACGAGCACGGCGAATCGGCGTACAACTGATTGACAGTTAGTATTTAGGATTTAAAATTTGTGATTTGTAAAAACAAGGGGACGAGAGTTCCCTTGTTTTTTTTTGTGCGATTTTTCATACATTTGTGTCTGACAAAAGCATTTGCGCTATGGACACACCGACAATGACACGGATGATTGCCGAATACTTCAAGACGCAGCCTGTGCTGAAAGCCTGGCTGTTCGGCTCGTTTGCCCGCGGTGAGGAAACGCCCGACAGCGATGTGGACATATTGTTTGAACCCGATTATTCGGGCAAACCGTTCACACTCTTCACTATGGGCGGAATTTATATGGACTTGAAAGAACTTTTAGGCCGCGAAGTTGACCTTGTCGCCAATGGCTCACTTCGCCCGTATGCCGAAAAAACTGCCAACCGCGATAAAATCCTGATTTATGAGAGAAAAGGCGCGTGACAAAGGGCGATTGGAGGACATTGTGGAGTACTCAAAAAATGTTTCCAACTTATAGAAGGTGTTTCGTATGAGCAATTCACCAGCGATATACGCACGTATTATGCTGTTATGAAGAATGTTGAGATTGTGGGCGAAGCCGCTTATATGCTATCGAAAGAGTTCAAGGATTCGCACAGCGAGACGCAATGGAACGTGGTTCAGGGTATGCGGCACGTTCTGGTTCACGATTACGCCAACATTGTGCCCGAAACGCTTTACGATACCGCCACAACGGGCATTCCCGAACTTCGCCAGCAGATTGAACGCTATCTTGCCGAAACCGACTGGCAGCAATGGGAAAACGATAATTGAGACTGACAATAGCAAAAGCAAGGGGGCGAGAGTTCCCTTGTTTTTTTATGGGGATAAGTGATGGATTGGTTTTACAATTAACGCGTTACAAAAGGCCAGCAACCTGTTGGCCTAATTGCTGATGAAAAAAGGTCACCAACCTGGTGACCTAATTATATACTATCGTAAATATGCACGAAGTGTTGTTGATGTTGTTCTCGCGCCGAATCATAGTTTTATAGTCAGAAAAAATTATTTTTGTTCGCAAAATAAAAAGACAAATGAAAGCGAAACCATTCGTCAAGTGGGTTGGCGGCAAGGGCCAACTCATTGACCAACTGGAAGCACTGCTTCCCGCTGACTTTGACCAATGGGAAAACGTCACTTACATTGAGCCTTTTGTGGGCGGTGGGGCTATGCTCTTCCATATGTTGCAGACGCATTCCAATATCAAGTCAGCCATTATCAATGACATTAACGCGGATTTAACCACTTGCTACACAGTGGTTAAGGAACAGCCGTCGGTGCTTGTCGAATCGCTGAAACAGATACAGAAAGAGTATTACGCACTGCAATCGGAAGATGCGCGGCGCGAGTTTTTTATGCGGATGCGCGATGAATTCAACACCAAAGCGCTTGCCCCGATTCGCAACACAACGCTCTTTTTCTTTCTGAACCGCACGTGTTTCAATGGGTTGTATCGAGTGAATAAGGCGGGGCTTTTCAATGTTCCGTTTGGCAGATATGAGACCCCCACAATCTGCGACCCCGTAACCATTTACGCCGACAGCGAACTTTTGCAAAATGTTGAAATTCTGACTGGTGACTATCAGCAGACGTTGGAATATGCAAGCGGAAACACACTTTTCTATTTCGACCCGCCGTATCGCCCGTTGAGCAATACAAGCAGTTTCAACGACTACGCCAAAGAAGCCTTCAACGACCTTGCACAAAAGCGGCTGAAAAACTTCTGCGATACGGTTGAAGATGCAGGCTTCAACTTTATGTTAAGCAATTCCGACTGCTTCAACACACCGCTTAAAGACCGATTCTTCGAGGATTTGTATCTGGCATATAAAATCGAACGTGTTTGGGCGTCACGTAGCGTTAACGCCAATCCGAATAAGCGCGGAAAACTACAAGAAATACTTGTGCACAATTACGAAAACACAAAACTTAAACAGGCAGTATAATATGGCAGCACACACTCAAGAACAATTCGAACTGTTTATGTCTCAACTCAAAGAGACAAATGCAACACTGGATTTCTATTGCGACTTTCTGAAAATCGCAAGATATGTGGCGGATATTTCCATAAGCCTGAATATGCTCAATTACTTGTTGGGCAAGCAGAATCTGCGTGAGGCAGTCGAAGCCTTGTGGGCACGCGACCCGAAGGTGTTTGATGTTATGGATATTTTGATTGCCACTCGCAAAAGAGAAAAAAAGAAGTTCTTCGATGAGTTAGGGAGGTTCCGTACCATTCATTCATTGTTTGAAAGTGTTGACGGTGTGATGGAATTTCTTGAAGGAACTGGCCTTGCTAGCGTTTTTCGCAAACCCGAAATCAAAGACCTTGTTGATTATGTTTTCGGTGTGGAAACGGGGCTTGATTCAAATGCTCGCAAGAATCGTAGTGGTAAGATTACGGAAAAACTTGTCGCTAAAATGTTTTCAAACGCCAATATTGAATATCGTGAGCAGGTTTCGTCAAATTCATTCCCTGCCGTGGGCAATGCTTTAGGTGCAGACCAAAAAGTATTTGATTTTGTTATTGAAACTGCCCATAAAACCTATCTTATTGAAGTGAATTTTTATTCAGACGGCGGTTCAAAACTAAACGAGACCGCCCGCTCATACACTGATGTCGCACCAAAAGTTAATAGTATTGAAGGATTTGAATTTGTATGGATTACTGATGGCGTTGGTTGGCATAAAGCCAAAAACAAACTTCAAGAAGCATTTGACACGATTCCGAACATTTATAATCTGACCACAATCAACGAGTTTATAAATAAGGTGAAGAACAGTTGAACTTGAATGTCTAATTGTCAGATATACCCCGATTTTACTCTCTTGAACGGCGATTGTATGGATTTGCTTCCGCAAATCGACGACAAGAGTGTTGACGCCATTTTTGCCGACCCGCCATACTTTTTGAGCAATGGCGGAATAAGTTGTCAAAATGGAAAAGTGGTTTGTGTTGACAAAGGCAATTGGGACAAAGGCGGCACACCCGAATATATTTCTGAATTTAACAAACAATGGCTCTCGCTTTGCCGTGAAAAGTTGAAAGACAATGGTTCGATTTGGATTAGCGGCACCTATCACAATATTTTTTCTGTGGCTACCTGCCTTACCGAATTAGGTTATAAAATCTTAAATGTCATTACGTGGCAAAAGTCTGACCCGCCGCCGAATATCTCGTGCCGATATTTTACATTTTCAACCGAATACGTCATTTGGGCACGCAAATCGGCTAAAGTGCCGCACGTGTTCAACTATGAGACGATGAAGCAGGTGAACGGCGACAAGCAAATGACCGATGTCTGGAAGATTCCTGCCGTTGGGCAGTGGGAAAAGACGTGCGGCAAACACCCCACGCAAAAGCCCCTGCGCTTGCTGTACCGCATTATTCTTGCTTGCACACGCGAAGGCGATACAGTTCTTGATCCTTTTGCAGGTAGTTGCACTACTGGTATTGCCGCAAACTTGCTGACTCGTAAATTTATAGGCATTGACCAATCAGATGAATACTTGCAATTAGGGATGCGTCGCAGACAAGAGATATCCGATTCACAAGTGGCAGAAAAAATGCTTCGGAAAATGTGTGAAAATTCCGAAGAATCGACAGTTTTGGTTAATCACGCTCGCCCCGAAACTTTGCGATTGATGATTGAGCGTGGTATTTGCTATCTTCGGGCTGGTGATTCAAAAGGATCATTGCTTGTAACACAAGGCTTTGAACGACTGCAATATGTTCTTCTTCACACCAATGGCGAAGATTGTCATTTATATAAGTTGAAGACTAAAGGCCATTTCCAAATTTGGACAAAAGAAACTCTCGTGCAAAATGGGTTTCACCCCGAATACGCTGCATATTATATTGTAATTCATTTTGATACAGAAGAAATCAAACTTACAAAACGACCCGATTTAAAGCAGCGAGTCAATACATATCGCGCAAAGATTCGTCCGTTGAGCGATTTTGTCGGAATAAAAAGATAGTAGCCCTAATCCAAAAAATTTCCCCGAAATTTTGGATTAGGCGCCATTTCCACCCCTTCCACGTCCAAATCTATTTCAATCCGTAACCAACCCCGCACCTTTAATAATATCATTCTAACAAAACGTCCTAAAACCGCCGCCTATAATTACAATCCGTAAGTTATATACGAGAAATACGGATAGACAATAAGAAAATAGCAATTTTTAGTTGCAAAATAAAAATCGGTTATATATTTGCCGCGTCGAAAATGACAACAAAAGGGCATTTCGATTTTAAAACAGAAAATGACGATGAACAAGAATTTGAACAACGGTAATAACTTGAATCTCAATCCGAATCGAAATTCGGAGCGAAATTGCCGTAATAATAATCGGAATCGAAGTGCGGGCCTAACCAGTCGGGCGGACTAATGAGAGCAAGAAAATAAATTCATAAGGCTGGTTTCAATCGGGACCAGCCTTTTTTATAAACTGATAGAAGTCAAATATTTAAAACAATAAAAAGATGAAAAAACGTTACGTGATTTTTACAGCCATTATCGCAATCATTGCGATTTGCGGCTTGCTGGTTCCCGAACAGCAGGGAATCTGGACATTGAGCGACAACATTAGTGCCGCCGACATTGCGTGGATGATTACCGCCACCATTTTTGTGCTGATGATGACGCCTGGACTGTCGTTCTTCTACGGCGGAATGGTGCGCAAGAAAAACGTCATTTCCACTATCCTTCAGTCCATTATCGCAATGGGCATAATCAGCGTGCTGTGGGTGTTTGTGGGCTTCTCGCTCTGTTTTGGCGAAGATGTCGGCGGATGGGGAATCATTGGCAACCCCGCCACCTATTTTATGTTCCATAACGTTGGCGGAGCGGCCACCGACGACCTTTCAACCCGTCTTGGACTGACCATTCCGCTGGCCCTGTACGCGCTTTTCCAGATGAAGTTCGCAATCATAACCCCTTCACTCATAACGGGTTCGTTTGCCGAGCGCGTGCGTTTTTCGGCCTATATGATTTTTATGGCGCTGTTCTGCATTTTCGTCTATTGCCCGCTTGCGCATATGACCTGGCACCCCGACGGCCTTTTCTGCCGTATGCACGTCAAAGATTTTGCGGGCGGCATTGTGGTTCACGCTTCGAGCGGTATCGCCGCCTTGGTTGGCGCAATCTTTTTGGGGCGCCGTCGCGATAAGAAATCGGAGCCTGCCAACGTGCCCTACGTTGTTCTGGGCGCCGTGCTGCTCTGGCTCGGCTGGTTCGGATTCAACGCGGGCAGTTCGCTTCACGCCGACGGAATGGCCGTCAAAGCCTTCCTGAACACCAACACGGCGGCCGCCACGGCAATGATGATGTGGGTTTTTATCGATTGTCTGACAGGCCGCAAGCCGTCGGCAATGGGCGCCGCAGTGGGCGGAGTGCTCGGTCTGGTGGCCATTACGCCTTCGGCAGGATGGGTGTCGGTGAGCGACAGCATAATAATCGCCATTATCACCACCATTATCTCGAACACGGCCTGCCACTGGAAGAACCACACCAGTGTCGATGATGCCCTGGATGTGTTACCCACTCACGGCGTGGGCGGAATTGTGGGCACAATCCTTTCGGGAATATTCGTCTATCAGTATGAAGCCGAAAGCCTTATAGCAGAAGGCGTTACGCACTCGCACTTCATTTTCAACCACGTGCTGGCCATTGTGATTGTCTTTGTGTTCACGTTTGCCGTCACCTACGCGCTCTATTACATTACAAATAAGATGGTTACGATGCGCGTGAGCCAGGCCGACGAGACCGTCGGACTCGACATTTCGCAGCACGATGAGCACTACGGCCGTCTTACAGACGAGAACCGCGAACTGGCAGAGTACTTTAACAATTAAACGGTTAGAATGTTAGAGTTTAGGAGTTTAGAAACTAAACTTCTCAACAGCGAAGCGACTCAACCTTCTAAACAGCGAAGCGCTAAACTTTAAACTTTGAACTTAAAAAACTTAAAACTTTATAAACTATGTGTGGATTCGTATCAATTTTCAACATTGCGCAGGGCAAGTCAGCCGAAATGCGCGAAAAGGCACTAAAGATGTCGGCAAAAATCCGTCACCGCGGGCCCGATTGGAGTGGCGTTTACAGCAGCGGCCGTTGCGTGCTGGCTCACGAGCGCCTGGCCATTGTCGACCCGCTCTCGGGCGGACAGCCGCTCTATTCAACTGACCACAAGCAAGTTCTGGCCGTCAACGGCGAGATTTACAACCACCAGCAGATTCGCCAGCAGATGGCCGACACCTACGCCTTCAAGACTGGCTCTGACTGCGAGGTTATTCTTGCATTGTATAAAGAAAAGGGTATCAACTTTTTAGAAGATTTGAACGGCATTTTCGCCTTCGCCCTTTACGATGAGGAGAAAGACGAGTTTTTGATTGCCCGCGACCCAATTGGCGTCATTCCGCTCTACATTGGGTTCGATGCCGACGGAACCGTCTATGCGGCCAGTGAACTGAAGGCTCTCGAAGGCTTCTGCGACCGCTACGAGCCCTTCCTGCCTGGCCATTACTATAGCAGCCGCGAGGGCCGTATGCAGCGCTGGTGGACGCGCGACTGGTTTGAGTATGATGCAGTTAAAGACTGCGGCGCCGACTCTGCAGCCCTTGGCGATGCGCTGAAAGCCGCCGTCAAGCGCCAACTGATGAGTGATGTGCCTTACGGCGTGTTGCTCTCGGGCGGATTGGACAGTTCGGTCATTTCGGCCATTGCCAATATGTATTCCGCAAAGCGAATCGAGACTGGCGACAAAGCCGATGCCTGGTGGCCGCGTCTGCACTCGTTTGCCGTCGGCATAAAGGGCTCGCCCGATTTGGCGAAGGCCCGCGTGATGGCCGAGCACCTGGGCACCGTCCACCACGAGGTGAACTACACCGTTCAGGAAGGTCTGGATGCCATTCGTGATGTTATTTATCATATTGAGACATACGATGTTACAACCGTTCGCGCAAGCACGCCGATGTACCTTTTGGCCCGCGTCATTAAGTCGATGGGTATTAAGATGGTGTTGAGCGGCGAGGGTGCCGACGAGATTTTCGGCGGTTATCTCTATTTCCACAAAGCCCCCGACGCCCGCGCCTTCCACGACGAGACCGTCCGCAAACTTGGCAAACTCTATCTTTACGACTGTCTGCGCGCCAACAAATCGCTTGCCGCGTGGGGCGTTGAGGGTCGCGTACCGTTCCTTGACAAGGAATTTCTGGATGTGGCTATGCGCGTCAATCCGCAGGCGAAGATGTGTCCTGGCAAGGAAATCGAGAAACGCATTGTGCGCGAGGCCTTTACCGATATGCTGCCCGAGAGCATTGCCTGGCGCCAGAAAGAGCAGTTCAGCGATGGCGTGGGCTACAGTTGGATTGACAGCCTGAAGGCGCTCACCGCCGCCGCCGTCACCGACGAGCAGATGGCGCACGCCGCCGAGCGCTTCCCAATCAACCCGCCGATGAACAAAGAGGAATACTACTACCGCTCGATTTTCAGCGAGTTGTTCCCGAGCGATTCGGCCGCCGCCAGTGTGCCGCACGAGGCTTCGGTGGCCTGCTCAACCGCCATTGCCCTTGAGTGGGACGCCGCCTGGAAAAAACTCAACGACCCCAGCGGCCGTGCCGTGAAGGATGTGCACGAATGCGGGTATAAATGATGTGTAGGGATGCGATTTATCGCGTCCGCCAATTGTTCTGGAAAGCCGAATCTTTTGTGGGTTCGGCCTTTTTTGTTGCTGCCGATTATTTTTCACCGCACAACACCAATTTTATATTACCTTTGCGCCCGTTGTGGAAAGATTTGAGTTGATTGCAACCACAGAAAAAAATGCTAAAGCACGATTTTCAATTGCACCTTCCCCGATTTTTCCCATCAGTTAAGTTTCTAATTTAAAACTTTATAGATATGGGTTACTTATTTACTTCAGAGTCGGTTTCGGAAGGTCATCCTGACAAAGTTGCCGACCAAATTTCAGACGCGCTTGTTGACCGCTTTCTTGCTTTCGACCCCAAATCGAAAGTGGCTTGCGAAACACTTGTGACAACCGGACAGGTGGTGCTTGCCGGTGAGGTCCGCAGCGACGCCTACATCGACGTGCAGGAAGTTGCGCGCCGCGTCATCAACCGCATTGGCTACACCAAGGGCGAGTACCGCTTCGAGGGAGACTCGTGCGGCGTGCTTTCGGCCATTCACGAGCAGTCGGCCGACATCAACCGTGGTGTCGAGCGCGCCAACCATATGGACCAAGGCGCCGGCGACCAGGGAATGATGTTCGGATATGCTTGCTCGGAGACCGACAACTATATGCCGCTGCCGCTCGAACTTGCTCACAGTCTGCTCATTGAGTTGGCTGCCATCCGCCGCGAAGGCAAGGTGATGACTTATCTGCGCCCCGACGCAAAAAGCCAGGTAACAATCGAGTATGACGACAACAATCAGCCGAAACGCATCGATACCATTGTGGTTTCGACACAGCACGACGAGTTTGACGCCGACGAGCCGATGCTTGCCAAAATCAAGCAGGATGTGAAAGATATCTTGATTCCGCGCACCGTGGCCAAATTGCCGGCTCGCGTTCAAAAGTTGTTCGACGGAACCTTCACCCTGCACGTGAACCCCACGGGCAAGTTTGTGATTGGCGGCCCGCACGGCGATACCGGCCTGACCGGACGCAAGATTATTGTCGACACCTACGGTGGCCGCGGCGCACACGGCGGAGGCGCTTTCTCGGGCAAAGACCCATCGAAGGTTGACCGCTCGGCAGCCTACGCGGCACGCCACATTGCCAAAAATATGGTTGCAGCCGGCGTTGCTTCGGAAATGCTTGTGCAGGTGGCCTACGCCATTGGCGTTGCAAAACCGGTGGGCGTGTTTGTGAACACCTACGGCACATCGAAGGTGAAGATGAGCGACGGCGAGATTGCCCAAAAGGTGGCCGAGATTTTCGACCTTCGCCCGGCAGCCATCGAAGACCGCCTGAAACTACGCAACCCGATTTATGAAGAGACCGCATCGTACGGACATATGGGCCGTGAGCCGAAAACAGTGACAAAAGTGTTTGAGTCGCCGTATATGGGCCGCCGCGAACTCACTGTGGAACTCTTCACTTGGGAAAAACTCGACTATGTCGATATTGTTAAAAACGCTTTCAATCTGTAATTTACAGATGATATAAACCAAAAAGAGCCGTAAGACGAATCTTGCGGCTCTTTTTGGTTATGCTAACCCCGATAACTATCAGGGCCAAATCAAAAATCCTAAATCAAAAATCACTTCGCCCACGCGTCAATCCATTTCTTGTAATCGATGTTGTTAAGCGTCGGGGTGGCTTCACGAATCATAGTGTTGGCAGTTTGGTCGCCAAACAGATATTTCGCCACAAAAGCCTTCACGGCGTCTGACTGCAGGTCCGATGCGCGGCAGTGCGGGTGCTTGGCGTCGAACACGTAGCCGAAGCGGTCGGCAATGCCAAATGTCTGATAAACAACTTCGGCAGCGCGGCACGATACGTAGCCCGAATGGTCGCAGAGCCACTCGTAGTCGCCATTGCCCAGAACCAGCACGGCACGCGGCGCAATCATTGCCAGAATCTCGTGATGGTCGAACGGCAGACGGTCGACGCGGCCATCGAAATTATCCTTCAGAGCCGGGCTGAACCAAGTGTAGTTGGTGTTGGTGATGCGCTCGACGTTGGTGTCGGTACGGGCGGTGAAATCGTCGCTCACGCGCCACGAGTTGATGCCGCCGCCACCCGATTCCTGCACAATGGCAAGAGCCACGCGCTCATCGAGAGCGCTCGAGTACATCGCCATCTTGCCGGCGTAAGAGCAGCCTGTCACACAGATGTGGTTCAGGTCGGCGTTCAAATCTTTGGCTACCAGCTCAAGACCGTCGATGATGCGGCTCACACCCCACGCCCAGGCACTGTAGTTACCGTTGGCGCGAGCGTCGGGATACAGTTTATAGAATCGTGCACTGTCGTCGCGCACCGCCTGATGGCTGCTGCGGATAACTTGGTCGTGGTCGAAAGGCACCTGAATGCAGCCTTCGAACAGATTGCGCGGCAGAGCGCCCGTGCCGCTGAACCGCCCCATTCCAATGCTGATGGGGAACGGACCGTTGCCCGTTTTGGGTATGCGCAGGCGGCTTGTGAGCGTCAGCGTCTCGCCGTTGTGCTTCACAACCACGGTCAGAACCGTGTCGGTGAGCGATGCCGTAACTTCTTCCGGCTTGTCGGGCTTGGCGCCGATTTCATAAAACTCAATTTCCGATTTAATCTCATTGCGGCGGCGTTCCCAGTCGGCGAACTTGGTCGAGCGTCCGCTGCCGTCGGCCCAGGCGAACGGGTCGGGCAAGCCGGCGCACTGCGGCAGTTGGTCGGGGTTCACATACTCAATTTTCGGCAGAGCGGCGCCGGTGTTTTCCGCATTGTAAACCAATGGCGGCTGTTGTGTCGATGTGCAGCCAGCAATGGCAAATGCGGCACCAACAACAATCAAACTCTTGTTCTTCATATTATTACGTGTTTAAGTTTAGTTTACGGTACACAAACATAATTAAAATTGATACCGGTGATTTTCCGGCGCGGCAATAAATCGGTATTCAGCGTTAAAAATATCCGAATTTGAAACCGTTTTCCCTAAATTTAAAAATCCGAACCCCGACAATTATACAATTGGCCGATTCACCGATTAAACAAAAATCATATCTTCGTGAAAAACTAAAAACTCACAGCTATGAACGCATTTCACGCCTACGACATTCGCGGCATCTACCCCGAGCAATTCAACAAAGACGACTGCTACAAAATCGGCTTTTTTCTGCCGGAACTGTTGAAAACCAAAAAGATACTCGTTGGCCGCGATATGCGCACATCGTCGCCCGAGATTTTTGAGTCGCTCTGCCGCGGCATCACCGACGCCGGCGCCGACGTGTGCAACGCCGGACTCACCACCACCCCGATGATTTACTACACCACGGCCAAATTCGGTTTCGACGCATCGGTGCAGATAACCGCTTCGCACAATCCGCGCGAGTACAACGGAATGAAGATTTCGCGCGCCAACGCCCTGCCCGTCGGACTCGACACCGGCCTTGGCGAGCTGAAGCAAATGATGGAAACGCGCCCCACTGTGCCGGCGGTTCAGAAAGGCAGAATCACCGATTTCGATTTCCGGGCCGAGTACATCAGCTTCCAAAAGCAGTATCTGAAAGACCTGTCGAACCTGACAATTGCCGTCGATTGCTCGAACGGTATGGCGTCGATGCTCGTGCACGACATTTTGGGCGACACACCTACTTATATATACGACACGCTCGACGGCACCTTTCCGCACCACGAGCCCAACCCGCTCATTGAAGACAACTGCCGCGACCTTGAAGCGCTTGTCCGCCAGGTCAAGGCCGATGTGGGCGTCATCTACGACGGCGACGCCGACCGCGTGATGTTCATCGACGAGCGCGGCCGCTTCATCAGCCCCGACCTGATTATCGGCCTGATGGCACACTATTTCCTTGAAGAGCGCGGCCTGAAGGGCAATGTGCTGCAAGACATCCGCACATCGAAAGCCGTGGGCGAATATGTGGCAAAGTTCGGCGGCGTCATCAATATGTGGCGTGTCGGTCGCGCCTACGCCGCACCGAAGCTGCGCGAGATTGACGGCATCTACGGCGGCGAGTTGGCCGGGCACTACTATTTCCGCGACTTCTTCTACAGCGATTCGGGCATAATGGCGTCGCTCATCGTGTTGGGCATCGTGGCCGGACTCAAGCGGCAGGGCAGGACCATTTCCGAAGCCATTGCGGCCATATCGCGCTACGCCAATTCGGGCGAAATCAACTTCAAGATTGAGCAGAAGCAGCAGGCGATGGACGCTGTGCGCGACTATTTCACGCAGACCGAGCAGGCCACCGCTTCGTACGATTTCGACGGCTACCGCGTTGAGTTCGCCGATTGGTGGTTCAACATCCGCCCGTCGAACACCGAGCCCTATCTGCGACTTTTGGCCGAAGCCAAAACCGAGCAGATGCTCAACGAAAAACTCGATAAAATCAAGGCAATCATCGGTCAGTTCAAGTGATTCGTGGAACCCGGACAGGGCTAAAAAAGTGAGCCGGCATCAGTAAAATACGGCATTTCAAAAAAAAATTGCCACGTTATGGCGAAAACACATAAGTTTGATTAACTTTGGCTCGTATGCAAAATCCGACGCGCGAGTGAGCGCAAATGATTCGCATAGAACTTAATATCTACTTATATGAGATTGACATTCAAAATGTTGCCGCTCTTTGTCATTTGCTTGGCAGTGGCCTGCACAAGCAATAACAAAAAGCAAAAAGAACAACAACTCAAGAGCGCTTTGACCATCGACAGCAACGAATGCGAAGCCGCAGTCAAGAAAATCTTCTTCAATCTGCCTTCACCTGTCGAAATCACGCAGACACTTCTCAAAACCGAAGAGCCGTTTAACAGCGATATGCTGAACTCATCGGACAACCTTGAGAAATACAACACATCGAGCAGCTTGGCGCTCAACTTCGGCATCTACGGCGCCGACCTTTGCTACTGCCGCGTTTACGACCAACTGCAGGAAGCCATCAACTATCTGTCTGTAATCAAGAAGGTTACCGAGAAGCTGCAGATTCCTGAAGAAGAAGGTTCGGAAACCATCAACCGCATTGAGCAGAGCCTTGAAAACCGCGACTCGATATTCTACATCATTTCAGACACTTACGCACGTGCCGACAGCTATCTGAAAGAGAACGAGCGCGACATGACCGCATCACTCATTTTGGCAGGCGCTTGGGTTGAAGGAATGTATTTCGCAACAACCCTTGCCATCCAGCCCAATGCAAAAGACGACATCATCAACAACATTGTCGACCAGAAATACACGGTGACCAACCTTGTCAACCTGCTCAACACCTACAGCGAGACACCCGAAGTAACTTCTCTGATTGACGGTTTCAACAAGATTCAGGAAATCTACAACTCAATTGAAGTTGTATACGACAAATCAGTTGTTGTCAGCACCGACCAGGAAGACCACGTTACCAGTATCGATGCACCAATGACGGTGAACATCACCAAAGACCAACTGAAGGAAATTGCCAATTTGATTAAAGGCATCAGAAACAAAATAATTGGATAACCCGTTAACGAAAAAAAATAGAAAAATGAAAAAGTTAATAAGCGTTTTATCGGTTGCCGCACTTTGTCTAGCCGTAAACTTTGGTGCACAGGCACAATGCAAGACATTCATCAAGAACGAATGCAAACCAAAACTCTCGCCCTACATCTACAACGGGCAGATGAACAGCGCCGTTCTGAACCAGGGCGATTTTGCCGAACTGATGCTTACCTTCTATAGCAACCAAGACTACCGCATTGTGGTTTGCAGCGACGGGTTGGGCGATGTGACCTTCCGCCTGCTCGACCTTCAAGGCAAGGAACTGTTCACCAATGCCGACCACAACTACACCGACACTTGGGACTTCTCGACCAACTCAACCCAACTGCTGACTGTTGAGGTGAGCGTGCCGGAAAACACCACCGACGAAGAGCCAAAAAGCGGCTGTGTTTCAATATTGGTAGGCTTCAAAGAGAAATAAAAAACGTTAAAATCCGACTTTTAGGCGGACTTTAACGAAAAAACAGTATATTTGCTAACCGAAAGAGTTCCGCGTACCGCGGGATTCTTTTTGTTTTATATAATTTTAAAAAAAACATTGACATGGACAAAGTATCCTACATTACAAGCGAAGGGTTGAAAAAACTCGTGGCCGAAGTGGAGTATCTGAAATCAGTGGAGCGTCCGCGCATCTCGCAGGCTATTGCCGAGGCAAGAGACAAGGGCGACCTGTCGGAGAATGCGGAGTACGATGCCGCTAAAGAGGCTCAGGGCCTTTTGGAAATGAAAATATCGCAACTTGAGGCGAAAATCATAAACTCACGCGTCATCGACGAGTCGAAACTCGACTTCAGCAAGGTGCAAATCCTTTCGAAAGTGAAAATCAAGAACGTGGCCAACGGTGCCACAATGACCTACAGCATCGTTTCGGAAACCGAAGCAAACCTGAAGGAGTTCAAGATTTCGGTCAACACGCCGATTGCTCAGGGCCTGATGGGCCACAAGGTGGGCGATGTTGCCGAGGTGAAGGTTCCGAACGGAATTATGAAGTTCGAGATTGTTGAAATCGGTCCAATCTCTTGAGTTATGGCATCGATATTCACAAAAATCGTCAACGGCGAAATCCCCTGCTATAAGATAGCGGAGGACAAGGATTATTTTGCTTTTCTCGACATCAGCCCTGTGCAGAAAGGTCACGTGCTGGTGATTCCGAAGCAGGAGGTTGACTACATTTTCGACCTTGAGCCTGCGGTTCTGAGCGGTCTGCATCAGTTTGCGCAGCGCGTGGCAAAGGCCATCCGCAAGGCCATTCCGTGCAAGAAGGTGGCTGTGGTTGTTCTAGGGCTTGAGGTGCCGCACGCTCACATCCATCTGATTCCGATGAACAGCGAGGCCGACGTGCGTTTCGACAAGAAACAGCAGTTGACAAAAGATGAGTTTGAGGCTATTGCCGAGAAAATCAGAAAAGAGTTTGAATAATATTTGAGTGGTAATAAACGCTGAACGCGGCTCGGAACGGGGCCGCGTTTTGTGTTTTTACGGCAAGCACCAAGGCGGGCGAATCGGGACCGTTTATCGATTTTATGCTCAATGAGATATACAAAACACTCATAGAGCATCAGGGCGAACCAATCACTAATGCGCAAAACATACCTTCAGAGAACAAGGCAGAAATAGACCGCGCTTTCGATGAGAAATTTGGCAAAAAGTTCGGTGTAAAGTTCGGTGTAAATGAAAAAATGGTTCTGCTGCTTTTGAGTGAAACCCCGACAATAACAGCCGCCGAGATTGCCGAACGCACTGGGCTCAGCAAGCGCGGCGTGGAAAAACAGATAAAGAAATTCCGCGATATGGGAATTATCAGCCGCATTGGCAGCGACAAAGGCGGGCATTGGATTGTGAACACTGATTTATAGCAGAATGCACTATCATTTCACAATTTTTATATCTTTGACCAACAACTGTAAACGGGAAAGCACTTTAAATAATGCTGATATTTGGTGAACATTGCAATGCTAATATGCAGGAAGGCAACCTGAATGGCGTGTCACATAAAACGGGCCGCAGCTTATCATTTTTGCATAACGCATTGATTATCACCCCCCCCCCACAGCTGCCATTGAGCACAATCGCATATTTATGTTTCATAATAATATTTCCCCTGCCACGCTCTGCAACCACCAACCCAACAGGTGTGTTGCCGCTGTGCGCAACTACCGCCACCACAAAGACGTGTGGCACATTTTTAATAAACACTAAATCAACATCTTAATAACTAATAAAATTTTACAATTATGATTAAAAAGACATTATCATTTTTATTTGCCGCAACGCTTGCAGGACAGACACTGGCGGCTGATTTTGAAAAAGATGGCTTGTATTACAACATTACAAGCAGCGATGAACCAAAAACTGTGGAATTAGTCAGCAACAATAACTACTCTAACCTAACAACGGTTAACATACCTGAGACCGTTGTATATGATGATGTAACTTACTCGATTACAGGCATTGGTGACGGCGCATTCAGGAGGTGCAAAAAATTGGAGACGGTAACCGCTTCATCAATAACGAGAATTGGGCAATATGCATTTTACGATTGTGAAGAACTCACATCGGCCACGTTTGGCAATAATTTGCAGAGCATTGAATTTTATGCGTTTGGCTTATGTGATAAATTAGAGTCATTCACATTCGGACCGTCTGTAAAAAGCATTGGTGAGGATGCGTTTGCCTATTGTAATAGTTTGGAATCCGTCACAATTCCTGAAACTGTTACCGATATGGGCGTTTATATTTTTTATAATTGCACAGGGTTGAAATCGGTAACCATAAATACCCCAAACGTTGGTAGAGGAGCGTTTCAAAATTGTAGAAACCTTGAAGATGTAACTTTTGGCAATTCAGTAAAGACAATAGGTAGCGCATTGTTATTTTTATGTTCTAAACTAAAGAATATAACTATTGGTAATTCGGTTGATACTATAGGTGAGAACTTTATTACCTGTTATGACAAGTTTGAAAATCTGGTTTCCATAACAGTGCCCAATACGGTAAGAAGCATTGGCAGTGGCGCGTTTTGGAATGTACCCAATGTCAATTATACAGGTAAGGCCAAGGGCAGACCGTGGGGCGCTATTACGGTCAACGGTCTGGTTGATGGCGATTTCATTTACGCCGACGCCAAAAAAGAAAAAATAATGTACTACATGGGCGATGGCGGTGATGTTGTGTTGGAAAGCACTGTTAAAAGTCTTAACAACAACCTGTTTAGCGGTTGTGAAGGGCTTCTGTCTATCACGCTTCCCGAATCGCTCGAAGAGATTGGAAACTATGCTTTCGATAATTGTAAGAACCTGAAAAACATAAATATACCTAATTCGGTTACAAATATTGGTTCATCCGCATTTAATGGTTGCGAAAGTCTGGAATACAACGAGTACGACAATGCCTTGTATTTGGGAAATGCCGAAAATCCGTATTTGTGGCTGATTAAGGCTAAATCACAAGATATTACATCGTGCGAGATTAACAGCAATTGCAAAAACATCTATGAAGGTGCGTTTTACAACTGCGCACACATTGCATCGCTAACCGTGCCCAATACGATTGAGAGAATTGGGTCAAGCGCGTTTGGTCTTGTGAGAAATGTGGTATACGCAGGGGCTGCCCAAGGCGCACCGTGGGGCGCACAAACCTACAATGGTGTAATTGATGGCGATTTTATTTATCACGATGCTAGCAAAACGCTTCTGACGGCTTACACAGGAAACGCCGAAAGCGTTACAATACCCGCAACGGTTAAAGGAATCAAAAACGGAGCATTTTGCCAACTTGATAACCTGAAAACACTTGTTGTCCCAAATTCTGTTGACACCATTTACAACACAATTATTAATAATTGCAACAATCTGGAATTCAATGAGTATGACAATGCTCTCTATTTGGGTAACGATGACAATCCGTACTTGTGCTTAGTCAAAGCCTATTCAGATCAAATAACAGAGTGCAATATTAACAGTGGCTGTCGTTTTATTTTTGACAATGCCTTCCAATATTGCACCAAATTGGAAAGAATTGATATACCCAATTCGGTCAAGTTCATTGGAGGTTCGGTGTTTGACCATTGCGGAAAATTATCGACGATCCACCTTTCCGAATCACTAACACGGATAGAATTCTGGTCGTTTGCATCTTGTTATTCACTATCGTCAATTAACATACCCGAATCCGTAGAATACATTGGGCCATCGGCGTTTTATAATTGCATCAATCTCGAATCAATCAATATTCCTGATGCAGTTACAGTAATAGAATCAGATGTGTTCGGATACTGTAATAAGTTAAAATACAACGAATTAGAAGGCGGAATATATCTTGGCAACGACAACAATCCATATATATATTTAGCAAGAGTTACCGCACAAGACACAACAACATTCAGTATAAATGAAAGATGCAAATTCATTGGATATAGAGCATTCTCTGGTTTCTTTAAACTGCAGTCGGTGAACATTCCGAACTCTGTTATTGGCATCGGTGCTTCCGCGTTTTCGTCAGACACACTATTGCCGACAATAACCATACCTATAAGCGTGGCAAGAATAGGCAGTGGGGCGTTTGAGTTCTGCTATAATCTGACAATCAAATGTGAAACAGACTCAATACCAATGTATTGGGTGTCAAATTGGAATCCTGACAACAGACCTGTGGTTTGGAATTGCAATGGCACGGCAAACCAAGGTGGAAATGAAAATCAGGGTGGAAACGAGAATCAAGGCGGCAACGAGAATCAAGGTGGAAATGAAAACCAAGGCGGAAATGAGAATCAGGGTGGCAACGAGAATCAAGGTGGAAATAACAATCCTGGCACCCCCGTCACCGAAACAGCCGCCGATGCTGTAAACATCTACGCCTATGGCAACACCATTGTTGTTAAGAATGCAACAGAGGAAATCAGTGTTTATGATGCAATGGGACGCCTTGTGTGTAGAGACGCGGCGCGCCACGTCTCTACGGTTGCTGAATCGGGCATTCGTGCAGAAATCCGCGTCAGCGGCGCAGGCGTTTACATTGTGAAGGTTGGCGCCGAGGCCAAACGGGTGATGGTGAATGATTGATGGGTAAATAATTGATAATTTGTATTTGTAGAGACGCGCCATGGCACGTCTCTACGTGTTTTATGCCGCGTCCTGTCGGGCGGAAATTGTAAGAAAATTTGAAAACAAAATTCTATAAAATTTTAAAAATCAATTTTTTATAAATTTTAAATGTGATTTTCTAAAAAATTCCCGCGCAGCGGTATCCCAACCCCATAATCCGCCTGCGGATAAAAACCTTTTAATTGTCTGAAAGACAATATCTGCATAACCGCGGGTAAGCGAAGCGTAACCCGTGGATGTACGCCACACCACGAAAAACAGTCCGAAGGACTGAACACTGGCAAGGTTCACTCTTTCAGAGTGTTATCCTATATGCTTTTTATCCGGCAGTTGCGCTTTGCTTACTGCCGGTTATGCAAATCACGTCTTTCAGACGTTTTCTTGGATGTTCTTAAAATTTCCGCGCAGCGGTATCCGAAAACCATTATCCGCTTGCGGATAAACATCGGTTCAAATCGGGAAAAATCGGTTAGCGCAAAAACGCCTGTTGGCAAAAATCAGTTATCGAGAAAAAACATCGGCTTACGCACTAACGACGGCAAATTGTTATACTTTTGGCGAAAAACCTACGAATGGCTGATTTGCAGACTATCAAGGCACCCATCAAGGCGGAAATGGACGAGTTTCAGCCCTTTTTCCGCAATTTTCTGCGTAGCGGCACGCGCCTGCTCGACCTGCTGCTTTTCTACGTGCAGAAGCAGAAAGGCAAGCAAATCAGGCCGATGCTGGTGTTCTTGACGGCCAAACTCTACGGCACCGTCAACGAGCACACCTACCACGCCGCCGCGCTCATCGAACTGATGCATACGGCTTCGCTGGTTCACGACGATGTGGTTGACGAGTCGGACAAAAGGCGCGGATTCTGGTCGGTGAACGCCATCTGGAAGAACAAGGTGGCGGTGCTTCTGGGCGACTATCTGCTGGCCCGCGGCCTGCTGCTGGCGGTGAACAAAAGCGAGCATCGGCAACTCGAGATTGTGTCGCGCGCCGTTGAAGAGATGAGCGAAGGCGAACTGCTGCAAATTGAGAAGGCTCGGCATTTGAACATTGATAATCAGACATATTTCGATGTCATTCGCAAGAAAACGGCGGCGCTGATGATTGCCTGCACCACCGCTGGCGCCTGCTCGGTGGGCGCGGCCGAAGCCGATGTTGAGCGGATGGAACGGCTGGGCGAATACATTGGCATCGCCTTCCAAATTCGCGACGATTTGTTTGATTATGAAGTAAATGGCATTTTCGGCAAGCCTGCGGGCAACGACCTTCGCGAACGCAAAATAACGCTTCCGCTGATGCACGCCCTGCAAAACAGCACGCCAAGCGAGCGTCGGCAAATGATAAAAATCCTGCGTCAGAAGATGAAAACCGACGCCGACATCGATACGCTGATGAACTTTGTGCGCGGCCACGGCGGCATTGAGCACGCCCAAACGGTGATGGCCGATTACGTTGAAAAGGCGAAGGCGGTGCTGGCCGAAACGCCCGACAACGCGGCCCGCCAATCGCTTATCGACCTGATTGACTACACAATATCGCGAAAGAAATGAAACGTTCACTGATTATTGCCGCTGCTGTTTTGGTTGCCATCGCGCTGGCAAGTTATTTTGCCGAAACGTTCGCAGCAAAACTAATTGTGATGCTCGCTTTGGCGGCTGCGGCCGTTGTCGCCCTGCTGCTTCAGAAGCGGCAATGCAAGAAGTCACTCGAAAGGCAGGCAGCATATTTCGACCTGAAAACCAATTTGTTAAAAACATCGCTCGACCCGCATTTTCTGTTCAACGCCATCAACTCGGTGTCGTACTCAATCCACAAAGACGACACGAACACGGCATCGGAAAACCTGGGCACGCTGTCGAAACTGATGCGCACATCGCTTGAAAACATCGGCAATTTCGGCCACGAATTGAGCACCGAAGTAAGTTTCATCAAGAACTATCTGGCGCTCGAAAAATTCAGGTTCAAAGAGCAGTTCGACTTCACTTTCAAGATGATGCCCTACGTGAACGATATGGCTAAAGTGCCGTCGTTCAGCATTTTCTGCCTTGTTGAGAACGCGCTGAAGAAGGGTGTGCTGTCAAGGCAGGAACCTGGCCACATTGCCCTGACCATCGACGAAGACAAGAACAACAACACGCTGGTGGTGACCGTGGCTGACGACGGACTTTTCCGCAACCCAAAAACCGATGCCGACCAACCGCATAACGTAAAGGTACTCAACGAGTTGATTACTCGTTTGAACGCCATCAACGACCAAAAAATCGCGATAAGTTATTCGGCTAAAGACAGAGTTGACGGCGAGCCGCGCGGATGCGTCGCCGAAATGCGTATTCCGCTGGATTTCAGTTATTTGCTTAAGCCATCGGTTGGCTGAACAACCATCACCTGCCGCCCCACTCGGCACTTCAGGCACTGTTTTTTCTGGCAGTAGCAGTTGGCCAACTCAATGAGCGCCTGGCTCTCGAGCGCGCATTTGGCTTCGATTCCGAACTTTTCCCACTGGCTGATAATGGTGTTGCGCTCGGCGGGCACATCTTCGAGCCACTGCAGGGCGCGGTCGGTGAGTTCGGTCTTGTCGATGCTCTTTCCGTAGTGGAACATAAACGGCACAAAAGCGTTGATAACAAGCAGATTAAGCGATGCATCGCCTAAATTCTTGTCCTTCCGCGCCGACGGTTTTTCAAAAACATAGTGCGTAAGCCAATAGTCGGAAACGCTTGTCGCGAAAAGACGTTTTACATCGTCAACCGTTTGGCACTCAATCATTTTCGACAGCAGCGCCGACGATTTGCTGATGAGCGACGCCAACTGCGCAATACGAACGGTGGGCAGATTGCCTGGCCGCATTCGGGCGAATTTCCACACGTGGCTCGGAATGGGCTCAAGCCGATATTTGATTTTCAGGTGGTTATACTCGCGCGCGAGCAGTTGCGTGTAGGCGTCGGCAGGCTCGGCTGGCAACAGTCCCGCCTGACCGAACAGCAGCGCTTCAACCTGCGTCAGGCTGTTTTTGTGGTGGGCAATCACGTTGAGCGGCAGCGACTGCGCAAGCATAAGGAAAGGTTGCGCATTCGTCTTGAAACCAAACGACTGCGCCACAGTATAGTAGAACGATTCTTCCCAATTGTTCTGCGTGAGCCGCAGGTTCTCGGCAATGGCGGCGGTTTTCTGCTCAAGGCGCTCAACGGTCAGCGACTCGTACCACTGCTGCATCACAAACGGGTCGATATCAGCAATATACGACTGACACGGCAGCCAACGGTCGGTGCGCATCAGGAATTGGTAGCGCTCAAGCAGCGGCTGTGGGCAGCGGATTTCGGTGGCGGGAATGAGTTGGCCCGTCTGGCTGCGGATTTCGGCATCGTTCTGCCCCACCACGTGCAGCACAACGTTGTTGTAGTGGTCGTCGGATTGGTGGCGGTGTCGCAGCCAATCGCTCGAGCGCAGGTGAATCTCAACATTCCCCGCCCAAACAGTCTGCCCGATGCGGATGCGCGCGTTGAAGAAATCGGGGCCCTGGTCGCGGTTGTGCAGTCCTGGATTCAGCACTTCGATGGTCTCGCCCGAGTAGAACTCTGTGAGCGGCATCTGATAAAGGCCGTTTTTCCAAAGGAAATGCAGAAAATCTTCGGACATCGGAAGTTTTAAGTTATGAGTTTAAAAGTTATAAGTTTTTGTAGGGGCAAGATAGGAAAAAAATTGAACTACTGGCATCGGGCAAACGACGTCAGACGACAATTCTACAAATAGGAAAAGGAAGAACAGCCGAAAGTCCCCTACTCAATCAGCCCTTCAGTTATTCAATCCTTCAGTTAATCACGCATTCAATCCTTCAATCCTTCGTCACCGGCGGATAATCAACATTGAAGTGCAGGCCGCGGCTCTCTTTGCGCTCAATGGCCTGACGGGTAACCAGATAACCCACGTTTATCATATTGCGCAACTCGCAGATGTCGCGGGTGGCTTTGACGCGCTTGAAAAGGTCTTCGGTCTCTTCGTAGAGCAGGTCAAGGCGGTCCCAGGCGCGCTTTAGGCGCAGGTTGCTGCGGACAATGCCCACGTAGGTGCTCATAATCTGTCCCACTTCCTTAACGTCTTGAGCGATAAGCACTTTCTCTTCATTGGTCATCGTGCCTTCGTCGTTCCATTCGGGAATCCGCTCGTTGAACGAGTACTCATCAATATGCTGCAGACTGTGCTTCGCGGCAGCGTCGGCATAAACAACGGCTTCAATCAACGAGTTGGAAGCCAAACGGTTACCGCCGTGCAGACCTGTGCACGAGCACTCGCCCACGGCATACAGGCGGCGGATGCTTGAGCAGGCGTTCAAATCGACCTTGATTCCGCCGCACATATAGTGGGCGCAAGGCGCAACGGGGATGTACTGCTTGGTTATGTCGATGCCGATGCTCAGGCACTTGGCGTAGATGTTCGGGAAGTGGTGCTTGGTCTCTTCGGGGTCCTTGTGCGTGACGTCAAGGCAGACGTGGTCGAGGCCATGGATTTTCATCTCTTTGTCGATGGCGCGGGCCACAATGTCGCGCGGTGCAAGGCTCAGGCGCTCGTCGTACTTGTGCATAAACTCTTCGCCGTTGGGCAGACGCAGAATGCCGCCGTAGCCGCGCATCGCTTCGGTGATAAGGTAGGCGGGATGCGTCTCGCCAGGATGGAAGAGCGCCGTGGGGTGAAACTGCACAAACTCCATATCCTGCACCGTTCCCTTGGCGCGATAGACCATTGCAATGCCGTCGCCCGTAGCGATGTTTGGGTTGGTGGTGGTGGCGTAGATTGAGCCGATGCCGCCAGTGGCCATCAGCGTGACGCGCGACAGATAAGTATCGATTTTATTGGTTTCGGGATTCAGAATGTAGGCCCCGAAGCACTCGATATCGGGTGTGCGGCGCGTGACTTCAACGCCCAGATGGTGCTGCGTGATAATCTCCACAGCAAAGTGATTTTCAAGCACATCGATGTTCGGATTCCGACGGACGGCTTCCATCAGCCCGCGCTGAATCTCGGCGCCCGTATCATCGGCGTGGTGAAGGATTCGGAATTCAGAATGTCCACCTTCGCGATGAAGGTCGAACTCACCGTTGTCGGTGCGGTCGAAGTTGACGCCCCATTTCACAAGTTCGGCAATCTGCGAAGGTGCGTTGCGCACCACCTGCTCCACGGCCTTACGGTCGCTCAAATGGTCGCCGGCAATCATTGTGTCTTCAATGTGCTTATCGAAATCGTCAACCTTAAGGTTGGTGACCGATGCAATGCCACCTTGTGCCTTGGCCGTGTTGGCTTCGGCCAGAGTTGTCTTGCAAACCATTGCCACGCGGCCCTTGCCTGCGTTGGCCACTTTCAGCGCGTAACTCATTCCGGCCACGCCCGAACCAATTACCAGAAAATCGTATCGTTTTATCACTTCTGTAAGTTTGATAACGGCGGCAAAAATAGAGAATTATTATGATGTAGGATTTAGAATTTAGGAATTAGAATGTTACGTATGTGGTGTTGATTGTTGACACAAGGCACCATATACTCTATTCGCACTACTTTGACCTGAAGACTGCAGTTTCATCATCCTTTCCGCCCCACCACCTTGTCCGGGTTGCGGTTTACAAAGTCGGCCCACGATTTGCAGGCTTTGGTGTTTGTGGTTGGAACCTTTTGGTAAAAATGGCACACAGCAGCGGCCAGACCATCGGTTGCATCAAGATTTTTGGGCAGCTCGGCAAAACTGAACATCTTCTGTAGAATGCCTGCCACCTGCTCTTTCGATGCATCACCGGTGCCGGTTATGGCAAGTTTGATTTTGCGCGGTGCGTATTCGGTAATCGGAATCTGGCGGGCAATAACGGCGGCAATGGCCACCCCCTGCGCTCGTCCAAGTTTGAGCATCGACTGCACGTTTTGCCCGAAAAACGGTGCTTCAATGGCGCACTCATCGGGCAGAAACTCTTCTATCAGCCATGTAACACGTTTGTGAATGGCGGCCAGCTTCTCGTACGGGTCGGTTATCTTGTTGAGCATAATCACCCCCATGGTTTCCAGCTTAGGCTTGCTGCCATCAGCCGAAATTACGCCGTAACCCATTATGTTTGTTCCGGGGTCGATGCCCAAAATCTTGCGTTCCATAGCTCTGTTCAAAACTCACAATAATAAGCAAAATCGTCTAAAAATCAGCCCATCGCACTGCAATCTCGTCAAGGATTTGCATAATCACAGCCGGGTCTTTCTCGGTGACAAGGCGGATGCGGGTGTCTTTGAAGTCGGGCAAGGCCTTGAAGTAGTTCGACAGGTGCTGACGCAACTCGAAAACGCCCACGTAGTCGCCCTTCCAGTCGAGCGAGTATTGCAGATGGCGCTTCACCAACTCAACCTTCTGCGGAATGGTGGGATTGGGCAGCAGCTCGCCGGTTTGCAGATAGTGCTTTGTGCGGCTGAAAATCCATGGATTGCCGATGGCGGCGCGGCCAATCATAATGCCGTCAACGCCGTAGCGGCTGAACATTTCGGCGGCCTTTTGCGGGCTGTCGATGTCGCCGTTGCCGATGACCGGGATGTGCAGACGCGGATTGGCTTTCGTTTGTCCGATGAGCGTCCAGTCGGCTTCGCCTTTATACATTTGGCTTCGTGTGCGGCCGTGAATGGTAATAGCTTCAGCGCCAACATCCTGCAAGCGTTCGGCAAGTTCTACAATCGGCTTGTCGGTCTCGTCCCAGCCCAGGCGCGTTTTCACCGTCACGGGCAGCTTCACGGCTTGAGCCACGCGGCGAGTAATCTCAATCATCAGCGGGATGTTCTGCAGAAGTCCGGCGCCGGCGCCCTTGCCCGCGATTTTCTTCACCGGGCAGCCAAAGTTGATGTCAATCAGATCGGGGTGTGCCTGCTCAACACGCAGGGCGGCTTCAACCATCGCATCGGGGTCTTTGCCGTAGATTTGAATGCCCACGGGGCGCTCGCTGTCGGCAATGTCGAGTTTGCGCAGACTCTTCTCGGCATCGCGAATGAGCCCGTCGGCCGACACAAATTCAGAGTACATCAGGTCGGCGCCCTGTTCCTTGCACAGGCGGCGGAACGACGGGTCGCTGATGTCTTCCATCGGCGCAAACGCAACCGGTTTTTCACCCAAATCGATGTCTCTGATTCGCATATCGGTACGCAATTTAAACAAAAAAAGCACTCACGCTTGTAAGTGCCTTTTGTGGACCCAGTTGGGCTTGAACCAACGACCCCCTGATTATGAGTCAGGTGCTGCTAACCAACTGAGCTATGGGTCCAAAATTTTCCCATTTTTTGGGACTGCAATATTACACAATGGTTTTCGATTTAGCAATTGCCGTTGTTAAAAAATCAGATTTTTGCAAGAATATTGATTGTCAACAACTAATGTCCGATGGTCAATTTTCGGTGTCACTGATGCACCCAAATATCTATATTTGTCGGTTGGCTTAGCGCATTTGGCGCGGCCGCTTTTGATTGACGATGAGTAAGATTTTAGTAACCGGCGGAGCGGGATTTATAGGCTCGAATTTGTGCGAGGCGCTGCTAGAGCGCGGCGACGAGGTTGTCTGTCTCGACAACTTCTCGACGGGCCACATTGAGAACATCAACCCGCTGCTCGAACGTTTTCCTGACCGTTTCAGCCTGATTGTTGGCGACATACGCAATCCTGAAGACTGCAAAACCGCCGTCAGCGGTGCTGACTATGTGCTGCACGAGGCCGCCTTGGGTTCTGTGCCGCGCTCGATTAAGGACCCCGCCACAACCAACGCGGTGAATATCAGCGGATTTCTGAATATGCTCATCGCCGCCCGCGACGCCAAGGTGAAGCGCTTCATTTTTGCCGCAAGTTCGTCAACTTACGGCGATTCAGCCACTCTGCCAAAGGTTGAGGATGTGATTGGCCGACCATTGTCGCCATACGCTATCACAAAGTATGTCAACGAATTGTATGCCGATGTTTTCGCACGGACATACGGCATTGAGTACATCGGCTTGCGCTATTTCAACGTTTTTGGCCGCCGTCAGGACCCGAATGGTGCCTACGCTGCAGTTATTCCGTTGTTTGTCAAGAAGTTGATTGCTCACGAGCAGCCCACCATCAACGGCACAGGCGACTACAGTCGCGACTTTACCTACATCGACAACGTGGTGAAAATGAATCTGTTGGCAATACAAACCGACAATCCGCAAGCCGTGAATCAGATTTACAACACTGCTTGCGGCGAGCGAACAACGCTGAATCAATTATTTGATTATCTGCGAGAAAACTTATCGGCTTACGATGCGGGAATCGCCAAAATCGAACCAATCTATGGTCCGAATCGTGCGGGCGACATTCCGCATTCGCTGGCAAGCATCGAAAAGGCGAAAAAATTGCTTGGATATGAGCCAGCATTTTTCTTCAAAGCGGGCTTAAAAGAAGCAACTAATTGGTATTGGAATAATTTGAAATAATAACTATATGAGCAAGATAAAAATATGCGTGGTTGGATTAGGGTACGTCGGGCTTCCGCTCGCCCGCTTATTTTCAACAAAATACCCAACTGTCGGTTTCGATATGAATCAGACGCGTGTTGATGCTTTGATGCAGGGCCACGACGCCACGCTCGAGGTGAGCGACGAACTGCTGCAGGCGGCTTTGAAGGGCGGGTTCCGCTGCACGTCGGACATTGAGCAGATACGCGACTGCAATTTCTACGTTGTGGCCG
>JAFXQB010000025.1 GCA_017527435.1 Salinivirgaceae bacterium
CCGCTTGCAAACTCTTCGGCCGTAACAGAAACGCCACCACCGCTTCTTGAGCAGCAGCCTTCTAAATAGTAGCAGTTGGTTTGGGTGCCATAATTACCGCAAATGCCGCCATATGACGAACGTCCTGAGACCGCACCTGTGTTGTAGCAGTTGGTTTGGGTACCACTGCTGCCGCAAATGCCGCCATAATAGGCATCTTGAGACCTCGTGCCAGTACCCGTAATCGTTCCTGTGTTGTAGCAGTTGGTTATCGTGCCATCAACACTGCAAATGCCGCCAACATAGCCACCACCCGTAACCGATCCTGTGTTGTAGCAGTTGGTTTGAACGCCATCATAACCGCAAATGCCGCCTATATACCAAGAAGAACTCGAACTCGTAATCGTTCCTGTGTTATGGCAGTTGGTTTGAGTACCATAATAGCCGCAAATGCCGCCAACATAACCAGATCCCGAAACCGTTCCTGTGTTGTAGCAGTTGGTTTGGGTGCCATGATCACCGCAAATGCCGCCAACATGACCAGATCCCGAAACCGTTCCTGTGTTGTAGCAGTTGGTTATGGTTGTGGTTGACGAGGAACTACAGCCGCAAATGCCGCCAACATAGCTAGAAGAACCCGAAACCGTTCCTGTGTTGTAGCAGTTGGTTTGGGTACCACCGACGCCGCAAATGCCGCCAACATACGAGTACCCTTTAAAATAAGAATCAACCACCCCTACGTTCTTTATTGTCGCTCCATCATTGGCTTTGCCTATCAGACCAACATTATTTCCTCCATCGGGGTAGTTGCTGTTAGTTGTATTATTAAAATACAAGCCGCTAATGGTGTGTCCGTTGCCGTCGAATGTGCCTTTAAAAATACCACCCCAAGTTCCAGTTCCAATCGGTGTCCAACTGTAAGTTGGTGTGCCGTTGAGAGTGCCATCGGCATTCAATACGTTTTCATTAACTACAATGTCGGCTGTCAAGACGGCATTAATAGAAGTTCGGCCGCTATTCACTTCGTTGGCAAACCAATAGAGTTCGACAGAATTGCTGATTGCATAGTAGCCGACAAAATCGGCTGTAAGATTCAAATTGTTGTAGTTGCTTTCGGTAACCAAAGTGCCGTGAGCTATTAATTGGCCGCAAGCTGTGCAGCGTCCAGTCGGATCCATCGACAGGTGGTCTTTATGAGTGTTGTTCGCATCATTGCTGAAGGAAGGGCACGGCAGCGTTTTATATACCACACCGTGAGTGTTGTCCCAAACGGGCAGTGCGTCTGTGCCAATGGTCTGATACCACGCAAGGTTGCCTTCGCTTGTGCCGCCATTGAGAAGGTAGGTTATTTTTCCGCTTGCAAACTCATCTGCTGTAGCAGAAACGCCAAGAGTGTTTTTGCTGCCGCAGTCTGCCAAGTAGTAGCAGTTGTTTTGGGTGCCACCATCACCGCAAATGCCGCCGACAGAGTTGGAAGACCCCGAAACCATTCCTGTGTTGTAGCAGTTGGTTTGACTGCCATTATTGCCGCAAATGCCGCCAACACGACTACCAGAACTCGAAACCGTTCCCATGTTGTAGCAGTTGGTTATCGTGCCATTAACACTGCAAATGCCGCCAACATAAGCAGAACCCGAAACCGTTCCTGTGTTGTAGCAGTTAGATATGGTTGTGTTTGTGTTAGAACAATAGCCGCAAATGCCGCCAACATACGAGTCCCCTTTAAAATAAGAATCAACCACCCCTACGTTCTTTATTGTCGCTCCATCATTGGCATAGCCTATCAGCCCTATATGGCTTCCGCCATTTGGGTAGGCGTTGTTTGTTGTATTACTAAAATACAAACCGCTAATGGTGTGGCCGTTGCCGTCGAATGTGCCTGCATATTTAAAAGAAGAAGTTCCAATCGGTGTCCAACTGTAAGTTGGCGTGCCGTTGAGTGTGCCATCTTCGTTTAGCACGTTTTCGTTCACAACAATGTTGGCTGTAAGCACGGCATTTATCGTTGCGTTGCCGTTGTTCACTTCATTGGCAAACCAATAGAGTTCGGCAGTATTACTAATAGCGTAGTATCCAACGAAATCAGCCGAGAGATTCAAACTGCTGTAGTTGTTTTCGGTTACCAAAGCGCCATGAACTGTAAATTGGCCACAAACAGGGCAGTAACCAGTAATCTCATCTACCGACGGGTGTGGGTTAACTGCACCTTCGGTATTGCTAAATTCGATCGTACATGGTTGCGTTGCATATACCACAGCGTGAGTGTTGTCGAATACAGGATATGCGTCGTTGCCATTGCCAAGTGTTTGGTACCACGTAAGGTTGCCTTCGCTTGTGTTACCATTGAGTTGATAGGTTATTTTTCCGCTTGCAAACTCTTCGGCTGTAGTAGAAAAACCACCACCATTTCCTGAACAGCAGCCTTCCAAATAGTAGCAGTTGGTTATGGTGCCATTAGGGCAAATGCCGCCGCGAGAAGAAGAAACCTCTCCTATATTGTAGCTGTTGATTATGGTGCTGCCAGAAGCAGAACCGCAAATGCCGCCAACATCGCTAGAAGAACCCGAAACCGTTCCTGTGTTGTAGCAGTTGGTTATAGCAGTGCGAGAGCTGCCGCAAATGCCGCCAACATAAGCAGAACCCGAAACCGTTCCTGTGTTGTAGCAGTTGGTTTGTGTGCCGCCGCCGCCGCAAATGCCGCCAACACGACTACCAGAACTCGAAACCGTTCCTGTGTTGTAGCAGTTGGTTTGGATGCCTCCACTACCGCAAATGCCGCCGACATAGCTGCTGCCTTCAATATAAGAATCAATAACACCGAGATTCTTTATCGTTCCATTGTTGGAATAACCTATTAGACCCACATATTTGCTAGATGCATTTACATACAACCCACTAATGGTGTGTCCGTTGCCGTCCAATGTACCTACATATGCCTTATAAGGATAAGATCCTATCGGTGTCCACCTGTAAGTTGGCGTGCCGTTGAGAGTGCCATCGGCGTTAAGCACATTCTCATTTATTACAATGTCGGCAGTAAGCACGGCATTGATTGAAGTGCTGCCGCTATTAACCCAAGCGGCAAAGCCGTAAAGTTCTTCGGCAGTGCCAATGCCGTAGTAACCGACAAAGCCAGAGTAGTTATCGGCGGTGAAGCCGTAATCAGCATAGTTGTCCGCCGTAATCTGTGCGGGCGCTTTGGACGAACCACTATAGGCCGCCCATGTTGTAAGCGTGCTGCAGAGCACTGCTAACGTTGTCAAGAAAAATTGTCTTAAATTCCTCATAATTTTAAAAATTAAATGAATAAAAATTTTGTTTATATATTTGATATTGTTAATGCTATATCACTCCAAATAAAATAATAAAGGCAAGCAGCACCAAAGCGAGCGCGCCAACAAAAATTTTAGCAAACTTCTTCATGTCATCTCCTTTTTTAAATAGTTAAAAACCAGTAGCCATCGGAAAAGCGTCGGATGTTTCAGATGCACATTTGGCCAATTGCGTGTGAATGGCCGTAAACAGAATCATTAGAATTGCAATAATCATATTTTAAAAGTTTAGAAGTTTAAAGTTTAGTGTTTAGATGGCTGTCAGCTATGAGCATTGAGCTGTGAGCAGCCGTTATATTTTCATTTTTACTTTTCTGTAGTCTTTTGTCTGATGTCTGTTGTCCAAATTCATCATTGACAAAAGTCGCGCACCCATCATTTTCATACAATAGCTGAAAAATGAACGGCGGTTTTCACTTAACGAACGGCGGCTTTGACTTAACGAACGGCGGCTTTGACTTAACGAACGGCAAAAAAAAACAGCCAAAAAAGGGCTTTTTAGGGGTGTTTTCGGGGTGATTTTCAGGGCAAAAATGCGGATTTTTGGGTTTCACGCCAAAAAACGTGATTTTTTCGCTAACCGATTCTTTCCGATTCGAACCGATTTTCCCGCAGGCGAGAAGTATTATTTCTAACCAAACGCATCCAAACTGAAACCAAAATATGTTTGGATAAATTCGGTTTAGTTTGGTTAGAGCCCCCAAATCGCCCCGAAGGGGCAGAAGCCTACAGCCCAAGGCAGCGCCTTGGGGAACGATTGCCGCCAATGAAGGTTCGCCCTGAAGGGGCAAAAGAATGTTTTTTGTTGTATAATCAAATTGTCTGTTGCCCTTACAGGGCGCTTTTCCCTTGGTTCGCATTACCCAAGGCGCCGCTTCGCTTGCCTTGGGCTATGTGTGAATTGCCCCTTCGGGGCGCCATGTTTGGATAAATTTGGTTAGAAACGAATAGTCCAAAGTCTATTGTCCGAAGTCCGTTGTCTGTAGTCCAAAGACCAAAGTCCTTTTCACTTCAGCTTTCCCGCAATCCACTTGTCGACAGGCTGCAGGCGCTCGTCGCTCGCGGCGGTCAGAAGCATGATGCCGATGAATGGCAGCGCCGGCACCTTATACCTTACAAGCGCGCCCAGGACAGGCGTGGTAAGCCCGATAAGCACAAACAGAATAACGATGAACGACAGACAGTACCAGACATCGTGGTTGACAAGATTTTGCGGCTTCAGATAGAAAAGTCCGGCAGCCAGCACGCACAGAATGAGCACGTTTTCAATGCCTGCCACCATCATGGCAGCCGAGCCGTGCTCAAAAACCGTCGGGCGCAAAAGCGACGTCAGGAAAGCGCGCGGCGAGTTGGCGACGATACTCGCCAGTCCGTTGTCGAGCACCGGCAGTTCGATGAAGCTTCCAGCTTGAGTGCTCTGCACCATCATTATGAAATCGTGCTGCTTCCAGCAGATGACATCGAACAAATCCACTTGCGTGATGAATTTCGAAAGCCAGGCGGCTGCAAATATCACCACGTGCGCTGTCAGGAATTTTATAAACGCCTTTTTCGGCCGGCGCCGAATCCAGACCATTGCCGCAAAAGCGGGCAGTGCGGCCATCAGCACGTAGAACTTCGACTGCATCAGCAGAAACAGGCACACCACCACCCCAATGATATTGCCCGCCGACGGCTTGTCAATCAGGCTGCGGAAATTGTAGACGAGCAGTCCGAAGGCGAAGATGAGTATCGACTCTTTCAGCGCCCCCGATGTCCACAGCCAGACCGACGGGAAGCAGAACACCACTATCAGCAGCAGCGTGCGCTTGTGCGAAAGTTGCCGGGCAAACGACTTGTAAATCGCCCATAATCCGACAAACGCCATAAAGCCGAAAAACATATTATGAATGTGGAAGTTGCCCATCGACAGAAGACACATCAGCGCATTGGCGCGGATGACAATGTGGTTGTCGTTGGGCAGCCCGTAATCGAACCGTTTCAGCCAGAAGTTGCAGGTGTCGTAGTATGGCATAAGGTCGGGCGACGAAGCGCCGATGCCAGTCATAATCTTCAGATAATCAACAGGGTTCTGAAACAGAACATTGTGAATGACAAGTCCGTCATCGAAATAATGGAAAATGTCGCCGTCGGCCGACGGATAGTAAAAGCTATAGATGAAAAAAAGCGCGAAGCTGCCGGCAATCTTAGCCAGAAACAGCGCAACAAGCCATTTTCTCTCTATTCCGGGCGAATCGAAAAAACGCCATTTCCAGATGAACCAAACCAGCAGAAGCAGGTATATGAAGTAGAGAATCCAACTCATAATCGGCAAATATAGGGCCGGAAGGCAAAAAACGAAAACAACAGTCGTCAGTCCGACTATTTTTTCTTGAAGATTTCGGTTTTGGTGTCGTAGTTCAGGAAGTAGTCGCCGACGGGCAGTTTCGACACATCAGCCTTAACCCCCACGCCCTTGTCCATAATGGCGCCTTTGTCGTTGTAAATCTCATACATGGTTTCAGCCGAGAATTTAATCTCGGTGAACGGTTTGACATACGAATAGGTGACTTCGGCCAGCATTGTGCGGTGCTTCAGTTCCTTGCCGTAGCGCGGTTTGCGGGTGTAGTCGATTTGCTTTACGCGGAAGCGGTTGTAGCCCGAGTGCAGATTGACTTCGACTGTGTAGGTGTGCGCCCCGGGCTTGCCGTCGCCTTCAACGGTGGCCACCTTTATCCACTTGTTCCAGCGGAACTGCTCAACAATGAACGGCAGCGAGCCGCACTCGTTGTTGGTGGTGAACGCCAGTTTGTCGTTTTTATCGATTTTGATGGTTGTAACCGTAAAGGTGCTTTGCGGATTCAGCACTTCAGGGTTGATGACCTTCGGCTCGCAGCCGCTTTTGTGCTTAATAACAACGCTCACATCGTCACCCTTGGCAAGGTTATGCACCGACAAGTCGATTTCAAAGGCGCTCGAGTTAATCTCATCAGATGTGGCCATCCCGTTCACGGTTATGCCTGTGATGCAGAAGCCGTTGCCGTCAGCAGCGAACGGATTCATCACATATAAGTTCTTACCCTGATAGATGCCTTTCAGCACTATCTCGCCTGCAAAACCTGTTGCGCACAAGGCCGACAACAGTAATGTGTATATCAATCTTCTCATTTGCGAACTGCTTGTTAAAGTAGCAATTTCAAAACTAACCAAAATATTTATACGGCAAACAAATGTTGGCGGCACAATTGACCAAAGGACAAAAAAAATGGACTTGCGTTCAGTTTTCGCAAGTCCATTTCAGGTTTCTTATTTCTTGACGCTCAGCGGAATTTCGCTCAAGACTTTTCGGTAGTAGGCTTCAACTTCGTCCCACTTGTAGTATGGGGCGGTTTTGCTGTCAATTGGCAGTTTCACTTCGTTCTCGTTGAGCAGAACCTTCACCAGAACGTCTTTCGACTTGTCCGACTTGTAGAAAATCATCTGCAGGTTGCCACCCATCGGAATGATTTTGAAGTCGCACCAAACCTTGTAGAGTTCGGCAAAATCGGTAACTTGTGCTGTGGTACCTTCAAGTTGCATCAAACTTGCCAGCGGTGCAAGACCGGTGTCGTGGCCAAAGCGCAGATTGGCCGAAACGCCATTGCCAGCCAAAGCGGCATCGGCTTCATCCAAGATTTTGGTGAGCAGATTGCGGGCGCACCATGAACCGCGCGAGTTAGAATAGGGGCAGTTGCTGAAGTTGGCGTACCAGTAAACATTGGTAACCTGCCAGTTGTCGAACATCTCGTCGTCAGTGAAGAAATCGCTGAAATCAAAATCAAGGTCGTCGATGTTCTGCATGTTGCACTGAAGGTCGAACAGCTTACGCATGAACTGATGAGCGTTCACCTTGGTGCGGACGTAAGCGGTGTCAGAGAACACCTGTTTGATGAGCCTTTCGGGATGAATAAGTGCGTGGTCGATGGCATCGTTTGCCTTGCGGAAACCGTCGGTGCGGTTCAGGTAACGGGTGACAGAGTCGCGCTCTTCGTTATTGATATAATGCATGATGCGCTTGCTCGATTCGGTGGTCACATTCAGTGTCGGACGCATGGCTTTCATCTTCTGCATAAAGGCGTCCATGCTGCAGAGCACGCGGTGCGAAGTGGACGATTTGACAACAATATTGGCGTTGTCAGCAAACACTTCGGGGAACGAGTTCACCATGCGCTCGGCTATGCCCTGATGCTGATTGAACCCAGTCTGCGTTAGGTCGCCGGCGCGGTTGATACCATCTTCGCAAAGGCGGTCGACGCGGTTTTTAAGGTCTTTTCCGGCATCGGTCAGGGCGTTGGCGTCGTTGGCCGACTTCATCATTCGCTGAAACATCTGATAGTCGAACCCCGAATAGTGGTAGCGCGAGCCGTGACGGCCGTAGTGGCTGATGTAGAACGGCTTATAGCCCTTCGGTGCCGGCGTCTGCGGCTTGATTTCAGGCTGATAAACCATATTGTTGCCACCTGTTTTTTTCAGATTGGCAAGCATTTCTTCCTTTGTGGTTTGCGCCTGCAGCGTGGCAAAGCACAACACACCAATTACTGTAAGTGTAAAGCGGTTCATAGTTGTTAGATTTTTTATTACCAAAAACAAATAAACAATTGAATTTTGAGAAAAGAAAATATGCGGCCAAAATTATCGACAAGCGGGGCGATTCTATGGTCGGCACATTGTAAATAAAGGTTGTGGAACTCAACGACCCCAGCGGCCGCGCCGTGAAGGATGTGCACGAAAACGGGTATAAATGATGTGTAGGGATGCGATTTATCGCGTCCGAAGGTGGGGGCTGCACCGCGCTAGCGTCCGCCAATTGTTCTGAAAGGCCGAATTTTTTGTGGGTTCGGCTTTTTTTTGAGGTCACAATTTGTGACCGCCACATTTAAGCAATGAAAAAACTGTGCAATCAGTGCATCAAACAATAACAATCCGTAACCAAACGCCCCAAAATCCGCGTCAAAACGCAATCAAAAACCGCAAATCTCTTCTAAAAACTCACAAACCCCGATTTTCGTCTGTTTTGCTTGATTTCGATTTGTTAGCGGAAACGTTTTCTGACTAATCGGTTTTTAATAAAAATTCAAAAATCGGCATTTAAAATTATAAATCGTAAGTAAAGTACGAGAAATACTAATAGAACCTAACAAATAATCGATTTTATGTTGCGATTTTAAAACCGACTATATATTTGCAATGTCGAAAGACGAGAAAAAACAGAGTGATTAGAAACTTAAAAACAAAACAATGAAAAAGGGCTTGAAAGGCGGCAGAATTTTCGCTTTGAATTCCAAACAGAATTCGAAATGGAATAAGAATAATCGGAAAAACCGTGTGCCTGCCAATCCAGCCTGACAGGTGATAAGAGAAGATAAAAAAGGCTGGTTCTGATGAATCGGCCTTTTTTGATTGAATGACAATTCACCGATTCACCAACAGATAGAACTTAATACTTTATAAACTTAAAACTTAAGAAAATGAGCAAGTTAAGATTTGATGTTGTTCAAGATGCTTTCCGTAAGAAAGCGGTTGACATTGAGGTTCCTGAAACTCGTCCGTCGGAGTATTTTGGCGAGTTGGTTTTTAACCGCGAGAAGATGCACAAATACCTTGACGTTAAGACATTTAACGCCCTGGTTGACTGCATTGACAACGGCAAACCATTGAGCACGGCCGTGGCCGACAAGGTGGCCGCTGGCATTAAGGAGTGGGCAGTCGGGCACGGAGTGACGCACTGCACGCACTGGTTCCAACCGCTGACCGAGGGCACCGCCGAAAAGCACGACTCGTTTATGGAGTACGACTGGAAAGGCGGAATGATTGAGGAGTTCGACGGCAAATCGCTCGTTCAGCAGGAGCCCGACGCTTCGTCGTTCCCAAGTGGCGGAATCCGCGCAACTTTCGAGGCTCGCGGCTACACTGCCTGGGACCCGACTTCACCTGTCTTCATTCAGGACGACACGCTTTGCATTCCAACTGTATTTATCTCATACACAGGCGAATCGCTCGACTATAAGACACCTTTGAAAAAGGCCTTGAACGCCGTTTCGAACGCCGCAGTGCCAATCTGCCAAATGTTCGACCCGAAAGTCCGCAAGGTGTTCTCGTACCTTGGTTGGGAGCAGGAGTATTTCCTTGTAGATGAGGACCTTTACGCTGCCCGCCCCGACCTGATGCTCACTGGCCGCACGCTGATGGGCCACGAGTCGTCGAAGAACCAACAGTTGGACGACCACTATTTTGGCGCCATTCCGTCGCGCGTGGCAGCCTTTATGCGCGACCTTGAGATTCAGGGCCACCGCCTGGGCATTCCTTTGAAAACCCGCCACAACGAGGTTGCGCCAAACCAATTTGAGTTGGCCCCGATTTTCGGCGAAACCAACCTTTCGAACGACCAAAACCAATTGATAATGAACCTTATGCACAATGTTGCAAAGAAACACGGTTTTGTTGTTCTGCTTCACGAGAAACCATTTCAGGGAATCAACGGCTCGGGCAAGCACAACAACTGGAGCCTTGGCACCGACACTGGCACGCTGCTGCTGGCACCTGGCAAAGACGCCCGCGGCAACTTGCAGTTCGTCACCTTCTTTGTGAACGTTCTGGCCGCCGTGCAGCGCTACAACGGCCTGCTCAAGGCTTCTATCGCGACAGCGACCAACGCCCACCGCTTGGGCGCAAACGAGGCACCACCCGCAATCGTCTCGGCCTTCCTTGGCAAGACAATGACCGATGTTCTGCACAAACTGCTTGTGGTTCCGTCAGATACGCCGATTGAGATTGCAGGCAAGAAAGGTCAGTCGGTTGGTTTGGTTGAGATTCCTGAAATTTTCATTGATAACACCGACCGCAACCGCACGTCGCCGTTCGCCTTCACGGGCAACCGCTTTGAGTTCCGCGCCGTGGGTTCGAGCGCCAACTGCGCCAACGCGATGACCGTTCTGAACACCATTGTTGCCGACCAACTTGTTCAGTTTAAGGCAGATGTGGACAAGGCAATGGCCGCTGGAAAATCGAAGAACGTGGCCATTATGGACACTCTGAAGCCAATCATTGCTTCGATTATCGACGTTGTCTGCTTCGACGGCAACGGCTACAGCGAGGAGTGGAACAAAGAGGCCGCCCGTCGCGGACTGAACACTGAAAAGTCTGTGCCTGAAATGTTTAAAGAGTTTACAAAACCTGAAACCGTGGCAATGTTCGAGCGGATGGGCGTTTACACCGAAAAGGAACTCGAGGCCCGCAACGAGGTTAAGTGGGAGATGTACACCAAGAAAGTGCAGATTGAGGCCCGCGTGACTGGCCGAATGGCTATCAACCACATTATTCCTGCCGCAATTGCCTATCAGACAAAACTTTTGGAGAATATCGAGAAACTGAAAAACATTTTCCCCGACAAGTTCCAAAAACTGGCAGCCGTCGATATTGCGCTGGTTGAGGAGATTTCGGAGCGCATTGCCGAAATCCGCAGCAAGGTTGACGCGATGATTGAGGCCCGCAAGGTGGCCAACAAAATCGAGTGCGAGTACGAGAAAGCCAAGGCCTACCACGAGATTGCCGAATCGCTCTTCGACATTCGCAAGCCGATTGACAAACTCGAGGAGGTTGTGGACAACGATATGTGGCCGCTGCCGAAATACCGTGAACTGCTGTTTATTAGTTAGGAGTTAGAAGTTAGGAGTTAGAAGTTAGAAGTTAGGAGTTAGAAATTAAGAAGCATTAGTTATCTAAACAGCGAAGCGACTAAACTTTCTAAACAGCGAAGCGACTAAACTTTCTAAACTCTCAACCTAAAAAAGGGTGAACTGGAAAACCTTTTAATCGATGAATAGAATGATTGTATAAATCGTTGAATTGGAGCGAAATCGGTGAATCGTGGAACAGAAAACTGTTCGATAGCGCGATTCACCGATTCACCAATTCGACTAAAACCGCCGGTTCACTTTAAAATTCAATTCACCAATTCAACGAAAAAAGAAAATGCAAACCAAAGGATTATATACCCCTGAAAACGAGCACGATGCGTGTGGTGTCGGGCTGATGGTTGACCTGAAGGGGAACAAGAGCCACCAACTGGTGGAGGACGCGCTCACGGTGCTCGACAATATGAAGCACCGCGGGGCCGAAGCCGCCGACAAGAAGAGTGGCGACGGTGCGGGCATTCTGTTGCAGATTCCGCACGAGTTTATTCTGTTGCAGGGCATTGCGGTGCCCGAACGTCTGAAATACGGCACAGGACTGGTCTTCCTGCCGAAAGATAAAACATTGGCCAACAAATATTTGTCAATCATAGAGACAGAAACCTGCAAGGCTGGATTCGAGTTGCTGAAGGTTCGCGAGGTGCCCGTTAAGTCTGACATTCTGGGCGACGCCGCCAAAGCCGCCGAACCGCGCACGGTGCAGATTTTTGTTACTGGTGCCGACGATGTAGCAGCCTTTGAAACAAAACTTTACCTTCTGCGCAAGAGCATTGAGCGTCAGATTGACGACGAGCAGTTCTACATTGTCTCGCTCTCGAACCGCGTGATTGTTTACAAGGGAATGCTCTCGGCCACGCAGTTGCGCGATTACTACGACGACTTGCGCAACCCTAACTTCACAAGTGGTCTGGCACTTGTCCACTCACGTTTCAGCACCAACACTTTCCCGACCTGGTCGCTGGCGCAGCCTTTCCGAATGGTGGCGCACAACGGCGAAATCAACACCATACGCGGCAACCGCAGTTGGATGGAGGCCCGCGAGAGCGTGCTGGCGTCGGAGGCGCTGGGCGATATGCGCAACTTCTCGCCCGTGGTTCAGCCTGGAATGAGCGACAGCGCGTCGTTCGACAATGCGCTTGAGTTCTTTGTCCGTTCGGGAATGACTCTGCCGCACGCAATGGCAATGATGGTGCCCGAATCGTTCAACGAGAAAAACCCCATAAGCAACAGTCTGAAAGCATTTTACGAGTATCACTCGATACTTATGGAGCCGTGGGACGGCCCTGCCGCGCTCATTTTCACCGACGGCCGCTATGCCGGCGGTATGCTCGACCGCAACGGCCTGCGCCCCGCACGCTACACCATTACCACAGACGGCCGCCTGATTCTGGCTTCGGAGGCTGGCTGCATTCATATCGACGCCGAGAAAATTGAACACAACGGCCGTCTGCAGCCTGGCAAGATTCTGATTGTGGACAGCGAGACGGGCCAAATTTTCAGCAACGACGAAATCAAAAAGCAGTTGGCCGACGGCTGCGACTACACCAAGTGGCTAGAAACCAACCGAATAGAGTTGGCCAAACTGCACAGCGGCCGCCACGCCGAAAACACCGTGCCCGATTTTCAGCGCCGCCTGCGCTGCTTCGACTTCACGCGCGAGGACGTTGAGCGCACCATTGCGCCAATGTGCACCACCGCGCAGGAGCCGCTGTCGTCAATGGGCAACGACACGCAACTGGCCGTTCTGTCGCAGCGCAAACAGTTGCTTTTCAACTATTTCCGTCAGCAGTTCGCACAGGTCACCAACCCGCCAATCGACCCAATCCGCGAGGAGTTGGTAATGTCGCTCACGGAGTACATTGGCGCCGTGGGTATGAACATTCTGACGCCCAACGAGTCGCACTGCAAAATGGTGCGCCTGCCGCAGCCCGTGCTCACCAACACCGAACTCGACACGCTCTGCAATATCCGCTACAAAGGATTCAATACCGAAAAACTTGATATTCTGTTCGATAAGTCGAAAGGCGTTGAGGGAATGAAGGCCGCTCTGGCCGCCCTTTGCCGCGAGGCCGAGCAGTCGGTTGACAAAGGCGTCAACTATATCATTCTGACTGACAGAAACATAGACGAACAGCACGCCGCCATTCCGTCGCTGCTGGCCGTGAGCGCAATCCACCACTATCTGGTGTCGATAAAGAAACGCGTGCAGACGGCGCTGATTGTTGAGAGCGGCGAGATTCGCGAGGTTATGCACGCCGCTCTGCTGCTGGGCTACGGCGCAAGCGCAATCAACCCGTATATGGCTTTCGCCGTGATTGACGACCTTGTCCGCCGCGACGAAATCCAACTCGACTACGAGACCGCGCAGCACAACTACATCAAGGCCATCGACAAAGGTTTGCTTAAGATTATGAGCAAAATGGGCATCAGCACCATCCGCTCGTACCGCGGCGCCAAAATCTTTGAGCCGATTGGCTTGAGCAGTCAGTTGCTGGCCGATTATTTCGGCACAAGCCTTTCAACGGTGGGCGGCATTGGGCTCGAAACCATCACCGCCGACGCTCTGCGTATGCACGCGCAAGCCTTTGACGGTCAAGCCGAAAGCGATATTCTGCCGTTTGTTGGGCAGTACTCGTTCCGCAAAGACGGAATCCGCCACGCCTGGACGCCCGAGGCCATTGCCACGCTGCAATTGGCCACTCGCACAGGCAGTTACAAGAAATTCAAAGAGTTTACATCGATTATCGATAACAAACCCGAGCCGCTCTTCCTGCGCGATTTCTTCAAGTTCAAACAGAACCCCATCGACATCAGCGAGGTGGAGCCCGCCGAAAACATTGTGCGCCGATTCATTGGCGCGGCAATGTCGTTTGGCGCCATCAGCAAGGATGCTCACGAGGCCATCGCGCTGGCGCTGAACAAGTTGGGCGGCCGCAGCAACACTGGCGAGGGCGGCGAGGACAGCGAGCGTTTCTACACCGATAAAGACGGCGTATCGCTCTCAAGTTCAATCAAACAGGTGGCGAGCGGACGCTTTGGCGTTACGGCCGAATATCTGGTGAACGCCACCGAAATTCAGATTAAAGTGGCGCAGGGCGCGAAACCTGGCGAGGGTGGTCAATTGCCTGGCTATAAGGTAAATGAAGTGATTGCCCGCACGCGCAACTCGATTCCTGGAATCACCCTTATCTCGCCGCCGCCGCACCACGATATCTACTCAATTGAGGACCTTGCGCAACTCATCTACGACCTGCGCAGCGTGAACCCGAAGGCTAAAATCAGCGTGAAACTGGTGGCCGAAAGCGGCGTGGGCACTATTGCCGCGGGCGTGGCCAAGGCCAAGGCCGACCTGGTCATCATCTCGGGCGCCGAGGGTGGCACGGGCGCGTCGCCTGCGTCGTCAATCCGCTATGCGGGCATTTCGCCTGAAATCGGCTTGGCCGAAACGCAGCAAACGCTGGTAATGAACGGTTTGCGCGGCTCAATCGAGGTGCAGACCGACGGCCAACTCAAGACAGGCCGCGACGTGGTGGCAATGGCCCTGCTGGGTGCTGGCGAGTTCGCCTTTGGCACTGCCCAACTGATTGTTCTGGGCTGCGTTCTTATGCGCAAGTGCCACACCAACGCCTGCCCTGTGGGCGTGGCCACGCAAGACCCCAAACTTCGCGAGCGGTTCCTTGGTCGGAGCGAGTATCTGGTTAATTACTATATGTTTATGGCCGAAGAGGTGCGCGAGTATCTGGCTCAAATGGGCTTCCGCAAGTTCGACGACATCATCGGCCGCACCGATTTGATTGAGGTTGACCCGACGAAGTTCACCGACAAGACGCGCGGGCTCGATTTCAGCCGCATTCTGACTAAAATCGATAACGGCGCAGCCACTCGCAAAATGGCTGAAAACCAATACGATTTGTCGAAAACAATGGACGCACGCCTGATTGCCGACGCCGCAGAGGCCATCGACTCGCAAAGGCCTGTCCGCCTGAATTACAACATTCTGAACACCGACCGCGCTGTGGGCGCGACGCTCTCGGGCGCGGTGGCCGCCAAATATCGAGCCATCGGCTTGCCCGAAAACACTATCAATGTGCAGTTTACGGGTTCGGCTGGGCAGAGTTTCGGCGCGTTCCTAATGCGCGGAATCAGTTTCAGCGTTGAAGGCGAGGTGAACGACTACGTGGCCAAAGGGCTCTCGGGCGGCCGCATAAGTGTTTATCCGTCAAGGAAATCGACATTCAGTCCGCAGGAAAACATCATCGCTGGAAACACCATTCTGTATGGCGCCACAAGCGGCGAGGTTTACATCAGCGGCCGCGTGGGCGAGCGCTTTGCGGTGCGCAACTCGGGCGCAACGGCCGTGGTTGAGGGCACTGGCGACCACTGCTGCGAGTATATGACTGGCGGCCGCGTGGTTGTTCTGGGCACCACGGGCAGAAACTTCGCCGCGGGTATGTCGGGCGGCCTGGCCTACGTGTGGGACAAGAATCACGACTTCGACTACTACTGCAATATGGATATGATTGAGTTGAGCCTGATTGAGGAGAAATCGCGCCGCGACGAACTTTTCGAACTCATCAGCCGCCACTACCGCCACACGGGCTCGCCGCTAGCAAAGCAAATGATTGAGCACTGGTCGGACTACATCGACGACTTTATTCAGGTGACGCCGATTGAGTACAAGCGCGTGCTGCACGAGGAGGCGCTGCGCCAAATTGAGAAGAAAATGGAGAATGTTCAACAAGAAGAGAATTATTAGGAGGATAGAGATATGGGAAATCCAAAAGCATTTCTGACCGTACCGCGTCAGGAGGCGGGACACCGCCCCATCCACGAGCGCATTTCGGATTTTGGCGAGGTGGAGCAGACTCTGAACGAGAGCAACCGAATGCTGCAGGCGTCGCGCTGTATGGACTGCGGCGTGCCGTTCTGCCACTGGGCCTGCCCGCTGGGCAACAAGCAGCCCGAATGGCAGGACGCCGTGTACCGCGGCAAATGGGAGACCGCTTACAAAATACTGACCGCAACCAACGATTTTCCCGAGTTCACGGGCCGCATCTGCCCCGCGCTCTGCGAGAAAAGTTGCGTGCTGAACCACTGCATCGACGCGCCCGTGACCATCCGCGAGAACGAGTGCTCGATAATTGAAAAGGCTTTCCGTGAGGGATTTGTGCAGCCGAAGCACTACGAGCGCAACGGCCGCCGCGTGGCCATCATCGGCGCGGGCCCCGCTGGACTGTCGGCCGCCGTGCAACTCAACCGCCGCGGCTACGCTGTCACCGTTTTCGACAAGCACAGCGACGCTGGCGGACTTCTGCGCTACGGCATTCCGAACTTCAAACTCGATAAATACGTCGTCACCCGCCGTACCAATCTTATGCAGCAGGAAGGTGTTGAGTTTCAGTTTGATACTGAAATCGATTTGAACCGATTGCCCGAAGGATTCGACGCCTACGTGATTGCCAACGGAACGCCCACGGCGCGCGATTTGAAGATTGAAGGCCGCGATTTGAAGGGCGTCTATTTCGCCTTGCAGATTCTGTCGCAGCAGAACGAGCGTCTGGCTGGCAAGCAATTCACTGAAAGCGAGGCGATTACAGCCAAAGGCAAGCGCGTACTGGTAATCGGCGGCGGCGACACGGGCTCTGACTGCATCGGCACCTGCCACCGTCAGGGCGCGGTGAGCGTGACGCAGATTGAGATTATGCCGAAACCGCCCGTCGGCAGCAACCCCGCCACGCCGTGGCCGCAATGGCCCGTGGTGCTGAAAACCACCACAAGTCACGAGGAAGGCTGCGAGCGCCGCTGGTGCTTGACATCGAACCGTTTCATCGGCGACGCCAAAGGCGAGTTGACGGGCGTTGAGGTTGAGGAAGTGGAGTGGCTTCCCGCACCCGAAGGCGGCCGTCCGCAAATGAAACTCACTGGCCGTAAGGAAGTTATCGAATGCGATATGGTGCTGCTGGCAATGGGATTCCTGAAGCCCGAGCACCCGCAGTACGCGCCGAACGTCTTCCTGGCAGGCGACGCCAAATCGGGCGCAAGCCTTGTGGTGCGCGCCATTGCAAGCGGCCGCGAGGTGGCGCAGCAGGTGGACGAGTACTTTAGGAAAGGATAATTACGAATTACGAGGCCGAAGGGCTGATATGGTAAAGAGCGGGACTGGGCGTCCCGCTTTTTTTGTTTAAATATCGGCTTAAAACAGAGAATCGTTTATATTTGTTACAATAATTCATAACACTCACTAATTTATAATGATATGAAACTCAAACATCTAACCGCTTTGATTCTGTTTTTTTCGGTGACTAACGCATTCTGTCAGAATCAAATTACTTTAAGCACAAGTGAAACAATTGTCGGGAAAAGTCTTGTTGATAATTCGGACATAATCGGGAAAGAATACACTTTCCCCGACCACATTTACAAAACTTATTTTGATACAGCATCCAATTATCTTACTGTCCAATTGAGAGGCATAAAAGGAAAATATTACAATAACAAAGGAAAAATTGTTCAAGTGAATACAATCGACAATTCAATCATTTGGAGCAAAGAGATAAATTATCAAAACACTCAAATACAGCACCATAATAAAATTATAGTGCAAGTCAAAGCCAATCAGAGCCAACTTCTTGACATATATTCGGGCAATCCGACATTCGAACTAAAAAACCACATCTATTTTGTTGATTCGGATTTTAATATCGGCATTGGGTACAAATCGAGTTCGGCAAACGATTTTTCCAATAAACTGGAAGGTGTTAATATATTGAATGGTAGTATCTTATGGCAAAGAGAAATAAATAGGGAGTTTGGTTGGAACAACTTCTTTTACATCAATGATTCCACAGTGATTATTGTCTCGGCGGGCATTCATTCACTTAATGTTAAAACGGGTCAAGGCTGGGACTATAACGCAGAAACAGGGCATAATGATTATAAAGGCACAGTAGCCAAAAATGTGGCAGGGGCCGCATTGGGTGTGTTGACTGGTTTTGCTGTAGTGTCGACAGGTCACAACGTCATCCATGGTATGGCATCTAACGTTCTGATGGACAGCAACTATTTTTATTTCGCATCAAAAGAAGAGATAGCCAAGATAAATAAAGCGACAGGAGAAGTTCTTTGGAAATCAAATTTTGAATCGTTTGCCGGACAATCCATTCTATATATGGATAGCAGTAACATTTATATGATTAACAAAGGATTGGCAAAAGAAAACAACTCTCAACAGATTTCATATAAAAAGCCTTTTTTGGCCGCATTCAGCAGGCAAACAGGCCAACAGATTTATCTGATTCCTTTTGAAGAGAAAGATAATCCGATTTTAGGACAGATAGTTAAGAATGATTACGAATATCTTCTTTTCAAAAACAAAATTGTGAAATACAATACTAAAACAAGAAACAACCAACAGAAACAATATGATACCAAACAATTTGGTGATTTAAGTTTTTTCATAGGAAACCACGTATTTGTTAAAAACGACGAAGGTTCGATAACAAATCTTGTCGCTTCAGACACAACAAAGTTTTTTGTTTACTCAGAAAGTGGAACTGTATTATCTATTGATGAAAACTTAAATATTTGCAATACAATCAGTAATGATAAATTGACTGTGAGCAGTGTAAACGGCTCTGCGTTATCGTTTTTTGGCAATCAAGACAAAACATTAATAATGAACGGGCAGGGTGAAAAATGTGCTGAATTATACGCAATCTTAAACCCGAAAAACTCATACATCATTAAAAACACATTGTACTACATTAATGATAAGAAACTGTGTATCATTAATCTTGACAATCTGGACAAGTAGACGTCTGAAACAATTCGGAAAAACGAAACTAACAAGTCGGATTACAATTGATAATATGCAATGTGAGGCTGTCACGTAGGCAGCCCCACACGTTTGAAGCAGTTTTATAATCTGTGTTTTATCTACAAATGTCTTGCGAAATCCATTCTCTCGTGAAGTATGCGGACAATTAGTGCTCGGCTGTTTGCTTGCGCGAGGTAGAAGACCATATGTTTGCGCACGTGACAGGCTCTGATGCCTGGAATGATTTCGTCGTAAGGTCTTCCTGCTGTCTGCAGCGCGGCGGCTATTTCGTCCATAGCGGCGCAAAGGGTGTTGTAGTATGCATCGGCTTGTTTTTCTGACCACGTGTCGGCGGTGTATTCCCAAATATGGTAAAGGTCATCGGTGGCCTTTGGGGTGATGTCATACTTTGCCATATTTCCGCGCTTTCATTTCCTGAAGGAAGGCCTTCGAGTCAAAATCTTCAACAAGTCCGCTTGTCAAACCTTCGTTGATGGCCGCACGTAGCGCAATAATTTTTTGTTCCTGTTCTTCAAGAAGGCGGAGGCCCGAGCGCACAACTTCGCTGGCATTATTGTAGCGGCCGCTTGAAATGCTGGTTTGTATAAAATCTTCGAAATGAGCGCCTAGCGCAACCGATGTTGTTTTCATAATTAATCTATTAATGCACAAAGTTACCAATATTTCATAATTCGCACAACAATTATTCAATACAACCCTTCCTGTCTGCATTTTCGATTCGTAATAAAAACTCGTAATTAGAAACCTGAATAATATATTTTAGTCATAATTTGTAATAAAATGTTGATTTTTGTACCGTGATTATTTAAAAGTGTAAAAGAAATAGCGCAAAGAATGACAGATTGAAAATAACAGTGAAAAACTGTGCCCCCGTTAGGGGCTGTGTCATCAGTGCGAATCATAAAGTATTGAAACAATGAAAATTCCATTCACCAAAATGCACGGCCTGGGCAACGATTACATCTACGTTGACGTTACCGACCGTGAATTGCAAAACCCTGAACGGTTGTCGGTTCTGTGGAGCGACCGCCACAAGGGCATCGGCAGCGACGGGCTGGTGCTCATTGGCCGCTCGGAGGTGGCTGATTTCAGTATGCGCATCTTCAATGCCGACGGCTCGGAGGCCTTAATGTGCGGCAACGCGTCGCGCTGCATTGGCAAGTATCTGCACGACAACCATTTGACCGATAAAACCGAAATCCGTCTTGAGACGCTTTCGGGCATCAAAATCATCCGCCTGAACCTTGCCGCCGACGGCTCGGTGGAGACCGTGACGGTGGATATGGGCGAGGGCTGTCCAATGGGCGTCATTGGGTTGGGCGGGCAGGAGCATCTGCTTGTGGGTGAGCGGATTGAGGCTTGCGGACACGTTTTCAACGCCACGGCCATCAATATGGGCAATCCGCACTTGGTGCTTTTTGTGCAGAACGCCGAACTTGCGCCCGTGGCCGAAGTGGGCGCCGAACTGGAGTACAGCCCAATGTTCCCGAACCGCACCAATGTTGAGTTTGCCGAGATTATCGACAACCACAACATCCGTATGCGCGTGTGGGAGCGCGGCAGCGGCATCACGCAGGCCTGCGGAACGGGCGCGTGCGCAACCGCCGTGGCCGCCGCAATGGCCGAACTCACCAACCCCACCGACTGCCACGTTCAAATGGACGGCGGCACCCTGACCATCACCTGGAACCCCGCCACCCGCCACGTGCTAATGACTGGCACGGCCACAAAGGTGTTTGAGGGGGAGATTGAGATTGAAAATTGACAACTTAAATCCAAACAATAGCTGAACAACGCGTGCGTATTATCACTCAATCTTGATGCCGACCAGCACAACATCGTCGGTCTGTTCGGTTGGTGTTTCGCGCGGACCATCCATTCGCCAACTCTCAAATGCATTCTTGTAGATGTCAAACTGTTCAGTGAACGGTTTTTGGTAGTTGTCGAGCAGCAACCCGTATAGTTTTTTGCGTCCGAATTTCTGTTCGTTCGAGTTGTCGAATTGGTCGGTGATGCCATCACTGTAAGCAAAGAAACAGTCGCCTTTCTCAAGCTCGATAACGTGATTTGTGAAAGGTGTGTTCTTGTTGTATTTGCCAATCGGCATGTGGTCACACTCTATTTTGGTCAGACTGTTGTCGCGAATCATGACGAGTGGCCGGTAGGCGCCCGAATATTGCAGCTGACGCCGGTCGGAATCGATGAGTATCAATGCCATGTCAATGCCATCAAGACCACCCATTGCATTTATGTCTTGCCGCAGGGCGCTTATCACATTGGCGCGCAGTTGGTTGAGTATGTCGCTTGCCTGCAGTTGCTCAGAATTCATGTCGATGTTGGCAACAATGTCATTCAGCATCGATATGCCAAGCATGCTCATGAATGCGCCCGGAACGCCATGTCCTGTGCAGTCAGCCACAACAAGAGCCTTGTAACGTCCGATTTTGACTGCCCAATAGAAATCGCCACTCACAATGTTGCATGGATGGAACATTACCAGGCAGTTGCCAAAAATCTGCTGCATCATGCTGCGCGTCGGAATCACTGCTTCCTGAATGTGCTTTGCATAAATGATGCTGTCGGTGATGCTCTTGTTGGCAGCGTTCAGCAGTTCGTTCTGCGATTGCAGCTCTTCTTTTGCCGCCACAAGCTGGTAGTTTTTCTCATCAAGCATCTCGTTTTTTTTGTTCAGCATAAGGATGAGTTTTTTTCGTCTCATGCTCGATACAAGTATAATTATTGAGATGACCAACAAGCTTGATATTATTGCAATCATCAGCAATCTCTGTCTTTCAACTTTTGCCTTGTATTGCTGCTCATGTTCATATTCTTCAAGGACACGCTGGCGCATTTTCTGCTCGAAATCCATTCGGGTTTTCGAAGTGGCAACTCGGGCAGCCACTTCGTCGTTGCTGTTATCCATCAGCAGGTAGACAAGTTCTTTCAGATATTCGTTGGCTTTGCGGTAGTCGCCTATAGTCTCGTAATATTTCTGGTACGACAAGAGAAGCTCTTTTTTGATTTCGCGACGCGGATTCTCGATGGCTATAAGTTCTTCGGCTCTTTTAAAATATTTCAGAGCCGAATCGAGATTGCCCCTGCACAGTTGGGCGCGGCCTTGTATTGTCACGGCACCAGACATGTTTGCCCTTAGATTGTAGTCGTGTATCAGTTTGATAAGCAGATTGCAGTGCAATTCACATGAGTCGAGTGCGGCTTTCATCTCTTTGCCTTTTGCATTCTCGGCCAATTCCATATAAACCATCGCCTTGTATATATGAAGTTGCTGCATCTCAATGATATTGGGCAACGGCAACGCCAGAGCATAGGCTGTATCCAAATGATATTTTGATAGTTGCAGCCATTCTTCGGCAAGTGAGTCGCGGCGGTGGCGTTTGTATTTGTTCACGTATACTCTTGCAAGTCCGGCGTGGTCGGCTATCAAACCGTAGACATTGTTAATTGATGAGTCGATGGCCAGTGCCTGTGTGAAATAATTGGTGGCGTTCTGATAGAACCGCACGAATATGTTCACATTTCCAAGGTTTTGAAGAATTTGTGTTATATGTGCCGTATCGCCGATTTCTCTGAATACGTCAAGGCTCATGTGGTAGTATTTCGATGCCTGATCGTACAGTCCTTGTGCTGTCAGGATTGTTGCCAATTGCGTGTTAAGCCTGGCTAAATGGTATTTGCTTTCAAGTTTTTCCCACAGATAGATGGCTTCCATGTTAAGGTCGCGGGCTTTGTCATAGTCGGCTGCCCAATAGTAATAACGTGCCAAATAACTGTAGCCGTGTGCGATATAATACTGATTATCAAATTTTTGCGCCAAATCGAGTAGCAGTTTGCAGTACTTTCCTGCCGTATCAACATCGTAGCAGTATCTGCATATAAAGTAGTATCTCGAAAGTTTCGCTGTATCGTCGGGCATTGATTGAACGGCAATGCGGGTGCTGTCGAGTTGGCGTATAATAGTGGCCCAATCATTGTTGTTTCCACTTTGTGCGCGTGTTGTACCAGTTGCCGTAGCTAGGACAACAGCCAGTAGCAGTACCTTGAAAATGTCTTTTATCAAATTCATCCCGTTCGTATTTTAAAATAATGAGTTCTATACGAATACCTGTCAATTATGTTCGCTGTAGCAAATCTTTTTTTTGCTGGGGACACAAAATCTCAAATAAACGTTTCGTGTTGTGAAAAAAGGTTGCTGAATCTTCAATTTCGTTTACATTTGTGATAGAAACTGAAAAAAAACGAATGGATATGAATCAGAATCTATATTGTGTGATAATGGCTGGCGGCGCCGGAACGCGCTTTTGGCCGGTTAGCCGCTCAACATTCCCGAAACAATTTATTGATATTCTGGGCATAGGCAAATCGCTGTTGCAACTCACCTTTGAGCGTTTCACAAAGATTGTGCCGCCGCAGAATGTTTTCATCGTCACCAGCGCCGAATATAAAGATTTGACACTCAAACAACTGCCGCAGATTACCGCATCGCAGATTCTGCTTGAGCCCGCTCGTCGCAACACTGCGCCCTGCATCGCTTATGCCAACTTCCGCATCCAGCAGATAAACCCCGATGCCTGCATTGTTGTGGCGCCGTCGGACCATCTGATTCTGAACGATCAGATGTTCATTGAGACCATTTCGAACGGCTTCGACTTTGTGGCCAACAACGATAATCTGCTCACGCTCGGCATCCAGCCCACCCGCCCCGACACGGGCTACGGCTACATCCAGTTCGACGAGGCAATCAACTTCAACAACATTGCCGACCTGAAGCGCGTGAAGGCCTTCACCGAGAAACCGAATCTTGAGTTTGCCAAATTCTTTGTTGAAAGCGGCGAATTCTATTGGAATTCAGGCATTTTCCTTTGGTCGCTGAAATCGATTCAGGCCGCCTTCAAGAAACATCTGGCAGAGGTTTATAATCTGTTCAACAGCAAGTCGGAACTGTTCAACACTGATGATGAGGAAGATGCCATCGGCCAGATTTATCCTGTCTGCCCGAACATCTCAATCGACTATGGTGTAATGGAAAAGGCTGACAATGTGGCTGTTCTGGGTTCGCACTTTGGTTGGTCCGATTTGGGAACGTGGACATCGCTCTACGAAAACCAACCTAAAAACGACGAGCAGAATGTGATTTCGGGCGACAATGTGCTGCTCTACAACACCAACCGCTCGATTGTGTATGCGCCAAAAGACAAACTGGTTGTGGTGCAAGGCCTTACAAACTATATTGTGGTTGATACACCCGACGCGCTGCTCATCTGCGACAAGGACGAAGAGCAAACCGTGAAGGTGATTGTGAACGACATCAAATCGAAGACGGGGGACAAGTATATTTAATAGGTAGGATTTAGAATTTAGAATAACAAATTATTGACTTACAAACAAAAAGGCGCGGATGGTTCCGCGCTTTTTTGTTTGTTATGACATCAGAACTTCAAATAAAAATCTCGTGTAAGTGAAATATATTCAGGCGAGTAAATACCGTGTTCATCGGTTTCGATGGTGATGGTTTCGTCGGTTAGCAGTGCGGCGCCGTAACCGTACTCAACCATTGCACGGTGGAACGGCAGCACGGGGTTGGGGCGAACCATAGCGCGGCGGACGGCCGTCAGGTGGTGGCGGGCGGCTTCTGTGTTATAATCGGCAAGGCGGTCAACAGGGATGATTAACGACAGGCGGCCATTGTCGGTGAGCAGTTGGGCAGCGCAACTGAACAAGTCGGCCACGGGCAGAGTGTCGTCGTGGCGGGCAAGGGCACGGCCTTGGCTTGGTGCTTTGAGCGAATTGCTGAAAAACGGAGGGTTGCTGACAATCAGGTCGAAACGGTCGGGACAGTCGGCGGCAAATTCCTGAACCGAAAGGTTGAAAAGTTCGATACGGTCGGCCCACGGGCAGTTGTCGATATTGGTGATAGCATCGATGCAGGCGTTGCTGTCAATTTCAACGGCCGCCACCTGCGCTTCGGACCGCTGCGCCGCCATAATGGCTATCAGGCCAGTGCCAGTGCCAACATCGAGCACCCTCCGCGCACCAGCGCAACTGCACCACGCGCCCAAAAGCACACCATCGGTGCCAACTTTCATCGAAGCGTTGTCTTGCACAATGGCGAATTGTTTGAAACAGAAGTAGTTGTTGCTCATTGTTGTTTTTTTTGACATCAGACTACAGACTACGGTCAACGGACATTGTTCACTTGTCTTTTTTCTGTTGTCTGTCGTCTGATGTCTGTTGTCCATTCATTGTTAATTCCTAAATCCTAATTTCTAAATTATTCACGCCCAAACTGAACAGCGCAAAATCGTATTTCACAGGGTCGTCGGGGCAGAATTGGCGCAGGCGGGCGGTGAGTTCTTCAACGGCCTGCCAGTCGTTCTGCTTGCGCGACAGCAGCCCCAACAGCCGCGAAACGTTGCCTACGTGCACATCGAGCGGAATTTGAAGCGCCGACTGCGGAATATTCTTCCAGATGCCGAAATCGACGCCCGTGCCGCTCTGCCGCACCATCCAGCGCAGATACATATTCATCCGCTTCGAAGCCGAGCCTTTGTCGGGGTTGGCCAAGTGCTTCTCGGTGCGGTGCTGATGGTCAATCTCGAAGAAAACCTGATTGAAATGCGTCAGCGCGCCGCGAATGGTGCCTGACGATTTAAATCCTTCAGTAACAACCCGTTCCAAACCACCGTGATTTATGTATATATTGTGCAGCGAGCGCAGAAACGTGGTGCAGTCGGTGCCGTTAAAGGTGCGGTAAACAAACCGCTCGAACGGCTGCAGGTCGGCATCGGTGCAGTTTGTGACGAAATCGTGCGGCGCGCCGTCCATCCAGTTGATGAGTTGGTTGGCCGATTTTACAATGCTCTTGCGCTGCCCCCAGGCGATGGTTGCGGCCAGAAATCCAGCAATGGCAATATCGTCGGGACGGCTGAAGCGGTGCGGAATCGAAATCGGGTCTTCGGCAATAAAATCGGGATTGTCGAACCGCGCGGCCTGCGCGTCAAGGAATCGTTTTAGTTCGGTGTCGGTCATTGTTTTAAATAAAATCTGTGTAAATCAGTCCAATCTGCGTCATCTGCGTTCAAATTCAAGCGTCAAAAATAATAAAGTTGTGGGCTGTTGCACCAAACACATATTTTTCTACCTTTGCGCCGCTTAAAATTTTTATTGTCTAACGTGCAATGGGCGACTCAGTCGCAAGTAGCACATAAATTTATTAGAATGAAAACTATTGAGATTAAAGGTTCTGTTCGTGCAGACCTTGGCAAAAAGGCAACACGCGAGCTTCGCAAAAACGGACAGGTTCCTTGCGTAGTGTACGGCGGCGAGTCAGTAACCCACTTTTCAGCACCTGTTGATGCTTTCCGTGGCTTGATTTACACACCGAACATCTACATTGTTGACCTTGTAATTGACGGAAAGGCTTGCAAGGCTGTTCTGAAAGACGTTCAGTACAACTGCGTATCTGACGCTATCGAGCACATTGATTTCCTTGAAGTTAGCGACAAGAAACCAGTTTCAATCGCACTGCCAGTGAAACTCAACGGCTTGGCCGAAGGTGTTCGCCAGGGTGGTAAGCTGGTGCTGAAAATCCGCAAAATCCGCGTTAAAGGTCTGATTGAGAAACTTCCTGACATTCTTGAGATTGATGTTACCAACCTTGGTCTTGGCAAGGCAATCAAAATTCAGGATTTGAGCTTCGATGGCCTTGAAATCCTTGAAGCTAAAAACATTGTGGTTGCAACTGTTAAAATGACACGTGCTGCCGCTACAGCCAGCGCTGATGCAGCTGCTGAAGCAAAATAATCTGGCTTGTGAAATATCTGATTGTAGGGCTGGGGAACATCGGCGCTGAATACGCCAACACCCGCCACAACATAGGATTTAAAGTATTGGATGCCTTGGCTAAGGCGTCCAATACTGCTTTTAGCGAAGTGCGTCACGCCTATCGCGCCGAGATGAAATCGCGCGGCCGTACTTTTATTCTTATTAAGCCAACCACCTATATGAATTTGAGCGGGAAAGCCGTGGCCTACTGGATGCAGCAGGAGAAAATTCCGCTCGACCATCTTCTCATCATCTGCGACGATTTGGCTCTGCCTTTCGGCAAGATACGCATTCGCGAGCGCGGCAGCGACGGTGGCCACAACGGACTGAAAAATATTGCCGAATCGCTCTCAACCACCGATTTTGCCCGTATGCGCTTCGGCATCGGAAACGAATTCTCGCGCGGCCATCAGGTCGATTTTGTTCTCGGCCAGTGGACTGACGATGAGCAAGCCAAAATCGACGAGCGCGTCAATCTATGCTGCCAAGCTGTTCAGCAACTGCCTTTTGTGGGCGTTCCGGGCATAATGAATCAGTTCAACAACAAATAACTGTCGCAGAACGCATACCATTTGCGGTTTTGACGACAATTCAGCCTTTTGTTAGAATTCCGAGTAGGTGTTTATCATCGGTTTGTCTTTGAACCCTTTAGCACCGAATATCAAGTTCAGTCCAGTGCTGATGTTGAAGTCGCAGACATTGTTCGGTGCAAAAATCTTGTCGCCATCGATGTTGTATTTCCGATAGGCGACGGGCAAACCATTGGTCATCAAGTAGTATAGCAGTGGACCAAGTTTGAGCGAAAAACCGAAGTTGGCGGTGCAGCAGCCTTTGACATCGATGTTCATACCCGTTGTCAAAGAAAAGAACTTGTAGGGCACCACATTGATTGAGAAATTGAAATTCTGCGACACGCTGCTTTTCCAGAATGTTGTGCGCGACACAAGTCCCAGATTAAGAAAATGCAGCGGCGTGTATTCACCACCAATATAAATGTTCGGATGCACGCCGGTGGTGAAAAATTTGTGAGCCACGCTTGTGGTCAGCGAGTTCTTGACCGAATCGCCAAGATCGGTGAGCAGTTCACCCATATCGGTGCCGTCGAAAAACTCATCAAGGTCGATTTCGGGACCGGTGTATGCGAAAGCGCCATTTGCTTTGACGGTGTTAGTCTCGCCAGTCCAGAAAATCAGTCCAAGGTCAGTGACGGCTGCCGAAACTCTGAAGTTCTTGTTGAATGAGTATTCCATACCCAAGTCGACTGCAGCGCCGGGATTGCGGATGCCAGGCAGTGCAAAAGAGAGTGCTTCGCGCAAATCCATTTCCTTCATTTCAATTGAGTCGATGGATATAGAGCCGTCGGCATCGGTATGGACTTCGATAGGGAACGAAGCTGAAATAGAAGCGTCGATGTCGATGTTCCATTGGTCGCGGCCAGTGTTGACGTTGAATCGTGGGATGTCGGTTCTGACTGCCGTGATGCCCGACAGATATTTGGCACGCGCTCCCACGGTGAGTTCTTCGGTCAGTTTGAGTGAGTAGCCCACGGCAAACTCATGGTAGGCTTGGGCGTTGATTCGCAGACTGTTGAATTCCAGCCTTGTGCCATCGGGCAGACCTTTGTCGAGCATGGTGAACAATGCCGATGGCAGTGCCATGCTTGCTTCGAAACGCTCGCTGATGCCAATTGACCAGTAGCCGTTACGGTCGCGCCAGCCCACGTTGCCCAATTCAACCGACCATTGGTTGTTGAGCCGTGCGCCGCGTTTGAACCGGCGACGGAGATCGGAATAGTCGAAATCCTTATCAGTTATGAAATTCCACTTGTCGTTCGTTTTTGAGTACAACTTCGATGCCTTGATGTTTGTTTCAGTGTGCAGCGACATGCTGGCCACTGTGATAAACATGTTGCACCGTGGCTGGTGAGCGGGATTCAGCAGCGACGATTGCGGCACGCTTTCCATATAGTAAAGTGAAAGCGACGGCTGTGCAGCGGCATCGTACCACAGCATAAACATCAGTATGTATATGACGTATCGTTTCATCTTCTAGTCTGATAAATAGTTACTTACAACTTCAAACGAGAATTTTATTTTCATCGCGTACTCGTTGTAGAATTTGAAAAACTGGTACTCGCCGGCATTTTTGGTGTCGATGATGGATTTGAGTAGGATTTTCTTCACGTCGGCGTCAGAGCAGCGCTTGATTTTCTCTTGGTCCATCACCGCCGTTTTGCTCACATGCGCCCATTCGGATACGCGTTTGTTGGCGTCAATTTTTGGCATTTTCCAAACCTGCTCAAAATGTGGAAAAAGCGAATCGACAATTTGCATCTGACCGTCGACTAGATAGGCTTGCGTCAGCATTGTGAGCGGGAAGCCGTTGCCGAAATCGAAGTACAATGATAGAGTGTCAACATAATCGGCGTTGTCTTTGTCGATGATAATGCTGTTCAGGTCGAAATCGATGGTGTCGGTACGGTCCATATCTGTGATTTTCATCCAGAGCGGAATGTACATGTTCACGTGGCAGTCGAGCGACGATTCAGGCGTGAGATAGTTCTCTTTGGTCTCGCCTTTTGGGTTCGATGTTACCAAAATGCTGTATTTGTAACTGATGGGGTCGATGCTCAGCAGTGAGTTCACATCAGAGTTGGCTGTGTCGAGCGTGAACTTGTTGGCGCAGGGCTTGAAGTTGCCGTCGGGACGGTAGGCATCGTGGCTCACTTGGTCAACGTAGAGCTTGTTCTCAATGTCGAATTTGATGTTTTCTGTTACGTTGTCGCGGTCAACCAGCCGCATAATGTCCATCGTTACGTCGAATTGTGTGCCTGTCCAGTTGTTGACGTCGAGAGTCAGGTTGGTGCCGGTGAACTCAATGCCGTCGTTGAACTCATACGAGTCGAAGAAGTCGAGCGGCATTTCCGACGGGCTGTTGTAGACCAGCCGTGTGCCGAAAAATCCGAAGACAATCTGTGGCTCAATATCGGTTGTCGACAGGTTGAGTGTGAATGCCGAGCTGATTGATGTGCTTTTTGCCGTGCCATTCAGGCTGATGCTGATGGTCAGGTAGCTTGAGTCGGTTGAATGTCCAGGCACAATGGTGTACCCGGCAAGGTCGATTTCTTGATCGCAACCCGATTGGGCCGCCCAACTGATTGCCAGCGGTCGGCCGCCGCTGCTGAGCTCGGCAATGTTTAGAGTGTACTGTCCGTCAACATCCATCGGTTCAGCCTTGACTGTCATTGCCGCTTTTGCAATGATGAGTGAGTCAATGCGTTGGCCGTCGTCGGCGTTCAGTTTGATGCGCTCGGTCACTGTCCGGTTGATTTTTCCACCTTGCGTAAGCGGCATCGGACTGTTCAGACTCAGCTGTATATTGTTCATTGTGAGCACATCAGCCCAGCCAATGTGGTAGTCTTTGTTGTATTCAACGTAGAGCATGCCGTCGTCTTTTGATTTTATGTCGGGCACGCTCTTGCCATCGTTTTTTGCCAGGCGTCGCAGAATGCTGTTGTAGTCGGCGTTGATGGTCGACACAGGCACGGCAATGTTCACCGGACGTTTGTAACTTATGTCGTTGAGCTCAACTTCGTCTTTCATGCAGCCGGCCAGCAGTGCAATAACGGCCACAAATAATATTTTTAGGTCTATCCGTTTCATAATCACTTAATTACTTTAATCTCAACGCGCCGGTTCTGTTCGCGCCCTTCGGGGGTGTCGTTCGGTGCTATCGGTTGCTCGAATCCGTAGCCGGCGTAGGTTATGCGTTCGTCTTCTATTCCTTTGTTAACCAAATAGTTCTTGACGGTCAGCGCGCGGTCTTTCGACAGTTTTTTATTGAGCGATGCCGAGCCTGTGTTGTCAGTGTGACCTGAAACTTCAATTCTCACCGTCGGGTTTTTCTGCAGCAGTTCGGCAAATTTGTCGAGCGCTTCAAACGACTGTGGTTTTAGTGTGGCCTTGCCCGAGTTGAACAAGATGTTCTCAATCACAAGTTTGGCGCCAGTTTCCATCTTCTTGAGCGAGTAGTTTCGGACCACAAGAGTCTGGTCAATGCCAAAGTAGACGACATCGTTCACAAAAAAGTGCATATTAGCTTCAATCTCAAGCATATATGGATGGTTTGTCTTCAGCGTGACATTGAAATTTCCGCTCAAGCTGTCGCTGAATACAATGGTTTCGGCATCATGTTTGCCCTTCTCGTAGAAGGTGAGTGCCGCGCGCAGGGGTGTTGTCTGGTCGTCTTCGGTGATGCGTCCGCGCACAACGTAGTCCACTCGGCTGCATTTGAGAGCAAAGTCTTCGCGGGCTTCGCTTGCGCTCGTTTTTGTGGCGTTAATCTGTTTTTCAGCCGGGAAATAATCTGTTGCCGACACTTCAATCTTGAAATCGGTTTTGTCGGCAAGCGAGAAAGCATAGTTGCCGGTCAGCACACTTGTGTTTGTCTTGCCGATGATGTTTCCGCCCGCGTCTTTCAGCAGCACCATGGCCCGCAGGGGTGTGCCCTTGTCGGTGTCGGTAACCGTTCCGGCAATGGTGAACGGATGGCGCAGCTTGTCAAGCACAAACAGTTTTTTCACCGTCTGCTTTTTCTGCGGCGGGCACTCAATGGTGTCAGTTACTGATTTGTAGCCTTCGCGGTTCACGCTGACAATGTAGATGCCAGTGTCATCGAATTTGCATCTGAAGGGCAGGTCGCTGTTCTGCGCTTCGCCTGTCTTCAGAGTGTTGCCCGCGGCGTCGGTTATTGTTACCGACACGTTCAGCGGTTCCATCTCATCGGTTTCGATGGCCGAACACTCATAATAGAACGGCTGCCGGTTGTCGTTAACAATCGAGTAGATGTCCAGTCCGCCGTGGCCGCCCTTGCGCATGGTTGAGTAAAGCGCCACATCGGGGTTCGAAGTCGGTTGGTAGAATAGTTCGTTGGCCGGACTGTTGATTGGGAAGCCAAGGTTCTGCGGTTCGCCCCAGTTGCCGCCGGCGTCTTTCACCGATTTGTAGATGTCGAAACCGCCCATGCCCAGATGGCCGTCCGATGCAAAGAAGATGGTTTTGCCGTCGGGTGTCACTGCCACACTCGCTTCGTCGAACGGTGTGTTTATTGGCGTTCCGATGTTCACCGGTTTATGCCAGCGGTTTTTCTTTTTGTATTGCGCCATCCAGATGTCGCTGCCGCCCAGTCCGCTGCGGTGGTTGGTGACGTAGTAGATATTGTTGTCGGCATCAATGCTCAATGCACCTTCGCGGTAGGCAATGTGGTTGATTCCGCCCTTCAGTTTCCGCACCTTGGTCCAGCCCTTGCTGCCCAGCACGGCCGTGTAGAGCATTCCGTTGCCACGCTTGCCCTTGTAGAAGTAAATGCGTTCGCCGTTGTGACTCATTCCGGCAAGGCTGATGTTGCGCACCGAGCTGAAATCGTCTTCGAACCAAACCTTTTCGCATTGTTGGTTGATGCCGTCTTCGGCGCTCATTATTTGTTCCTTGAACTTGAATCTCGATACTCGTTTTTTCGGTTCTTGCCGTGGCCGGCGCGATGTGAAGTAAATCTGTTGGTTCTTGTCGCTCACCATGGCGTTGTAGTCATCGTAGTAGGTGTTGATTATCGGGCCTAAATTATTGATAAACACCGCCACTGTGTCTTTAATCATCTCTTTGCCGAACTCGCATTCGCGGATAATCTGCGCCACCTTTTTGTTGGCGTTGGCATAGTCGATTTTCGAGCAGCCTTGCAGATAGCTGCGGTAAGCGTTGATGGCTTCGTCGAACTGATTGTTGTACTGATAGGCTCGGCCGAGCAGGTAGAAGTAGTCTTTTGCCACCGACGGGGTGCTGTTGAGCAGGAATTCGAGAGCGTCTTCGCGGTTGTTGCCCATCAGGTTGCAGACGGCAATCTTGTAGTTGAGCGCTGCGTTGCGATTGTTATAGCGGTAGGCCTTCATGTAGTATTTCAGCGCTTCGTCATACAATCCGGCGCCTTTTTTATAGTAGTGCTCGCCTTTTGCCAGACTCTTTTTGGCATCTTCAAGCCCCATTGGCGACGCAAAAAACGAATCCTTCTTGATTTTCGGATTTTCCTGCGCAGACAATATCGTACCAATAAATATTGATAATATGCAAAGTGTCAGATGTTTTCTCATCATCGGTTGCCATTTTAGATTATAAAAGTATATCATTTTTTGATAGCCAAAGCCAATTTGCTGAAACTTTGGTGTCAAATTGCGGGCTGTTTGCCAAAAACTTACATCGGTTTGCGCAAATTCGTTTAAATTCGGCTCGCTAAAAAAAGACAAAATGGGTCGACGGATTCTTTTATCGATTTTGATTACAGCATGCGGACTAGTGGCGCGTGGCCAAGAGTCGCACTCACTCTATATGGAACACGAGTTCAACCACTACGACCGCTATGTCTATCAGAAGCAAAACCGCTTCCACACGTCGGTCAAGCCCTATCAGAACCGGCAGGTGAACACCACCGTCAATGCCGATTCAATTTACCGCATTCAGGTGAGCCGCAAGTTGCCCGATATCCTGCTCAACCGCAGTTGGATAACTTACCGGCAGGACGATTTTGAGTTCACCATCGACCCGCTTATGAATTTTGAGCTTGGCCGCGACGGCGACTACGACAAGATGAGTTGGGTAAACACCCGCGGCATAATACTCAACGCGCGGCTTGGCAAATATGTGTTTGTCACCACCGATTTCTATGAGAATCAGGCAAAATTTTACGATTATCGCGGCCAGGTGGTGAAAGATGTGAAGACGATTCCGGGGCAGAGCTCATATAAGGTGTTCAAAGACGACGGCTACGATTATGCGTGGGCCGACGCCACCATCAGCTTTCAGCCCGATGAGCATTTCGACATCACATTCGGTCACGGCAAGAACTTCATTGGTGATGGCTACCGCTCGATGCTGTTAAGCGATGTTGCGGCCAACTATCCCTATCTGCGTATAACAACCGACTTCTGGAACATCAAATATGTCAATCTTTGGGCTCAATTTCAAGATTTTACAAAGCACTACGACTACGGCCATCCGCACGATAAGAAATGGGGCTCGTTCAACTATCTCGACTGGTCGGTGACACCGTGGCTCAACATCGGACTCTTTGAGTCGGTCATTTGGGCTGCCGCCGACAGTATTGGCCATCGCGGATTCGATATTAACTACGCAAATCCGGTCATCTTCACCCGCCCTGTCGAGTTCTCTGTTGGCTCGCCTGATAATGCTCTGATGGGCGTGACAGGAAAAATCACTTTGGGCGGCAACCATGTGTTCTACGGGCAGTTCATCATTGATGAGTTCAAACTTGAGAATGTGAAAGCCGGCATCAAACATAAGTTCAACAAGTCGGACTCAACAATCCAATGGGGTTGGTGGGCCAACAAATGGGCATTGCAGGCAGGCTACAAAACATACGATTTATTTGGGTTAGAACATCTCGACATTCAAGCAGAAATGAATGTTGCTCGGCCGTTCATGTATTCGCACGTCACACATATTCAGAACTACGGGCACTTCCGTCAGCCGATTGCCCATCCGCTGGGCAGCAATTTCCGTGAGTTCGTGCTCATCGGACGCTACAATTTCCAACGTCTGTTTGTAGAAGCAAAATACATCCACGCAATGCAGGGCCGCGATGCTGGCGGGCAGAATATGGGCAGTAACATCTTTGCCGACTACACCACTCACGCATCGGAATACTACAATGAGATAGGGCAGGGGCAGAAAGTTATTCTGCAGAATACCAGCGCAAAAGCAGCTTTTCTTATCAATCCGCGCACCAATATGAATGTTTATGTAGGCTTCACACGACGTTCTGAAGAAGCTGATGGTTCAAAAACAGCGAACAACTTAATAACGTTTGGTTTGCGCACATCGCTGCAGAATATCTACTACGATTTTTAACCGCACGGCTGCTTTGGTTAGGTGAACCACCAGTTATGCGGGGCTAAAAAGTCCGGCCGTTACCATATTATATATAGGTGGGGCACAATTTTTATTCCAGGTTTGCGTTACTATTACCGGTTGGTGTTTATCGCCTAAACTACACCAACTTGCGTACCGCAAATTCAGCCTAACCTTGATTTTTGTGTATTTACCGACGTTTATTGTCGGATTATCAAAACAAAAAAATGTCGTTTTTAAAAAAAATTACTTTTATGCGCTTTTCGTACACAAATGTATGCAGAGCGCAAAAAGGAAATAGCAACACTTAATTATAAGCGTTATGAAGAGACACATTTTTACCGTATCGATTTTATTAGTTGCAGCGCAACTATTCGGTCAAGAGTCGAGATTCTGGGTAGGTGGCAGTGGCAAGTGGTCAGACACGAACCATTGGGCAGTCACATCGGGCGGCGAGCCGGGTGCGGCACTTCCTGAATCGGGAACAAGTGTAGTGTTCGACGAGAATTCGTTCAGTGGCGACAAAAATACCGTCACGCTCAAGGATGCAGTGGTGATAGGCAGCCTGACAGCTACCAACGCCGATTTTGCCTTCTCGGGCAAGAAGGATCTGACCATTGGCGGTTCAATCAATACTGATGCCAATGCCGACTTTGGCAAACTGCGCGGTTCGCTGGTGCTTTCGGGCAATGGCGACAACACAGTCAGCATTGCCAGCAGGCTTGAAGGCGGAATAGTCATCGACGGCGGCAACTGGACGCTTCAGTCCGATCTGACCACCGAAGGCAACATAACCCTGAAGTCGGGCTCGCTCAATACGGCAGGCTATAATGTTACCTGCGCTGTCTTCTCGGCAACCGAGAACGCAACGGCTCTCAACATTGAGAACTCAACGGTAACTTGCGATAAATGGGATTTCGGCGTGGCTTCAAACTTGACCTTCGAAGCTGCAGGATCGCAAATACTTATTCGCAACGAGTTCTTTAAGAATTTCTTATCGGCAAGAAATTTAGCATATAATCTTGTAAGGAGTTATGACCTTGCGGCATCAAAAGATGATCCGGTATTGGATCTGGATCTTAAACCTATTCACGTATCGTGTCCGTCAAATGCCGACAATCTTAAAAATGATGGTGGTGTTTTAGTTACAGTAGATGGTGGTACAGGTGATTATAATCTGGTTTTGGGTTACCTTGATGCAGTTAGCCATGAGTTTGTATGGTTGGATGAGTTTTATGGCAATGCCCATCCATTTGAGAATTTGGAAGCCGGTTCATACAGCGCCGGATTCAGTCCTGATGGGAAAAAAGTGACAATTGCAACCGTAAATGTAGGTTATGCCAATCCGGATTTTAAAATTAATATTGATATAAAAGCTGACGCAGTATGTTGGGGCGATGATATAGAATTAAGTTATACTGCAAGTGGTGGTACCGGCGTTGGAACATATTCGCAGCAATGGCGAAAAACAGGGTATCTCGGTATTTTTTCAAATGCTGAACAAATCACTGCTGCGCCGCAAGCATCATATACGGTTACGATAACTGATGGTAAGGGATGTAAGTTTGCATCAGCCCCGTTCTTATATGCGCCATGGTTCCGTGAATTAGGCCAGAATGACAACTATGATCACGGTCCAGGCAGAATTATAGGTAAAGCCAGCGCGCAGGAAACATGCGCTAATAAGGAATCGGGTGTGATTACAGTGTCAGATGTAGATGGCGGCACAGCACCATACACTTATTCAGCAACATTAGGTGGAACAACTTATGATTTCCCTGCTGGAGAAGCATCATTAGAAGGTCTTCCTGCCGGTGAATACACAATTACGATTACTGACAGTGAAGGATGTACAGACCGCACAAATTTTGCTAGAGTCTACGATGACCCAAGCGATTATCCTGAAGAAATAAAGGCCGAAGTCAAAACGATACCAGCACCGGAAGCAAATGCGGGTTCTGATGATAAGGTCTGCTTAGCCGAAGGTTCGTACACTGTACTTAAATCGAATGGCGTGGAAGCCAAGAATCATGATAAAGGCGCCATTTTATGGGAAGTGGACGATCCATCGTTAGCAACAATAGCATCGGGTGCCGATACCGAAACACCGACATTGAATTTGCTTGCCGCTGGAACCGTTACGCTGACTATGACTGTAACAAACGGAACTTGCGATGCTGTATCTGACGATATGGAATTGAAAATTGTTGCAACACCGGAACCGAAAATCACGTCAACAAATCATCCGGTTTGTGGCCTTACTGAAACAATCTCTGCTAATGCCAGCATGGGTGGCACCTTGGTTGCGGAACGCATAGGCGGCACAGGCGCTGGCAACGTCACTATAGATGGGTTGAACGTAACAGTAACACAGCCAGGTGAGTATATCTTCAGAGTTGCTGAAACCGAGACTGAAGCCGGTTGCGTCGGTTATAGCGATAAAGAAGGCACAGGCGCTGAAAAAACAGTTACTTTGAATTTCTACAATGAGCCAACCGTGTCATTTACACCAAATAACGGCGAAACTTGCGGAACAACCCCTGTGACAATTACACCTACAATCGAAAATGAAGAATCAATATTGTGGGAACACAATGGTAGCGGTACATTGACGGCAAGTGCCGATAAAAAATCGGCGACATACACACCGAGCGCTATGGACGCCACCAACAATGTAATAATAAAAGTAACAGTAGGTAATGGAGTTTGTGCCGATAAAAGTGCTAATTATACACTTAAGGTGAAACCTGTTCCCACAGTATCAATCAATCCAATAGGCGCAGGCTCAAATGGCGATGTTTGTGGTTTGTCTACCATAGCAACAGCAGTTCCGAGTCTTGGCGGAAACCTTACTTGGAACAATGGCGGTGACGCCACATTCGTTGTTACACCTGCAACGGCAACAACTGCCAATCTTAGTGGTGACAATGGCGTAACTTATGGATTAACAGTGGTTGAAGAAAAAGACGGTTGCTTGTCAGAACCAAGCGCAGTGGTATATGTTACTTTCCATGCCGATCCAACACTTACATTGTCAGATCCTATAGATGTTTGTGGAACTGATCCGGCAACTGCAACCGCAACCGCAACCAACAACACAACTCTGACATGGTCAAAAGATGATGCCATTTATAAAGGCACACTGGAAACAACCGGAACAGCATCGTCAATGACGGCAACTTATACGCCCGATGCATCTGATGCCGGAAAAGATGTGACTCTTACTGCAACCATTACAACAGCAGCCTGTGGCACATTAACCAAAGACTATACATTCCATGTTAATAGTGTTCCATCACCATCGTTTACTGGCAAATCAATATGTGGCCCGACTGACGATGGATACCTGATTGCTACTATTACAAGCGGTAACACCGTTGCATGGAGTATCCCGTCGGGTGTGCAAATAGTTGAAGAAGCAATTTCCGGAACAGAAGCAAAGGTAAAATTGGCTCTCACTGGTACAGCTTATGGCGATTATACAATCGGTGTAGTTGAGTCGAATACAAACTGCAGCAGCAAGGAAGTTACCGCCACAGTTACCTTCCAGGCTAAACCGGTTATAGAGTTCAATGATTACGAAGCAACAATTTGCGCTGGTGAATCATATACTGTTGAAGTTAAAAAACACGAGAATTTCGACGGATATGTTTGGATTGCTTCTGATGGCGGAACTCTTGATTTGACTGAAGAACACAAGGCAACTTATAATTCTAGTCTGCCTGCAACCGCATGGAAACAGGTGACAATCACAGCCAAACCGCAGAATGGATGCGACGCTTCAGGTGAGAAATCAATGACACTTACAGTGAATCCAAAACCGCAACCTGACATTTTACCCGCAACTGTTTGTGGTCTGGAATACGATTTGCCAGTTGCAGCACAGTCAGTAACAGGCATTACATCTAATTTGGCTTGGTCAACAACTTCAACAGAAGCTCATGTGACATCAACAAAGTTTGTTGCCGACAAAGAAGGTTCATTCCCATTGCGTTTGACAGAGCAGGTTGGTACATGCGAATCGGTGTATGACGAAGAGATGATAACTTTTGTCGCCAAGCCGACAGCCAATGCCGGAACTGACGATGAAATCTGTGCCAGCGAATCTACTTATTCGTTATCAGCAACTGCCGAAAACTATTCAGCACTTGAATGGCGTTCGAGCAGCAATCCTTCGATTGTGTTCGGCACAACCTTGGACGCAATATACTCAATCACAAGTGATGATGTGGCTGCAGGAAGCGTAACCCTGACATTGACAGCAAAATCAAAAACCCCGTGCACAGTTGCCGATGATGCAACTTCATCAATAACCATTACCATCAAACCGCTTCCGGTTCCAGCCATAGGCGGTGATGCTGAAGTATGTGAAGGCAAACCCGGTACTTACACTACCGATGAAGGAAAGAGTGATTACAAGTGGTTTGTTGACGGTGTTGAGCAGACAGGCGAGACATCAAAATCATTCACTTACACATGGCCGGCAGCCGGTCCACATAAAGTGTCGGTAAGCTACAACGATGGTTGTGAAGCCGCGGCACCCACGGAAATGGATGTTACAGTTCACGACTTGCCAGCAAGCATATTGCCGTCAACCGAAACATCGTGCACCAACGGTAGCGTTGATTTGGACGCAACAGCAACTGGCGGTAGCGGCAGTTTCACTTACTCATGGACAGGCAATGGCGCTGATTATCTCAACGATAACAGCATTGCAAATCCGACATTTGCTTGTACGGTGGCAGGTACTTACACACTCATCTGCACCGTTAGCGATGCTAATTTCGGATGCTCAAAAGACTTTGAGATAACAATCGATAACCAGCAGGGCCCGACAGCCTTTGCCGGTAACGACACGACAATCTGCTACGGTGTCGACTACGAAATCAAGGGTGCAACCGCCGAATTTGGCGACGTGCTTTGGACATCATCAGGCGATGGTTCATTCGACGATGATTCAAACATCAACGCAATCTATACGCCAGGTCCAGATGATTTGACGGCAGGTTCGGTAACCCTGACACTCACCACTACAAGCGCCACTTGTGGCATCGCTACTGATGAAAGGATTGTCTCAATTTTACCTGAATTTACGATTGGCATTGGTACACTTAAGCCCTTCTCAATTGGTCCTTCAACAAAAATCAAAGTGAGTGTGAAAGGAAATTATGCAACGGCTTATGGCATTCAGTTCTATTTGGTATCACCTGACGGAACACACAAGGTGAAGCTGTATAACCATACTGAAGATCACAATAATAGCTTGAAACCATGGGCTTCTAATGCAGGAAACTTCGATTTCATATTCACAACTGAATCTGACGTTGATTTCTTCAACCAGATGAAAACATGGGCTTTCGGCGCCGATGTTAATGGTACGTTCGGAATCACTGGAGACTGGAGCGAAATTTATGGTTTGAATCCAGCCGAAGGTGGTTGGGCTGTTGAAGTTGGTAGCGATTACTCTGACGGAGTTGGTAAATTGCAACATGCGGTAATTAGCTTTACCGATGTCAATTTAGAAGGCAAAATGCAAACTTTGACATTCGATTCGAAAGAGTTGAATCCAAGTGCTTTGATACCTAACACTCACACTATTAGCTACATTTCGCCAATAGGTTTGCGCGAAAGCTGCTACGGTGCTTGCGACGCTCATGCTGTAGCCAAGGCCATCGGCGGTTCGGGCGCCATTGTGAAGTGGGAGTGGGCTCGCGACGAAAACTTTACTGAAGAGTATTACGTTGGCGGAACATACGAAACCGATACTCTCGACCTTTGCAGAGGAATCTACTATGTCCGCGCAACCGACGCTATGGGTTGCGTAGCTGTTATTAAGGTTGAAGTTGGCTCGCCCGATAAAATCCATATCAGCCAGGATGCTCTCAGCGATGTTACTTGCCATAGCGGCAGCGACGGTGTCGCAACATTCTCGGCAACCAAAGAGCTGATTTCTCATTTCGACTTTGATGTGGCCGGTTACACCGCTACATCAGCTGACGACTTCTCGGCAAGCTTCACCACACTGCCGTTTGGCAATAAATACAAAGTGATTGTAACAGACGAAGACGGTTGCCAGGATTCTTTGGATTTCAGCATCGGCCAACCCGACACTCTGATGGTTACCAACACCAATGTCACACTGGCAACATCTTGCACAGTTAACAATGGCGCAGTAACATTCACAGTAACTGGCGGTAAGGTTGAAGGCGACTACCATATGGAATATATGGGTCTGCCACAAGACCAGCCTGACTTGGTAATCAACCAGGCCACTCTTACGGCAACCGGCCTTTCAGGTGCCAGTGGAATCAAATTCCGTATCTACGATGCCGGAACATTCGATGCACTTGACTTTGATAAAGGTTGCTTTATCGATACCACAATATCGACCGTGGCCGAAGGAATGACGATAACACTTGCTGATCTTAAAGCCAACTCGTGCAACGGCGACGACAACGCTTCAATTACCGTATCGGTAACGAATGGCTCGGGTGACTACACATACGAATGGTCTGATGGAAACGGTGTGATTGCAACCACAGCCGAACCGACCATGTCTGGCTTGACCGCAGGAACATATACCGTTAAGGTTACAGATAACACTTCGTTCTGCGACGCCATAAGCGATCCGATAGACGTTGTTGATCCCGCAGAGATTGTAATAACCAAGACCATCACTGCACTGCCTAAGTGCTTGGGTGACGAAACAGCTACCTTCTCAATCACAGCCGAAGGCGGTTCGGGCAATCTGACTTATGCTTGGCAGAAAGACGGCGTCAGCATCGACAATGCTACAAACTCGTTCGAGAATGTAGGTGCAGGCGTGTATACAGTAATAGTATCTGACGGTGCATGCGAAGCTAAAGACACCATTAAAGTTGTTGAACCTACAAGCAAGCTTGTCATTCTTGACGTTGTTACTACCGAATCGGAGTGCGCAACGCCGACAGGTACCGCAATAGCAACAGTTACAGGCGGAGAAGGAAATTACACATACACTTGGACATCGCTTACCGACGGTTCAGAGTGGAACGGACCAAGCCCGGTTGCAATGGGTGCCGATATGTACGAAATTGTTGTTGAAGACGGTTTGGGATGTAAGGTTGATTCAATAGTTGAAGTTCAAGACAATGGAACACTTAAATTATCTGTAATCAACAAAGTTGGAGTTCTTTGCCTGGAACGTTGCACAGGTTCGGCAAAACTTGGCCGTGTATACGACGAAGACAATGTTTACGACCACTCTGAATTGTATATCTGGTGGAACGGCGTTCAAACTGACGACGATAAGAGCATCACTTTGTGCAATGGTGTCAATACCGTGAAGGTTAAGAGCATCGCCAATGGTTGTAGCAAAGTTGACACATTCAAACTTAAAGATAACCGCGCCTTGAAGGTTGAAATCCATCGCGATCCCGATTTGAGTACTTCGGGCAGCTGCAATGGTGCTATCACAGCAATAGGCAAGGGTGGCGTTCCGGGTTATACCTACACTTGGGCCGATGCCAGCGGCAACCCGATTGAGGCTGATGCCAACGAACCTAACACCATCTATCTGCTTTGCGAAGGCGATTATATGCTGCACATGGAAGACAACAATCCTGATGGTTGCTCAATCGATACCGTTATCACTATAGAGCATCGTCCGCTGACTTACAAACTTGTTCAAGTATCGGCAACAGCATGCTACGGTGGCAGCGACGGTGCTATTGAGATTGAAGGTGTCGGTGGTTATTATGAGCCATACACCTACAAGTGGGGTAGCCCGATGTGGCCTGCTGACTCTGTAGCTGAAGGCGCATTGATTACAGGTTTGAAAGCCGGAAAATATGGATTCACCATCTCGCAGCGCAATGGTACCATTTCGATAACTGATACAATTACAGTCACTCAGCCTACCGACAGCCTGCTGGCTCAGTTTGTGGCTATCGGAACACCTTGCTACGAGACTGTTGGTGCAATCAGCATTAAGAAGACAATAGGCGGTAACGCCCCATTCACCTATACTTTCAGCAATACCGAGTGGACTGATAATATTGTTAAAGTATCAGATGACGGTAAAGCTGACATTACTGGTCTGGCAACCGACAACTACGGCTTGTATGTAGTTGACGCACGTGGTTGCGAGTACAAGACAATTGTTGAAGTTCCCGACTTGTCGGAATTCCGAATTGAACTTGTGGCTCAGGAAACACGTTGCTATGGTGAGAATAGCGGTGAAGTTTCGGTAACAGCTACGAGCGAGAACGGTGGATTCCAGTATGAATGGACAGGCCGCACCGAAACAACCGAGAAAATCTCAGGCCTGACTGCCGGAACCTATACAGTTAAGGTAACCGATAACAAGAACTGCGTCAAAGTTGATTCAATTGAAGTTGCCCAACCTGAAAAAATCAACTTCGCAATCGCCAATACAGCTGCAAGCAGTTGCTACAACACAACTGACGCTGTGATTGCAATTGACACCATCAAGGGTAGGACTGGTTCGATGGTTAAATTCCACTTCATGCCTGATAATGGCGGCGCAGTCAGCTTCGACTCAACCAGAACTATGGCAAATGTGACATTCACAGACTTGCTGACAGCTGGTGGTTATAAGGTTTTGGCTTACGACGCTAAAGGTTGCCCAAGCGACACCGTTAGCCTGGCCATAATGTCAGAGCGTCCAGAAATCACGATAAGTAATATAGCCGATGACGAGCCTGACTGCTACAACTACACTGCTGATGGAAAACTTTCATACGGTAAGATTACAGTTACCGCCATTGCAATGGTTACAAGCCAGGTATCGTCGACCATTACCGATCTTAAGCAGTACTACCAGATTGACGGTGGTGATGTTCAGGAAGCACATATCTTCGATAAGGTTACTGCAGGACCGCACACCATCACAGTTGGATTCGGCGACACTCTGCTCTGCCCGGTAGTGATTGAGCATAAGCTTGGCAGCAAGAGCAGCCTGCGTGCAGACGCATCATTCAAGAACGATGAGAAGTTGATCTTCGCCTGCCCGAGCGACGAACTGACCGCCAAGGTGAAATCGGAAGTTACGTTCAACAGCTTTAAGTTCTACGCTTTGACTGATGAAGAGCTTGAGAGCGAAGATGTTGAAGAATCGCAGCCGACACCGGCAGACACAACATCTGCCAATATTACTGACACAACCAATGTGGCTGATTCGGCAATCGCTTACAGGTTCAACCGCTACATCCGCTTCCGCGACGATTCGGTACCTGGAACAGACACAACGGGCACAGTTTCTGTTGATACAACATCGACCGAACCTGCTACAGTAACTATTCCGGAAGAAAAGAAGCCAGTCTACAACCATGGCAATAGCATCAGTGGCGAGAATGTCACAATGTTTGCCGAAGGTAGTGGAAGTGCTACCGAAGCATGGGCCGATGCATTCATGCCTTACGGTGGCGCGACAACCTACTACTTCGAGATTGCCGACAATCAGTGCGTGGCCATCGACTCGATTAGAGCCATCACAATGCGCCCGACCGAGAAACTGACGGCAACCATTTCGATGGACGATGCTACAAGCGACGAGCTCTTCATTGCCGGCGAGTATGAAGTTCCGGAAGGCGGTCTGCTGACACTCGAAGCCAACCAGCTACAGTTCGATAACATGCCAGTTGAGTTTGTATATTCAGAGAACGCATTGTGGACTTGGGATTGGGCACCTGCCGACAAGCTCAACGCCGAAGGTTCAGGCCTGCGCTATGAGTCGACAAACGACGGCAACCCGATAGTTGCACAGTCGTTCGGCAAGGTGATGGTTAAGGTTCGCGACAGCGTGACATTCGAAGTGGACGCGCAATTCAAAGACTCGCTTTACAGCGTCACCGATCTGGGTTGCAACTACTACGACAATGTCATCGTCAACTCGATAAGCGGAATCCATCCGGCTGACGTGTTCACACCGAATGGCGACGAGTATAATGAGACTTGGAAGATTGAAGGTCTTGCATCTTACGATAAAGTCACAATCTACGTGTTCAACCGCTGGGGCGGCCGTGTATGGCAATATTCGGGCACCGGAAAAGAGTATTCCGACGCTAATCAGTGGAACGGACGCAATGAGAAGAACAAACCGGTTCCGTCGGGTACCTACTACTACGTTATCCAATGCAGCGATGGTATCCTTGGTGGAAAGAAAGTTACAGGACCTGTTACAGTTATAAGGTAATACAGTTATGAAAAGGATTATTTTAACCGTATTTGCTGGGGCTCTACTTGCAGTCCCGACGGCCAAAGCACAGTTACTGCCGCAATTCTCGCAGTACATGTTCAACGAGTATGTGCTTAACCCTGCTATTGGCGGCACAAGCGACTATTGGCAGATTAAGACGAACTACCGCTATCAGTTTGCCGGCGTGAAGGACGCACCGCAGACCTATATGCTCGGCGGTTACGGACCGCACAAGGTGATGCCAATGGGCTACGGTGGCTACATCTTCAACGATGTGACCGGACCAATCGGCAACATGGGCGCCTACGGCTCGTACAGTTATAATCTGCGCATCACGGGCGACATCCGCATATCGGCTGGTCTGTTTGTGGGTATTGTTCAGCAGAAAGTCGATTTGTCCGACATCAACGTCCAGCTCAACGAAGGTGAGAACGGATTCCAGAACACGGTTTACAAGAAGGTTTATCCTGACGGCTCACTCGGTGTCTATCTCTACACATCGCAGTACTACGCAGGTATCTCGTTCAACCACTTGTTCTTCAACAATATGTCGTTGCTCGACAAGTACGATGGCGATTACCTTGTGAAAGACGGCCGCGTGAAACCGCACTTCTACATCCAGGGCGGCTACAAGTACAACATCGACCGTAACTTCGACCTTGAGCCGTCGATCCTTATCAAAACTGTACCGCACTACGATTTCATGACTGATATCAACTGCCGCGTCATCTATCAGAAGATGGTTTGGGGCGGTTTGGGATTCCGCTACAACTTCAAGAATCCTGAAGCAGTGATTGTGTTTGTGGGCTATAACTACAACGATATGATCAACATCGGCTACTCATACGATTTGACCATTTCGAAGTTGAGCTCGTCGAGCTACGGTTCGCATGAGATTATGCTCGGCGTCAAGTTCGAAGACATCCGCAAGTCGAAATCGAAACGTAAGATCAGATAAACTTAAGATAAAGGCTGCCGTGAACGTGCGGTGGCCTTTTTTGTTTTGAGTCCATGTGACTGAATCGTATTGAGATATTGACATGAAAATGCTGAGAATTTGTTTGTTGGTTCTGATGGCGGCGCTTGCCATTCAGTCGTGCTCACACAAAGACGGCAACCGTCCCGAGATTAAAAAGGACAAGCTGGTTGACGTGCTTGTCGACATCCACCTGACCGAAGGCTATCTGTCGTACTCTGGCAGCCGCATCGACCACAACCGTGACCGCATTGAAGGCGCCTATGGCTATGTGCTTCGCAAATATGACATAACCCCAAAGCAGTTTAGCAACACCATGAAGTACTATAGCAACCATCTGGGCGACTATGAGCAACTCTACAATAAGGTGATTGAGAAACTCACCAAAATGGAAACCGAAAACCTGAGCGCGCCCGATAATCCCCGCCGTGATGATACCGAAGAATGATCGTGATGGGAAGACGAAGGAATAGTATTGTTAATCCAGTCTATAGGTTCAAAACAACATCGGCTAGTATTTCTGCACCGCCCCTTCTCGAAAACTTTTCTTCGCCAACAGTGTTGCAAGCGATGTTTCCTGTCTTTTGGAACTCGTCGTACAAATCGGCCAGCACACTCAGCAGATGGTTTTTGTCTTTTACAATCACACCCGAATGTGTGGCGTTAATTAGGTCTTCCTGCAGATGGGTGCTCAATCCGGCTATTTCTTCTGTAGGATAGTACATTTCTTTGAGTTGGCGGGCTTCGCTGTCGTCGGAATAGCAGAGCAGTATCTTGCGTTTCAAGCCCAGATAATCGTATATTTTGGTTCCCGTGAAAGAGTAGTAGTTGAATAGCAGCATAACATTATGTTTCGCCAACTGCTGCATCAGCAGACTATTATTCATCCGTGGAATAACATGCACTTTCCCAATCAGATTCTGGAACTTACCGGTCAGCAATGAATTCAATTCGTCGGCATTGTTTATCCCGAAGAAGTTCAATTCGAATTTTGGCTTTGTAGCAGAATCGGCAAAAAGCGAAAAACAATGCAGCGCGCTCTCAAGCGGGTGCCACTTGTAGATGGTGCCGACAAAGGCGAATCTCAAACAATCGTTTTTCTGACTAATCCCTGATACCGCATTTATGGCGTCGGGGTTATAGCCGTTGGGGATAATGTGGAAAGGTTTGTGCACATTGGTTCCTATCTGCTTCCGGAAGAAATCATCAACAGTAATGACACATTCGGCGTTGGCTGTAAATAGCCTTTCATAATACTTGTTTAATTTGCCAAACCATTTGTTTCGGTTCCTGTTTTCAGTCCACGGGTCGCGGTAGTCGGCAATCCACGGAATGTTGTGCTTCCGGCTCAGGGCCGACGCATATTTGAACAACACAAACGGTTCACCGGTGGCAATTATAGCATCAACCTTATTGTTTTTCAAGTAATTTTTCGCACCGCGATAAACACACGATTTCGGTCCGACAAAAAACAGGTATTGCGCAAACTCATAGAAAGCCGTAACCGCCTTTCGCACAAGCGCAAAACGGTTTTTGCCGTATTTGAGCATCAGCCGGTTAGCCAGATTCGGCTTGTACGGCGTGCGGATTATGGTGCCGCATTCGGTCTCTTCAACAAGCGTCTCACGGGATGAGCCTGGTGCAATATAGTCGAGCTCGTTGCCATAGACATTGCCCCACTGCCGCGTGACAACAACTGGCTCAACACCAAATTCTTTCAGATACTTATACCACGCATAAGGCCGCAAGCCACCCACTGAAACGTATGGTGGAAAATCGTAGGCCAATATGAGAAGATGTTTCATAACTCAAACTCTAGCATTGTCTTTGCAAAGGTTGTATAATTTTCACTGTATCATAGATTCATCAAACATACCTACCCTAAGAAATACGCCGCACTAACCGCTGTTATCGAATCGCTGAACTGATGCGTCTGATTGTCGTTCGAGAGCAGAAACGAGTGCAGCAGCGGCTTGTCGAGAAAATCCTGCAAGTTGCGCAGGTGCCGCGTATCGGTTGCCGAAACGTGCTCAGTCAACTTTATCTCGAAAGCGAAATACCCCTCTGGCAATTCCACAAGCAAATCCACTTCCAATCCATCGTGCGTACGCAAATGGTAGAACGACGCTTGTTTCAGCAGGTTCTTTGTCTGCTTGTAAATCTCCGAAACAACTGTGCTTTCAAACTCATGTCCAGTCATTCCGCCGCGCTTGTTGAGCACCGCTTGCACCACGCCGTAATCGAGGTAATGTATTTTGGGGGCTTTAACCAACCGTTTCTCAACATTTCGTGCCCAAGCCGGCAGTGTAACCGTCTGATAACTAATATTTAGATACTCAATATAACGTTGTACTGTATTCGCTGAAACGCCAATGCCTTTAGCCACCGAGGCGTAGTTTATTATTTGGGCAGTTTGAGCGGCCAGGGCTTTTTGCAATTTGGCGAACGGCTCAAGGTCGCGAAGCATTGCCAAATCCTGAATATCACGCTCAAGATAGGTGCGCACATAATCATGAAGCCACATATAGCGTTGCTCGTCGGTGAGCGAATCGTCGACCAAAGCGGGGTACCCGCCAAACTGCAAGTAGTATGACCAACTCTTGTGTATTTCAGCCATTTGCGGGTGAAATACAAACGACGGCAGGAAATCGTATTTGGCTGTTGGGTTGCGCAGGATTGTTTGCCAGGCGGAATCGGCCACAACATCGTTGAACGAGTTTGTCTGTAACTCCTTCAGTGTCAATGGATACACATCGATTAAGGAGCATCGCCCAGCCAAACTCTCGTGTACTTTTTTTAGCAAAAGAATCTGACTTGAACCCAACAAAGCATACCGCACATCGTCGAACTGGTCGTAGGTTGCCTTTATGCTTTCAACCAGCACGGGCTCTTTTTGAATCTCATCGAGCGCAGCTTTGGGGTATAGCGAGTGCCACTGCTCGGCCGTAAGTGTTGTAAACTGACCGATTTTGGTTGGGTCCTCAATCGACAGATATCGGTATTCTGGCAGAAACTGTCTTACAAACACGGTTTTACCAACTTGCCGCGCTCCCGTGAAAACAAGAATCCTACCGAACTTGTGGTCTTTCAAATTATTGACAACTTGTAATATTTTCCGCGCTTTAGCCATATTCCATTTTTATGCAAATGTAAGAATTATCACAAATAAAGTGTCATTTAAGCGTAAAATCTTACATGCAATGTGTGATTTTGGCGTAAAATCTTACGCATAAGTCGTGATTTTACGCCAAAATTAGGACTACAACTCCTAATTTTACGCTAAATTTTGGAATACAAACGACAATTACTCTTTGATCACCTTATTCCGGAACCAATCGCTCCGAATCATTTCCAGCTATAACGCCATTTATATAAAATCGTTATAATTTTTCCCTGCCTCATAATTTTCTTGCCAAAAATCGTAAGCATTTTGCCGATAGACATTTTGCTCTGGAATTGGCGCATTCAAGTAGTTATCAATGATTTGTGCCACATTGTGGGAATCAAAATCCGCAGGTATCAGAAAACCGTTTTTGCTGTTTACGGCTTCGGCGGTGCCACCCACGCTGGTTGCCAGCACAGGAATGCCTGCCGACAATGCTTCCATAATGCTCACGGGAATGCCTTCGGACGCGCTCAAGTTTATAAACAAATCGACGTGGTTTTCGGCATAGAAATCCAAAATCTTGTTGTTCGCAACAATGCCACGGAACTCAAATTCAACATTTTGCAACTTGTTGGTAGCCATTGCTTCAAGGTTCGCACGTAGCGACCCGTCACCAAAATGCACCCAACGAATATTTTTCGTCTGCAAAAGCGAAATAACTTCGATAATCTTGTCAACTCGCTTTACGGGAATAAGATTGCTGCACGAGCAAATCAGCACCGAATCGGACGGCTTGTCCATATTCGGTTGTCGGTCGTTAAATTTCCCCAACCGTGAAACCGTCACTTTATCATCGAGTTTGCAGTTCAGGTATTGCTCAAAATAGATTTTACCTGCATCCGAGATTGAATATGTCTGCGACAAATTGTTTATTATGAACGATTTGAATGGAAGATATGGAATTAGATTTTTATCGGCAAAAACGTCCCATCGGTGTGCTCTTGCAATGCATTTGATTGATTTGTCATCTTTCCGCAACATCGCCAGAGCCAAGGCTTTATAGTCGTGCCAGTAGGAATAGAACACGCAGTCGGACGGATTCAGATTTTTCGCCTTGCACAGGCCAACAAGGTCTTCCTTTAGGTTCGTCGCACGGTGAATTTCGACGTACATTATCTTAATGGCACTCAACCATTGCTTTACGGGCAAACCACGCAAGGCAAAGAAAAGTTCTGCCATAAGCATCGGCTTAAAAATGCGGAAAACCGATTTTAGTTTGCCGCTTTCCAATTTTTGCCGCGAAAATGAGACGATTTCAGCATTTGTGGGCACAAAACGGTTCAGATTCTCACCTGAATCAGCCGATGCGGTGTATATCAGCACCTTATCGAACTTGGGTGCAATCACTCGCATCTCATCGTCAATAAAAAACTCACGCGCCGAGAGCGGGTAATTGTCGCAGAGAAGTATGAGAGTTTTTTGTTTCATCACAATCAATTCGTTTTATACAACTCCAACAACCTGTCAACGTATGGTTTAATGTCATATTGGCGGGCAAATTCCTGCGCGAAGACCGACATTTCCTGGTACTTCTGCTTGTCGTTCCATATTTCGAGAATGCGGTCGGCAAACTGTTCGGCATCCTGCTCATAGACCATACAGCCGTTTTTGCCTTGCACAATCAGGTCGCGGTTACCACGGCCGTCAAGGGTTACCACGGGCAGGCCAGCGGCCATTGCTTCAATAATCGTTAGCCCCAATGCTTCGGACAATGAAGAATGAACGTAAACATCCGATTCGTGCAAATAGTCCTCAACGTTATCCACATTACCACACAACGAAACGTTTTTTTGAAGCCCAAGTGTTTCAACTCTTTGTTGCAACATACTGTAATCCTGACCTCCACCGACTAGTTTTAAGTCAAAATCAAATCCTTTATCTGCCAAAATTCTAGCAACATCAATTAAAAATATTTGATTCTTATTTGTATTCAATGAACCAACATTCACAAGCCGCAATTTTGTACTTGACTGTTGGTCGTTGACGCGGTGGAACTTCTCATAATCAATAGCGTTTGGCAAAAGCTGTACATCGTAATGCCTAGCAGTTTTGTGGAAATACTGCTCCGTATTGTGCGAAATGGCAATAAACGTATTGCCACCATTGGCTTTATAGCGTGAGGACAAGTAGCATTTTTCAAAAAAGTTTGTCAGCAATTGCTTGTTGAACAAGGTTTTAATGCCAAAATTGCGAAACTGCCGCATATTGTCGTGGCAATGCGAGAACCATTTCGCCTGCGGATAACTGCACGAATGCGAAACAATCTCTGCCTCAAACAAATGGGTGTGAATCACATCTGGCGCAAAATCTTCTATCGCCTTTTGCAAGGCATCAATGTTCAGCACATTTTTGTGGAATATTGAGAGTTGAACGGAAGCGGGAATTATCTGGACATCAAGATTTTCAGTGAGAAACGGATAATGATTTTCATCGGAGAAAGTTATCAACCGTACTTGCACATCATCTCGTTTCTGCAATTGGTTGCAAATGTCGAGACAGAGCCGTTCGGCACCGCCTTTGCGTAATCGGGGGATTATATGAAGTATGCGCATAGGGTTAAGGTTTTAGGCAGCCAATAGGAACGACGTAAACACCATCTTTGCGACGATAGGCGTACTTGCCCACACCAATTAACACCATTTTAAACGAAGGTGCTGACATGCGTGTGGTGTCTATAATTTTCTCAAGTGCATGAAGATTTTTTGCTCCGTCTTCAATAGCAGTATCACCGCCCAACTTTATCTCAATCAATCCATACGAACCATTGCGACAATGCAAAACCGCATCACACTCAAGGCCATTGGAATCGCGGTAGTGGTACAGAGAGCCGTCCATTGTTTCTGCAAAAACACGCAAATCGCGAACGGCTAAAGTCTCGAAAAACAAGCCAAATGAATTTAAGTCGTTCAGAAAATCTTTTGGACCTATACCCAATGCTGCGACACCTATCGACGAATCCACAAAATAACGGGTATCAGACGTGCGGATGGCTGCCTTACTACGCAAATTCGGATTCCACGCCGGCAAATCTTCAACGACAAATATTTTTTTCAATGCCGATATGTACGAAGCAACGGTATCGATATCGGGTGCATTACCTTCGTTTGCCTGCATATCGGTTGCTATAACCGAATAGTTGACAGATGCTCCTTGATGCCGTGCATACGAACGCATCAATGTTCGAGTTCTTTCGGGCGAACGTTTCACGCCATCAACACGCGAGATGTCGCTTGCAACAATGGCATCGAAGTAATCAAACGCCTGGTCAAGAGCTAAATGTCCTTTCTGGAAAGTGGCTTGAGGCCAACCGCCACGACAAACCAAAAACGCCAACTGTTCAATGTCAATGCTACATTCAGCAAAAATTTGCTCTGGAGATTCGAACAAGTCTTTCAAACTAATAGTGCCGTTCGACTCGCCCGACTCAAACAATGTCATTGTACGCATCATGAGCCGTGTAATACGTCCTGTGCCAGTGTGTAACAATTGCTCGGTGGGAACAGGCACGGCAGAGCCTGTCAATATAAATTGCCCGAATGCATTTCGTTCATCAACCTCGGAACGAACCGAATCCCATAATTCAGGAATTGTTTGCCATTCATCTATTAAACGCGGAGCTGCACCCTCAAGCAACAAAGCCGGATTCATTTCGGCTATCTGGCGACTTTGTCTAAAGACACCCACATCGCCCAATTTAAGAGCACTTGCAGCTTTTTGTGCGGCTGTGGTTGTTTTGCCACACCATTTAGGTCCCTCGACTAAAACAGCACCCTTTCCTTGTAATTTTCTGTCAAGCAAGGAGTCCACAAGTCGCATTCTATAGCTTGTATTCTTCATCGTTTTTAACAACATTTTTACACCGCAAATATACTGCATTTTTATTGAAATGCAATCATTTAACAAAATTCATTCGGTAGTTTGGGGGATTTTTGTTCGGTAGTTTGAGGAATTTTCATTCGGTAGTTTGAGGAATTTTTATTTTGCCATTTGGCTGTTTTTGCTAGTTGCGGCTAACAAAAAACGATATATTTTGTTAGTTATAGATAACAAATTTGATTATAACCAACTTTTTCCAGAATGGTTGTGAATGTCGAGACAGAGCCGCTCGGCAGTGCCTTTGCGGTAAACGTAGGATTATTGAAGGATTCGAGGCATTTTCATCTTTCAAACCTCCGTTTCAAATTCAAGAAAAATTTCTCATACGTTTCGTATGACAGCCAGGCCACAAGAATAGTTGCCGTTATTACAAATACATAAAGCAAAACCGTATTCCATACGGTGCATTCCGTTGGAAGGAATTTGAACGCTAATAAAAGAATAATCCAATGGTACATATAAATGCCATACGATATTCTGCCGAGAAATTGCGTGAAGCGGTTTTCGAATTGTATGTTCAAATAGGGATTTGTGCAAACATTTACAATCACGACGGTAAACAACACCGACATTAGTTCATCGTTGAAATGCTTGGTTTTAATATTTCCACCCCACATTACAATAGCGGCAATAACACAAACAAAAAAAAGCCATTTATTATAAATGATTTTCAGTAGTTTATGGTTCTTGGCAAAAGCAAATCCCGCAATACATCCAATTAGCAGAGAATCGAATTTGTTGCAGTAGAAAAATTTTTGATTGAAGTGTGCCAGCGAACTGTTTTGGATTATCCGCACGTTCACAAAATCAATGGCGTGTGGCAAAATGGCAAGGCCTACGGTCGTAATCAACAGTAATATCAGCATCCGTTTATTCGGCACAAGTAACATAACCAACGGGAAAAAGATATAAAACAGATTCTCCACGCCAATCGCCCAAATTTGTGGGCTAACGCTCCAACCGCAACCTATGGCGTGCGATACGTTTGGCAGAATGGTTATCGCATATGCGACTGTACTGAATTTGGGTGTGGCAACGAAAAACAGAGAGGAAACCAACAAAATCAAATAATAAAGCGGTAAGATTCTCAAAACTCTGCGCAAGTAGAAATCTTTCAATGAAATGGTCCCGTATTGTTCCTTTTCCTTTGTTAGAAGAAATGTTATCAGAAATCCCGAAATAACAAAAAACATCATTACTGCAGTGTGGCCGCTTGGCACCATATTGAACAAACTGCCGCCCCAGTTGTTCTGGCGGAACAATTCAATATGCCCAATCATCACAACAATGGCGGCAATGGCACGGAAGGTGTCGAGGTTTTTGATTCTGTATTTAGTATGCATGTGTTTTCATAAAAGATTTATTCTTATACACGCAAAATTGGTCAAACATATTTACTGTGTGAAATAATGAACCATTTGTGTGAATAAGGTTTATTTTTCTATTTTCTAAAATAATTGCTCCGAATAATTTTATCTGACAATATATAAGCATCACTTTCATTTATTGGACGATTATGGCGAGCAGTGCTATCCAAAAGATTTACACCAAATCCTTTCCACCTATACCCTTCTTCGCCAACAAGATTTATTATTGTCGGATAAATATCCATCTGGTAGCATAGTTCATCAATTTTGATATTGCCATCAATCTTTGGCGACATAATTATTAAAGGACAATACGACTCATCTTGTGGAATAGGATAATTATATTTTTGGGCGAACTGCTGATACTCCGTGAGTAATGTTTTTTTGAATATTGTGTGGTCGCCAGTAATTACAATTGTTGTATTGTTCAATAACGAATCTCTTTCAATCCTTGATAAAAACACCCCCATACAGCTATCAGCATAATGCATACAATTGAGATAATTACGCAGATTATCTGGCATCTCGATCGGGAAATGCATATTTGCCCGCCCACCACAATCAAAAGGGGAATGCGTGGTTACTGTTATGATTTGCATAGAGAATGGCTGAAGACATGTATCGACAATCTCATTTGCTGTTGTAAAAGCAAGAGAATCGCCAGATTGCCAATTTGCTGTATTCATCTGCAACAAATTCCGATATCCATACTTTTCTGTCATTTGCTTTTGGTTCCAAACATCAGAGCATGGATTTACTACATAACTATATAGATAACTTTCAGCAATATTCGGATATATATTGTTTCCGTATGTCATACAAGCCGCACCTGTTGATATTGGCAACAAGCCAGTATTTATAATCATTTGACCATCACCAGAAGAACCAGACCTTACCTGACACTTTATTTTGCTGCAATACAAAGTGTTGTCCATATATACATATTTGGTCAAATTTGGTGCGACAATTTCACCGTCGTCATCACACAATCCGACAACCCAACTTTCAAAACTTTCACCTATGACAATAATTAAATTAGCATTGGGGATTATTGGCATTTGCTGTTGTATGAATCCGGCAACATTTTGTGTATCTAACTCGGAAAGTTCCACATCATTATTACTATGATAATAAGTCCTGTATAAGCAAGAATATGCCAATGCTGGGAAAAAATGCATGGGGCTCTGCGCTTCCACCCATTGTGAGACACACCAATTGAACATCTGAAAATTGCCGGACTCTACATTTTGCACTGCTGTTATACAATTATATTTCCAGCCATCGTTCTGATCAGGCAAAGTTTCTTTTGTATTTTTATAACCACAAAACCAGTTGAATAATCCAAGCACAAGAACAATTGACATTCCAATCGCAAAACCACACCAATTACTGTTTTTACTACCTACAATCTTCTTTTTTGAGACAAATACAAGATAAGCGCACAATAGAATTGTTGTTGCGACTATTGCATATACCGACCAGTTGATATACGTCACAACCGACGACCAAAATCCCGCCATATTTCCCGCCATTGCTATTGTATCCATATCGAGGAAGAACCCATTTGCCCTATAATAAATCAAGTCGGCAATCAACCATAAATCAAGCAAAATGCATATTGGAACAAGCCACCATTTTCGCTTGGTTATGAAAACAAAACTGGCAATAAACACAGCAGGCGACAACTTTGCGAGATAAAACGCAAAAAAATCAATAGGGAAATTCCATAAAGAACTAAATGCCAAATAACCAAAACAAGAATAATGAAACAATAGATTCTTAAGAAATATGATTATTGAGACAAATGCAAATGCAAGCCAATCTGCATCTTCAATCTTTTGTATTATAATTCCACATTTCATTTATTTAGTCTTTATTACTCCAAAAACTCTTTCAGCCGTTCTTCCGCCAACAAATTCAGTTGTTTTGCGTACGCAAGGCACTGCTTCCCTATGGCATCACGGTCATTCAGCACTTCCTCTATCTTTTTGTAGATATGCCACGAATCATCAAATCCATCAACCACAAGTTTCTGCTTCAAATCATCGTCGTAATCGAAAAACGAACTTGTGTAAGCCGATAAGCAGGGAACTCCCTGCGATATGCTTTCCGCCAAAACTTGTCCCCAACTTTCGCTAAACGTTACGTGCAGATTTATTGTCATTTGCGATAGCAGACTGACAAATTCGCGATGATTCATTAGCGGATAATATTTTATTCTATTCTGCGGCAAATAGGCAAGTTCTGTTGTTTCAAAAACATGCAGCGTGGATTTTTCAGCCATCAAAGCGGCCATTGCTTGATTATGAATGTTTTTTCTGAACGAAGTGTTGACCAAACAGCCAATGTTGACATCATTTGTCATTGGAATTATATCAGTTGCAATACTCTTGTTTGGCAATATTATTTCACAGGCTCTGATTCCGAACATTTTCGAAAGGCTATGCGCCAAACCTTTCTTTACGCACCCGGCAATCTGTATTTTCTTCGATTTTAATAACTTGAGCATTTCGGCAAAAGCAGCAGTCTGCTTTTCGTTTCCTGAAAGTTCTGACAAGAATCCGTGATAAAGAATCTTGGTTGTAACTGCAGGTTTTAAGGCATTTATCAGTTTTGCAAAATATGGCAGAAAACCGCTAAAAACAACCTGTTTAAAGTTCAAATCATTTATAATTTGTGCAATTGCCGCCAATTGTTCATCGGTCAGTGTCTGATTTGAATAATCTTGCGGGATTTGAAATGTGCAATCAGGAAACAATGACAAGGTCGCTACCTGCACTCCTAACCACGAATAACCAGTTGGCGTAGGGCAAATGGCAAGTATGTCGCTTGTCTTGCGAATATCGGCAATGTTTTGCAAACATTTATCAACAGACTTCTCGCTGCTATTTAGAAATGGTATTTTCATATTCTATTCCATAAAATGCTAATTCTTTAGCAAGCATCCTTTCAAGAGAATGTCCTGCTTTCTTTTCTAATCTCAATTCCAATCTTAATTCTTTGCGAATTAGCTGTTTGTATATTTGAACAATAAAGCTGCCACGAGTTTTCTCAATACATAACAGTTTAGATGCCTCCATCTGTGCGAACCTTTCTATTGGCACATTTGCGCCACCTCCGCCTAAATGGATTATCGACGGCTCTGCCATATATACGATTTTCATTCCCGATTTGCGTATGCGGTGACAAAGTTCCACATCTTCCCAATACATAAAGAAATCTTCATCCCAATATAGATTTCGTGAAACAATGTCCTGCCGACGCATCATTACTGCTGTACCGCAAATCCAGCGTGTCAAATGGTTATGATTGTGTTTCGCAACAATGCGGGATTTGTCAAATTCGTTTCGTCGACTAAATCCCAATTTAATCGCCAACGGATTGCGCCACCATAGTTTCCGAAAAAAGCAGTCGCCATTATGGTAACTCAACTGTAGCGACTTGTCGCTGTTGAGTAATCGGCAGCCAACTGCACCTATTTTCGGCTCTACTGCAAGACGTGTTGCCATCTTTTCAAATACGGGTTCTATCAAAATGGTATCGGCATTTAGGAAAAGAATAAAATCGCCTTTCGCAATCCTCGTTCCAGCATTGTTGGCTCGGCCAAACCCGCTGTTGTAGCCCATCTGAATCCATTTCAAATTTGGGCAAATGGCACGAAGTTGCTGCTCGGTATCGTCCTGCGAATCGTTGTCAACCACAATTATCTCATAGTCAACCGTCTTTTCGTATTGCAGAATCGACTTGACGCATTGCAGAATCAGTGGCGGATTCTTGTAGTTTACTATGATTACTGACACTTGCATTCGGAAATGAATTTATCTGTATCGTAAAAATATTGCTCCACCATTTTTAATTTGTCATCCGAGAAATTCCACCATTGAATTTTTTGCAATTCGTTTACCTGGGAATCGGGGAACCTGTATCTTATGATTTTTGCAGGAACTCCGCCCACAATCGCATAATCGGGAACATCCTGCGCAACCACGGCGCCTGCGCCAATCACTGCACCATTGCCTATTTTTACGCCATTTAGAATCACCACATTGGCTCCAATAAACACATCGTTACCTATCTCAACCAAAGAGCGTTCTTCATATTTTGTTTTACTGCATAACGTTGTGCCATTGCTCTTGTTTTCTGCCGAATAGAACATTGGTGCGGTGGAAATGCCGTTAGTCGGGTGCATACCTGTGCCGCAAATAAGATTGGGACCAATTGAGCAGAATTTGCCAATTTTTGTCCCGAAAATATTGGCATTCTGCCCGATATAGGTGTAGTTGCCAATTGCAACATTGCGCAGTTGAGTTGGATAGTTTATCTTGATAAACTCTCCCCCAAGTTGCAGATTCTCCTTTACAGGCATAATTGCCCGAATGCTATCTTCGCACTCGTCGAGCAGGCGCAAATTCGGAACAAGCCGATATGCTATTTTGTTGACAATCTTTCTAATCAATTTCATTTTCCATTTCCTTTCATCTTTTTATACGCATCAACCATCACTTTAGGCAAGTCTTTTTCATCAACAGGCACAGTTCCTTCCCAAAATTCTGGGTTGGTTGGGTGGAAATTCCGAGTTTCGGGTGTCCAGCCTAACCAAACATCGTTGTACCAATCGCCGATTATTGGCTCCGTCTCGCGGTGTGCCTCGATTTTCAGTCGCATTTTTTCGTCGTCGGCACGTACGTAGCCTGGGTGCTCGTAAAACAAATGCGGGCAATCGACATTTTTTGCATTCACGTTGCGCTCGTTTCGGTATTCTACCCATTCGCGTAGCGGAAACAACACCAAATGCACAGGATATTTATTTGGATAAACCTTGTAATAAATTGTTTTGAAGTAGGTGTTATAGTTAATTCGTATGGCGCAATCAAATGTTTTTATTTTCTTCGACATTGCCAACAAGTCTTCAATCTGTTTTTTTCTATATATCTCATCCCCATCTATATAAAGACAGTGTGTGGCTTCGGGAATGTTTTGTTTTATGTAGTCGAGCCCCGCTTGAACGTGTGCAAGTTGCGCGTTCCACGAGCCTTTCAGGACAATTACCTTGTCGGGATATTTTGCTTTAATCTTTTCCAACACAGGTTCCAGGTCGTCACCTTTAATCTTTGGATTTTGCGCATCGTCGCCCCACGCCACATCCGACACCACAAACAAAATCTTATACATATATTGGGCAATGGAATCGACTGAAGCCTCAAGCCACTCATCACCAAAGAACAGTTTGTATTGCGCTACAAACTTGCGGGGTTTGAAGAAAAAGCGTAGGGTGGATAGTTTAGTGGTTAGTGACATAATTATGGCTATTTGAAATATTTTGGATAATCTTTTTTTAGCATTTCGACAAAGAAAGACTTTATACGTTTCAGCCCAACAAAATGGCATATCGATGGTAACAAATATAAAGCCACTAACTTATTCGATAGTATTAAATTATGATAAAAGAAAAACAAAATAGGGGTGTAATTATATTTGTCACCAATAGCCTTTAAATATTTGCAAACTCCTAACGCAATCTTTGTTCGCACATAATAGTTCTGCCAATAATTATTTCTAGTTAGAGAGTTTTCGCTTTCAAAGACACAATATATTTGGTCCTCCAAGATTTTTATTTGGTTAGCAACGATTGATGTTTTTAGAGAAAACATTACATCGTTAGCGTATTTCACTTCTTGAAATCGGATCTTGTTTTGCGTTATTATTTGTCGTTTGACAAATTTACCACATACACTTGCATATTTATATTTTATTGGCTCATAATTTTTTTTACGAATTGCTTCATCAAAGAAAACATCAAAATAATTATCTACATCATTCCCTATATGATCAACTCTTTTTGTTCTGAATACTAGCATATCGTACCCAGAATGCGCGTATTTATTCATTGTTTTTGAAATATTTTTCAAAAACCAATCATCTGCATCCGCGAATAGCACCCACTTCCCTTTTGCATGTTCCAATCCCACATTACGTGCATAGCCTGCACCCTTCCCTTTCTTGGTGAAATATATTTCCACATAAGGATCATTTATGCCGGGAAAGTTTTTAAAATCCACGATTTCAGAGTCGCTATTATCATCGACAACAATTATTTGCACATCATCGCGCCGTGGAATGGAATCCAAGCATCGCTGAAGTAAATCGGGGATGTTTTTATGGGGAATAATAATTGAATATAGTATGTTATCTACCATAGGTCCATATTTTTTAAAACTGTCTTCTTTGGCGCGTTCAATGGCTTTTGCTATTCGTTAACAAATAAGTAACCAAAATATTTAAGGTTTCAAACAGCCGATTGGCACAACGTAAACACCATCTTTGCGGCGGTAGGCATACTGTCCACCCGTGACAATCATCAGGAAACTTGGTTCTCCGACTTTTTCGGCATCCACTTTTTTTTGCAAGGTAAGCAAATGCTTGGCACCTTCTTCTATCTCCTTATTTCCTAATTTCACTTCCACTGCTGCCCAACGGTTATCGTGCAAACGAATGATAACATCGGCTTTCAACTCGCTTTTGTCGCGGTAATGGAACACTTCGCCATCCACATATTGCGAATAGATGCGCAAATCACGCGTCACAAGCGATTCGAACAGAAAACCGAAGTATTTGAAATCGTCAATAATACTGTCGGCATCGGCACGCATTACGGCAACGGCTATCGAAGGATCGACAAACTGCCGCTTGTCGGATGTGCGAATGGCGGTTTTTGAACGAAGTGAAGGTTTCCACGCAGGAACATCTTCTATCAAAAATATCCGCCGCAAAGCATTCAGATAGTCGTACATTGTTGTGTCAGAAAAAGTTACGTCATTTGCCCGCACATCTTCCAGAATGGTTGTCTGTGCCGCCATTGTCGATATATTTCGGGCATACGAACGGAGCAACTGACGGACACGGTGTGGATTCCGTTCCACACCATCGGAATTTGACATTTCGGTATTTACCACAGCATCAACATAATTGCGTGCAATCTGTGCCGAATAACTTCGCTTTGCCACAACCTCGGGCCAACCGCCGCGAGCGATTATTTTGGCAATATCGGCAATAGTCAGTTCGCTTTCACCCGAAATTTCATCTGGGCGGTTGAATAGTTCGGACAGCGAAACGCTTCCCGACGATTCGCGTGATTCCCAAAGCGACATAGGTCGCAGTTTCAAGCGGGCAATTCTGCCTGTGCCCGTATGACGGGGCTTTACATCATCATTAGGTGTTGAAGAACCTGTAAGAATATATTGTCTCCATTCGCCCGTTTGGTCAACATCGAAACGGACGGCATCCCATAAAACAGGTGCTTCCTGCCATTCGTCAATCAAACGTGGTTTTTCACCTTTAAGCAACTGACTTGGCATAGAATCAGCCAATTGCCTATAACCCAAACCTTTGTCAGGGTCTTGCATATACAACACACTGTTTGCCATATGTTTACCAACCCACGTTTTCCCACACCATTTGGGGCCTTCAATCAACAAAGCACCAGCCGATGACAGCAATTGTTCTGCAATTTTGTCACAACACCGTGGATAGTAATCTTTGATTTCCATCACATTTTTTATTTATGCAAATAAATACAGAAAATCAATATTTTCCAAATACTTTTTGGAGAGTTGGCGGTCTTTTGTTTGGAGAGTTGGCGGCTTTTTGTTTGGAGAGTTGGCTGGTTTTCATTGGAAAGTTTGGCCGTAAATTTGAACCTAAATTCCGGCAATCGCTTCCGCCATCTCATTCATTTGTTTGCATTGCTGGCGGGTTATTTTGCGGTAGCCGCCGTGGTGCGGCCACGGGGCAAGTAGCAACAAGCGGCCTTCGGCGCAGGAATCAAAATCCTGCCCCACAGGTTTGTATAAGTCATCAAAACCATTTTCAACAAGGCGGATAATGGGCAAACGGCGTTCTGTGGCGGTTTGCTCAATCTTTTTCTCGGTTTTTGAAATGAATGCACCTACTAGAACTGCGCCGTTTTCCGCCGCCAAAATGCATTTTTCGGCATAGGCTTTTTGCTCCGCTTCCGTCCATTTGCTACGGCAGTGCACAGCCATTAGCGTTTTTTGCAATAGGACAATGTTGCCCACGGCGTCAAAAGTCATTCCCGCAACTGAAATGCCGCGGCGAATGGCGAACAGCTCTTTGTGCAGTCTTTTCACCAGCAGGCGGCGCGGGTTGTCTTTCACGTATGCCATCATATTCCGCAACTGGTGTCGGTGATAGAGAATGCTATCGTTGAAGCCTTTTGAAAAGAGCGGATGGTAGGGTGGTTTTTCTTGTTGCGAACTGAAGTTCGCTTCACTCGACAGACGGCTATTGCCATCGTGTTGTCCGTCGGGACAAGCGACCTTCAGGTCGCTACAAGCACCGCAACCAACGGCCTTCAGGTCGCCTATTACTTGAACTTTGCCATCCGCCAACAGCGCCGAATAAGCCTTTCCGCAAGCCTGTTTCCACGCAGCCACAATGTTGCCTAAAGGCATTTTCTCGGGCAGCCGCTCCAAAACATGAAGAATAAGATGCACATGGTCGGGCATTATGATATTGAAAAGCACCTTCACTTGCGGATGGCGTTTCTCAATTGCGAAAATCTCCCGCTTAACAGCCTTGCCAACTTCTGTGAGCTCCACCTTGGGCTTCTCCACTGTACCGCTTACCGTACTCAAAACGGGCTGCCTGTCCACCACAGTCACAGTTATCAGGTAGATGTGCGGTGAACGGTAGTCGTGGGTGAAGCTGCGGTTGAGTTTAAGGTTAGAAGGCAACATTTTATCTGTTATAGTGTTTTTAGAAAACGCAAGTCTTCAGAACATATTATGAGGTGTTCTTTATTGGACTTGTATGTAGCACTTAAATATTTAACTCCACTAGCAGATAAAGTATTCTCTATTTCTTTAATGGTTTCCTGTTCGCCTTGTCGATTGTAATCGTCCATTATAATACAAAATGAGCTTGCCAAACAATCTGGTATTATATTTAAAATCTGTGAGCGGGAATAGTGCTCTGAACCAAATGGGGCATCAATCATTATCATATCGAACTTTTGTCCTTTTAATTCATCGCAATTATTCTTATATGACAATGTTTTAATTCCATGGTATTCTACTTCTTCCAATTCGGTTTTATAAATATTCACGTTGTAATCGCCTGTTTTTCCTTTGTTAAAGAACTCTATCCATTCAGAATCGTGCTCATACGTTAAGGCGTTGGCGTCTTTATAATAATTGGCATATTGGTGGATTAGTTTCGATGATTGTCCTAATCCAAATTCTAATATGTTTTTGGGGTGAATATCATTTAGTACACGATACAAAGTATATAGGCATCCATAATCGACGGCCCAACCGCCAGGTGAAAAACTTTTATGCTGCAACCATGGGCATTCGCGTATGGTATCATTAAATTTCATTGCCATATAAATGTCATTCTGAATGCCTTGCATTTTGTCTAACTGAAATTGCTGCTGGTCTTGGCGGAATAACAATCTGTTAATTCCCATCCATTTCCATAGATGTTCAATTAAAAAATTCTTCATTTGTTATATTGTAAAGTCTGTAATAAAGTTCCCTTGTTGCGCGGGTATTGTACGCCCCTTTTCGTAAAAATCGTTGAATATAACATTGATTTTGGCAACGTTTCTTATCCAATCCGCTATGTCTCCGTTTTCTTGAGAAAATAAATTGATATTGTACGAACCTTCATTTAAAAGTAATTTTGGAATACGGAATTCCACCATATAATTCTTGGTGTCGATTTTATCGGTATACATATAAGTGCTTAACCATGTTACCCTATTGCCTAACATATCGTTAATACCAATATCAATCCGAGATGTTTGAGCATTTTTGTATCTGTCGTTGCACTCATAAAAAACCTGAATTACAACGGGCTCGCCTACATCAAAAGTGTCCCTTGTATTACCGTTGGCATCTTTAAAAAAGATGTCCACAAATTTGAATGTACCATTTCCTGTTCTATCCAAAACATCTTTGATTGACATTTGAGAACGCTCATTTTGACCTTCTATATATCTGGATATTACGGTTTCAATTTTGCCTTGATAATCGATAGTCCCATTCTTTAAAATATAGCCATTCTTGCACAAATTCCTTACCGCTGTCATATTATGACTCACAAACAGCACCGTCCTGCCTTCGCCCTTGCTCACATCCTGCATTTTGCCGATGGCTTTTTTCTGGAATTCGGCATCGCCAACGGCCAGAACTTCGTCAACCACAAGAATTTCGGGGTCAAGGTGGGCTGCGATGGCAAAGCCAAGGCGCACGGTCATTCCGCTGCTGTAGCGCTTCACGGGGGTGTCAAGGTAGCGCTCGCAACCCGAGAAATCGACAATTTCGTCCAACTTGCGGGTTATCTCGGCGCGCGTCATTCCCATAATGGCGCCGTTCATATAGATGTTCTCGCGGCCAGTCATTTCAGGGTGGAAGCCTGTACCAACCTCAAGCAGCGAAGCTATTCGTCCGCGGTATTTTATGGTGCCAGTGGTTGGTTTAGTCACTCGCGAAAGCAGTTTCAGCAGTGTGGATTTGCCGGCTCCGTTCTTGCCGATTATGCCCACCACATCGCCCTGCTCAATCTCCATATTTATGTCCTTCAGTGCCCACACGTACTCAGAGTTGCCACGGGTGGCGCGGTCGTTTGTCTCTCCAATCTTCAGGTAGGGGTCTTCGCGGCGCAGCACGTTCACCGTCCACCAGCGGTTAAGGTCGTGGCTCAAAGTACCAGTGCCAATCACCCCCAGGCGGTATTGCTTCGACAAGTTTTCTATTTTTATTGCTGTTGGCATTTGTCAAGTTCTAAATTTCTGTAGGGACGCACTGTGTGCGTCCGTTATTTCCCATTCAGCATATGCGAATTTTATGTTTTGTTTTCCAAAGAAACACCTTTCTCTATAAATACGTTACGTTTTTTGACACATTTATCGTTCTTTTCCGTCAAACCATGCATGCACTGCATAATCACATTTTATGTACGTCTTTTTGGCAAAATTGCACATTTTATGTACGACTTTTTGTGAAATCTTCACATTTTATGTACGACTTTTTGTGAAATCTTCACATTTTATGTACGACTTTTTGTCAAAAGGTCCGAATTTGGTTTTTTATCACTAACCAAATATATCCGAATTTAATCAGAAAATTATGTTTAGTTCTGATTCGTTTGGTTAGAACCCAACCGCCACTTTTGCCTTGTTTCCGTACAAAATGGCTCACTACGTAAAAATTACGCACGCGAAGACAAATAAAATTGCTTAATTGGCAGTTGGTTTTGAAATTGACGGAAATGGGCAGACGGATTATACTGATATTCACATTTGTGGCAATGCACATTGCGGCATTGGCGCAGACTGTCCCTTTCCCGACGGATAATCTCCAACTATGGCTCCGTGCCGACAGCGTCGAACTGACCGATGGCAAAGTATCAAGATGGTTTGATTTAAGCCCGAATCAGTACGAGATTGTGCAGGCAAGTGCGGATGCAAGACCTGCCATAGCCGAAAATGCGCTGAACGGTATGCCTGCCGTATCTTTTAATGGTGTTTCAACCTATCTCACCGGCGGCGATATTCTTGACCTTGGAACTGATAGTTGGACGTGGTTTGTTGTAGGACAATATAACACGGGAAATCTCGTAGGTGTTAATTCACCAATTTTTTTAGGGAAATACGATCGGTATAATGCATGGGGAAGTCAACCTGTATGGACATTGGGAAAAGAAATATGGGCTATTTTTTGGCCAAATAGCAAACAAGTACAGATTAATTTTTCTTCAAACATAACATCTAGTGCTTTTTCAGTATTCGGATATGAAATTTTAGAAAGAGCAAAAAGTACAAATTCGATATTTAATAATAATAATATATGCGCAAGTAGAACTTATAATGGTACTTTTGGAAGTTATAATAATGATAACCCTTTCAAAATAGGGCAAAGTGTTATTTCTACGGCTTCACCTAATGGTAATTTTCTTGACGGCAAAATTGCCGAAATAATAGCCTTTAACACTGTTGATGCAGATTTGCGAGACAAAGTATACGACTATTTATATGATAAGTACGGCAGGACATCAATTGATCTTGGCCTAGATATTGTTGTTCCCTACGGCTTCGCCGATACGGCCATTACTACAGCTTACAACCCCAATTTTGTGTCATATCTGTGGAATACCGGTGAAACGGACTCCGTAATTCACGTCAGCAAGCCCGGCAGCTATTGGGTAACAGTCACAAATACTTTTGGTTATACAAGTTGCGACACCATCAACGTCTATTACCCCGAGCCGGAACAATTACCCGACACCACCATCTGCGCCGGTGACACTCTTGTTTGGGATGCTGCGCTCAATGGCCCGTACACTTACTTGTGGTGCGATGGCTCAACCGAGAGTTCGTTGGAAATAACCACGGCAGGTGAGTACTATGTTGTCATAACCGACACCGCCGGTTACTCGTGGAAGAGCGAAACCATAACCGTCAGCATCGATAGTTTTCCGGTGACGGCACGGCTCGAGAGTGAGAACATTGAAGCCTGCATTGGCAATAATATTTATCTGCAGAACGGTTACGATGAAGCTGTAAACTATTTGTGGTCAGACGGAACGAGTGCCGACCATCTGACGGTGGCAACAACCGGCACCTATTGGGTGAAGGTCACCGACAGGTTGGGGTGCAAGGCGGCCGATACAGTGCACATCGAAGTGTTGGGCATTGCGCCAACGCCCGATTTCACTCACACCGCACTCTGCGCCACGCGCGATATTGAGTTCGGCAACCAGTCGCACTCAAACGACGCATCACAGATTAACGGCTACCTGTGGCAGTTTGGCGATGGGCAAACATCGGCTGAAGCCAGTCCCGCTCACGCTTATAGCTACAGCGGCACCTATAATTTGCAGCTGACGGTCTCAACCACAAACGGTTGCCGCAACTTGCTGAAAAAGACATTGATTGTCGATTCGCTGCCTACAGCGGCATTCACGCCAGAGCAGGCCTGCAGTTTCACCACCGTGCAGTTTGCCGACCAAAGCACCACGCCGGTTAGTTATATTACTGATTGGCAGTGGGCTATGAACGACTCTGTGTTTGCAGTGCGCAATCCGAGCACCACATTCAGCACGTGGGGCGACAAGCCGGTACAATTGGTTGTGGCCACAGCCCACGGCTGCACCGACACACTGCGCGGCAGCATCAGCATTCTGCAGGGGCCGGCGGTCGATTTCGCCGTGAGCGAGCCGTGCCTGAACACACCGCTCTACTGCACCAACCGCACCATTGGGGCGCTGAACCTTGCAGTGGACTACGTTTGGCAGATTGACGGCGAAGAACGAAGCACCGCAAAAAGTCCCGATTTCAATTTCAGCGATACGGGCAGCTATCGGATAACACTCACAGCCAAGCAGTTATCAAACGGCTGCTCGGCATCGAAAAGTAAGAATATCAGCATCAAGCCATTGCCGAAACCGGTGATTGCGGCAGGGCTGATTTGCCATAACCAGCCAACGGCGGTATCGGCCGGGAATATTGAGCCGCAAAGTGTTGTGCGCTCGTGGCAGTGGTCTGTCGATGGTGTGCAGAGCGCCCAAAAACAATCCGCTTGGCTGACGTTTGAGTCGGCAGGGCGGCATCAGTTAACTGTTGCGGCCACTGATACCGTTGGCTGCGTGAGCAAGACCGACACCACAGTGGTTGTCCGTCCGACGCCTGCCGCGGCTTTCGGCGTAACACCCGAGCGCGGGCCGGCGCCGTTTGAGCCGCGCATCATCAACAACACAACCGATGCCGACAACTATCTGTGGCTTTTGAATGGCGAAACTTCTGATGCCGAAGAGCCGCAGCACACCTTCGCCGACAGCGGCAGCCACACCATTCGGCTTGTAGCCACCAACCAGTTTGGCTGCGCCGACACCGCTTTGCGCACCATTGTGGCTTTTGTGCCCAACACCGATTTGCTGATTATGCAGGCCGCCGCAGAACCAGTTGGCAATTATCTGCGCATTTCGGCAGTGGTGGCCAACAACAGCCCCTACGACCTTGCCAACACCACCATCAGCTGCACCGACAACCTTGGACACTCGATGCGTGAAACCATTGCCGACACCCTGAAATCGGGCAAGATTGTAAGGTACACCTTCGCGGCGGAAATTGAATCGGCGTCCGACTTGCTGAAATACATCTGCGTGAACGTAGAGCCGGCTACAGGCAGCGATGCCAATCCCGCCGACAACCAGTTCTGCATTGCCATGGTTTCCGATGAGTTCAGCATTGAACCGGCCAAGCCGAATCCGGCCAATAACCTACTGAAAATTAGTTACATCGTGCCGCAGGAAGGCCGTGTCAAAATCGAACTTTTCAATCAGGTGGGGATGTCGGCAGCCACACTTTTCGACGGTACAGCCGCATCGGGTTACAACGAGTTGCTTGTCGATGCAAGTGTTTTGAAATCAGGAATGTACCACTACAGGATAACCTACGGCGGTCGCAGTCGTGTGGGTGTGGTGATGATAATGCATCATCGGTAATCCAATTTTAATCTTCTTGGAAATCAGCGTGATTCCCGGCGTGGTTCAACGTGCAGAATCACTTGGGTGTGATGTCCGTAGTGCTCGCGAAGGCGGTGCTCAACGTCATCGGTGGCTTCGTGCGCTTCGCTCACGGTCATGCTGCCCGGCACGCGCACGTGCAGCTCAATGGCAATGCCCGATCCGATGCGGCGGGTTTTAAGGTTGTGAACATCACTAAAGTGCTTATTGCTTAATACAATAGATTCTATTTCATCTTCCTGCTCTTTCGGCAGCGAGCGCTCGAGCATTTCGCCAATTCCAGGCTTGATAAGGTCGTAGGCCACTTTCGCAATCAGCAGGCTGACAATGATGGCGGCAATGGGGTCGAGCACGGCCCATTTCTCGCCAAGAAAATAGGCGCCGCCAATGCCCAGCAGAGTGCCGATGGACGACAGTGCATCGGAACGGTGATGCCAGGCGTTGGCCACCACCACCGGCGACTCAACGCGCTCGCCAATGCAGCGGGTGTAGCGGTAGAGCGCTTCTTTGACCACGATTGACACCGCCGCCGCCACAAACGCAATGGCTTCGGGCTGCTCAAGAGTCTGTCCGCCAATGGCGCAGGCAATCAGTTTGACGCTTTTCCAGAAGATTCCGGCCGCCACCACAAACAGCGCCAGCCCGATGATGATGGTGGCCAGCGTCTCGAACTTGCCATGGCCGTAGTCGTGGTCGTCGTCCTTCGGCATTGCCGACACACGGACGAAAATCATTACCACAAGGTCGGTTGCGAAATCGGAAATGGAATGAATGCCGTCGGCAATCATGGCGCCGCTTCGGCCCACAATGCCGGCCGCAATCTTGCCCACCGACAGAAACAGGTTGGCGAAAAAACCAACCCACGTCACCCGATAAATCTGTTGCTCGCGATTCATAAAGCGTTGTAAAGTAAGGCAAAGATAGTCGAGAAGTTGAATTGTCGAACCAGTGAATCGATTTTTGAGACAATGTCTGCCCGTTTGTTGCGTTTTTAGTTTGCGATTGTGTTTTTCCGTTTGCGTTTAAGTTATATTTGCAGTTCAAACACTATTGTGATGTCTGACAAAAACGAAGTCAACTTATTCATTCTGAAGGTTGGGGCGGTAATCGGGCTGTCGTTTGCGGCCACCATCTTCATTGCGCACCTGCGGGGAATGACGCACACGCCTGGCGACAACATCTCGTGGCTCAACATCATCATCTTCTCGTTTGTGGTGATGCTCTCGGGCCGCCAGTACCGCGAGACCGTCGAAGGCGAAAAGTTCAACTACGGCCGCGCGCTGCTCTACGTCAGCAAACTCAATGTTATCAGCGCCACGGTGCTTGCCGTGTTCGGATATTTCTACTACACAAGCATCGCACCCGACGACCTTCAGAGCCTTATCGGCCAGATAGAACCCGTCTTGCGGCAGCAGTGGAGAATGAACGACGAGCAGACGGCGGTAATGATGCAGTTGTACAACGAATCGCTCTCGGGCGGCTCAATGGCCTTTGTGATGCTCGTTATGCAACTCATCGGCGCGGGTTTCTTCAGCCTGATTCTGGCCAACATCATCAAAACAAAACCATTACTACAGATTAATAATTTAAATCAATGAATATCAGTGTTGTAATACCGCTCTACAACGAGCAGGAATCAATCAGCGAACTTGTGGCTTGGATAGCCAAAGTGATGTACGACAACAATTTTACCTACGAGATTATTGTTGTTGACGACGGCAGTACCGACGGCTCGTGGGACGAAATCCATAAACTCACCGAGGAGTACGGCTCAATCCGCGCCATTCGGTTCCGCCGCAACTACGGCAAATCGGCGGCTCTGTTCTGCGGCTTCCGCGAGGCCGAGGGCGACGTGGTCTTCACAATGGACGCCGACCTGCAGGACAGCCCCGACGAGATTCCCGCAATGTACAAGATGATTGTCAGCGACGGGTTCGACCTTGTGTCGGGTTGGAAGAAAGAGCGCCACGACCCAATCACCAAAACCATTCCAAGCAAGTTCTACAACTGGGTTGGCCGCGTCACCACGGGCATTGGCCTGCACGATATGAACTGCGGCCTGAAGGCTTACCGCCGCGACGTGGTGAAGTCAATCGAGGTTTACGGCGAGATGCACCGCTACATTCCCGTGCTGGCCAAGCAGGCAGGCTTCGGGCGTATCGGCGAGAAGGTGGTCGTTCACCGCGCCCGCAAGTACGGCAAGACCAAATTCGGCATTGAGCGCTTCATCAACGGTTTTCTCGACCTGATGTCGATACTCTTTATGACCAAATTCGGCAAAAAACCGATGCACCTTTTCGGCACACTGGGCGTGTTTGTTTTCCTTTTGGGATTCTTTGCCGCCGCCACAGTGGGCGCAATCAAACTCATATCGCTTTCGCGAGGCATTGCCGCGCCGCTCGTCACCAGCAGCCCCTATTTCTATCTGGCTCTCACCTGTATGATTCTGGGCACGCAACTCTTCCTGACGGGATTTCTGGGCGAACTCGTCTCGCGCAGTTCAACCGACCGCAACGATTATCAAATAAAAGAAACACTATGAAACGTCTGCTCATTATCAGTCTGTTAGTGATTGCCGCTGGCACACTTTCAGCGCAGGATTCAATTCCTGCAAGCGCCGTCAAAGTGCAGAAGCACTGCGGACTCAACCGCTTTTATGTCGATAGCGCGCGCGTCAGTCTCGACCGCCTGATTGTGGGCTGCGGAGCCAACGAGCCCGCCGCCGATATGTTCGGCAAGGCGCAGGAGTCGATGTTCTTCGGCAAACTCTTCTGCGTGGTGGGCGGCGTTCTGGTAGCCTATCCGCTTGTGAGTATGTTTTGGGACGATTCACCGAACATTCCGATGTCGGTAGCAGGATGCTGTATGGCCGCCATTTCGATTCCGATTTTTATGAACTACAACCGCCAGTCGCGCGAGGCTCTGCGCCTGATGGGCACCGAATATGTTCCGCCCAAAGACGATGAGGCGTCGGCCACAATCAACTTCGGCGTAACGGGCAACGGCGTTGGCTTTTGCGTGAGGTTTTAGCACGGGGTTTTTCGCGCAGGTTTTCCGCACGGAGTTTTCGCACAGATAACACAAGAAAACACTGATTCCCACAGATTTTAATATTATGAACAGTAAGATTTTAATCCTTTCGGCGATAGTTTTGGCAGTTGTTTTTTCTTCTTGCAAAAAGTTGTTTGAAGACGAAGAACTATCGATGGAACGAGTTGATTACACAGGCACCGAATTGAGAACCGATGGGTATTATTATTATAGATACCAATATTATAATTCTAGGGAAGACAGTCTATATGACAAATTTATCCCTTGGTTTTTGTATAGAAACGGTGTTTCGTTATACGGGTGTGTGTATGATTATTCTAAAATGGAAGAAGTAGAAAAAAAATTTGAAGACGGGTCATTTTATGACTTATGCAAAGATGATAAATTCTCATGGTTGGTTTTTCAAATATCCGACAGTGTGATTGAATTTGAAGGATGGGATAGTGGTGGTTATATCTCTAAATCGACAGTTAAACAATATGCGAAAGTAGTTAATGATACCACATTCTGTAGGTGCAGTAAGCGCCCCCAAAAAGGCGAAAACGTAAAGGGCATGACTTTCCATTTCAAACAATTCGCACCCAAACCCGACAGCACAAACAGTTTTATAAAGTAGCACTGCAAAAGAAAGACTGTGCGGGAAACCATTCAATCCTTCAATTAATCAATCCTTCAATCAATGGTCATTGGTCGTTTTGCCCCGTCGCCGAGCGGGCGAATGCATTTAGGCAACATTTACAGCGCCGTGCTGTCGTGGCTTTCGGCGCGCAGCCAGGGCGGCAAGTGGCTGCTGCGCATTGAGGACCTTGACCGCCAGCGGTGCCGCCCCGAGTATGCCACACAGATTGAGGACGACCTGCTTTGGTTGGGGCTTGAGTGGGACGAGGGCGGAAGTCGCGGCGGATGTAACGGCCCCTACTACCAAAGCCAGCGCGATGCCGTTTACGAACACGAACTGCAGAAACTTGAGGCTCGCGGATTGCTCTATCCGTGCTTCTGCACCCGCGCCGACATTATGGCATCGAGCGCACCCCACCAGACGGATGGCGTGGTGGTTTACAGCGGTCGCTGCCGAGCACTTTCGGCTGCCGAGCGTGCGGCTCTCTCAACCGAACGCAAGCCCGCCACACGGCTCTGCGTGCCCAATGCCGACTGCACCTTCACCGATGGTCATTACGGTTTGCAGCACTACAATTTGGCCCGCGACTGCGGCGATTTCATTGTCCGCCGAGCCGACGGCAACTTCGCCTACCAGTTGGCCGTGGTGGCCGACGACGCTCTGATGGGCGTCACCGAAGTGGTCCGCGGCTGCGACTTGCTACCGTCAACGCCGCAGCAAATCTACCTTTACGGGCTGCTCGGCTATCCCGCGCCGCAGTTCGCCCACATTCCGCTGCTGATGTCGCCAGGCGGCCACCGCCTTGCCAAACGCGACCGCGGCACCGATATGGGTAGCCTTCGCCAACGCCACACGCCCGAGCAACTTCTGGGCCTTATCGCCCACCTTGCAGGAATCACCGACCGCCCCGAACCGCTGACAATCAACGAGATTATGCACGAATTCAGTTGGGCAAAAGTGCCGACGGAAAATGTTGTGTATTAAGGATAATCTATGGTTGGCATAGAGGCGCCTTTGCAAAATTTCTATTGCACATATAATATAAATGCCTATATTTGCAGCGTTTTAGTGGAGAATTGATTCAGGGGGCAAGTAAGTCCCCTGTTTTATTACAATAAACTATGATAGACAAAAAGCAGATTGAAGAGATTGTTCAGAGCCGCATCGCCGACAGCGACCTGTTTCTGGTTGAGGTTAAGGTGGATACGCAGAACAATATCACCGTAACGCTCGACTCGCCCGAGGGCATTTCAGTCGACACTTGCGTGGAGATGAGCCAGTACATCGAGTCGCAACTCGACCGCGAGAAGGAAGATTTCGCGCTCGAGGTGTCGTCGCCAGGTGTGGGGCAGCCGCTCAAGGTGCTGCAGCAGTACACCAAAATCCTGAACGGCACGGTTGAAGTGCTGCTCAACAGCGGCATCAAACTCAACGGCATCCTGCGTGAGGCCAACGCCGAAGGCATTCTGCTCGAGTATGAGACAAAGGAGAAGCCCGAAGGCGCAAAACGTCCCGTAAAGGTTACTAAAACAGAGCCTTACGCATTCGCCGAGATTAAATCAGTCAAGGAAACAATAATTTTTTAACATAAACAGATAAAAAGAGAAAATATGAATCTAACCGACACATTTTCAGAGTTTAAGGAACTGAAAAACATCGACCGCCCCACAATGATGAGGGTTTTGGAAGACGTATTCCGCAGCACATTGGTAAAGCAGTACGGCACCGATGAGAACTTCGACATCATCATCAACATCGACAAGGGCGACTTTGAGATTTGGCGCAACCGCGAGGTGGTTGAGGATGCCGATTTGAAGGACCCCAACAAGGAGATTTCGCTCACCGAGGCAAAGAAAATCGACGAGGATTATGAGGTCGGCGAGGAAGTGTCGGACGAGGTGCAGATGAAGGATTTCGGCCGCCGCTCAATCCTGACGCTCCGCCAGAACCTGACCACCCGCATTATGGAACTCGAGAAGGACCAACTCTACGCCAAATACAAAGACCGCATCGGCGAGATTGTGACTGGTGAGGTTTATCAGGTTTGGAAGAAAGAGATAATGATTATCGACGACGATGGCAACGAGTTGATTATGCCGAAGACCGAGCAGATTCCGAGCGACTATTTCCGCAAGGGTGACAGCGTCCGTGCAGTTGTGGTTCGTGTGGAGATGCGCAACTCAACCCCGCTGGTAATCCTTTCGCGCACAAGCCCGCTGTTCCTTGAAAGGCTGTTCGAACTTGAGGTTCCCGAGATTTTCGACGGACTCATCACCATCAAGAATATCAAGCGCATCCCAGGCGAGCGCGCCAAAGTGGCCGTTGAGTCGTACGACGAGCGCATCGACCCAGTTGGAGCCTGCGTTGGTATGAAGGGCGCCCGCATCCACGGCATTGTCCGCGAGTTGCGCAACGAGAACATCGACGTCATCAACTACACCAACAACATCTCGCTCTACATCTCGCGCGCGTTGAGCCCAGCCAAAGTGTCGCAGATTAAGATTAACGACGAGACCAAGAAAGCCGATGTTTACCTTGAGCCCGACCAGGTGTCGCTGGCCATCGGCAAGGGCGGAACCAACATCAAACTGGCAAGCCAACTGACTGGTTATGAGATTGATGTTTATCGCGAATCGGTTGACGAGGAAGATGTTGACCTTGAGGAATTTGCTGACGAAATCGACGGATGGGTGCTCGACGCCTTGAAGGCTATCGGCTGCGACACCGCCAAGAGCGTGCTGGAAATTCCTGCCGCCGAACTTGTGCATCGTACCGACCTTGAGGAAAGCACAATTAACGATGTGCTCAAAATACTGAAGGCTGAATTTGAATAACGGCTATCGGCTAAAAGAAACAGATTCCAGTTAATTAACAAACTCGATAAGAAGCAAATGACAGATTACAAGCCACTGAGATTAAGTAAGATAGCACGTGATTTTGGCGTAGGCGTCAATACCGTGCTCGAATTTCTGCATAAAAAGGGAATTGCCGCCGACGACGGCCCGAACACCAAGATTGAGTTGGATGTCTTTCAGATTCTGCAAAAGGAATACAGCACCGACATCAAGGTGAAAGAGGCATCGGAAAAGATTGAGCTCAACGCCATGAGAGCAAAGAAAGAGTCAATCTACGCCGACGACGAATTTTCGGTGCAGGAGTCGGAACAGGCTAAAAAAGAGCCTGTTGCGCCTAAGAAGGAAGAGTTTGTTGACACGAAAGTCGAGAAACTGCAGGGTCCGAACGTTGTGGGCAAAATCGACCTGAACAAAAAGCCCGAGAAGAAGCCCGAGCCAGAACCTGCCAAACCGCAGCCAGTGGCGTCGGCCAATCCGAAAGGCGACAAGCCAAAACCGAAGCAGCCCGAGCCAGAACTCATCCGCACAAAGGTTGAACCAGTGAAGGATGTGAAGATTCTGGGTAAAATCGAACTTGACCAACTGAACACCAAAACCCGTCCTGCCAAGAAATCGAAGGCTGAGAAGGCCAAAGAGCGTCAGGAACGTGAGGCACAATCGAAAAAGATTATGCAGCAGGCGCAGCAACAGCAGGGCAAGAGAGATGACGGTCAGCCGCAGCAGACTGAACCTGAGTTTATTAACACCAAAGTTGAGAAACTTCAGGGACCGAACGTTGTGGGCAAAATCGACCTGAGCGACCGCAAATTCGCAGGCCCTGGCGCAGGCGATGAATTCGGAAAGAAGAAAAAACGCAAACGCATACAGAAGGATCGCGTCGATGTTGGCGCACCGATGGACAAAGGCGGCAAGGGCGGAAAAGGCCCGAAAGGCGCATCGAAATTCCTGAAAAAGGAAGTGAACGAGGAAGATGTGCAGAAGCAGATTAAAGACACTCTGGCACGTCTGCAGGCCCCGAAAGGCAAGAGCAAAACCAGCGTTCACCGCCGCGAGAAACGCGAGGATGTAAGACAGAAATCGGCGGAGGAGATTGAACGTCAGGAAGCCGAGAAAATGGTTCTGAAAGTAACTGAGTTTGTGTCAGTTAACGAGTTGGCAACAATGATGAACGTGGCTGTGACGCAAGTCATCTCAACCTGTATGAATTTGGGTCTGTTCGTGTCAATCAACCAGCGACTCGACGCCGAGACAATGGCACTTGTGGCCGATGAGTTCGGTTACAAGATGCAGTTTGTGAGCGCCGACTTGCTCGACGCCATCGCTGATGAAGAGGACAAAGAGGAAGATTTGGTTCCGCGTCCGCCAATCATCACCGTCATGGGTCACGTTGACCATGGTAAGACATCGCTGCTCGACCATATCCGCAATGCCAACGTGATTGCGGGCGAGGCTGGCGGTATCACCCAGCACATTGGCGCCTACAGCGTGGTGCTGAAAAATGGCAAGACCATCACCTTCCTTGACACCCCTGGTCACGAGGCGTTTACCGCAATGCGTGCCCGTGGTGCCCAAATCACTGATATTGTGATTATTGTGATTGCAGCCGACGACAGCATCATGCCACAGACCATAGAGGCCATCAACCACGCTCAGGCGGCTGGTGTGCCGATTGTGTTTGCAATCAACAAGATAGACAAACCGGGTGCAAACCCCGACAAGATAAAAGAGGCTTTGGCCAATATGAACCTTTTGGTTGAGGAGTGGGGCGGCAAATATCAGTCGCAGGACATTTCGGCCAAAAAGGGCATCAATGTTGCCGAACTGCTCGATAAAGTTCTGCTCGAGGCTGAGCTGCTTGATTTGAAGGCAAATCCGAATAAGTTGGCTTCGGGAACGGTTATTGAGTCGGCATTGGACAAAGGCCGCGGTTATGTGACTACAGTGCTTGTGCAGAACGGTACGCTGAAGGTTGGCGACATTGTGCTTGCGGGCAGTTTCACAGGCCACGTAAAGGCCATGTACAACGAGCGCAGCGGCAAGATTGACAAGGCTGGTCCGTCGACACCTGCTCTGATTCTGGGTTTGAACGGTGCACCGCAGGCTGGCGACAAATTCAATGTTGTGAGCAGCGACAAAGAGGCCCGCGACATTGCCAACCGCCGTATGCAGTTGCAGCGTGAGCAGGGCTTGCGCACCCAGAAGCACCTTACATTGGCCGAGGTTGGCCGCCGCAAGGCAATTGGCGACTTCCACGAACTCAACATCATTGTCAAGGCCGATGTGGACGGTTCGGCAGAGGCTCTGCAGGATTCGCTCATCAAACTTTCAACACCCGAAATTCAGGTCAACGTCATTCACAAGGCCGTTGGTCAGATTTCAGAGTCCGATGTTACGCTGGCCGCCGCTTCCGATGCAATTATCGTCGGATTCCAGGTGCGTCCGTCAATGGATGCCCGCAAACTGGCCGAGCGCGAGCAGGTGGATATCCGCTTGTACTCAATCATCTACGATGCCATCAACGAGGTGAAGGACGCTATGGAAGGTATGCTTTCGCCTGAAATCAAGGAGGAGGTCATCGGTACGGTTGAGATTCGCGAGGTGTTCAAGATTTCGAAGGTTGGTTCGGTTGCAGGCTGCTTTGTCCGCGACGGTAAGGTTAAACGCACGTCGAAAGTGCGCGTCATCCGCGACGGTATTGTGGTTTACACTGGTGAACTCGGCTCACTCAAACGCTTCAAAGACGACGCCAAAGAGGTGCTCACAGGTATGGAGTGCGGCTTGAATATCGATAAATACAACGACATCAAGGTTGGCGATGTAATTGAGGTTTACGAGGAGACAGAGGTTAAACGTACGTTGTAACTAAAGTTTTCACTGATAATAAAATAAGGGAAGCTGATGCTTCCCTTTTTTGTTGAATGTACGGCATTTTATCTCTCAAAAGTCAATTAGGCTTTATTGATAGTATTCGCACGCGCCGAGATAATCTGTGTTATCTCGTGTCATCAGTGCGAGAAAAACACAATCAATCCTTCGCCACAACCATCCGGTTCTCGTTCATGCGGCTCATATATTGCTGGACAATGGCTTTCAATTTGGTTTCCATTTCCATCTGCTGCTGATTGTCGATTTGCCCAATCAGATTGTTTTCCAGCAATTTATCGCTCAATGCATAAACGGCTTTTGTCTTGGTGCCGTCGAATTGCAGCAGGTAGCCGTTCATCACAATCTGGTAGATGCCGTTGCAGTAGCTTACGGCGAATTTTTCAGATTCGGGTGTGTGCAGAAGATCCTGACCAAAAGCGATATACGGTTGGTCGTAGCCCAGATAGCTCAATAGTGTGGGCATAACATCGATTTGCTGCGCAATACCCTTGCGGCCGCCAATAAATGTGCTGTCGCCGGGCGCGTAAAAAATGACCGGGCCGGTGAAAACGCCCAAATCGGTCTGATATTCAGCGTGGTCGGTCAGATTGGTGTGATCGCTGCAGATGGCAAAAACGGTGTTGTTGAACCACGGCTGCTGGCGAGCTTCGTCGAAGAAGCGGCGCAGCGAGTAGTCGGTGTAGCGGATGCCCTTATGAACAGGTAGCGGCCCTTCAGGGAAACGCTCAACGTATTTTTGCGGAATCTGGTAGGGGTGATGGCTCGATGCTGTGAAAACGGCCGTCATAAACGGCTCTTTGAACTGCGACATCTCGTGGCAGAAATACTGCAGGAACGGCTCGTCCCAAATGGCCCAAAAGCCGTCGAACTCTGCATCACCGCCAAATTCAGGTTTCTGGTCGAACTCGGTGCGGCCGAAATAATCGTCGAAACCAGTGGCCCGGGCAAAGGCTTCAAAGCCCATGCTGCCGTTTTTCGCGCCATGGAAGAAAGCCGAATAATAGCCCTTGTTTTTTAACTCAACAGCCAGTCCGTCGAGCGAGTTGAGCGCGGCAGGGGTAAGGAAGAACGGCTCAACGAAGTAGGGGATGCTACTAAGAACGCAGGGCATTCCGTCGATGCTCTTGCGACCGTTTGTAAAGCTGTCGTAGAACCAAAGGCTGTGCTGCATCAGACTGTCGATGAACGGTGTGTAGCCTTGATACTGACCGTTTTCAAGTTCCGGATTGTAGGTGCCGATAAACTCGCGTGCAAAACTCTCGATAATAATCACTACCACATTGCGGCCTTTGCCCGGCGCGTTTTGTACTATGCTGTCAACGGGTTGGTGCACAGGCGTATAGATGGAATCGAGTTCTTCTTGCGAGAAATACGACGGCGTGACAAACGGCTTCTTGTTGAACGTGCGCACCAGTGAGAACGGTGTGTTCAGAATCAGTGGCGCTTCAACCGGATTGCTGATGTATTGGTTTGCATTACTGATGGTTATGGGCCGTGTGCTACGGTCGATGCCGCCGCGCATTCCGCCAATGCAGAGAAGCAGAACAGCTGCCATGAACACTGCTCGCAAAGCGTAGTATTTGATGTAGCCCACAGTGCCCGAAATCTTCTTCCCAACAAGCGGATTCTGATATAAAACAATCAACATCAGCAGAATAGCCACACCGACAATTATCAAGTACCAAGAGTGCAGTGCTTCGGTTGCAAACACCGATACAAGGTTGTCTTCGTTGCTGAATTCGGCGAAAACCGTGCCAGTGGTGCGCCGTCCGGTGTAGCGGAAGTAAACCACATCGCAAAGATTGGCCACCACGCCGATGGTGTTAAAAGTCACATAAACCGATTTGACAACAATTCCGTAAATGCGGCTCATCTCTTTGAAATGCAGCGGAATCAGAGCAAGCACCAGAAATGCAAGGTTCATATAGATGATGCCCGACGTGTCGAACACGAGCGAACCGCGGACAAGATTGAAAAAGTTGTCGGTCAGGATTTTACCTTCGTAGTAGCTATAGTTGGCCGCCAGAAAAACCACGCGGCACAGGAAATAGCAGAAATAGACAAGGGCGATGTCGAACGCCACGTTCAGAAACGACTTGCCGATGGTTATGTTGTCGTCTTTAAAAATCTTTATTTGCTTCATATCGTTGCACTCTTTGCGAGCGGCAAAGATAATGGGAAATTAATCTATTTTAAATTCAATAGGCACAGTCCACGACACGTTTTTGGGAACCCACACTTTTTCGCCATCAATTCTTTTGCTTTGCTCTCCGGGTTTCCACTTAGGCAAACTTTGTATCACTCGAATGGCTTCGTTGTCCAATATCGGGTCGATGCCTCTTGCTATTTTGGGATTTACAACGTCGCCGTTCTTATCGATTATGAACTGAACAAAAACTTTTCCCGACAGACCTTTTGCTTTGGCTTCTTCGGGATATTTAATGTTCGCGGCAATGTATTTGCGCAATTCCAAATCGCCGCCGGGGAATTCGGGCATGTGTTCAACAATGAAGAACACTTCTTCTTCTTCGCCCTTAATCGATATCTCAATAGGAATAGTCATCGATACCCGCGCAAGCACCTTCATCACTGTGCCGTTTTTCGATTCGAGTCGCATACCGGGCGTCCATTTTGGCATGTTCTTTATAAAATCAACTACTTTTGCGTCGATTTCAGGGTTGATACCAGTGATAACTTTCACATTATCTGGTTCAACCATACCGTCTTTGCCAATTACAAACTGCACGAAAACTTTCCCTTTTATGAATTTTGCGGATTTTATACTCTGCATATTATCAGCAAAATACTGTTTCATGGCCGATTCGCCGCCCGGATATTCCGGCATTATTTTAACTGAAGTGTAAATGGTGTTGTCATCGTCGATAATTGGCTGATTGACAGCGGCCGCACTATCCTTCGGAACAATAATCGGCTGATTGCTTTCGGTTTGGCACACGCCGTTTGTGCAAACGGCCGCAAATGCTACTGCAAGAATGGCTTTGAATGTGCGTTTCGTGTTCATAATGTCTTGATTTAATTGTTAGTATTGCCAAAGATAAAGAAAAGAAATTCAACTTATCATCTTGTCAGCCGTTTTTAAGCCGGTTATAAGAAACGCGCCTCTATTTGAGGGCGAAATCGAACCAAAGGGGCTGCAATGATTTTACAGGTTTGCCACGAATTTTGCCGGGAATCCAGTTCGGCATGTTCCTCACTACACGGATGGCCTCACGGTCAAGGGTGGGGTCAACGCTATTCGAAATCTGCACATCCTCGATTTCGCCATTCTCGTTTATCACAAACAGAACATTGACCGTTCCCGAAATTTTGTTTTTCGAAGCCTTCTTGGGGTATTTTGTGTGCTCAATCAGATATTTGTGCAGAGCATCTTCGCCGCCAGGGAATTCGGGTATCTCATCAACAATTATGAAAATCTCATCCTCATCTTCTTCCTCCTCTTGCCTTTCGACAACGATTATCTCGGTTTCTTGGTCGGGCTCAATGTCTTCAATATCAGCATCGTCTTCAATGTCAACATCATCTTCAACAATATGGATAACCTCGGCCACTTTTGGTATTTCGGGCGGCGGCGTTGCGGTTTGCTGACGGGTGATTGGTATTATACCTTCTTCGGCTAACACGGTTTCGAGTTTGCCGAAAACAACAGTGTTTTTCTTTTGAACAGAGTAGTTTAGGACGAAAAGCACAGCGCTTATCGCGACCACCAGACCCACTTCAAGGAACAATCCGCTGTAGCGTGTCAAATCGTATTTGGGATTCTTTTTCGGTTCCATAGCCGCTGATTTTAGTGGGGAAAGTAGGATGTATTACGATCGGATGCTTTTTAAATTGAAAATCAACATTTTCTCGAAATGTTGTGACGGTTGTTTCCGTTATGGTTACACCCAGTAAGTTCCGACATTCACAGATAATCGGCCATACTTATCAGTCGAGATTGAAATCGTAACTGGACTCTTGTCTGGTTCATTCCGAAAACAGGCACAATCCCATTGGGGCATATCTTGCAAAACGCTTATTACAAAAGCGTCCATTGCAGAATTAATACTCCGAACCACACGAACGTTCTCGACAAATCCTTGTTTGTTTATTATGAAACTGTATTTTCCGTTTTTCTTTTTAACTGTCTTAAGTTGTTCTGAAAGTTGTTCCGTGATATATTTTTCTAAACCATAAGATCTTCCAGGGAATTCGGGCATTTTTTCGACCGTAGTGGTGTTGTTAAGAGGAAATGTTATTCGAATGGTGTATTTCACTTTTACAGGTTTTCCACGTTGCGTTGCAGGTTTCCACGTTGGCATGCTTTTTACTATGCGGATGGCTTCTGCGTCAAGCAAAGGGTCGATGCCTCGGGCAATCTTCACGCTTCCGGGCTCAACTTCGCCATCCTGGCCGATTACAAATGAAACGAAAACATCGCCATACAATGTATCGCCATTGTTCACTATAGGTTTAGATGTATTTTCTGCAAGATACTTGCGTAACCCAACTTCGCCGCAAGGGAATTCGGGCATATCCTCGACAATAAAGAATGCATCATCGTCTTTGTCATTCGCCTGATTGACAGCCGTGCTATCCTTTGGAACAATGTTTGGTTGATTGTCCGCAGTTTGACACATTGCGCTATTCCATTGCAAGGCAATGATTGCCAACGCGGTTGATTTTGCGAGTTTGTTTAGTTGTTCTTTCATAATAAGAGGTTTTAAAAGTTTGCGATTAGTGTACACGAAAATGAATACCCATAGTCATCCGTACTTTAACAGGTCTCCCATTTAATTTACCGGGTTTGAATTTTTTTTTCAGGACTCCTCTCTTCACCCCGTTAATTACTGCAGAATCAAACTCTGGCCGTAAACTTTGTGCTATGCTAACATTCCCAATCTCACCCCTTTCGTTAACCACAAATTGCACAATAACCACACCTTCAAGTTCTTCTATGCTTTTGGCTGAACTCAACAGTTCCTCTGGATACTCAACATAATAACTGAGCTGTAGAATGCCACCCGGGTATTCGGGCATCTCATCAACAATAGTATATACGGTATCAACCGTGTTGGTTTCAGGATTTTGTATAAGTAGTATAGTGCTATCCGTTGGCTCTTTGTCTTGTGCATAGCCCGCTGTGCAAAACGTGGCAAGCGCAATAACCAGTGCGCTTGATTTGGCAAGTTTGTTTAGTTGTTTTTTCATAATTAGCGGTTTTTAAGAAGGTTGTGATAATTCGTTCGAATATACAAATAATTGATATTCGGTGTAATAAAAAATGTATTTGCAAATCTGCGTTCACAAAAAAGGACGCAAGCATCGCGTCCTAATAATTATGTGATAATCTGTGTCCCCGATAGTGTCGGGGGCAGTGTCGTCAGTGCGAAAATCATATTTTCGTCAGTTTCAACCTAAAATCTCCTCCGCCAGCGCTTTCAAATCGGTGCCAGCAAAGTTGCCCGAACTCAGGAACAGCAGAACACAATTTTTGCCGTCAATAGTTTTTAAATCGTTCAGCATCAGTGCAATGTCGCTGTAGGCTTTGAGTCCGTCTTTGGCAAAGGCCTTCTCAACTTGCTCAATGGTAATGCCAGGCAGGCCCTTCAATTCAATGGCGTGCGGGTTGAAATAGACGAGCGAGCGGTCGGCCAAGTCCATTGTGCCGGCGTACTGCTCAAGGAAATTGCTGCTCAAACTACTGTAGGTATGCAACTCCATACAAGCCACAATCCGCTTGCCGGGGAACTGCTTGCGCACGGCGGCAATGGTGGCTTTGAGTTTCGACGGCGAGTGGGCGAAATCGGTGAACGACAGGCTCTCTTTGTTGCTGTAAATCAGTTGTAAACGCTTGTCGGCACCTTCGAACGTGGTCATTGCGTGGTAGAAATCGGCTTTTGTGACGCCCAGTTGCAGGCAGACCTGCATTGCGCCTGCAATGTTCTGCAAGTTGTGTTCGCCAAACACCGACAGACGGTAACGGTCATTGCCGTCGGTCAGGTAGGTGACGCCGTCCGTAATGGCGTAGGGGTGGGTGTTGTAGGGCAGCAGACGAATGTCGGGGCGGACCTTGGCGGCAATGGCGCGCAGGTTCTCGTCGCCTTCGAAATAGACGAGTGAGCCCTGTAGCTCAATGAGTTGCGCAAACCGCTCGAACTGCCAGACGTAATCGGGGAATGTCTTGAAAACGTTGATATGGTCCCACGCAATGCCCGTTATCAGGGCGATATTTGGCTTGTAAAGGTGGAATTTCGGCCGCGGGTCGATTGGCGACGTCAGATACTCGTCGCCTTCAAAAACAGCCACTTGCGCATCGTTGCTCAAACCAACCATCGTATCAAAGCCCTTCACGCGGGCGCCAACCATATAGTCGAACTTTATGCCGACGGTTTTCAGCACGTGCATCACCATTGCCGTGGTGGTGGTTTTGCCGTGGCTTCCGCCGATAACCACCCGAGTCTTGTTTTCGGTCTGATTATAAAGGAATTCGGGGTACGAATAGATTTTCAACCCCAACTCCTGCGCGCGCAGCAACTCCGGGTTGTCGGCTTTGGCGTGCATTCCCAAAACAACCGCGTCAATGTCGGCTGACAGTTTTTCAGGGAACCAGCCAGGCTGCTCGGGAAGCAAGCCGCAAGCCGCAAGCCGCGACCGCGACGGCTCAAAAATCTCGTCGTCGGAACCTGTGACGGTTTCGCCTTTTGTGTGCAGCGCTATGGCCAGGTTGTGCATAGCGCTTCCGCCTATGGCAATGAAATGGTAGTGCATATCGTATGTTTTTTATCGTTTCGAAAATACTAAATCATACTGGCGGAATTTTCACAAACAACTTTTTTTATTAACCACGGAAATCACCGAAAACACGAAACTTTTTTAAGCAAAAAACGCAATTGAACAAGTCCAATTGCGTTTCTGCTTTCCGTGTTTTTCGTGTGTTCTGTGGTTTAAACAATCAGTTGCTGAAGAAGTTCCGCATACGCTCAAAGAAGTTTCGGTCGTTTTTGTCGGGTTTCGGCGTGAAACTGCTTGATTCTTTGAGTTTTTCAATGATTTTGGCTTCGTCACGGGTGACGCTCTGCGGTGTCCAGACCTGAATGTTCACAAGCAGGTCGCCGCGGCCGTAGCCGTTGATTTCAGGGATTCCCTTTCCGCGCAGCCGCAGAATCTTGCCCGATTGCGTGCCCGGGTCGATTTTGATTTTCACCCGACCGTCAACCGTCGGAATCTCGGCTGTGGTGCCCAAAATGGCATCGGGCATCGAAAGGAACAAGCTGTATATCAAATCATTGCCATCGCGAATAAGTTCGGGGTGCTCTTCTTCCTGAATCACAACCAGAAGGTCGCCGTTGATTCCGCCGTGGCGCGCCGCATTGCCCTTCCCGCTGACCGACAGTTGCATACCATCGGCCACGCCAGCAGGAATGTTGAGCGTCACAATGTCCTCTTTCTGAACAATTCCCTCGCCGCCGCAGTTGGTGCATCGGCGGGTGATTATGCGTCCGTTGCCGCCGCAATTCGGGCAAACCGACGACTGCTGCATCTGTCCCAGAATGGTGTTGGTGATACGCGTCACAACGCCCGAGCCGTGGCAGGTTGAGCAGTTGCTGTACGAGTTTGAGTCGAAGGCGCCCGTGCCGCCGCACTTGTCGCAGGCCACGTATTTGTTCACCTTTATCTTTTTGGTGACGCCGTTGGCAACCTCCGCCAGTGTCAGTTTCACCTTCACGCGCAGGTTCGAGCCCTTGTTCACTCGCGTCTGCGGACCGCCTCTGCGGCTTCCGCCGAAACCGCCGCCAAAGAAACTGCCAAAACTTCCGCCACCGAAAATGTCGCCAAAGTGTGCAAAAATGTCATCCATCGACATTCCGCCGCCGCTGAAGCCGCTCGCGCCGCCCATTCCAGCGTGTCCGTACTGGTCGTAGCGCTGACGTTTCTGCGGGTCGCTCAAGACCTCGTAGGCTTCGGCCGCCTCCTTGAACTTCTCCTCGGCCGCCTTGTCGCCAGGATTCTTGTCGGGGTGGTATTTTATAGCCTGCTTGCGGTAAGCCTTCTTGATTTCCTCCGCCGTGGCGGTCTTTGGCACCTCAAGCACTTCGTAATAATCTCGTTTCTCGCTCATAGTCAATCCTTTTAGGTATCAGGTTTTAGTTATAAGTTGTAAGTTTTGAGTTTTAAGTTAATGTTTAGAAGGTGAGACGCTTCGCTGTTTAAAGGTGAGACGCTTCGCTGTTTAGAAGTTTATCCCGATAGCTATCGGGGCTTTGCTGTTTGGATAACTAAACTCTAAACTTCTCACCCTCTCAACTTTTATTCTCCCACCACAACTTTTGCGTAGCGAATTACCTTTGTATCAATCTTATAGCCTTTTTGAATTACGTCCACAACCTTGCCTTTCAGGTCTTCGGTGGGGGCGGGGATTTTGGTGATTGCCTCGTGCAGGTCGGTGTCGAAAACCTGATTCATTGCATCGATTTCGACAATGCCCTTGTTTTTTAAAAATTCTTGTATTTTATTGTAAATCAGCACAACGCCTTCGCGGACGGCATCCACATCGGTTGCCTTCTGCATACTCTGCATTGCGCGCTCAAGGTCGTCGAGCACTGGCAGCATACCCGACAAAGTGTCACCATTGACGGTTTTCAGCATATCGGAACGCTCCTTCAGTGTGCGTTTGCGGTAGTTGTCGAACTCCGCCGACAGCCGCAGATAGCGGTCTTTCTGCTCCTCAAGTTGCGCCTTCAACTCCTCAATCTCCTTCTCGCGGGCCTCGTCCTCCTTGCGTTGTTTGCGGTTCTTCCGCGACTTCTTTCCGTCGCTTTCAACTTCTTCGTTTTCAGTTGGTTGAGACTGCTCAACATCAACCTTGACTTCGTTCTCCACCTGCTCGGTGTTTTGTTCTGTATTCTCCATTTTTATATTGTTTTTATTGATTTTTCAGAAAAATAACGCTGCCCATCCCTACAAATTGGCGACCAAACGCAGTTTTGCGACAAAGTGGCAGAGTGGGTTAATTTTGAATTCGGAATTTAGAATTCAGAATTATTAATTCTTCAACTCCGATATTAAATCAACCCCATCATATAAATGGGCAGCAGGGTTGTTTCGGCATCACTGCGCAATGGTTTTGTGTAGGCAAGATAGCGGTTGCCTATGCGCGACGGAAATTTTTTGCAAAAGGCATCAAGCGATTTGTGCGATTTGTAACCCGACGACTTCACCTCAATCGGACAAAGTTTTGCGCCGCGTGACAGCAGAAAATCAACCTCGTAGTTGTGTTTGCCTGTCTCTGTCGGGAAGGTGTAGTAATACAATTCGTTACCTGCAGCCTTCAACATCTGCGCAACCAAATTTTCGTACACGTAGCCTAGGTTGGCTTCAAGTTTATCCGACAGAAGTTTTTGATATACAAGATTTTCAGTGTAAGATTTGTCTCTGAACGCCAACGTTACAAACAGACCCGTGTCGGCAAGAAACATCTTGTAGAAATTCAGATTCCGACTCATTCCCAGGCCCACATTCGGGTCGCTGGCGTGATAGGCAATGTTCACAACCATACTGTCGGCCATATCGGCAACCACACTGCCAACCCGTTCTATATCCTGATTTTCGAGCACGCTTGACACTTGATAGCGCCTGGCGTTGCCGCAAAGTTGCCCGGGTATTGCGGCAAACAATTGCGACGCCTTTCCTGTGGAATCTATCTTGTAGAAATCGTCATCGTAAAGTTGAAGAATGTCGCGCTTGACAATGTCGACATCTTGCAAGTTATTGGTTTTCAGATATGCATCGACAGCCTGTGGCATCCCGCCAACAAGCATATACAAGCGTAAATCGCGCATCCATCGGCGGTGGACGGCATCGCCAACATCCATCTTTTTCTGAAAGGCCTCGCGCATAAATTCGGGCGTAACATCATCGCCAATTGCCCAGCGGAATTCGTCGAAATCCATTGGGTTCAGCGTGAGTTTGCTCTCTTCCGACGGTAGTACAATGCCCGCGACATTCTTCCTAATCGAAAGCAGCGAGCCAGTTTCAATGTAGTCGTAACGTCCGTCTTTCACAAGGTGTTTAATCGCCTGACGCGCAAGTGGTTGAAGTTGTACCTCGTCGAAAATTATCACCGATTTGCGTTCCACCAGACGCACATTGAGTATGTTTTGAAGTTGGAAGAAAAACAAATCCAAATCCATCATATCCTCAAACAGCGCATTAATCTGTTTCGACGCGTTTGAAAAATCGATTATAACGTGGGTGTCGTACTCATTTTTGGCAAATTCGGCCACCAATGTTGATTTTCCGACACGCCGCGCGCCCCTAATGAGCAAGGCTGTTGACCCATTCCTCTGCTGTTTCCAGTGTAGCATCTCGTCGTATAATTTTCGTCTGAATGCCATAATTTATTGATTTGCTGGCAAAGATAGCGTATTAATTTTTATTCCCCCAAATCTTTTTGGCGGAATTTGCTGAAATTCTCAAAATGTTTTTGACTGATTATGCCGAAATTCTCAAAATGTTTTTGGCGGAATTTGCCGAAATTCTCAAAATGTTTGGGTTTGCATATCTCAAAGATAAATCAAACAGCAACAGCGCCGTTAATACATAAATACGAAAAGCCAGAACGGAATGGCTATTCTTCCTCCAGTTTCCGCATCTCGGACTTTACAAAATCCATCAGCTCGGCAATGTAATCGGTTGTGAAGCAGAATTTTATGCCGGCGGCTTCGTAGATTTCGGGGATTGAGTGGCTGTAGCCAAGGCGCAGCGCGCGTTTGTAGTCGGCAATGGCCTGCTGCGGGTTCTCGGTGTGGCGTTTCCAAATGCTTATGGCGCCCAACTGCGCAAAGCCGTATTCAATGTAGTAGAACGGCAGTTCGAAAATGTGCAACTGTCTCTGCCAGCGGTTGTTATAGGCGTCTTCGTAACCCGAGTAATCGACCACGCGGCTGCCGAACTCCGCCATAATATCGCGCCAGGCGGCGGTGCGCTGTTCGGCTGTATTTCCTTTATTCTCATACAGATAGTGCTGGAACTTATCGACGGCGGCAATCCACGGCAGGCCCATCACAACATCTTCCAACTGATTGATTTTGGCTATTTTGAGTTCGCGCTCGTTGCTGAAAAAATGGTGCCATTGCGACATCGAAATCAGCTCCATACTCATACTGGCCAGCTCGGCAACTTCGGCGGGCGTGTCTTTGAAGTGCACAAGCGGCTGGTCGGCGGTCAGAAAGGCGTGAACGGCGTGGCCGCCTTCGTGCATCAGCGTCACCATATCGTGCAGATTACCAGTGGTGTTGGCGAAAATGAAGGCGGTGTTGCTGCGGTAGAGCGGATAGTTGTAGCCGCCGGGCGCCTTGCCCACGCGCGACTCAAGGTCGAGACGGCCCATCCGAGACATCGCGCTCATTATCATCCCCAGTTCGGGGTCGATATCGCGGAAGCAGAGAGCGGTTTTGCGCACCAGGTCGGCTGTCGATTCAAAGGGCTTCAGGTGCGTGCCCACGGGCAGGTCGACGGCCAAATCGTAGGGGCGCAGCACGTCAAGGCCCATCAGCTGGCGGCGGCGCTCGTTCATCTCATCGACAAGCGGCACCACCACTTCGGCCACCGAACGGTGGAAATCGCGGCAGTCGGCGGCGGTGTAGTCGAAGCGGCCGAGCTGGCGGAAACGGAAGTCGGTGTAGCACTGGAATCCGGCGTTGGCGGCAATTTTGTTGCGCAGGCCCATCAGTTTCTCCATCAGGTTGTCGATAGCGGGCTTGTCGGCCAGGCGACGGGCTATCATCTTCTCGTACACCTGTTTACGCACGTCGCGGCTGGCGGTTTTCATATAGTTCGACGCCTGCTGCATTGTCATCTGGCGGCCGTCAACATCGACGGTCATCTTTGCGCTGATAGCGCCAAACTCCTGCTCGGCCTGCTGCAGTTCGGCTTCAAGGGGCACGTTCTCTTCGCGGAACAGCTCGTTGCTGTTGCGAATGGCGCGCACCATTGTGAAAAGTTTGGCCTTGTCGATATGTAGTTGCACGTCGGGCGTCAGAAAACGCTTCTCCAATTTGTTGGAAATCAGTGTAATCTCCGGCTCAATTTCGGTCACAAACGTGTCGAAGGCGGCTTTGGCGGCGGCGTCTTCGGTGTTGCAACTGTTTTTTATGTATCGCCAGGCGAAATCTTCTTCCACAAAACTGTCGATTTCGCTCCAGTCGAGCAGCCACTGCCACACATCGCTGTTGGTTTTCAGCGGGCGCTCAAGCAGTTCGTCGTAGTAGGGTTTCAGGTCGGCAAACGAGTTTATTATCAGATTGTCAGCGATTTTCATAATGATTATAAGTTTAAGGCACCAGGCATTAGGTATTAGTTAATTACGAATTATGAATTACGAATATAGTCCGAAGTCTGTTGTCTGAAGTCTGTTGTCCGTTGTCTATTCTACGATTCCCATTTTTCTATAGGTTTCTTCCAGCGCTTCGTTATTGTCGGTGATAACCAGCAACTTATCGCCGGCCATCAGTTGTGTGCTACCGGTGGGCACAAAGAACGTGTCGCCGCGGCGAACCATAATCACCAGCGTTTTTTCGGGCATACCCAAATCCATCAGGCGCGAGCCGTTGCTTAAAATGCTGTCGGTGAGTAGGATTTCGGACGTTGCCGATTTAATCTCTTCGGGGAAATCAATGTCGAAATTCTTGGGTTTGAGTGTGTTGTCGGGCTTTTCGGCCACCTTGAGCCGCTTGGCCACAAACGGCAGCGTGGTGCCTTGCAGAATGAGCGACACCAGCGTGCAGAAGAATACCAGATTGAAAATCAGGCGTGCGTGCGGCACATCGTTGGCCAGAGTGAGAATGGCGAAAATGATTGGCACCGCGCCGCGCAAACCAACCCACGACACGAAAACCTTGTCGCGGAACTGGAATTTGCGGAACGGCATCAGCGACAGAAAAACGCTGACGGGCCGCGTAACGAACATCATTGCCACGCTGATAAGCAGTCCTGGAACGATAATCGGCTGTAATTCAGACGGATTGACAAGCAAGCCGAGCGTCAGGAACAGGCAGAGCTGGCTCAGCCACGAAAGGCCGTCGAAGAAGTTCGACGTTGAGCGCTTGTGCACAAACCGCGAGTTGCCAATGACCAAACCGCCCACATACACAGCCAGATAGCTGTTGCCGTTAAGGTAGTAGGTCGACGAGAAAATAAAAATGCAGAACGTGAGCACCAGAATGGGGTAGAGCGTGGCGTTTTCCATTTTCAGCCGGTTGATAACGATAACCAACAGAGAACCAAGCAGGTAGCCAACTGCGCCGCCAATCACCAGCTGCATTAGCACCGACACAAAAGCCATCAGGTACGACGGTTCGGCGTCAGAATTTATCAAACCTATCAGCGTGATTGTCAGTACGTAAGCCATAGGGTCGTTGCTGCCGCTCTCAAGTTCGAGCGTGGGGCGCAGGTTGTGTTTCAGCAAAAGCCCCTTCGAGCGCAGAATGGAAAACACTGACGCAGAATCGGTTGACGATATTGTGGCGGCCAGCAGCATCGCGGTAAGCACGCCAAAGCCCACCGATTTCATTGTGAGCCCCAGAATCAGCCACGCGGCAAAGCCCGTGAGAATGGCCGTGAGCAGCACCCCGACGGTGGCCAGCACAATTCCCGGCGCAATAACGGGCCGAATGTCGTTGATTTTGGTGTCCATTCCGCCCGAAAACAATATTATACAGAGAGTTACGGTGCCAATGGTCTGCGCCAGATTGTAGTTGTCGAACTTGATTCCCAGACCGTCGCTGCCAAAGAGCATTCCTACGCCTAGAAACAGAAGAAGAATGGGCACGCCGAACTTACTGCTGGCTTTCCCCACCAGAATGCTCACAAAAAACAATATCGAAACCACTAAAAGCAGCAGTTCTATCTGAATATCCATTGCTCACAAAATTGCGTCCCGCCAAGGCCGGACCTTGTTTATTGTTGCGCAAAGTTAACGGAATAAAGGTGGGTTGGACAAAAAGTTTTTGGGCAATTTTGGCGGTTTTCAGAAAGATTTGTCCTGCTCATACAAATCGTATATGCCATTGTCGTCGTTGTCGCCAATCAGCTCACCCAATGTGAAATAGAGAAGTCCGCCCAAAAGAAGCATTGAAGCGTTTTTGATTTTTTCGCCGTCGCGGTGGTTTTTGCCATCGTCAACAAACGACGATTCAAGGTCGTTCCGTTGCGATTCGGCAAGTTGTTTCCGTTCGCGCACCGCGTTTGAAATTGTTGGTACGCTCAAGGCAAATTGCGTACAGGCGGGTGCGTTATGTTTCTTCGGTTCGCTGTGGGCGCGGATGTCGGCATCGGCGCTGAAGTGCAGTTTTACCGGTTCGGTACAGATTCTGAAGTCCGCATTGCTGAACATCAAGCAGTTGTGCGTTTCCGCGGAAGCACCGGCAAAATCAGGAAGCTCAATGCCGTCAAACACAGCCTTTATGGCTTTTTCGTTGCCGGTATGTGCAAATCCGCCAATCGCCGCAAGCATAAAAACGGATAAGCAAATGACTGTCTTGTAATATTTTAGCATTGAGTGCGCCATTTGAATTGGAATATCAACACTTATAAGACAATCTTCGTGGCAGTAACCCTACCTTTTTTTGAAAAAAAGCCCCGTCAGCAGAACTGGCGGGGCGTAATGACGCTAATTGTTCTCAATTATTATGCTTTCATCTGTTTCTCAACAGCATCGAGCCGTTTGGCGATGTCGGGCAGTTTGCGGAACACAACATACGAGCGCAGCCAACTCTGGTATTCCTGAACAGGCGAGCCGATGATGGCTGTGCCTTCGGTCTTGATTGACGAGTTCAGGCCCGACTGCGCGCCGATGTGGGTGCCGTCGGCCACGGTGATGTGTGGCGCAAAGCCCACCTGGCCACCGCACATGCAGTTGCGGCCAATCTTTGTTGAGCCTGCAATGCCGCACTGTGCCGACATCACGGTGTTCTCGCCAATCTGAACGTTGTGGCCAACCTGAACCAGATTGTCGAGTTTCACGCCTTTGTGGACGATGGTTGAGCCCATTGTAGCGCGGTCGACACAGGCGTTGGCGCCAATCTCAACATAATCTTCGATTATTACGTTGCCAATCTGCGGAATCTTCTTGTAGTTGTTGTCGGTGTTGGGTGCGAACCCGAATCCGTCGGCACCGATTGAGACGCCAGCGTGCAGCGTTACATTGTTGCCAATCACACAGTTGTAGTAGATTTTTACACCTGGGAAGATGATGCAGTTGTCGCCAATATGCACATTATCACCAATATAGCACTGCGGATAAATCTTCACGTTCTTGCCGATGCGGGCGTTTGGCCCGATGTAGGCGAAAGCGCCCAGATAAAGCCCTTCGCCGCATTGTGCTGTCGGGTCGATGAACGACGGCTGCTCAATGCCGCTTTTGCGCGGAATGACGGCTTCAGCCACCATGTCGAGCAGCGACGCGAACGACTCGTAGGCGTTGTCGACATAGATGAGCGTGGTTGAAACAGGATTCTCGGGTTTGAAATCGCGGTTCACCAGCACCGCCGACGATTTGGTGGTGTAGATGTACGGTATGTATTTGGGGTTGGCAAGGAACGACAGGGCGCCTTCGCGGCCTTCTTCAATCTTTGCCACATCGCGCAGTTTCACATCGGCGTTGCCCACCACTTCGCCCTTCAGGGCTTCGGCAATTTGTGCGGCTGTAAATTCTATCATATTCAGTTATAAGTTTTTAAGTAGAGACGTGCCACGGCGCGTCTCTGTTTTCGTTTACGTTAATCAACATTATCAAACAAGAACGAGTTATTCTCGCGCAGTTTGCCGTCGCTCGAGAGCGTCATGTGCGACACCTGGTTTTGCGGCGCGCTTTCGGCTGCGGGCTGCTGCTCTTGCGGCTGGCTCATTCGCTGGCGGCGCATATAGGCAGGCTCGTTTTCCATGTCGAGAACTTCCTGCTCGGTGCTGTATGGCAGCGGTTGCGTGCTCTCGCCGAAGTCGAGTTTCGCCTGGCGGATTTCAAAATCCATTGGCGAGATTTTCTCAAGTGTCAGATGCTCAATTGTTTCTGGATTGTTGGTCGGGAAATCGGTTTCAAAACTGAAAGTACCATTAACTGGCTGCGGCGCTGCTTTCGGCGCGGTTTCTGCCGTTTCCATGGTGTCATGTAGTATCTCAACTTCCTTCTTTTTAGGCTGTTCAGGAATGAAATCGTTCAGGCTGTCGTCGTCAAATCCAGTGGCAATAACCGTCACGCTCAAAGCGTCGCCCAGCGAGTTGTCGATGGTGTTGCCCCAGATGATGTCGGCGTTGTTGCCAGCGGCTTCCTGCACGTAGTCGTTGATGCTGCACACTTCGTCCATTGTCGATTCGTGCTCGCTGCTCGAGATGATGTTGAGCAGGATGTTCTTTGCGCCGCGGATGTCGTTGTTTCTCAAGAGCGGCGAGTGCATGGCCTTCTCAATGGCTTCGATGGCGCGGTTGTCGCCAGTGGCGCTGGCCGAGCCCATCAGGGCAATGCCGCTGTCGGTCATAACGGTCTTGACATCAGCAAAATCGACATTCACAATTCCGTGCACGGTGATGATTTCGGCAATGCCTTTGGCGGCCAAAGTCAGAATGTCGTCGGCATAGCCGAATGCCTGGCTCGACGGGCAGTCGCCATAAATCTCGCGTATTTTCTCGTTGTCGATAACCAGCAGAGCGTCAACGCTTTTGCGCATCTCTTTCAGGCCGTCGATGGCGTTGAGTTTGCGTTTTTTGCCTTCGAAACGGAACGGCAGTGTGACGATGCCCACAGTCAGGATGCCCATGTCTTTCGCCTGCTGCGCGATGACGGGTGCCGCGCCAGTGCCAGTGCCGCCGCCCATGCCAGCAGTCACAAACACCATTTTGGCATTCTGCGACAGCATTGCGGCAATGTCGTCGTAACTCTCGCGTGCGGCTTCGCGGCCTTGAGTCGGCTCGTTGCCTGCGCCCAAACCTTGGGTGAGTGTTGCACCCAACTGTATCTTATTGTCGATGGGGCTGTTGTGCAGCGCTTGCTGGTCGGTGTTGCACACCACAAAGTCAACGCCATTGATACCTTTGTTGAACATGTGGTTGACAGCATTTCCGCCACTTCCACCCACGCCTATCACTTTGATAATATTCGATTTACCTTCTTCGAAACCGAAATTCATAAGTCCTTCCATAGTATGTGATTTTTTAAGGGTTTAAAATTCTTTATCATCAACAGTTGTAATAAAATCAAAGGTTTTGTTCCAGATATTTTTAACAAAAGCTTTGCCTTTATTTGGCTTTTCTTCAACGTTATTCGCTGTGGTGTCATCCATCTCTTCGGTCGCGCTGGTTTCGGTGTCGTTTTTCTCTTCAATCTTGAATTGAATGTTATCGGCCACACCATCGTTCAGGGTGTTATCGAAACCCATAATTAGCAAACCGATTGATGTTGAGTTGCTTGGCATATTTGTAACGCTTTCGAACTTGCTTTTAATCAGTCGGTTTGGTACGCCAATGCGAATCTCGTAGCCAGTGCGCGCGGCGAACAGTTGAACCAGATTCTTCAGCATTGAGCCGCCGCCAGTGATGACAATACCTGCGCCTAAATCTTTTCTTGCGCCCGACACTTCAATCTGGTGTTTCACGGTTTTGATTATCTCGTCCATGCGGGCGTTGATTATGTTGGCCAGATTAGTGAGCGTTATGTCTTTCGGCTTCAGACCGCCAGAGCCAGGTATGGTTACCGATTTGTTGGCAAGGTCGGCGGTTGCGATGGCAGAGCCAAACTGTACTTTGAGCCCTTCGGCCTGGCGTTCAAGAATGTTGCAGCCTTTCTTGATGTCGTTGGTTACAGTGTTGCCGCCGTAGGGAATCACTTCGGTGTGGAAGATGCGGCCGTCAATGAAAATGGCCAGGTCGGTGGTGCCGCCGCCAATGTCCACAAGCGCCACGCCCAACTCTTTGTCGTCATCAGTTAGGACAGCGGTCGACGATGCCAATGGCTCAAGAATCAGACTTTTGACCTTGATGCCGTTTTGCTCGACGCATGTCCGAAGATTGTTGGCCGCCGACGTCTTTCCAAAGACGATATGGAAATCGCAAGAGAGTCTCTTTCCGCACATGCCCACTGGCGACAGAATGTCCTTCTCGTCGTCGACAGTGTAACTCTGCGGCAGAATGTGCAGCACTTCTTCGCCCATTTCGGTTGGCGCGTCGCGCATCTGGCTCACCAGAAATTCGATGTCGGCTTGAGATATGGTTTCGGTCTGCAGATTGCGGTTTTTGGTTTGTGTGCAGCGCTCGCTGCGGATGTGCTGCCCCGCAATGCCCACGTAGGCTTCCGTAATCTTTATGCCCGATGTCTCTTCGGCTTGAGCCACGGCGTCTCGTATCGACCTGCTGGTCTCTTCAATGTTGAGTACCGCCCCGCGGCGTACACCTTTCGATTCGGTGCGGCCGTAGCCAATCACTTCAATTGTGCCGTTTTCGTCTTTTCGGCCGACGAGCACCACGATTTTTGTCGTGCCGACATCAATCGCTGCAATGATGTTTGAGTTTTGCTGTTCCATACCTTATGTCCTTTTAGTACAAACTATTTGATTTTTAAATTTAAGATTTATCGTTTTGTATTTGTTCCATCCGTATTTCGAAAGGCCTTGCTCGTAGAAGGCTTCAAGGTTTTCGAACTTCTCGCGCAGGTCGTCAACCGAGCCCAGAATGATGGTGTGGTTGCCCACGCGCGGCACCAGTTCAATCTCTTTTTTCTGATTGATGTAAATCTGCTCAATCTGTGCCTTCCAGAACTTGCTGCTGTTGATGAACTGCACCAGACGGAACAGGTCGGGCAGCAGTTCGCCAGTCGATTTGTCGGCCTTCGGCTGATGGATGCGCAGGTTCTCGCCCACATGGTCCATGTAAGGCTCGTTCAGATTGCCGCTCACCACAATCACGTGCGCCGTGTATTTCTTGCTCAACGGCATCACCTGGCCGTTGTCGTCAACATAGTAACTGTCGCCGTTGGGGTTGATGATGCGCATGACGGGGCGCCGCTGCTCAACGTTCACGCCAATCTCGCCGTACACCGTGCGGAACACTTCGGCGCGGCTGATTGACTTGTTGTTGTGCGTCAAGATGTCTTCCAGATAGTGGATGTTGACGGAATCCATCAGTTGCCCAATCAGTTTAATATTTTCTTTGTCAAGCGCTTGCGTAACGTCTGATTCGGTTATGAATTTGTTGTGCGAGTTGTCGCTGATGCGCACTGAAACAGCGTTGACGCGGACTTTTTCAGTCTCGCCGCCCACAATCCAGAGCACCGCCACCAGGTAGCCCCCAAGCAGTGTCCAAACAATCGCCGTTTTCAGTTTTTCTTTCATTTTTAAATGTTTAGAAGTTTAGAGTTTAGAAGTTTAGCGCTTCGCTGTTTAGTCTGAACCTTCTCAACTTTCTCAACTTTTTATCCCTAACTTAAAACTCTCAAAACTTACAACTCACTTAATCATCGCCTGATGAATCGGTTCAATCAGAGTGTCGATGTTGCCAGCGCCCATGGTGAGCAGCACGCCCGACTTGATTTTCACCGCTTCGTCCTTCAGTTTGCCGAACGGGCAGAACATTTTGTCTTTCAGTTTCATGCGTTCCAGAATCATCTCGCTCGACACGCCTTCAATCGGCAGTTCGCGGGCGGGGTAGATGTCGGTTATGATGACGCGGTCGGCCATGTCAAGTGCCGCGGCAAACTCATCGGCAAAATCGCGTGTGCGGCTGTACAGGTGCGGCTGGAACATCACCGTCACAGGCTTGCCAGGGTAGAAATCGCGCACCGAGCGCAGGCAGGCCTTGATTTCTTCGGGGTGATGCGCATAGTCGTCGATGAAGACCAGGTCGGCGTTCTTGAAGCGCACGTCGAAGCGGCGGCGCACACCCGCATATCCGCCCAGACCAAACCGAATCTCGTTTTCCGACGCGCCAGCAAACATCGCTACAGCCGTTGCTGCCACAGCGTTCTCAACGTTGTAGAGCGCGGGCATTCCAAGTTTGACGTTCTCAATCACACCATTGGGCGTCACAATGTCGAACATATACTCGCCGTTCTCAATGTGGATGTTGCGCGCGTAGAAATCGGCTTCCGAGTCGAGCGCATACGAGTAGTAGCGAACGCCCGCGTTGGCCTTGTGGTCGAGTTTCACGCCTTTTTTGATAATCACCACACCGTCGGTTTTCACCTGGCCCACAAATTTCGCGAAAGCCTTCTCAACTTCGGCCTTGTTGCCGTAGATGTCAAGATGGTCGGCGTCCATGGCGCTGATGAGCGCGATGGTGGGGTAGAGCGTCAGGAACGAGCGGTCGAACTCATCGGCTTCAATCACCACCCACGGCGATTCCGACTTGATGACCACATTGGTGCTGAAATTCTTGCTGATGCCGCCCAGGAAAGCGTTCACGCCAACCTGTGTCTGGTCCAGAATGCAGGTTGTCATGGTCGAAATCGATGTTTTGCCGTGCGTTCCAGCAATGCAGGCCGCGTAACTGTCTTGCGCGATGATGCCAAGCGCCACCGAGCGTTTCACCACATCGTAACCGCTGGTTTTGAAGAAGTTGAGTATCTCGCTGTCGGCGGGAATGGCAGGCGTGTAAACCACCAGTGTCCGTTCGGCGTCGGTTTTGAATGTGTTGTCAATGGTGTCGATGCTGTCGTCGAAGGTTGTGAGCGCGCCGTCGGCTTCAAGCCTTACGGTGATGTCGGACGATGAGCGGTCGTAGCCGCCTACGGTGTAGCCAGTGCGCAGAAACCATTGGGCCAGAGCGCTCATTCCGATTCCGCCGATGCCAACAAAAAACACTTTATTATAATCTGTCAGTCTCTTCATAATGCAATTCTCATTACTTCGTTGCAGATGTCTTCGTCGGCGTTCGGCAGAGCCATCTTCTTGATATTGATGCGCAGACGCACCTGCTGCTCGTCTTGCTCAAGCAGATGTATGATTTGCGACACAAGCGAGTCGGGTGCTTCCTTGTCGGTCACCATCAGCGCGGCGTTGTTCTTCACCAGGGCCTGCGCGTTTTTGGTCTGATGGTCTTCGGCCACGTTGGGGCTCGGCACCAGAATGACTGGTTTGCCCACCAGGCAGAGTTCCGAGATGGTTCCAGCGCCAGCACGTGAGATGATGGCGTCGGCCACCGAGTAGGCGTAGTCCATGCGGTTGATGAACGGATAGACGTGGATGTTCTTGCTGTTGTACTGCGCGGCTTCTTCAAGTGCGCGCTCATAGTAGTATTTTCCTGTCTGCCAGATGACTTGAATCTTCTTGCGGATGAGCAGGTCGAGATTGTTGCCGATACACTCGTTGATGGTGCGTGCGCCAAGGCTTCCGCCAATCACAAGCAGCGTCTTGACGTTTGCGCCCTGGCTCAAGTTGAAGAACTTGAAGGCTTCGGGCAGATTAGGCTTTATTTCTTGCAGGTCCTGTCGCACGGGGTTGCCAGTGAGCACAATCTTTTCGGCTGGGAAAAAGCGGTCCATTCCTTCGTAGGCCACGCAGATGCGGTTGGCGCGCTTGGCCAGCAGTTTGTTGGTCAGGCCAGCGTAACTGTTCTGCTCTTGAATCAGTGTCGGAATTTTCATGCGTTGCGCCGTGTAGAGCAGCGGGCCGCTTGCGTAGCCGCCCACACCAACCACGGCGTTGGGTTTGAACTCGCGTAGAATGCTGCGGCACTTGTGCAGACTCACGAAAAGTTTGGGCAGAAAGGTCAGATTCTTGCCAATTGAGCCACGCTGCAGACCAGCAATGGGCAGGCCCACAATCTTGAAGCCCGCGGCAGGCACTTTTTCCATTTCCATGCGGTTGTGGGCGCCCACAAACAGAATTTCGGCCGTGGGGTCGTGCCGCTTGATGGCTCTTGCAATTGATATGGCGGGGAAGATGTGTCCGCCCGTTCCGCCGCCGCTTATTATGTAGCGTTTCTTTTCCATATTATTGGTTTTCAGTTGTGTTTATATCGTTTTTCTGATTATCAACAGTCGCAGGTTCAGCAGCAAGGTCACCGCCGTCGGCATAACGGCTCACGTTCAGAATCACCCCAATGGCAATGCTTGTGAACACCACCGACGTTCCGCCCATACTAACAAGCGGCAGCGTCTGTCCCGTCACGGGGAAAATGTTGACCGCCACGCCCATATTTATCAGCGCCTGAATGGCCAAGCTGATACCTAAACCGATGCACAGGAATGTACCGAAGGCGCTTCGGCTTCGTCGCACTATCACCCTGATGCGGTAGAGCAGCGTCAGGTAAAGAACAAGAACGAACGTTCCTCCTGCTATGCCCCATTCCTCAACAATTATGGCGTAGATGAAATCGGAATAAGGGTGCGGCAGAAAGTTGCGCTGAGTGCTGTTGCCAGGCCCCTGTCCGGTGATGCCGCCGTGAACGATGGCCATCTTCGAGTGATCGGCTTGGTAGTCATGTTCGGCGTCGTTGTGCTCACCAATGCCCACAAAACTCTCGATGCGGGCTTTGATTGTCGCCACGCGTCCGATTCGGCTAATCTGCGGAACCGCGTATGCTAGCAGCAGCATAAAGGCGAATCCGGCCAGCAAACAACCGAACAGCTTGGCCAGCAGCACGAATTTAATGCCACCAACATACATCAGCACACAGCAGATGAAGAATAGCATTGCCGCTGTCGAGAAATCAGCGCCGAAGATGAGCAGACATATTATACCAGCCCACTTCACAATGGGCCAGAAGGCCGCTTTCGGGTCGTCGATGTGATCCTGATTTTGGCTCAAGACCGATGCAATGAACATAATCACAGCAATTTTCGCCAAATCGGATGTCTGAAACTGCACGCCCATAATCGAAACCCAACGGTTTGCCTCGTTCAGGTTGACACCGCGTAACAATGTGAATATCAATAACCCGGCACTTAGATAGATGAGCGGTTTGGTGAATCGCAAGAGAAATCTGAAATTGATTTTGTGGAACAGGAAGATGATACCGATGCCAAACAGCAGGAAACTGCCGTGACGCATAAGATAGAAGAATGTGTTGCCGCCCATCTTCTTGTATGCCAATGTGCCCGTGGCGCTATACACGGTCAGCATCGACACAATCGACAGCAGAAACACAACTATCCAGATTGTGGTGTCACCTTTGAAATATTTCAGAAACTTCTCTTTCATTTAATGTTTAGAGTTTAGAAGTTTAGAAGTTTAGAAGTTTAGAAGTTTAGAAGTTTAGAAGTTTAGAAGTTTGGTTTTGGGGTTTAGAATGAAATGTCTAACCCTAAACAGCGAAGCGTCTAACCATCTCACCTTCTTACCTTTTATGTCATCTCAATTTTCAATTGTCCATTGTCAACTGTCCATTGTTACAAATTTCTTACCGCTGCCTTGAACTGCCGTCCGCGGTCTTCGTAGTTCTCGAACAGGTCGAAACTTGCGCAGCAGGGCGAGAGCAGCACGGCGTCGCCGTCGGTGCCCATATAGTAGGCCGACTTCACGGCTTGTTCCATCGACTGTGTATCAACAATATGCTCGACAATTCCGTCGAAAGCGGCGTGAATCTTTGAGTTATCGACGCCAAGGCAGATGATGGCCTTAACTTTCTGTTTCACAAGCGGAATCAGAGTCGAGTAGTCGTTGCCCTTATCGGTGCCGCCCACAATCCAGATGGTGGGGCGCTTCATACTCTCAAGAGCGTACCAGGCGCTGTTCACGTTGGTGGCCTTCGAGTCGTTGATGAACTCAATCTGATGCACTTTCAGCACGGGCTCAAGGCGGTGCTCAACGCCCTTGAAACTTGTCAGGCACTCGCGAATGGTTTCTTTTCTGATGTTCAGCACGTTGGCGGCCACTGCTGCGGCCATCGAGTTGTAGGTGTTGTGCTTTCCGCTCAATGATAAGTCGTTGATATTCATAGTGAAGTCGTTTATGGTATTAAGATGAATGTTAAAAGTTTGTCCGTTGTCGGTAAGGTCGGCGCCGCAAGCCACGCTGTGCTCAATGCTGAACGGCACCCAGTTGGTTTCGGGCGTTAGAGTGGCCAGTTTCTCAAGTGTTGCGGGGTCATCGTCGCAGTAGATGAAGTAGCCGTTCTTATCCATATTTTGGATGATGCGGAACTTCGAGTTCAGATAGTTCTCGAATTTGTACTCGTAGCGGTCCAGGTGGTCGGGTGTGACGTTCATCAGAATTGCCACATCGGCTTTGAACTTGTACATATTGTCGAGTTGGAAACTACTCAATTCCAGCACGTAATAGTCGAAATTGCAGTCGGCCACCTGCCAGGCGAAACTCTTGCCCACGTTGCCGCCAAGGCCCACGTTCAGGCCCGCGCGCTTCAGAATCTCGTAGGTGAGAAGGGTGGTGGTGGTTTTGCCATTGCTGCCCGTAATGCAAATCATTTTGGCATTGGTGTAGCGTCCTGCAAACTCTATCTCGCTCACAATCGGAATGTTATGCTCGTGCAGAGCCTTCACCACAGGCGCCTTTTCAGGTATGCCAGGGCTTTTCATCACTTCGGTTGCGGTCAGAATCTTCTCGAGCGTGTGGTGCCCTTCTTCCCATTCAATGTTGTGCTCGTCGAGCACGGCTTTGTATTTGTCGGCAATCTTTCCATAGTCCGACACAAAAACCGCGTAGCCCTTCTTCTGCGCCAGCAAGGCGGTTCCCACGCCGCTCTCGCCCGCACCCAGCACAACCATCAGTTTCTTGTTCTCGTTCATTATCTGATTTTAAGTGTGATAATTGTCAATGCCGCAAGTATGATTGTCACAATCCAGAAACGCAGCGTAATCATATTCTCGTGAAGTGCGCCTTCGGGTTTGGTTATCAGGTACTTGAAGTTTTCTTGAAGTTGCGACGGCAGCACGCGGAAATGGTCGTGAAGCGGCGCGCGTTTGAACACACGCAGTTTCAGCCCGCGCTTGTTGCCGTATTTGGCGTAGTTGGTCTGCAGCATCACCGACACCACTTCGAGCAGGAAAACCCCGCAGAGTATCGGCAGCAGCAGTTCCTTGTGAATGATGATGGCCGTTACGGCGATGATTCCGCCGATGGCCAGGCTGCCCGTGTCGCCCATAAACACTTTGGCAGGATAGGCGTTGTGCCACAGGAACCCGATGAGCGCGCCAACAAAAGCGCACAGGTAAACCAGCATCTCTTCGGTGCCAGGAATGTACATCACGTTCAGGTACGAAGCGAATTGTATGTGGCCCGACACGTAGGCCAGAATGCCCAGCGCCGTGCCGATGATGGCCGAGTTGCCAGCGCACATTCCGTCCATTCCGTCGTTCAGGTTGGCGCCGTTCGACACAGCCGCAATCACAAACGTCGTCACAATGATGAACAGAATCCAGCCGCAGGCGCGTTTGGCCTTGCCGTTCTTGAGCCAGGCAAACGCCTCGTAATAGTCAAGGTTGTTGTTTTTCACAAACGGCACCGTGGTGACGGTCGATTTGCGGGCCTCGCTCTTCTCGTACACCACCTTGTCGTTCACAATCTTCTCGGTAACGGTCTCGCACACAACGGCTTGCGGACTTTGCCACAGGGCGATGCCAACCGCGCAGCCAAGCACCGTCTGCCCGATGAGTTTGTGCAGCGGTTTCATTCCGTCTTTGTTGCCGCCAAGTTTGATTTTATCGTCGATAAAGCCTAGGGTGCCGAACCACAGAGCGGTAATAATCAGCAGAATAACGTAGATATTGTCGAGTTGGCAGAGCAGCAGCGACGGAATCACAATGGCCGCCACAATCACCACGCCGCCCATCGACGGAACGCCCTTTTTCTGCACGCCGTAGGGGTCGGTTTCGGCATCGCGGGCAGCCTCAATGTGCTTGCGGCTCTTCATAAAGTCGATGAACTTACGGCCCATCCACATCGAGAAAAGCAGCGAAATCACCAACGCCAGAATCGCACGGAACGACACGTAGTGGAACATTCCCGCGCCAGGGAAGTTGAGCGATTGCAGATATTCAAAAAAGTAGTACAGCATCTTTATTCCTCGTCAAAAATTTGTTTAATCACCTCGCGGTCGTCAAAATGGTGTTTCACGCCGTTCACTTCCTGATAGGTCTCGTGGCCCTTGCCAGCCACCAGCACCACATCGCCCGTCTGCGCCAGCATACACGCCGTGCGGATGGCCTCGGTGCGGTCGGTGATGCACAGAACGCGCTGTGCGTAAGCGGGTTGCACACCAGCCTTCATATCGGCGATGATGTCTTCGGGGCGCTCGTTGCGCGGATTGTCCGACGTCAGTATCACCTTGTCGCTCAACTCGGTGGCAATGGCCGCCATAATCGGGCGCTTGGTTTTGTCGCGGTTGCCGCCAGCACCCGTCACGGTAATTATCTGATGGTTGCCGTCGGTAACATTTTTTATCGTATTCAGCACATTTTCAATGGCATCGGGCGTATGTGCGTAGTCCACAATGGCCGTTTTGCCGCTTTTCGAGCGCAGGCATTGGAACCGTCCGTCAACCGAGCCGAGTTTGCTCAAAACGGTCAGCACTTCGGTCTTGTCGAAGCCGAGCAGCACCGAAGCCGAGTAAACAGCCAGCAGGTTGTAGGCGTTGAATCGGCCCACAAAACTTGTCCAAACCTCAACGCCGTCAATCTCGAGTTGCATTCCTTCGAAACTCGATTCTAGCACTTTGGCGCGGAAATCGGCCATTTTCTGCAGCGCGTAGGTGTGCTTGCTTGCGGCGCAGTTCTGCAGCATAAACAGACCGTTGCGGTCGTCGGCGTTCACAAGCGCGAAGGCGTCGGCCGATAGCCCGTCGAAGAACATTTTCTTCGCGTCGCGGTAGTCGGCAAACGTCTTGTGATAGTCCAGATGGTCTTGCGTTAGGTTCGAGAAGATTGCGCCCGCGAACTTCAGCCCCGCAATGCGGTGTTGGTGTGCGGCGTGCGAACTCACTTCCATAAAGCAGTAGTCGCAGCCAATCTCAACCATTTCGGCCAGCAGACGGTGCAGTTGCAGCGGGTCGGGCGTTGTCTGTGTGGCCTCAACCTCTCGCGTGCCCACAATGTTGCGCACCGTCGAGAGCAGGCCGGCCTTGTAGCCCAGTTGCGTTGCCATTCGGTGCAGCAGAGTCACGGTTGTGGTCTTGCCGTTGGTGCCCGTGATGCCCACCAGTTTCAGGTTTTCCGACGGCCGTCCGTACCAGTTCGAAGCCAGTTGCCCGAGCGCAATTGCCGAGTTCTCGACAACCACAAAAAGCACGCTTTTCGGTTGGTTTTCAGGCGCTTCCTCGCACACCACAACCGATGCGCCAGCCTCAACCACCTGCCCAATAAATTGGTGCCCGTCGATGTTCACGCCGCGCACGGCAATGAACAGACTGTTTTTCTGCACTTTGCGCGAGTCGGCGGCAATGTCCGAAATGGTGACGTTCTTGTCGCCAATCCACTGCTTAACCTTTATATCTTCAAATAACTTATTGAGTTCCATTATGATAGAGTTAAAATTATCTTATCGCCTTTTCTAAAAACATCGCCAGCCCGCAACGACTGCTGTGTCACCATTCCGCGCCCCACAATCGACACCGACATTCCCGCATTCTCGAGAATGAAGATGGCGTCCTTTGCACCCATTCCAATCACGTAAGGCACTGTGTTTTGGGTGATTGTGCGGCTCGAAATCTTTATCGTCGAATCGGTTTTGTTGGTGCTCACCCATTCCGATTTGCTGCCAGCAAACTCAAACGGCACATCGAGTTTGTCAATCACATATTTCGTCTCGATGTAGTAGCCGCTCTTCGACACAGGCACGCGGTCTTTGGCTTCGGCCAGCGGAATCATCTGCTTGTCTTTGTGCAGATTAAGTTGGGTTGAGTAAACCTTGTCGGCAATCTCTTTGAACACAGGACCAGCCGCCCAGTTGCCCGTATAGACACCGCTCGACGGACCGTTCACAACCACAATGCACGAATATTTCGGGTCGTCGGCGGGGAAATATCCGCAGAACGAAGCCTGATAGGCCACGCGGCCCTGATAGCGGTATGTTCCGTTGTTGTTCAGCTGCGCCGTGCCGGTTTTTCCGGCAATTTGGTAGTTCGAGTTGCGAAGGTTCTTCGCCGTGCCGTTCTCAACCACGCCGCACAGCATCTCCTGCGCCTTGCGAATGGTTTCGCGCGAGCAGATACTCGGGTTTATAACCTCTGTCGGGATGGTGCGCACCGTTTTGCCGCGGTCCATCACCGCCTTCACAAAGCGCGGACGCATCATTTTGCCATTGTTGGCCACCGCGTTGTAGAATGTCAGAATGTTGAGCGGAGTGAACTCGGTCTCGTAGCCGTATGACATCTGCGCCAGCGACACACCCGACCAGAGCTTGTTGTCGGGCGTTTTCAGATAGCCGTCGCGGCCGCCCTGAATGTCAAGGTCGAGCGGTGCGTCGAGCGACATATTCTTCAGCCGGTTGATGAATTTGCCCGGATTGTCTTTGTAGCTCTCGGTTATCAGTTTGGCCACGCCGATGTTCGACGACACTTCAAACACTTCTTTCACAGATATTTTCCCGTGCGGTTTGGTGTCCGAAATGGTGTGGTCGTAAACTTTCCACTTGCCGTTGCCAGTGTCCACCGAGTCGTCAAGGTCGAAGCAGCCGTCCTCAAGCCCTGCCATCAGCGACGGCAGTTTGATTGTCGAGCCCGGCTCGGTGCGCGTTCCCACAGCGTAGTTGTAAGCCTCGGAGTAGCGGCCGGTGCGGTCATCAAGTGTCAGATTTACAATAGCTTTGATGTCGCCCGTAGCCACTTCCATCAGGATGGCCGTGCCGTATTTGGCGCCGTGTTTCTTCAGCTGATTTTCAAGCGCGCTGTGAGCCACGTCCTGAATGTTTATGTCGATGGTTGTGATGACATCGTAGCCGTCTTTCGGGTCCACCTGACTGTCGTCGTTGATTGGCACGTAGTAGCCGCCCGGGATTCGCTGCCCGATGAAATATCCTTTCTCGCCCGACAAATCCTTGTCGTAAGCGCCTTCAATGCCCACCTTCACGCCGCCCTGTCCCTCGTAGCCGATGGTTCGTGCCGCCAGCGACTCGTAAGGCCGTACACGGCGGTTTTCCTTAACGTAGATGACGCCTCCCTTATATTGCCCGAGCCGGAACAGCGGGAACTTCTTCAACTCTTTGAGCTGCACGTAGTTGGCACGGCGATGAATCAGGTAGTAGCGATCGCCACGATTGCGAGCCGCCAAAAGTGCTGTCTTGTACTCGTATGCGCTCTTGTCGCGGAACAGTCTTGCCAGGCACAGCGAGAGTGAGTCGAGATTTGCGCGGAACACGTCGCTGTTCACGGCTTTGGTGTCGAAACGCACGTCGTAGTAGGGGATTGATGTGGCCAGAATCTGCACGCCGTCGCTTGCGCAGATGTCGCCGCGGTTGGGCTCAATGGCCACCTCGCGTTGCGACTCGTTGATGCGCGCAATCCATTTGTCGTGCTGCCACACGTTGAGCCACACAATGCGGCCCACAATGCACAACGCGAACAGAGTGGCAAACAGATAGACTATGCCAAATCGCTTTTCAATGCCCGTTTTTATCTCTTTGTCAGCCATTTCGCTATCGGTCAACAATTATTTGCTGCGGCGGTGTGGTCGCCTCTTCAAGTCCCAGATTACGTTCCTTCACGCGTTCGGCCACCTTCGACTGCTTGCTGTTATCCATCAGAATCGATGTGCGTGTAATCGATTCGGCGCGCATCTCGTGAAGCTCTTTTTCAAGTTTTTGCGTTTCGCGCAACACCTTTTCGGCGTTGAAGTGGTTGGTGATGTACACAATCCCCAAAAACGTCAGGTACAGAATGAACGGCAGTTGGTCCAAAAAGCCCTCGCGGCTCATAAAATTGCCGCTCATAAGCCCGCGTACCGATATTTTTCCCTTCGTCTTCGCCATACCTGTCTTTATTTGCGTTCAGCAATTCTCAACTTCGCGCTTCGCGACCTGCTGTTCTCTTCCAGCTCGCGGTCGTCGGGCACAATCACCTTGCTTTCCATTTTGAACGGAACGTTCACATTTCCAAACAAATCCTTCTCGGCCTGTCCGTCGAACTTGCCGTTCTTCATATAGTTTTTCACCAGCCGGTCTTCGAGCGAGTGGTAGGTGATGACCACCAGCCGTCCGCCCGGTTTAATCACGCTCGCCGTCTGCTCAAGCATTTCGCGCAGAGCGTCCATTTCGTGGTTCACTTCAATGCGCAGCGCTTGAAACACCTTTGCCAGGAATTTCGTGGCGGCCTTTTGCGGTGTCGCTTGCGCGATGGCGTCTTTCAGCTCGCCTATGGTTCTGATTCTCTTGCTTTTGCGATAGCCGTCAATCAGCCATGCCACGCGTCCGGCGTTGTCAAGCTCGCCGTACATTCTGAATATCGACGCCAGTTGGTCAACCGAGTAGTCGTTCACAATATCCTGTGCCGAGAAGTCGGCCTGTTGGTTCATTCGCATATCCAGCTCGCTGTCGAAACGGAACGAGAAGCCGCGCGTCTCACTGTCGAAGTGGTGGCCCGAAACGCCCAGGTCGGCCAGAATGCCGTCAACCTGCGGTGCGCCTTCAAAGCGCAGATAGTTGCTCAAGTATTTGAAATTGCCGTGAACCAGCGTCAGACGGTTGTCGTCGGGGCGGTTGGCAAGGGCTTCGGCGTCTTGGTCAAAAGCAATCAGCCGGCCGTTGGCACCCAGCCGCGACAGAATCTCGCGCGAGTGGCCGCCACCACCGAAAGTACAGTCGGCATAAACCCCTGATGGATTGATTTTCAGTCCGTCAACACTCTCTTTGAGCAAGACCGGTGTGTGATATGCTTCCATTTACACCCCCGCATTTGACGAACCTATCATTATCTTTTCGGCCAGAGCGGCAAATTCGTTCTCGTCTTCCGCCATAGCGTTGTATTTGCTTTCCGACCATAATTCAATCTTCGTGTCCTGCCCCGACAGAACAATGTCCTTGTCGATTCCGGCTTCGTCGAGCAGGCGCTTCGGAAGCAGCAGACGGCCGTTGTTGTCGAGTTCGATTTCGGCCGTTCCGCGGTAGAATCCGCGCAGGAAGCGGTTGTGTTCCTTGTTGAACGGATTGATTTGGCTGCGGATGATTTCGTTTTGGCGTTCCCACTCTTTCGAAGTGTACATTACCAAACATTGTTCGAACAAATCCTTCTTGATTACAAAGCAATTACCGTCGGCGTCGAGCTGCTTTTTGAGCCCCGCCGGGAACAAGATTCGCCCTTTCGCGTCAACCTTGCAATTGTAATCGCCTATAAAATTTGCCATATCAAACGTTTGAACATTGCAAAATAAACTGAAAATTCCCACTTCGATACACTTTTACCCACTTTTTTACACCATTGTTGATAAATCGCATTTTTCGGGGGCGATTGTTAATATCTTGGTGACGAACGGAAAAATGCGGAAGCTCAGGCGGTTATGGACACATATAATAAATAGTGGGTTGGAATTTTGGAAGGGAAAACGCCAATCGAATTTCAAGAACGCACAAAATGAATGCTGCCGGGATGGAGTATTTTCCCAACAGTAAAAAATATATCTTTGAACGATAATTGTTTCAGATATGGCAAAAGCGAAAGAACAAATAGAAGAGCCGCTTGAAAAACAACTTTGGAAGGCGGCCGACAAGTTGCGCAAGAACATTGACGCTGCTGAGTACAAGCACGTTGTGCTCGGCTTGATTTTTCTGCGATATATTTCAGTATCGTTCGAGCAGTTGTATGACGAACTTGTGAAGCAGCAAGCCGAAGGGGCCGACCCTGAAGACCGCGAGGAGTATGCTGCCGAAAATGTGTTCTATGTGCCTGCTAACGCGCGATGGTTGTATTTGGTTTCAAATGCCAAGAACCCGCAAATAGGCAAGTATATTGATGACGCGATGGACGAGATTGAGCGCGAGAACAAATCGCTGAAAGGCGTGCTGCCCAAGGTTTTCGCCCGTCCCAACCTTGACCCGACAAGTCTGGGCGAACTGATTGACCTGATTGGCAATTCAACCTTGCAAAACACTAGCACCAAGAGCGCCGACCTGCTCGGTCACGTCTTCGAGTACTTCCTTGGCGAGTTTGCACTGGCCGAAGGCAAAAAGGGCGGACAATTCTATACGCCGCGCAGTGTTGTTGAACTGCTTGTGAATATGCTGGAGCCGTACAAGGGCCGTGTGCTCGACCCCTGCTGCGGCTCGGGTGGAATGTTTGTGCAGAGCGAGAAGTTTGTGAAGGAGCACCAAGGACGGATTGAGAACATTTCGGTTTATGGGCAAGAGAGCAACCAAACCACCTGGCGCCTGTGCAAGATGAATCTTGCCATTCGTGGTATCGACGCTTCGCAGGTGAAGTGGAACACCGAAGGCTCGTTCCTAAACGATGCCTTGCGCGATGTGAAGGCCGACTACGTGATGGCCAATCCGCCTTTCAACGACAGCGACTGGAGCGGCGACCAACTGCGTGGCGATGCCCGCTGGCAGTATGGCGTGCCACCTGCAGGCAATGCTAATTTCGCTTGGATTCAGCATTTTATCTACCACCTTGCGCCAAACGGACAGGCCGGTTTTGTGCTGGCCAAAGGCTCGCTAACTTCAAAGACGGGCGGCGAGGGCGACATTCGCAAGACGTTGATTGACAAGGGACTGATTGCCTGCATTGTCAATCTTCCCGCCAAACTCTTTTTGAACACACAGATTCCCGCCTGCCTATGGTTTGTGACACGTAACCGCACCCGTCGTGCTGGCGAAATTCTGTTTATTGATGCCCGCAACAAAGGTCACCTAATCAACCGTCGCACCCGTGAACTATCGGAAGAAGACATTCAGGAGATTGCACGGACTTATCATTTGTGGAGAGAAGAATCCACCGATTACCAAGATATTGCAGGTTTCTGCGCTTCGGTGCCCGTAAGCCGTGTGGCAGAACTGGACTATGTGCTCACACCCGGACGCTATGTTGGTTTGCCCGAGGAGGAGGATGACTTCAACTTTGCCGAGCGTTTCACCGCCTTGAAAGCCGAGTTTGCAGAGCAACTGAAGGAAGAGGAACGGCTGAACAAGGTGATTTTGGAGAATTTAGGGAAGATAAAAATTGAATGAGGTATGAGCGAGATAATGAAAACCGATTTGGCCGAACGCATAGAACGGCTGATTACAGAGGCAAGAAAACGCACCGTGGCCGCTGTCAATACGGCAATGGTCTATACCTATTATGAAATAGGCAGGATTATTGTGGAGGACGAACAGCAGGGAGAGCAGAGGGCGGAATATGGAAAGGCTTTGATTAGGCATCTGTCATTACGATTGTCAAAGAAATTTGGGAAGGGCTTTTCGGAAAGAAACTTAGAACAAATGAGGCAATTCTATATTGTCTATTCTCAGATTCCTCAGACACTGTCTGAGAAATTCAACGATGCCACAATTTTCCAGACACCGTCTAGAAAATCGTCATCACTGTTGACGAAATCACAAAAACCGCAGACACTGTCTGCGGAATTACACTTCACCCTCAGTTGGTCGCATTACCTGAAACTGATGCGCATTGATAATCCTGAGGAGCGGCATTTTTATGAGATTGAGGCCGCCGAAAACAACTGGAGCCTGCGTGAGCTGCAGCGGCAGTTCGACAGTTCGCTATATGAGCGGTTGGCGCTGAGCCGCGACAAAACAGGGGTGAAGGCTTTGGCACAGAAGGGACAAATTGTCGAGAAGCCCGAAGATATGATAAAAGACCCGTATGTGTTGGAGTTTATAGGCCTGCCCGAACTGCCGCAATACAGCGAGAGCGAGTTGGAACAACGTCTGATTGACCATTTGCAGACCTTCCTTTTGGAACTAGGCAAGGGCTTCACCTTTGTGGGACGGCAGGTGCGTTTCACTTTCGACGAGCAGCATTTCCGTGTCGATTTGGTGTTCTACAACCGCTTGTTGCGTGCTTTTGTGCTGATAGACTTGAAGCGCGGCACACTGAAACACCAAGATTTGGGGCAGATGCAAATGTATGTGAACTATTACGACCGCTTTGTGAAGACCGAGGACGAGAATCCTACCATAGGCATCCTGCTCTGCACCGACAAAAGCGATGCAATGGTGGAGATAACCCTGCCAAAAGACAACAATCAAATCTTTGCAAGCAAGTATCAAACCTACTTGCCGAGCAAGGAGGAATTGCAACGCCTGCTTGAGGAAAACCTAAAATAAAAGCCTATGACCGAGTGGAAAGAATCTGAAAAAGAAATAATCAGAGCCATTGTGAAGTACGATGGCAAGGAAAAAACTTTGGCCAAAGTGCTCAACAAGAGCAAACTTCTTGAAAACCGCGGACTTGCCATTGTGCAGTACGGAGTCGAAAACATAATCTTTTTAAGAAACGATATGTATGACGCCCCCGACAATAGCAGAGGGTTGGGATATATTGCCGAACTAATGTCGCTAATTGACACGCTTATCAAGCGGAAACTGATTGTTATGATTCCTTTCTGCACAGATAACACATTGGTAATTGGTGCGGAAGAATCAAAATGGCTCGAACCCGAAATTATTTCAGTAAACGGAGTTGAGAAAATATGTGTTGCTGAAAGACATATTAATTGGGTTGATGCCGGTGGCAGGCAAAAGTATATGCATTGCGCACTTTCGGAGCAGAAATATCCAATGGGAGGAATTTTCAATATGGCATTTGCGGTTAGTCAGGAGTTGGAAGATTTGGCAAAAAACGACTTCAAATCGGAAGAAGATGTCCGTTTTCGGAAGCAGCAATGGTTGACTTGGATTTCCATAGCCGTTGCCGCCACAATCGGCATCCTTGGAATAATTTTTTGAACTATGACCGAGTGGAAAGAATATAAGTTGGGGGAAATTGCGGAAATAATCCCGGGATTTGCGTTTAAAAGCAAAGACTTTGGACAAATTGGAGAGAAGGTGGTTAAAATTAAAGATATTGAACCACCTTATATCAATTTGACAAATGCAGATTGTGTGGATGTTTCTTCGTATGACATTAGTAAAATTAATAAATACATACTGCATAAAGGAGATTATGTTGTTGCAATGACAGGTGCAACCATTGGTAAAGTTGGTAAACTGAAAACTGATAATAAGGCTTATCTTAATCAACGTGTTGCTAGAATTAAAGCAAAAAATGGCATTTGTGATGATTTTGTATATTTTTCAATTATTGGAAATGATTTTCAGACATTTATCCAAAATAATATAGATAGCAATAGCGCACAAGAGAATATTAGTGCCAATAGTATTGGAAGATATCCCGTATCACTTCCCCCATTAGATACCCAACGCCGCATAGCCGCCATTCTCTCATCCCTTGACGACAAGATAGACCTTCTGCACCGCGAGAACGCCACCTTGGAGCAGATGGCCGAAACGCTGTTCAGGCAGTGGTTTGTAGTGGAGGCCAAGGAGGAGTGGGAGGAAGGAAAGTTGGGGAATATTTGCAATTATGTTACCGAAAAAATAGACATAGGCAACGTTGAAACAGGTGATTACATTTCAACGGAGAATATGTGCTCAAACAAGCAAGGTGTTGTTCAAGCGTCTTCTGTCCCAGGAAACGGTAAAGCGACAAAGTTTCGTATTGATGATGTTTTACTTTCAAATATCCGTCCATATTTCAAAAAGATTTGGTTAGCAGACCGAGAAGGTGGATGTTCAGCTGATGTTTTATGCATTAGAAGCAAAAATGAACTATACGCATTTTTCTCATACTACACGATCAGACAAGACGAGTTTTTCGATTACGTAATGTTGGGCTCTAAAGGTTGCAAAATGCCAAGAGGTGACAAATCGCATATTATGAATTGGCCAATTACAATTCCGTCAAAAGATGAACTCTTGAAATTTAATGAAATAGCCAAACAAGGAATAACAAAGATTAGAAACAATAATAAGCAAATCCGCACTCTCATTCAAATGCGCGACGGGCTGTTGCCAAGGTTGATGAGTGGGGAGGTGAAATTGTAGAGATATGGATGAATTAACGACAAAACGCCTGGCAGTTATCAAGCAACTGTATCTTCACGGTGTCGAGCAATCGTATGAAGTTGAACCTATGAATGGCTTCTCGATACTGTCATTTCACGATAGTGTGGAAATGTTTATGAAACTTTGTGCAGAAGTCAAAGATGTGAAAATAGACAGAAATGTAAATTTTGGAGACTATTTTTCTAAACTGCCGGATTTACAATGCAATGCCACTATGGCCAATTTGAATAGCAAAAGAGTCAATCTTAAGCATTATGGTTCACTTCCTTCAAAACTTGACATAGAAATATCAAGGGCTAATGTGGCTGATTTCTTTGAGCAGAATACACCTTTGTTTTTTAATGTAAATTTTAATGACATTTCATTAATATCTCTGATTTCATACAAAGAGGTTCGAGATTATTTGGTTGAAGCACAGGATGCTTTATCAAAAAATGATTTTGAAATATCAATTCAGAATTCTCAAATTGCTTTTAAAGAATTATTAGTCATACATAAAGAGGAAAATTCAATAAGGTTTAATTCTTCACCATTCAGAATGACGCAAGATTTTTCATTCTTGAATAGTTTTTTTATGGGAATACGCAAGGATAACAAGAAAATGGGTGAATTTGTAGATAGGGTCGGAAAATCATTTGAAGAAATGGAAAATACAGTAAGCATTATTGGATTTGGAATTGACTATAAGAAATATTGCAAGTTCAGACTTTTAGAGCCCATTATGAATGTATTTAGAGATGAAGAAAAACGAAACTATGAAGTCTTTAATGGTCTTCTTGATAATAGAATCTGCGACAAAAAAAACGCACAATTTTGCTTCAATTTTGTGATAGACAGCGCGTTAAAACTGCAAAAGTTTAATATGGACATTTGGGGGACAATAAAAAAATGAAATAATTTGAGAATGGCGAAAGATGTAGCCATAAGAAAGAGAAGCAAAGCAGATGCGGAGATTTTGCAACAGCAATGCAAATATAAATTGTGGCAAAAAGCATAACTTTAATAAAAAATTATAATTTTGCCACGCCATTCAAAAATGGCACACCGCTGATTAGCAGAATATTATCAAAGACGATATGAAAACCACAACAAGCCGAAATCTTAAAATCTTACGCGAAGCCAACAACTATACTCAAGAGCAAATTTCAGAGTTTATAGGAATCGGCAGGGCGGCTTATGCCAACTACGAGTCGGGCGAACGCGAAATGCCATTAGAAGTGCTTGAAAAAACAGCAACCCTGTTCGGCTGCGACCTTTCAGTATTATTCGAGGAAGACCCCGAAATGGTGCAGGCAGAGTTCTCGTGCGCCTTCCGGGCCAACAGCATTTCGGCAGGCGATATGAAGGAGGTTTCCGATTTCAAGAACATTGTTCTTAATTACCTGAAAATGGAGAAATTGCTCGCAGAATGAAAAAACTCAACAAAGAAACGGCCGAAATACTTGCACAAAAAATGCGCAGCGAGTATCTGCGCATATCCGACAGCGAGCCTGTAAATATGAAAACTGTCCTTCGTCAGTTGAACATTATGACCGTATACAGGCCGTTGTCCGACAACTTGTTCGGCCTTTCGCTTGCAACCAACGACAAACGGCACCGTTTTATGCTGGTAAACAGCAACTCAACACGGGGGCGGCAGCATTTCACCATTGCTCACGAATTGTTCCATTTGTATTTCGATGAGAACCCCCAACCGCACTTTTGCGGCCAAACAATCGACACCGACCCGACCGAACGTTCGGCAAACCTGTTCGCTTCGGCTCTGCTTATGCCTAAAGACGGATTGCTGAAGCACATAAGCAAAAATGAAATAATGAGCCGGGAAGTGGAAATCGACACTCTGCTCAAAATAGAGCATTTGTACGGCGTTTCGCATTTGACATTAGTGTTGCGCCTGAAGGAATTGCAACTCATTAGCCAATCGTGTGTCGAAAAAATGAAGGCACTCAACATTACCTACGAAGCATTGTTGCGCGGATACGACACCGACCTTTATCAAAAATGGAACGAGAATCTTGTGATAGGCGATTTTGGCTCAAAGGCTCGCAAACTTTTTGAGGAAGACCGAATTTCCGAAGGACACTATCTGGAACTGCTTAATCTTATTGGTTATGGCAAAAGTGAGAATTGTTCTGGATGCTGATGTGCTGATTCACTTTGCAAAGGGTGAAATGTTGAGCCAACTGCCCAACATTTTGCCTGAATACGAACATATAATTCTCACAACCGTTTATAATGAGATTTCCACCATTCGGAATCAGGTGGACAATCAAATTAATCTGTTAAAAAACATATCTTTGGAAGAATTTAATCCAACAGGTGAAATGATGCGTGAATATGCAATGCTTCGGAGCAGTTTTGGCAAGGGCGAAAGCGCTTGTATGGCCTATTGCAAGTTCACAAACAATGTGATTGGAAGCAGCAATCTGAAGGATATAAAGGCCTATTGCGACAGGGAGCAAATAACCTACCTGACAACTTTGGATTTTTTGTATTACGCGTTTGTAAGACATAAAATTTCGGCAGACGAATGTTCCGAATTTATCAACAAAGTTATATCCAAAGGAAGCCGTTTGCCCATTGTTGATATAACCACATACGTTCCTTCTGCTCAACTCTAAAGATTATGACCAAACTCACCGAATCCGACATCGAGCAGATGCTCATTGCCATAAACTAATAAATTGACTATCTTCGTAAAACGTTTTGAAAATGGCGGAAGTCCCAGATATAAAGAAGGAAGAATAATAGAAAAACCAATTAAGATGAGCGATAAACCCATTATAAAAAAAGCAGAACAAGGGCTGAAGAATCAGTTTGAGGCTGTCGTGACACTGATTCAGAGGACGCGTTGTGAAGTAATGCGTGTGGCCAATACCGCTTTGATAGATTTGTATTGGCAAATCGGAAACTATATCTCGCAGAAAATTGCCGCAGCCGAATGGGGCGACAGCGTGGTGCAGCAACTGGCTGATTATATAGCCAATAATTATCCGGAAAACAAGGGCTTCTCTGACAAGAACCTATGGAGGATGAAGCAGTTCTATGAAACCTATCGTAATGCTGATGAAAAACTCTCAACACTGTTGAGAGAAATTAGTTGGTCAAATAACTTGACCATTATGAGCCGTACAAAATCCGAATCGGAGAGAAAATTCTATATAGAAAAATGCATCGGTGAACGGCTGTCATTTAGGGAATTGAACCGTCTGATTGATACTGCAATGTATGAAAGGTCTGTATTAGCAGAGCCAAAACTCTCAACGGTGTTGAGACAAATTGCGCCCAATGCAGAGAAGGTATTCCGAGACCAATATGTGATGGAATTTCTCGGCAATAAGGAATATCGCTATGAGAACGATATGAAGGTGGCTTTGATTGACCAGATGAAACAGTTCATTCTGGAATTGGGAAAGGATTTCATCTTTATCAACCAAGAGTATCGTCTGCAAGTTGGGAACAGTGATTTTAGAATAGACTTATTGTTCTATCATCGTGAGTTACAATGCCTGGTTGCTTTTGAATTGAAGATGGAGAAGTTCAAGCCGGAACATTTGGGCCAGTTAAATTTTTATCTGGAGGCTCTCGACCGTGATGTGAAGAAACCGAAAGAGAATCCCAGTATTGGAATTTTGCTTTGCAAGGATAAAGATGATGAGGTAGTGGAATACGCTTTAAGTCGTAGTCTTTCCCCAACAATGGTTGCAGAATACAAATTGTGCCTTCCCGACAAGAAACTATTGCAGAAGAAGATGCGTGAAATATGTGAAGAAAGTATGGATGATTGATTATGACCAAACTCTTGGAATCGGACATCGAGCAGATGCTTATTGAGCAATTGAAAGCCAAAGGGTACAATTACCTTTACGGCCCCGACATTGCGCCCGATGGCGAGACACCGATGCGCGGCAGTTTCGAGGATGTTGTACTGTCCGACAAACTTGAGAAAGCCGTAAAGCGGCTCAATCCGTCGTTGCCTAGTCAGGTTCAAGACGAGGTGGTGAGGACAACAATGCGCATCGGTTCGCCCGACACTCTTGCCAACAACGAGGTGTTTCACCGTATGCTCACCGAAGGCATTCCTGTAACAATAAACAAAGACGGAGTGGAACGCGGCGAGCGAGCCTGGCTCATCGACTTCAGCGACCCGTGGAACAACGAGTTTACGGTGGTCAACCAATTCACCATCATCGAGAACGGCCACAACCGCCGCCCCGATGTGCTGCTATTTGTGAACGGTCTTCCCTTGGTCATTTTCGAGCTGAAGAACGCTGCCGATGAGAACGCCACGCTGCAAAGCGCTCACCGTCAGATTGAGACCTACAAGCAACAGATTCCGTCACTGTTCACCTACAACGCCCTGATTGTAATTTCCGACGGACTTGAGGCTCGGGCAGGCTCGCTTTCGGCAGGCTTCAGCCGCTTTACTGCCTGGAAAAGCGATGATGGCGAGAATATAGCATCGCATTTGGTGAGCGAGTTGGAAGTGCTTGTCAGCGGAATGATGGGCAAAGACACCTTGCTCGACATCATCCGCTCGTTCACCGTGTTCGAGAAACAGAAGCAGGAAGACCTGAAAACAGGACTCACCACCATCAGAACGGTGAAGAAGATAGCCGCCTATCATCAGTATTATGCAGTGAACAAGGCCGTGGAATCCACCTTGAGAGCCACGGGTATCAACTCTAAAAGCATTGCGGCCGAATCGCCCGTCGGTTACGGGTTCAAGACAGTGAACGAACAAGCCGAAGGCGACCACCGCGCAGGTGTGGTGTGGCACACACAGGGCAGCGGCAAATCGCTGACAATGGTGTTCTACACGGGCAAGATTGTACAGCGGCTCAACAATCCGACAGTTGTCATTATCACCGACCGCAACGACCTTGATGACCAACTTTTCAACACCTTCACGGGAGCAAAGCAGTTGCTGCGGCAAACGCCCGTTCAGGCCGAGAGTTGCGAGCATTTGAAGAAACTGCTGCAAGTCCAGTCGGGAGGTGTGATTTTCACCACCATACAAAAATTCCAACCCGAGTCGGGCAATGTTTACGAACAACTCACCGACCGCAGCAATGTGATTGTTATGGCCGACGAGGCGCACCGTACCCAATATGGTTTTAAAGCAAGAAGCGTGGATGTGAAAAACGAGGCCGACGAAGTTATCGGCTCGGAAATCAAATACGGGTTTGCAAAATATCTGCGCGACGCCCTGCCCAACGCCACCTATCTCGGTTTCACGGGAACGCCAATCGAAAAAGATGACAAGAACACACCTGCGGTTTTCGGCAACTATATTGATGTTTACGACATTGCCCAAGCCGTCGAGGATGGAGCCACGGTGCGTATCTACTACGAAAGCCGTCTTGCCAAGGTGGAATTGAGCGACGAAGGCCGACAACTTGTGGAAGACCTTGACAAGGAGTTGGAGACAGAAAATCTGAACGATGTGCAGAAGGCCAAGGCCAAATGGACGCAGTTGGAGGCGCTCATTGGCAGCCCGAGCCGCATAAAGAATATTGCCAAAGACATTGTCGCGCATTTTGAGGAGCGTCAGAAGGTGTTTGAGGGCAAGGCGATGGTTGTGGCAATGAGCCGCCGCATTGCCGCCGAGTTGTACGACGAAATTGTCAGGCTGCGCCCCGAGTGGCATTCCGACGAATTGGACAAGGGTGCGGTGAAAGTTGTGATGACTTCTTCGGCTTCCGACGGCGACAAAATCTCGAGGCACCACACCACCAAAGAACAGCGTCGCGCCTTGGCCGAGCGTATGAAAGACCCCGACGATGAGTTGAAACTCGTCATTGTGCGCGATATGTGGCTCACGGGCTTCGATGTGCCTTGCCTGCACACGCTCTACATTGACAAGCCGATGCAGGGTCACAACCTGATGCAGGCCATTGCCCGCGTGAACCGCGTGTATAAGGACAAGCCTGGCGGTTTGGTTGTCGATTATCTTGGCATTGCCGCCGACCTGAAGAAAGCCCTTTCGTTCTATTCCGATTCGGGTGGCAAGGGCGACCCGACGCAGCAGCAAGAGCAGGCCGTCGCGCTGATGAAGGAGAAACTCGAGGTGGTTGAGCAGATGTTCTTCGGGTTCGACTACAAGCAATATTTCGCCGCCGACACTTCGGGCAAACTTTCGTGGATTCTGAAAGCCGAGGATTTCATTTTGGGATTGGAAGATGGCAAGAAACGTTTTGTGAATGAGGTGACGGCATTGGGAAAGGCCTTTGCGCTGGCCATTCCGCAGGATGCTGCAATGGATGTCAAAGACGAGGTGGCATTTTTCCAAGCCGTGAAGGCCCGACTTTGCAAGTTCGACCAAACAGGCTCGGGGCGCACCGACGAGGAGATTGAAACCACTATCCGACAAGTGATTGACAAGGCTTTGGTTTCGGAGAAAGTGATTGACCTTTTCGACGCGGCGGGTATAAAGAAACCTGATATTTCCATTCTGTCAGAAGAATTTTTGATGGAACTTAAAGGAATGGAACACAAAAACATAGCGTTGGAAGTGTTGCGCAAGTTGCTTGAGGGCGAGATTAAGGCACGGTCGAAATTCAATGTGGTTGAGGGGCGCACGCTGATGGAGATGCTCGACAGTTCCATTACGCGTTATCATAACAAGGTTCTGACCGCCGCCGAAGTTATCGACGAACTTATCAAATTGAGCAAGACCATTGTGGCAAAAGACAAGGACGCGGAAAATATGGGCTTGACAACCTACGAATACGCCTTCTATTCCGCCGTGGCTGACAACGAGAGCGCCCGCGACCTGATGGGCAAAGACAAACTGCGCGAGTTGGCCGTGGTTCTTACCGACACTATCCGCAAGAACACCACTATCGACTGGACAATCAAGGAGAATGTCCGCGCCAAAATGAAGGTGGCTGTGAAACGCTTGTTGCGCAAATACGGCTACCCGCCCGATATGCAACTGTTGGCTACCGAGACAGTTTTGAAGCAGGCCGAAATGATGGCTGAAGAGATTACCGGTCGGAATTGACCCACTCGCATAGCCCTGTTCATTGTGTTCTATATATTTGTTTTTTAGCGAGTAAAGCCAATTCGCGTATCTTGTCATACGGTCTTCACTAAAAAAATCTTTTACTCAACTATAAAAAATAGTTGCACATAATATTTTTATAGTTATATTTGCTATCGGTTATTTGAAAAGATTGCGGTGAAGGGTGTTGACGGTGACAGTAGAGACGCGGCGCGCCACGTCTCAACAACCGGTTAAACGTTTAAGCCCGTTAGGCGAAGCGCTAAACTTCTAACCTTCTAAACAATTCACCGATTCACCAATTAAACATAAAACTATGGAAAAGATTACCAAGAAAGAAGAAGAAGTGATGAACCTGTTTTGGGAGCACGGGCCGATGTTTGTCCGCGACCTGGTGGACTGCTACCCCGACCCGAAACCGCACTTCAACACCATATCAACTATGGTGCGCGCGCTCGAGAGCAAGGGCTACGTCGACCACAAGTCGTACGGGCCTACGTATCAGTATTTTGCAGCCGTCAGCCGCGACGAGTTCGGCAAGCAGACGCTGCGCGGAATCATTGGCAAATATTTCCAAAACTCTTACCGCAGCGCCGTCTCGGCCCTGGTGAGCGAGGAAGATATATCGGTCGATGAACTAAAGGATTTAATCAGTCAAATCGAAAAACAGTAACGCTATGGATGCCATTGTTTACAGCCTGAAAGTGTCGGTGTTTCTGATTGCTTTCTACTTGATGTTCAAATCGTTGATGAGTCGCGAGACTCTTCACCGCGCCAACCGTTACCTGATTTTGGGCTCAATCGGCCTGTCGTTTGTGCTGCCCTTGTGGCACATTACGCTCAACGCGGCGCCTGGCCACGCGGTAACCGCCGCCGAACTGTCGCAGTCGGTTGTCTGGCTCGAGGAGGTGATTGTTGGCGGCGGCGCAAGCCACTCGTTCGACTGGCGCGTGCTGGCTGTGGTGGCCTTCTACGCAGGCATTGGCGTATGCCTTCTGCGAATGATTATATCAATAATAGGTGTGCTGCGCGTTATCCGCCGCGGCGAGCGCCAAACTCTGCCCGACGGCACCGTTCTAGTCATAACCGACGATGAGCAGGCACCGTTCAGTTGGATTAAATATATCATTATCAACCGAAAAGACCACGATGAGAACCTTCAGGAGATTCTCACTCACGAGCAGGCGCATATCCGCTGCCGCCACTCAATCGATGTGCTTTTGTGCGATGTGTTCTGCTGCCTTCAGTGGTTCAACCCTGCAATGTGGCTGCTGCGCCGCGAGTTGTGCGCCGTCCACGAGTACGAGGCCGACAAGGCCGTTCTTGATTCAGGCATTAATGCAAAACAATATCAAATTCTATTAATTAAGAAAGCTGCTGGCGGGAAGTGGTATTCAATCGCCAACAGCTTCAATCACAGTAAACTTAAATATCGAATAACTATGATGTCACGTAAAAAATCGTCAGGCTGGACAATGGCCAAGGCGCTGTATGTCCTGCCGATTGCGGCTTTCGCTGCAATTGCTTTCGCCAACTGCTCAAAAACCGAGAGCGAAAATACACAAGATTTCACTTATGACAAAAATGTCTTGCAGTATTTGCCAAAAGACAGGAGTGTAAAATTTGTAGGCTACAATCTCGATGGCACTGAATGTGTGCTTGTCAAGGAAGCCGATGGAAAAGTAAGACGCTTATCTGCCGACGAGATGGGTGTGAAAGGTATTTCCATACCGTTGGAAAATAGAGAAATTCCTGAAGATGAAATCTTTATTATAGTTGAAGATATGCCCGAATTCCCTGGCGGTGAGGAGGAACTTCGCAAATTCATTGCTGAAAATGTGGAATACCCCGAGGATGCAAAAGCGCAAAAGCAGGAGGGAAAGGTTTTTGTAAAGTTTGTAATTGACAAAGAAGGAAACGTTCGTGATGCAGAGATTGTCAATGGCACAAGGTTCGAAAGCCTTAATAACGAAGCCTTGCGTGTTATAAAATCGATGCCGCAGTGGAAACCTGGCAAGCAGCGTGGTCAGAATGTCAACGTCTCGTTTGTAGTTCCAATCAATTTCCAACTTAACTAACCAAACAACTAACCAACAACGTTTTGCATAATGCCAAGGCCCGCGTGAGCGGGCCTTTTTAAAAACTAAACTCTAAACTTTTAACTCTAAACTTTTAACCTTCTAAACTCTAACCCCTTAACTCTAAACATTTATGAAACCACTAATGACCATTCTTCTTGCGCTCGCGCTGACGGCAACAGCCGCCCAAACGCGTTTTGAGCCGCTCACAATCGAGGCGGCCGCACTTGTGGCCCGCGGCGACTCGTGTACGCGGATGAACGACACCTACAACTCGCTGCTCTGCTACGAGCAGGCGCGGCGGCTGGTGTTCAACGACACGGTGCTGTACAAACTGGCGCAGACAAATTTCCGCCGAGGGCAGTTCAACCAATGCCTTGCCCTGACCGACACCTTGCTGGCCGAAACGCTCACCTATCAGCCGCTGAAACTTCGCTACAACTGCCTTCAGAAGATGGGCGCCGACGATTCGCTGCGCGTTGAGTGCGCTCGGCAGATTTTGGCCGTCAACCCGCTCGACGCCGCGGTTGTCACCGATATTGCCACATTTTTCAACGGCAATCAGCAGGCCGATAGCGCAATGGCCTACTGCAACCTTTATCGCCGCATTGACTCAACAAACCAATTGGTAAACAAGCAGTTGGGGCGGGCGCTTTTTATCAAGAAAGACTACTATCCCGCTCTCGACCTTTTCCTTGACGCCTACCGCAACGGCGACCAAACCCCCGCCTTGCTCTTCTACATTGGCCGCACCTACGAGTGCTGCAGCATTCCCGAGCGCGCCCACGAGTTTATGCAGATGGCCGCCGAGGGGTCGTATTTTACGAGTTTGCCCGTTGTGAAGGCTCTGGCTCGGGTGTCGGCAAGCAGCGTGAAGTACCGCGACGAGGTACTCGATTATACCCAAATAGCCTTCGATCTTTGTCAAGCCGATTCAGCGTCGATGGCGGAGATTTACCGTTACCGTGCGAAATTCTACGGCAGTTACCACCACGATTATCGGAAAGATTCAGCCAAATGGGCGATTTGCCAAAAGAGCAGCATTAAAATGCTGAAAAAGTGCCTTGAATACGAGCCGTCGATAGAAGTGCAACACGATATTGCCACAACCTACAACAGCCTTCACGACCTTGAGCAGGAGAAACTCTGGCTGCAGAAAATTACCGAATGGCCGCGCAACAAAAACACTAGTGAGTATATCCGCTACGCCAATTGGCGCCTGAAGCGGATTGAGGAGGAGCAATTTTTCAAGGATGGAAAGAAGCCCGACGGCGGCATTGAATTTGTTGAGATTGAGGATTAAATTTCCGACGACGAAAGAAGCGGCGGGACTTCAATATCTTCCGATATTCAATCCGTAATTTGTTATATTTGCTGAAAACATTAATGTTATGGCAAAACCGAAATTGGTGGCACTCACGGGTGCCGGAATCAGTGTTGAGAGCGGATTGAGCACTTTCCGCGATGCAGGCGGATTATGGGACAACTATCCGGTTGAGGATGTGGCAACGCCCGAAGGCCTGGCCCGCAATCCTGAACTGGTGCTGAATTTCTACAACGGCCTGCGTGCCAAGTTGCAAACCATCAAACCTAACGACGGCCACATGGCGCTTGTCCGCCTTGAGCAGTATTTCGATGTTCACGTGGTGACACAGAATGTCGATAATCTGCACGAACAGGCTGGCAGCAAGCAGGTTGTGCATCTGCACGGCGAACTGACCAAAGTGCGAAGCATCGCCAACGAGAATCTTATCTACGACATCGGTTACAAGCCGATCAAACTTGGCGACAAGGCTGAGGACGGGGCTCAATTGCGTCCGCACATTGTCTTTTTTGGCGAGGGTGTGCCCGAGATGGAGCGCGCCATTCCGCTTGCCGAGGAGGCCGATGTGTTTGTGGTCATCGGCACATCGCTTAATGTTTATCCGGCGGCCGGGCTGCTGCGTTACACCCGCCGTGAGATTCCAAAATTCATCATCGACCCGAAAATGGTGCCATACCCGAACGACGGTAACTACACCTTTATTCAGAAATCGGCAGGTGAGGGCGGTCGCATTCTTGAGCAGAAACTGAAAGAGTTATATCATTTATGATGCGCAAACTGTTGGTATTGCTGATTGCCGCAGCACCGTTTTATGCGTGGACGCAGGAGTTTGGCGGCAGCATCGATGCAGGGTTTGTGGTGTCGCAACTCGACGGCGACCGCCGCAGCGGATACAAGAAAGCCGGTTTCGCCTTGGGCGGCAGTGTCAGCCGTTTTTTGGTGAAAGACTTTGTTGGCGCGCGTTTGGGGTTGCGATATGTGCGGAAAGGCAGCCACGAAGAAGAGTCGGAGCACACGCGCTTCTACAAGGCCGAACTGCACTATGCCGAATTGCCGCTGACAGCTTTCTATCGTTGGAACAAATTAGATTTCGAAGCCGGCATTTCGACGGGTTATCTTATTAAGGCGAAGGAAGACACCGATGGCTACGGTCTGCGCGAGCCCAATCCCGATTTCCGTCGTTTCGATGTGAGTGCCATTGCCAAATTGCGCTACAACCTGCTAGGTTCGCTTTGGGCCAACGCAAGCCTGAACTATTCAATACTTGCCGTCAGAAAGCACCACACGGCGCAGGACGGACACATTGTTTCAGGCCAACACAACAATCTGATAATCATCGGACTGAACTACGATTTAAAGTAGAGATATTTAATGCGTCACAAAAAAAGCCGGCATCCAAACGGATGTCGGCTTTTGTATTATATCGCGGCAAGCTGATTAGAATGCCTTGATAATTCCCATAAAGTCTTCGCATTTCAGCGATGCGCCACCAATCAGGCCGCCGTCAATGTCGGGTTTAGCGAACAGCTCGGGTGCGTTCGAAGCCTTGCAAGAGCCACCGTAAAGGATTGATGTGTTCTCGGCAACTTCCTTGCCGTATTTTGCGGCAATCACCGAGCGGATGTAGGCGTGAATCTCTTCAGCTTGGTCCGAAGTGGCGGTTTTGCCAGTGCCGATGGCCCAGATTGGCTCGTAGGCGATGATAATCTTCGAGAAGTCGTCAACCGAAAGGTTGAAAACAGAGCCTTCGAGCTCGGCTTTCACAACCTCGTTCTGCTTGTTGGCTTCGCGCTCTGTCAGGCTTTCACCGATGCAGAAGATAACCTTCAAACCGTTGGCCAGAGCCAGTTGAACCTTCTCTTTCAGAATGTCGTAAGTCTCTTTGTAGTACTCGCGGCGCTCTGAGTGGCCAAGGATAACATACTCAGCACCAGTCGATTTCACCATTTCGGCCGAAACCTCACCAGTGAAAGCGCCCTTCTCTTTGTCAGCGCAGTTTTCAGCGCCAAGGCCGATGATGTTGTGGTTGATAACCTCAGAAACCTTTGCAAGGTGGATAAACGGTGTGCAGATAACCACGTCGCAGTTTGGTTTTGCGCTCAAAGCGTTGTTCAACTCTGTTGCAAGAGCAATGCCTTCCTGAAGATTCTTGTTCATCTTCCAGTTGCCGGCAACTATTTTCTTTCTCATTTTTGAAATATTTAAATATTTAACAATCTGTTAATTACGTTTATTTTCGTTTCCGAATCTTTTGCGCGCAAGTAAGTAAATCGATGCGATAAATGCAAGCGATAAAATGAGCAGCCACGTGTAGAAAGTGCGCTGTTTTTTGATTTGATAATCAATGCATTTTGCCAGCAGGTTGCCTTCAAAGAACTGCAGTGGCGGAATGTCTTTCAGGTTCCATTTGCCGATAATCACGCCGTCTTTCACCACCATCAGGCCGGGGTTCGAGCGGACGATGGTTTTGAGCGTCGTCTCGTCGCAGATGCAGATTTCGTAAGGCGGTTCGGCCACCTCGCGGAACGACTCAATGGCTTCGTCGGTCGAAGCGGTGAGCATACGGAATGTGTAGCCCTGCGCCAGGCAGAAGTCGGCCAAGCGGTTCAGGCTGTCGGTGCGGCTCAGGTCCGATTTGTCGAGATTGTAGGCGATGAGCAGGAAGTTGTAGTTGTCGCTCGCCAGCAGGTCCTCGGTCAGGTCCTCGCCATCGGGGTTCACAATCGAGAAATCGTGGATCGGCGGCTCGTAGCCCTTTTGCACCAGCGTGTGCCGCGCATTGACGAAAGTCCAGGTACTGTCGGGCAAGTTGCTGATTTGGAATGTTTTCCGCTCGCCGTCTTTCTCATAGATGAAGGAGCTCTCGTACACATCGGCAGGCGCGCCTGCGGGGCGTTCCATTTTCGCCCTGATTGATGTTCCAACGTTATACGGGCGGAAATCGAGCACTTGTGTGTGTTGGTGCGAGTATCCGCATAAAACCAGAATGGCCGCAGCCGCAGCACCCGTGAGTGCCCATTGCTCGGCGGGTTTCAGTTTGCTAATCAGTTGCTTGCGCGATGCAAACACCGCCAACGAAGCCGCCAGTAGCACAAGGTTTTTGAAGAATGTCTGCCAGTTGGTGATGACGAGTGCGTCGCCAAAGCAGCCGCAGTCGTGCACAGGGTTGGCAATGGCAATGTAGAGCGTGAGCGGCGTGTAGAAAGCCATAAAAGCCAGCACAAACGTCGAGCAGAAGCGGATTTGCAGGTTGAAGAGCACCATCACGCCAAGTGTGAACTCAATAAGGTTCTGCAGCACCGAGAGTGCGAACGCCAAGCCGTTGGCCCAGCCCATTCCGAAGGCGTTGAAGTAGTCGATGAACTTGTAGGTTGAGCCCAGCGGGTCCACCGCCTTCACAAATCCCGAAAAAATGAATGTCACGCCGATGATTATTCGGCAGACGAGCAGAATGGTTGGTAGGTAACGCTTCATAGTTGTGGTTTTATAAGTTTTAAGTTTTGTAGGGCTGTCACAACGTGGCAGCCGGTAAAAGGCATAAGCCGTCTGTTGTCCTTTAGTTTGTGTTTTTTTCAAATAATAAACTGCCAGAATCTTTATTTACTGATAGTTGCGCCGTACAACCAAAGATTAGCGGTTTGTTTGGCTGCTGATGGCCGGCCTCAAAGCCGAAAGCCACCGGGTAGCCGTAGTCGGCCACGGCGTCCATCACTATTTGGTTGGCGGTCAAGCCGAAAGATGGTGTGCTGTCTTCGGCATCGGTGAAATAGCCGCAGACCAAACCGGCAAGATTGGAGAACATTCCGGCTTCGCGCAACTGTCGCATCATACGGTCGATACGGTAGAGCGGCTCGCCAACGTCTTCAATGAAAAGGATTTTGCCATTGGTTTCAATCTGCCACGGTGTGCCAATTAGCGAGCAGACGATTGACAGATTTCCGCCGCAAACCTCGCCCCTGGCTTCGCCGCATTGGTTGCCGCCGCCGGCGAAAGTGTAGTTTGGCAAGCGGCCTTCGAGAACGCTGAAAAGTTCGTCAACGCTTGCTTGCGGCTTGCTGAAGTTCACCGGCATCTGTCCGTGGACGCTCTCAACGCCCAACTGCGTCAGCGCCGCGTGCAGCACCGTAATGTCGCTGAAGCCTACAAGCCATTTCGGCGACCGCAAAAGTCCCGAAAAATCGACTTTCCCCACCATCCGCACGCAGCCGTAACCGCCACGCACACAAAATATTGCGCGAATTTCGGCATCGTCAATCATCTGCTGAAGGTCGGCGGCGCGCTCGCTGTCGGTTCCGGCAAAAATGCCGTGTTCAAGGCGCGTTGTCAGGCCGCGGACGGGGCGGTATCCGTAACTCTCAATGGTTGAGTATATTGCGGCGTAGTTTTCCTGCCCGACAAACCGTGCCGGCGCTACAATCCCGACTTTGTCGCCTTTCAGCAGTGGCGGTGGCGTTATCATTGCTTGGAAAATGGTTTATTCTTCAATTTCAGTTGGTTGCGCAGCGTTGTCGTCGCCTTCGTTTTGCTGCGGACGGCGGTATTGGCGGTGGCGGTGGTTGTTGCGGGCACCTTCATTCGACCTATTTTCAGCGTTTTCACCGTTGTTCTCACCACTTGGTTTGCGGTTGTTGCCGCCTTTGCCACGCACTTCGCGGCGCAAATTCTTGATATCCTTATCGATAGAGTTCTTTATCGATTCGAGCATAATCTGGAACTCTTCGGTGGCGTTAATCATCGCGCGTTTGCTGTCGCGCATCGCCTTGATGGCCATAAACAGTGCGGCAAGAGCCACAATTAATGCACCTACCGACAAAAACGACCCGCACGATGACTGCGAAGCGCAGGTTTGTGCCATACATGGTGCCGATGTGGCGGCAATTGTAGCGGCCGCCATCGCTAAAGATTTGATTCTCTTTGACATAAAATAAACTTTATTAGTTGTTAAACAAAACGATTAGTTTTCAAAAGAACGATTTTTTGGGGAATCAAGAAAATCCGCGCTGCTTTTTAATTGCTTCATACGCTTCGTTGATTTTCTGGAACTTCTCTTTGGCGGCGCGTTGCACGTCTTCGCCCAAATAGGCCACCTTGTCGGGATGGTTCTCAACTGCCATTTTGCGGTAGGCTTTCTTAACCTCATCATCGGTGGCCGACGGGCTGATTCCCAATATTTTATATGCAGAGTCGGCATCTTGCTTCACAAACATCGATTTTATTGAGTTGAAATCGGTGTCGCTGATGCCCATATTTCTGGCAATCACTTCAATAACGTTCGATTCGTTGGCCTGGACGCTGCCATCGGCGTTTGAGATACCAAACAGATAGTCAATAAGTTGCAGTCGGCTTGAATAGTTGAGCATCTGGCCAATCTGGCGGCTCACTTCGTAAACGGGAATCTGCTGTTTGAGCACGTCGCGCAACATTCGAATGCCGTCGGTGGCGGCTTCAACGCCGAATTGCCGCACAAAAAACTGCTTCACATAGTTGAGTTCGGCTTGCGTAACCTTGCCGTCGGCTTTCATCACGGCTGCCGTGAGCACCACAAGGCTCACCATAAAGTCGCCGCGCGATGTCTGCTGCCGCGAGTATCCGGCGCCGCCCGGCTGCTGTCCGCCGAATCCGGTGCTGTAGCCTGCCTGTCCGCCGACTTGTTCTTTTGTGTCGAAAGCGGCGCCGATAAAGTAGCCCAAAATGCCGCCCAACGGTCCGCCTAAAGCCCAACCGATGCCGCCGCCAATCCATTTTCCAAATTTCATCTCAATCGTATTTTATGCTTTTGCCGTTGCGGCATTGCGTTGGTTTTCAATTATTTTCTTAATTTCGGTGTCGATGTCTGCCGTGCCATCGTTCACAATCACGTGGTTGGCGTGGGTGCGAAAGTAATCATCGTTGCGCTGGTTTGCAATACGCTGTGCAACTTGTTCGCGCGTTGCGCTGTCGCGGTGCATCACTCTTGCAATTCGGACTTCGAGCGGTGCCACTACGGCCACCACCGTGTTGCAGAGTTTTTCAAGTCCGCCTTCGAACAGAATGGCCGATTCAACCACCACAATATCAGTAGTTTGATTGTCGCGCCAAGCCGCAAAATCGTTCCTGACGGCAGGGTGGATAATGCTGTCAATCCACTCAAGTTCGGCCTTGTCGGCGAAAATGCGGCTGGCCAAGAACTGGCGGTTCAGTTTTCCGTCAGTATAGGATTCGGCACCGTATCGGTCTGTAACCAAACGCTTTATGTCGGCGTTATCATAGAGCAGTTTGGCACGCTCATCGCAGTTGTAGCACGGCACGCCCATCGCTGAAAAGCGCTCTGCCACAAAACTTTTGCCGCTTCCAATTCCGCCTGTCAAGCCAATAGTTATCATCGCGGTTCGAGAACAAAATTGACAACTTGCGGCTCAACGCTCACATTATAAACATTGGCAGGTTGAACTGTCACTGCCACAGGAAGTTGCATCCCAAGCATTGTTTTTATCTGTTCCGCGTCGGCTTCAACCTTGAAATCGTTGTGGCTCAGGCGCGCATAGTCGTTGGTCGAAACCCAATAGCGGATGGTCACATCGTTGGGCATCAGCCTTACGGCGACCGAGTCGGGCTCGCCAACAACGGTGATGGGCACGGTGGCCACGGCTTCGGTGAACTTCGAAACGGGCACATCGACCTTCACTTTGCGATGAATGAAAACAATACCATCAATAGGCTGCAAATCAATGTTTTTACTAATGTCGGATGTCACGCCGCGAGCGGTAATCCGTTTGGTATAGACGGCCTGCAAGGTGTCGAGCAGCAGGTCGGGGCCGTTCACCGTAACCATCGATGGCGTAACGCTGACAATGCCGTCGATGCGGCACTGGCTGTCGAAATGCAGGTCGAGCACGGGGCGCACTGGCACACGCTTCTCGCCGTAGTTTGAGAAGACGAAATAGATGGTGTCGGGCTGAATCATCGACAGGGCAAGGTTTGCGGGCAACTGCGACTTTATCTCTTCAAACAGCGCGCTGGTGCCCAAATGGAATTCCATTGTCGATTCCTTGGCCAAAATATGGTTCAGGCGGCTCAGGTTGATGACCACGGGCTCGGGCATCTTGCCCATCTTGTAGCGCAGAATGTCGAATCCGCGGCCTTGCACGTTCAGGTCGAGATTTTCGGGCAGGTCGTTCACCACCACCTTCTGCATCGGCAGGTTGATGAACGTGACGGGGTAGTGGATGGTGGCGTTCGTCTCGTCGCCCAACTTGTTGAAGAACCACATCAGCGACGAGAAGCCGATGAACACAAAATAGAGCAGCATCCGCTTGTCGAACCGCAATCGGTTTTTGACGGCTGATATGTCAAGGTTTGGATGTTTCATTGTCAGGCGATGAAAATCGCGAATTTCTTCAGGTCTCAAAATTAGCAAACCTGACGGAATAAAAAGCGGGGTTGGTGGCGAAAATGTGTGGTTTTTCTCGCACAGATTACACAGAGCACACAGATTTTTTGAACGTGAACTCTACGAATTAAATGGATTTGTGCAGTTAAAAAGCGCCGAAGGCGTTATTCCTTCGGCGCTCAATTAAAACTATGGAATGGCATAGTTGTGCTCAACTAACCTTCTGAATATCCAAATTGATTGACATTGCGGAAAGCACGCCTGTTTTATTAATGTCGATACCATATTTTTGCTTGAAGGCATCGGCGATTTTTTGTTTTGCTTCGGCTGTTTGAATAGAGTTTGTTACAACTTCCACACTCATACCTTTTTCAACGCGTACACCATTACTCAAAACCTGACGTTTCGTGGTTACTCTAAAAAGTGACATAATTATAAAATATTAATGGTTAAACGATTCTTTTAACTTATACACTTGCTGTACGTTGGCAATCATTTCGTCGAATTTGTCTTCGTTGCAAACGCGAGCCGACGGGTGATAACTGTCAATCACAAGCAAATCGGATTCGGCGCAATAAAAGCACCACGTGTTTATCTGCTCAAAATGCTTGTTACCATAAATCCGCTGCAACACAATGTCGGTTAGTGTGCCACTGCCACCACCGCACACTATTATGTTGGGATTCAGCAATTCACGAATCTGATAATTCACAAAACGCTCGTCACGATTATAGAAATCAATCACTTCGTCATTGTTTACTTGCGCACCGCCCGACAATTTTTTCACGTTGACTTGCGCCATCGGATATTTCCTTGCCAACTCAACGTACTCGTCTTTCGATTTGTCGAATACAGGCAAATGGTCGGCTGTTACTTCGTTGAGAGCCCACAACCATTTGAACAAAACGATATAAAAACGGTGTGTTGGTTTGATTGAGCCGTCGGGATTTTTTTCATTGCCCAAAGGCCACCAACGAATGTCATCGCCTGGATTATCGTTAGTGTCCTTCATCAAGAACAGCACACGGCGTTTGGCTTTCAGCCATTTTTCGGCTTCGGCGTTACGGTCATCGTTGCGCCCGAACATAAGACCATCGAAACAGAAATTCTTCTGTTCTTCAGCCGAATAACTGTTGTACCAATCTTCGTACAATGCATCTTCTTTTTCTGAAAAACTTTGTGCCATAGTATTTTCTTTTTGAATTGTTTTTGTCGGATAACCGTTCGCCTTTTGCAGTTCCATAAGCATTTCTCTTTCTTGTCGTTTCTTTTTTTCCTTCTCTTTCTTTTTTCTTTTCATTTCCTGCTTTTTCCTGCGTCTTCTCTCTTCTTCCAATTTTATTTCTTCTTCTATTCTTCTCATTTCTTCTTCTTCTCTTCGCTCTTCTTCTAACCTTTCTTTTTCGTGCCATTTGTCAGAAATCGCATCAAAAATCCATTCAAACAAACCAGCGAATAATTCAAAAATCCAACGCAATAGTTGGTATATCCAAATGAAAAGTTGGATTATTAATTCGCCAACGAAGATAATTCCGTCTATGAGAATCTTGAAGGCATCGCCAACCCACGTGTGTGTAAAAATGTGGATAATGAACAATAGCAAGGCAAAGCCTGCAACAGACAGAACAATTATCAAAATTGCAGTATCACTCATTGCTTAAATTGCTGATTAATAGCCTAAATCTGAATACAATTCGGAATCGCTCACATAGTTTATTTCATAATGACCATCGTCGAAATCGTGTACAGTGCAATACACATATAGTTTGTCTTGTAATTTGTAAACAACATCGTAAACAGTTACTTTTTTGCCTGACGCTTTTTCATTTTCGCGATAATCATACACTTCAACTTGTTCTGCAATCAACTCTATAAGAGGCTCAAAATTGCCATCGCACACTTCGTGTGCTGTTTTGAATGCTCTTACTTTTTTGTGCATAGCACCGCCACCACCAAAAATTGCATTGACAAATTGAGCCCCTATTGCGTCGTTTAAACCAACGGTTGCAGAAGGAATTTCCCCATTCGTGATAAATTCGTACAGGTCGTTTTCAGTAATTTCATTACCATAATCGTCTGATTCTTCTTTCAATACTTCAAGATTCCACCAATCATCACCTTCTTCATAAACCATATCACCCATCTCGTCGGGGTGTTCGGCTTTGGCTTTATCTTCTTCAACTTTAAAGACATAGTCATACAATTGCTCACCAACCCAACGTGGTGCACTTGCGCATACTGCATAAAACTTACAGCCTGATTCTTGTATTACGGTAGGCTCACAGCCTGTCAGCATAACAGTTGAGGTCGCTATTGCTATGAATAGCAAATATTTCTTAATCATAATTAATATACATTTAAGTTAAATAACACATCCTTATTTTGTTGGCCTACTGTTTGATACGGATTGTCGGCTTGTTCCGTCAGCACTTTGTTCGGGTTAGGTGGGACGCATAAAAATAGCGTGGTGCCAATTCGCTTTCAATCGCCTTCTTGAGGATTTACTGGACTACCTATATAAACCAATTGAATGAACAAAGCCCACGCTTACGCATAGGCATCTTTGCTTTGTTCTCTGGTTTATATCTCAAAAGTGTCCAGTTTTCAAGAAGACAGATTATTAAGCCAAAACGCTATTTATGTTATATGTCTTTTAGTCGGTTATTTCACCATAGGCAAAAGAGTTTAATTGTTTAAATTCATATAGTTACATTATTATAACCTTTCAATTTCTTCGACCGTCAAGCCTGTAACTTCGGCAATGTCAGCCGCAGAAAAGCCTTTGGCTTTCATATTGCGAGCGGTTATTTTGACGCCTTTTTCCATTCCTTTTTCTATTCCTTCTTCAAAACCTTCGTTAAAACTTTCCTTTTTCTGCGTTTTCATTACACTATACCAATCGCGGAAAATTTTCAGACTTGTTTCGTAGTCCTGCATTTCTGCAACAGTGAATTTGGCTATCTCGGCTTGCTCGAAAAGGCGCAAAAAGACTTTCTCTTGCAACGCCACGGGTTTCTCGTAGAGTTTGTCAAGGTTCTTGATGGCATACAACCATTTATCAAATAGCGTTTTAAGTTCCGATTCCTGTTTGCGAAATTTTGGCATTTCAAGATATATGAATGTCAGTTTATCGTAAAAGACTTCCTTGGTTTTAAGGTCGCAGATTTTTGCGGTAGTAAGAAAATCTTCTTTGTCATCGAATGTAAAATTCAGAATGCCAATGGCATACACTCGTTTCAACTGATAATCCCACTCACCGCGTTTGGCTTGTTCTCGAATTGGGAATGTTGAATAGTAAATGCTGCGGTCTTTAAAGTATTCCTGATTGGCTTTCTGCATCTCTATCAAGAACTTATCGCCGTTGGTGCTCTCGCAGTAAACATCAAACACGGCGCGTCGCTCACGGGGCGCATCGGGCAAATTCTCTGTTGAAAGATATGTAATGTCCTTTATATCTTCCTTACCCGCAAACAACGCATTTAAAAAACTGATTAGCAACTCTTTGTTGGCTTCGGTGCCGAACAATTTCTTGAATGCGAAATCGGTATAGAAGTTAACGTAGCGCTCGTGTGAATTGACGTAGTCCATCGCCGTACTGTTTTGTATTTCGCAAATTTAGGAATTTGATAATTGATATGCAAAAGCGAAAATGTTATCCGCAAAAACAAAAAAAGCGCCGAATCTCTTCGGCGCCTTATTGATTTCCGATGAATCGGAATTTAAGCCTTTGGTGCCACGTCGGCAGGGTCTTTCACCAGGCCCGATTTGTCAACCTTAATCAGAACGCCGTTCGACACGTCGAGCAGAACGGTGGTGTCCTTCACTTCGGCAATGGTGCCGTAGATTCCGCCCACGGTGAGCACTTTGTCACCCTTCTTGAGCGCCTTGCGGAACTCGTTAATCTCTTTCTGCTTCTTGGTCTGCGGACGAATCATAAAGAAGTAGAACACAAAAATGATAAGCACCAGCATAATCAGGCTGCTTGCACCGCCGCCCTGTGCGCCTTCGGCACCACCTTGTGGCGCCATCAGAAAAATACTCAACAGATTCATTGTCGTTTTGTTTTTAATTATTTGTTGTTTAAATGTTTATCAATTGTTTAAAGGTTGAGTCGCTTCGCTGTTTAGAAGGTTATCCCGATAGCTATCGGGGGCTTCGCTGTTTAGATAACTAATCATTCTCAACTTTCTAAACTTCTCACCCCCTCATTTCCAATTATAAATTTCTAATTCCTAACTACTAATTCCTAACTACTAATTCCTAACTACTAATTCCTAACTACTAATTCCTAACTACTAATTCCTAACTACTAAATCCTAAATCCTATCTACTACTTTACTTCTGCAAATATCTGCAATTTTACTGGTTTCTCACTGCAATTTGTCCAGACGTTGGCGCTTTTCAGTTGCTTGCCTTCGCGGCCGTAACTGTCGAAAATCACTTCAACGGTGCCGCTCTCGCCAGGTTTGACTGGCTCGGTTGAGTATTTCGACGCCGTGCATCCGCAACTGGTTGTCACATCGGTAATCTGCAGGGCGCCGTCGCCTATATTCCTGAATTTGAACGTGTACGACACTTTTTCGCCTTGCGCGATGGTGCCGAAATTATGCTCGTATGTTTCGAAATTGATTTGCGGGGTACCATCGGCTTTTGCGTCGGTTTTTTGCTGATTTCCAGCGCATCCGAAGCAAACCACTGCCATAAGCAGCCCGATTTTCGCAAGTCCCCTCATCAGTTTCATTCAATAAGTCCGCGGCCCGTTTTCTTGATTTTGCCTTCCGCCTTCATCTGGTTCACAATCTTGTCCAGAATGCCGTTCACAAAGGCGTTGCTGCGGTCGGTGCTGTAGAATTTTGCAAGGTCGATGTACTCGTTCAGGCTCACCTTTACGGGGATGCTCTCGAACGATGTAATCTCGACAATGGCCTGCTCAATAATCAGAAGGTCCATCTGCGCAAGCCGCTCAAGGTCCCAGTTTTTGATGTTATCGCGGATGATGCGCTCATTCTCTTCGTGATGCATCACCGTCTTGCAGAACAGGTCGGTGGCAAAGCGGCGGTCATCGTCGTTTTTGTAAAGGTTCATCAGCGAAACCGATGTTGCGCTTTCCTTCAGCCGCTCAACGGTTTTGATGTTCATACTCAAAACGAACTCAATGTCATCGTTCCAGTAGATTGAGTTCTCTTCGAGCACCTGATAGAGCATATCGTCGTCCACCATATACTCGTTGAAGAAGTTCATCACAAACTTCTTGTCGGCTTCGTAACTGTTGTCGGGGCTGGCCATATAGGCTTTGTAACTGTCCGACTCAACCATCACGGTGTAGATGTGCTTGATGAGTTCGGGTGTTGCATTCCAGTTCAAGGTGTTGCTATCGGCGTAAACCGTCAGTTTTTCAGTCTGTTCCAACTGGCGGACCACCTTGTTGTCGACGAAACGAGTGTTGGGGTTCAGGTCGGCTTCGGTAGCCATCATCTTCGACTTGTAGATGTCGATTTTGTTCTGTGCGTAGCGGCTGACGTCGATTAGCAGCAGGAAGAACAAATGATACAGGTCGTATGATTTTTCGAGACTCTTCTGAAGGTCTTTTTCGTATTTGGGCAAGCCGTCGGTGTTGTTGCCGTTGAAGTATGCGTAGAGTAGTTGTAGAACCTTAACCCTGATTAATCGTCTGCTAATCATTTGAAAGAGCCTTAAATTGTTATTAAATCGGCGGCAAAGATACATAAACAAATCGCACCACCGACACTGTTGGCACAGATTATTTGTGAAGACTACAGACAACGGACAACAGACGTCAGACACCAACACCTAACACCCATAACCCAACACCACACGGCTACACAATTCCTTCCTGCAGAATGTCGTGAATGTGGATGACGCCAGCGTAGCGGCCTTCCTTGAGCACGATGAGTTGCGTGATGTGGTTCTGTTCCATCAGATGGAAGGCGTTTACTGCCATTGCGTTCTCGTCAATCGTCTTCGGGTTGACCGACATAATGTCGGCGGCGGTCAGGTTGGCCACGTCGCGGCCCGACATAAGCATTCGCCGCAAGTCGCCGTCGGTGATGATGCCCACCATATCGCCGTCAGCGTTGAGCACCGCCGTGGCGCCAAGCCGCTTCGATGTCATTTCCATAATCACCTGCTTGATGTTGTCGGTGGATGCGACTTGCGGTTTCTCGTTGTTTATATATAGGTCGCTCACACGCATATAGAGTTTCTTGCCTAACGCGCCGCCCGGGTGGTATTTGGCAAAGTCGGACGGCGAAAAACCGCGACACTCGAGCAGTGCGATGGCCATTGCGTCGCCCATCACCAGTTGGGCCGTGGTGCTCGATGTTGGCGCCAGATTGTTGGGGCAGGCTTCGTGCTCGGCATACGCATTTATAATAATGTCGGCCTGCTGAGCCAGATACGACTGTGTGTCGCTCACCATTGCAATCATTTTGTTGCGGCGCATTTTTAGAATCGGCACCAGCACCTTGATTTCGGGCGTGTTGCCGCTTCTCGAAAGCAGCATCACAATGTCGTTGTCTTGAATCATACCCAAATCGCCGTGGATGGCGTCGGCGGCGTGCATAAAGAGCGCGGGGGTGCCCGTTGAGTTCATTGTGGCCACAATCTTCTGCGCAATGATGGCGCTTTTGCCGATTCCGGTCACAACCAGCCGCCCCTTGCTTTTGAAAATCAGGCTTACGGCTTCGGCAAAATTGCTGTCAATCATATTTTTGAGATTGGCAACGGTGGCCGCTTCCTGATCAATCACATCGGCCGCAATGGCTGTTATTTCGTCGTTTGTCTTCATAATCACGTTTCTTATGTTTGCCGCCGCGCTGAATTTCAGGCGGTTCGGACGGTTCGGAAAAAACATTTCAAAAAAACACACAAAAATATAAATGGACTCATAATTTTTACTAAATTTATTTTCGAGTTTGTAGGCGATTTTTCAAAATTTGCCGTTTAAAGAAATATTAAAAGGGGGAGTGGTTCTGAAATCTTCTAACGGGTTGTCAGGGACCACATTAAAAGTTTGATGATGGAACTGAAGGATTATCTAAAAAAGTACTTCGGCTTTGACACGTTCAAAGGCAATCAGGAAGCAATTATTGAGAATATTCTGGCCGGGCGCGACACCTTTGTGCTGATGCCCACAGGCGGCGGCAAGTCGCTTTGTTACCAACTGCCGGCAATGATTCAGGACGGCACAGCCATTGTAATCTCGCCGCTCATTGCCCTGATGAAGAATCAGGTGGACGCCATCCGTGGATTCAGCGAGGAGGATGGCATTGCCCATTTTCTGAACTCATCGCTTTCGAAAAACGAGATTCAGAGCGTGAAAGATGACATTCTGGCCCACAAAACCAAACTGCTCTATGTGGCGCCCGAATCGCTGGCGAAGGATGATAACATTCAGTTTTTGAAGCAGATAAAGATTTCGTTTTACGCCATCGACGAGGCTCACTGTATCTCGGAGTGGGGCCACGATTTCCGCCCCGAGTACCGCAGCATCCGCTCGCGAGTTGACGAGATTGGCCGCGCGCCCATCATTGCGCTCACCGCCACCGCCACGCCAAAGGTGCAGAGCGATATTCAGAAAACGCTTGGAATGGTTGAAGCCGATGTGTTCAAATCGTCGTTCAACCGCCCCAATCTTATATATGAGGTGCGCCCGAAGCGCGATGTGACTAAAGAAATCATCAAATTTATAAAGGCCAACCCGGGCAAATCGGGTATTGTGTACTGCTTGAGCCGCAAAAAAGTTGAGGAATTGGCCGAAACACTGGTAATCAACGGAATAAAGGCCGCGCCGTATCACGCAGGACTTGAGTCGGCAGTGCGCTCGGCCAATCAGGACAAGTTCCTGATGGAGGAGATTGATGTGATTGTGGCCACCATCGCATTCGGAATGGGTATCGACAAGCCCGATGTGCGCTTTGTCATTCACCACGATATGCCGAAGAGCCTTGAGGGCTACTATCAGGAGACGGGTCGCGCAGGCCGTGACGGTGGCGAGGGACGCTGCATCGCCTTCTATTCTTATAAGGACATTCAGATGCTTGAAAAGTTTATGCAGGGCAAGCCCGTGGCAGAACAAGAAATTGGCCGCCACCTGCTTCTTGAGACGGTGTCATACGCCGAGTCAGCTGTGTGCCGCCGCAAGCAGCTGCTGCACTACTTTGGCGAGGAATACACCCAGGACAACTGCGGCGCCTGCGACAACTGTCTGCATCCGCGCGAGACGTTCGAGGGCAAAGACAGCGTGGTGAAGGTTCTGAAAACCGTCATCGCCGTCAAGGAGTTCTTCAAGCCCGACCTTGTGGCCAATGTGCTCTGCGGTGTGGCCGACAGCACAATCAAGGCATATAAATATAATGCGATACCGGAGTTCGGTAGTGGTAAAGATCACGATGAGAAATACTGGCAAACCATTATCCGCCAGGCTCTTGTAGCCGATTTGCTTGGCAAGAACATCGAAAACTACGGCTCACTCACCGTCACGCCGCAAGGCTACGAGTTTCTGAAGAATCCGCACTCGTTCAAAATCGCCAAGGAGCGCGATTATGAGCAGGAGGGAGGCGACGACTCGGGCGAGGGCGGCGGCGCAATGGTGGCTGCCGACCAGACGCTGTTCAGCATGCTCTGTGACTTGCGCAAAGACATTGCCAAAAAGCGCGGTCTGCCGCCGTACATCATCTTCCAGGACCCTGCCCTGCAGGATATGACCATCCACTATCCGATGACGCTTCAGGAGTTGGGCAACATTCCAGGTGTGGGACAGGCAAAAGCCATGAAATTTGGTCAACCGTTCTGCGATTTGATTAGCAAATATGTGAAAGAAAACGAGATAGAACGCCCTATGGACCTTGTGGTGAAAACCACAGGCAACAACTCGGGAATGAAACTCTATATTGTTCAGAGCATCGACCGCAAACTTGGTCTCGATGTGATTGCCGACGGCAAAGGCCTTGAAATGGATGAGTTGCTGACCGAGATGGAGAAAATCGTCAACTCGGGCACAAAACTCAACATCGACTACTACATTGACGAGGTGATAGACGAGGATTGCCAAGACGACATCTACGAGTATTTCCGCGAGGCTGCTACCGACTCACTCGAAGACGCGCTGAAGGAATTGGGTGAGGATGATTACACCGAAGAGGAAATCCGCCTGATGAGGATAAAATTCATTTGCAACGAAGCGTATTAAACTTGTTGAGTACTATAGATTATAAAAACCGGATTTGTTCCGGTTTTTTTGTTGCTTTTATCAGCTTCCCAGCGGATGCGCATAGAGTTGCACATCTTTGGCCGTGATGTTCTTGTCGCAAAGGATGAGCAGACGCTCAATCACGTTGCGCAGTTCGCGGATGTTGCCCGTCCAGTTGATTTTCTGCAGTTCGGCAAGGGCATCGGGCTCGATGGTCGATTTTGCCACGCCTGACTCTTCGCAAATCTGCGTGATGAAATGGTCGGCCAGAAGCGGAATGTCTTCAACGCGCTCGTTCAGCGTGGGCACCTGAATCAGAATCACGCTCAGGCGGTGGTACAGGTCTTCGCGAAAGCGGCCCGCCTTAATCTCTTCTTCAAGATTCTTGTTTGTAGCGGCTATCACCCTGACATTCACATCAATATCCTTATCGGCACCCACTCGGGTGATTTTGTTCTCTTGCAGAGCACGCAGCACTTTGGCTTGCGCCGAAAGGCTCATATCGCCAATCTCGTCAAGGAAGATGGTGCCACCGTCGGCCTGCTCAAATTTTCCAGCGCGGTCTTTCACGGCACCCGTGAACGAGCCTTTCATATGGCCAAACAGTTCGCTCTCAATTAGTTCTGATGGAATGGCAGCGCAGTTCACTTCAACAAACGCAGCGTCGGCGCGGTTGCTCAGGCTGTGAATCATCCGAGCCACCACTTCCTTGCCCGTGCCGTTCTGACCCGTAATGAGCACGCGGGCGTCGGTCGGGGCCACCTTCTCAATCATCGCCTTAATCAGTTTCAGCGGTGCCGACTCGCCAATCAGTTCGCGGTTTTTGGCGGCCACCTTCTTGCGCAGCGTTTTGGTTTCGGTCACCAGTTTGCCCTTGTCCATTGCGTTGCGCAGGGTGATGAGCAGACGGTTCAGGTCGAGCGGCTTCTCAATGAAGTCGAAAGCGCCCATCTTGATGGCTTTCACGGCAGTGTCAACCGTTCCGTGGCCCGAAATCATCACCACAGGCAGGTCGGGGTAGTCCTTCGACACCTGCTCAAGCACTTCCATACCGTCGATGCCTTCCATTTTAATGTCGAGCAGAAGCGCGTCGAACGTTTCCTTCTTCAGCAGTTCGAGCCCTTCAGTGCCGTTGGCGGCAAGGCTCACGCGGTGTTTTTCGTATTCAAGAATCTCTTTCAGCGAGTTGCGGATGGCGCGTTCGTCATCAATAACAAGTATGTGTGCCATTTCAAAGTGTGTTTTCGAGTTGAATTGCGACGCCTTCGGTCAAGGCGTACGACGATTGGGTGATGCTTGTAACTTGCGTCTTGTCAAGCAGATACTTAACAAAAGTTGACGACATCACAATGGTGTCCTGTCGCAGCGGCTCAAGGCCGAGAATGAGCGCTCGCTTGTCGCGGGTGGTGTTGGTGATGGTTTTGTAGATGCCGTTGAAATCGTCGGCCGTGAAATTCGAGTGTTTCGAGTTGAGTGGCAGCGGCCGTTGGGTTTTCTTCTGATGAATCATCTCGGCGAAACTGTCGAACGCCCCAGCCGAGCCGATGAGCCGTGTGACGGGATATTGCCTGATGGCTTCGTTGAAGTCGGCCATCTTCTCGTCGAGATAGTGGTTGATGCTAGCCAACTCGCCTTGCGAGATTGGGTCCGACGGCTTGAAAATTTCAAGCAGGCGGGCGCTGCCCAGTTCGTAACTAGCCGACCATAGCATACGGTTTTCGCGGCCAATAATCACTTCGTTGTTGCCGCCGCCAATGTCCACCATCATATAGTTGCTGTCGCCCTGCGGCGGAACGGCGTTGAGCATCGCATTGAAGACATATTGCGTCTCTTGCTCGCCCGATATTGGCGTAATCTGAATGCCAAGGTCGCGGCTCACCTTCTCAATCAGGTGCGCCGAGTTGTTGGCGCTGCGGATAGCCGATGTGCCAAAGGCGAACACCTTCTCGCAGCCGTAGTCCTTAATCAGGCTGCTGTAGTCGCGCAGTACGGCGAACGAGCGGGCAAAGGCCTTGTCGGTCAGATTGCCAGTCATCAGCCCTTCCTTGCCAAGCATCACGGCCGATTTTGTTTTCAGCAGATAGTCGGTCGGCTGCCCCTTGCGGATGTCGGCAATCAGAATATTGAACGTGTTGGTTCCCAAATCGATAATCGCAACTTTCATTTTTCAGTGTTTTTCGGTGCGGTCCGTTTCAAGTTTCGCGCAAGTTACACATTTAATCGGTGTTGGCAAAAGATTCAAACATTCATCCCGATAGCTATCGGGACTTCACTCATTCACTCATTCAATCATTCAATCCTTCTCTCATTCACTCATCGCCTAATCCACCGCCAAATCTCTTTCAGTGTCGATTTTTTGCCGTACATCAGTATGCCCGTGCGGTATATTTTGCCAGCCAGCCAGGTGCAGACCACAAAAGTGGCTATCAGCAGCGCGGCCGACAGAAAAATCTCTGAATAGGGCACGCCGTAGGGGATGCGCGTCAGCATCGAGACGGGCGCGGTGAATGGTATAATGCTCAACCAGAATATCATAGGGCTGTCGGGATTGGCAATGGTTCCCGTCATCACAATGATTGACAGCAGCAGCGGCGCGCTCAACGGCAGAATGAACTGCTGCGTGTCGGCTTCGTTGTCGACCATCGAGCCAACGGCCGCGAAAAGTGAGCCATAGAGCAAGTATCCGCCCAAAAAGAAGAAGATGAACGACAGGATGATAACCCCGAAATTGATGTTGCCCACGGTGCCGAGCATCGCCTTCAGTTCGTTGGCCATCTCGTCGCTAGTTGGTTGGGCTTGAGCCAGTTGGCTTCCGCCTTGCGACATCAGCGGTTGCGCCATTTCAACCCCGATGGCAGCAGTGTCGGGCATCAGCATCGGCGCCACGGCCGAATAGATGCTGAATGTCAGCACAATCCACAGGGCAAACTGCGTGAGCGTGACCAGCCCCACGCCGATAATCTTGCCAGCCATCAGTTGCGCGGGCCGAACCGACGACACAATCACCTCGACAATGCGGTTCGTCTTCTCTTCAATCACGCCGCGCATTACCGCATTGCCCGACAGGAAGATAGCAATATAAATCAGAATGCCCATCAGGTAACTCAACACCAGTTTCAGCGTCATATTGTCGTTTTCCTCGCGGCCGTCGTCGGTCATTTTTATGGTGTTGATGTTGATGTTCGTCTTCACAGCCGACAGAATGCCAGGGTCAACGCCGCACGACCGCAGTTTCTCGTTCTCGAGCCGTTTCTCGATGGCGTTCGAGATGTGCATCCGCAGGTCGAGATTGATGGTTTTGTCGGAATACAGGCTCACCGCGTTGTCGGAATTCACAATTTGGTGGCTGATGTATAGCAACGCGTAAAACCCTGATTCACTGAATTGTGACTTATACTTCTGCAAATTCGCGTCGGGCGTATAGACGAACTTTATGTAGTCCGTTTCGGGCAGTTGACCGCGGAAAATATGGGTGCTGTCAACCACCTGCACAATCCTAACTTCGGTGTTGTTCATATTCATAATCAGCGACGGGGCAATCATCAGACCCGCAAACAGCAGCGGCCCCAGAATGCTCATAATTATGAAACTCTTGTTCTTGACGCGCGTCAGATACTCGCGCTCGATTATGGTGAGAATTTTTTTCATTTCTATTGAGTTGTATATTGTTGGGATGTCAGCCTTAAGCCGTCATTTTTAATTGAACACTGTATTCTCGTTCTGATTAACCGCCTTGATGAAAATATCGTTCATACTTGGCAGCACATCGCTGAACTGCGTTATTTGTGCGCCAGCGGATAACACGCTTTGTATCAATTGATTATAATCGAAGCCACTTTTCAATTCGCCCGTAACGTGGTTCACTGCGCCTTTCGCGTTTTCTTTTATCGACACAAATTGCTCAATAATATTTGTAACGCTCTCAAAATCACCAATATACCCCAACTCAAAAATGTTGAGTTTGAACTGCTGACGAATTTCGCCGACCGTGCCGTCGAGCACTTTCCGCGATTTGTTGATGAGCGCAATGTGGTCGCAAATCTCTTCAACCGATGCCATATTGTGGGTTGAGAAGATGACGGTTGCGCCTTTATCTTTCAGATTCAGAATCTCTTCCTTGAGCAGATTGGCATTGATTGGGTCAAAACCGCTGAACGGCTCGTCGAAAATGAGCAGTTTGGGCTCGTGCAGCACTGTGGTGATGAACTGAACCTTCTGCTGCATACCCTTCGAGAGTTCTTCAACCTTGCGGTTCCACCAGTTGCCGATTTCGAACTTATCGAACCAAACCTTCAGCCGTTGCGTGGCGTCGGCTTTCGAAAGACCCTTAAGTTGAGCAAGATAAACAGCCTGCTCGCCCACCTTCATTTTCTTGTAGAGTCCGCGCTCTTCGGGCATATAGCCGATTTGGTAGATGTCGTCGGGACCGATGGCGTGCCCGTCGAAAAGCACGGTGCCGCTGTCGGGTGCGGTAATCTGATTGATGATGCGGATGAGCGTTGTCTTGCCCGCACCGTTAGGTCCCAACAGCCCGAACACTATGCCCTGCGGCACTTTCAGACTCACGCTGTCGAGCGCCGTGTGGCCGTCGTATTGCTTGCAAACATTGTTGGTTTCGAGAATCGGTGTCATATTTTGCAATCGATTTTTATGCGCGGTAAATTTAAGGGGAAAAGTTGAAAATGTGGCTGATTATCGATTTATCAATTGCGAACTCAAACATTTAGATTGAGCAAATCGGTTCAATCCGCGTTCCAACCCAACCGAACACCGTGCGTTCCTAATTGCTTTTTTAATTTTATTTGTGATAGTTTGAAATGCAAAATACCACATATTCAATAATTTACCTATTAATCCGCCACCAAAAATCCGTTCATAGCGTTCCAAGAACGCTAAAAAATTATGCTTCGTGGAACGCTATAAACGGAAAATTTACTATTTTTGTGTTGTAAAAACAGCGATTATGATAGTAGGGCGCAAAAACGAGCAAAGGGAACTTTTGGACGCCTACAAATCGGAATATTCTGAATTTGTGGCAGTTACTGGTCGGCGGCGAATCGGAAAAACATTCCTGATAAGGGAAACTTTCGCCTACAAATTCGCATTCCAACATTCAGGGCTGGCCAATCAGAAAACGAAAGTCCAGTTGCAAGAGTTCAGAACATCGCTCTTGAAGTGCGGAATGAAGAAATGCAGGGTGCCCGAAGACTGGTTCGACGCGTTTTTCCTGCTTTCCGAATTTCTGGATGGTATGCCCGCGGGGAAAAAAGTGGTTTTTATTGACGAGTTGCCGTGGATGGACGCACCCAAATCCGATTTTGTGTCGGCTCTGGAACACTTTTGGAACGGTTATGCTTCGGCACGAAAAGATATTTTGCTGATAATCTGCGGCTCGGCAACTTCGTGGATAGTGAAAAACGTCTTCAGAAACCACGGCGGACTTTACAACAGAGTAACACACAGGATTCATCTTTCGCCGTTCAGCCTCAAAGAGTGCGAACTTTATGCAAAGAGCCAGCATTTGTCAGTAAACCGCCACGAAATACTTGAATGTTATATGGTGATGGGCGGTGTTCCATATTACTGGTCGCTCTTGAACCGCGAGTGCAGTATATCGCAAAACATTGACAATCTATTCTTTAATAGAAACGGGAAACTGCGCAATGAGTACAATGAACTTTACAATTCGCTATTCAGGAATGCCGAACCATATATGAATGTTGTTTTGGCTTTAGGTGGGAAAAAGATGGGGATGACTCGCGAAGAACTCATTGCCCAACCAGGCATTTCGAGCAGCGGGCAACTGACACGAGTTTTGGAAGACCTTGAAAACTGCGATTTTATCCGAAAATATAGCCTTGCGGGGGTAAAACGTAGTAAGTTTTTATTCCAACTTATTGATAATTACACATTTTTCTATTATAAGTTTATTCGAAATTCCGATGCTGCGAATGAGAGTTTCTGGACTTCGAGCATCAACACGCCCATGCGCAATGTCTGGCAGGGACTTGCTTTTGAGAGAGTTAGTTTCTTGCATATCAATCAGATAAAAGCCGCTTTGGGAATTTCAGGAATATCATCGAGCGTTTATGCTTGGCAAGTAAAGGGCAACGAAGAAACGGCGGGCGCACAGATTGATATGGTTATCGACCGCGCCGATAATGTCGTGAATATTTGTGAAATGAAATTCTCAACCGATAAATACGAAATCACAAAACAGGACGACGAAAACTTAAGGCACAAGGCCGCATCATTCATCGAATTTTCAAAATCGCGGAAAAGCCCTCATCTTGTTATGGTTACACCTTACGGAATAACCAACGGAATGTATCGGTTTTCGGTTCAGAAGGTAATAAAACTCAACGATTTTTTTGCCTGACATTCGCTTAAAAATCCGTTCATACCGTTCCAAGAACGCTAAAAATTTATACTTCGTGGAACGCTATAAACGGAAAGTCCAATATTCAAAATTGCGGCTACGAGCCGTTGTTTTTGTATGAAATCTGTGTAAATCAGTCAAATCCGCGCCCAACCAAACCGCTACTCTTCCTCGTCCATTATCGCCTCAAACAGCATTTGCGCCACGCGGTGGCCGCCCTTGCGGTTGAAGTGCGTGTAGTCTTTCTGCGCCATTCCGCTCTCAACCCACACGGGCATACTGTTGCGGCCGCCCATTGCGGCGTACAGATTCCAGAACGCGCACCCTTCGGCGAAAGCCGCATTGCGTTGGGCTTCAATCACTTTCGGTACCGATGAACGCGTCACGTAGCCGTTGGTGCCGTTTTCCGACATATCGCTAACGCCCACAACCAGAATCACCGCGCGCGGCCAAACCTTTTTCAGGTACTGCAGTTGCTTGCGCAGATTCTCTTTGTAGTAACTGTAGCTGCGCGAGCGGTTGGTGACGGCGTTCACGCCAAACTCGTAAATTATCAGACTCACAGGCAGATAGTGGCCCATTTGCTTCATTTGCGCCAGGTCGATTTTCACAAACTCGGTGCCCTTGCTTCCGCGGAATGGCAGATTATCGACCATTACGCCAGCGGGCGAGTCGAGCGTAACGGCGTAAATGTCAGGACTTTGGCTGCCGCCGAACTCAATGCGGAAATTGGTCGGTGTCTGCTCAAAATTCCACAGAAGGCGCTTGGTGTCGGCAGTCGGGTCGATGTCTTCGAACCACAGCAATTCGCCGTTGGCATAGCCCTTCACGGTGAACGCGCTGTCGGCGTGGCCGTAGAAAATATTGCACTGCGTGAACTTCTTCACCGACTTGTAAGCCTGCCCCGAAGGCGAGAATTTTATCCACGCCTGACTGCCGCCGAACTGCGCGAAACTGCCCATAATGCCGAACCGCTGATGGTGCAGCGACGTGTCGCGCTTCTGATAAATTGAGTGGACGCGCCAATTGCTTGACGCCGAGTGCACTATGGCCGACGATTTGGCCACGGGCGGCACGGCGGGCATTAGTCCAGGGCCGCTGCCGCCGTATTTTTTCTGCATAAGATTGCGGAAATAGCCCGTTATGCGGTCGCCCTCAATCTGACTGTCGCCGTAGTGCAGAATGCGCACCTGACGGTTTTGGCAGTTGGCCAGCGCGGCGAAAAACGGCGCAAGACGCACTTCGTCGTTGTCGGCAAACTCAATGGGTTGGCGGCTTCGGGGCCTGTTGGTGCGGGCGGGTTTGGGCTTTGGTGCGGGCGCTGCGGGCAGAGTGTCGGGCTGCGGCAAAACAGCCGTGTCGGCGGGCAGCGTGGTGGTGTCGGCCTTCAGTTCGGCCTCAATGGCGCTTGTGTTGCCGATAATCTCGACCACGTCGGCAATGTTGGTCTGCACCGTATCAGCCTGACTGTCAGCAAAATCGAAATGCAACTTGATTCCGCCGCCCAACTCAATTCCGTCTTTCGGGAAAAGCATTGCCACAGCCGCCAAAATGGCCGCCGTAACAATCAGAAAGGCCAGAATCTTAATGGGTTTCACGCTCGTTATCGTTTGATTTTCAGTTTCTGACCGATGTCGATTCGCGACGAACCAAGGCCGTTCCAGCGCTTGATGTCGTCCTCGGTGACGTTGAACGTGCGGGCGATTTCCCACAGCGAGTCGCCGCGGCGCACGGTGTAAATCTCATACTCGCCGTCGGCCAGCGGTTCGGCCGAAGTGGCTGTGGTTGTTGGCTTTGCCGTTGTGGCCTTGCCCACCGATGCCTGTTTCTCGTCGAACGTCATTGTGTTGATTTTCTCGTATTTAGCCGCTTTCGATTTCGGAACATAAATAATCAGTTTCTGCCCGCCGCGGATGGTGTTGCGCGACATTCCGTTCCAATATTTGATGTCCGACACGCGCACGTTGTACCAACTCGAAATAAAGCCCAGATTGTCGCCCGATTTCACCGTGTAAGTCAGTTTTTTGTAGTCGCCTTTGGGCGGGCCAGGAATGTAGGTGTTGTGCTCGGGCTTTTTGTTCATAACCTCGGGGCGGAAATAGTAGGCGTCGTTGTAGCGCGAAATCGAGTCCTCAAGTTCGATGAACCGCAGCACTTGGTCGGTCGGCAGGCGCAGCGCGTAGGGTTTGATGTGGCCAGGAATGATGTCGTGGCGATACTGCGGATTCAGGTTGCGCAGCACGTCGACGGGGATGCCCATAAAGTGGTTAATCTGCTCAAAATGAATTTTTTTGCTCACCATAACCGTATCGCATTTCACAGGCATTTTCGGCGCTGTCGGCTTCAGGTTGTGCTCGGCGTAATAGTTCATTATGTACGCTGCCGCGATGTAGGCGGGCACGTAGCCGCGCGTCTCGCGGGGCAGATGGTAGTAGATGTCCCAGTAGTTGCGCTTTCCGCCGCTACGCTTGATTGCCTTGTTCACGTTGCCAGGGCCGCAGTTGTAGGCGGCAATCACCAGAATCCAGTCGTGATAGGTGCGGTACATATCGCTCATAAAATTGGCGGCGGCGTAGGTCGATTTTATCGGGTCGCGACGCTCGTCAACAAGGCTGTTCACCTCAAGTTTGTACATTCGGCCCGTGCTGTGCATAAACTGCCAAAGGCCCGTTGCGCCCACCCGCGACACAGCCACAGGGTTCAGCGCCGACTCAATCACAGCCAGATATTTCAGTTCGGTGGGCATTCCCTTCGAGTCGAAAATGTCCTCGAAAATCGGGAAATAATAGTCGGCCACACCCAGCATATTCTCAACCAGGTCGCGACGCTTGTGCGAATATAGATTTATCAGGTTGCTAACCACCTTGTTATACGACAGTTCGATTTCGAGCGGCAGCATTTCCAGTCGTTTCCGATAGACCGAATCGGGGAAATCGGGGATTAGCGCCGTGTCGGCTGTCGCGATGAATGATGTGTCGTTGCCCATTGACGCCTGCCCGTCGAACCACATTTGCGACAGGCTGTCAACCGCTTCCGAAACCTCAATATCGAGCGTGTCCGACGGTTCGGGCCAGCCAAAATCGATGGTGTCAGCGGCAAAAAGAGTGTCAGTGATTGGTGTTGAGTCGTTGATTTGTGTTGTGGCGTTTGCGTGCACCGCGAGTGCCGCCGCGCACAAAATGGTGAAGATTGGTTTTATCATTTCAAAATCAAGTGTATCAGAATGTTACGGTAATATTTACGCCCAGCGGCGTGCTTGTTCGCGAGCCAGCCACTTCGGTGAAGTCGGGCATTAGCATTGGGTCGGCCTTGATTGACAGGTCCTTGTCGATGGTGAAATCGAAAAAGTGCGCGTCAACGTTGGCGTCAATCACTTGCAGCAGATAGAGCGCCCCAATTCCAATGAAGCAGATATCGCGGTAGCGCCGCCACGTGTCTTTGAGCCGCTCTGTGTTGGCGGCAGGATACTGACTCACGGTGCGGTCGTCGTCGTCGGTCGCCCACTTGTACTCGCGTCGGTATTTTTTATATACGTAGTTGTTGTAACTCGCATAGTAAATCAGCCCCGTGAAACCGCCGTAAATAATCGGTATCTTCCAGTATTTCTGATTGTAATACTGCCCCAGGCCAGGCACCAGCGACGACATAAACGTTGCCTTGTTGGGCTTGTGCAGGGCGCGGTAGGTGCTGTCGGGGATGTCGAAACCGTCAGCGTATTGCGCACGGGCGACGGATGCCAGCCCGATGGTCAAAACCAGCAGCGCACCAATCAGCAGCGATATGCGTTTTAGCGTCACAACAGCCTGTGTTAAAGCGATTTGAGTTTATCAAACAGCGATATAATGCGCTCAAGGTCCTGGTCGTTTTTGAACGCAATCACAATCTTGCCGTTGCCCTTGTCGGTGCGGCTGAACTTCACTTTCGAGTTGAAGAAACTGTTCAGACTGTCTTCCAAAGCCTTATAAGTGTCGTCGGCGTTGCGTTTGCTGCGGCCTGCCTTTTTCTTTTCGGGGCTTTTCATTTCGGCTGCGGCTTCTTCAGTCTCGCGCACCGACAGCCCTTCGTTCAGTATGCGTTCGAAAAGGAAATTCTGGTCGTTCAGGTCGTCGATGCCGAGCAGAGCCTTTGCGTGCCCCATTGTGATGAGTTGCTTGCGCAGGCCCAGTTTTATCTCGTCGGGAAGTTTGAGCAGACGCAGATAGTTGGTGACAGTTGAGCGTTGCTTGCCCACGCGGTCGCCCAGATTCTCTTGCGTGATGCCGCATTCGTCAATCAGGCGCTGGAAACTGATGGCAATTTCGATTGCGTCAAGGTCTTTGCGCTGAATGTTCTCAACCAGAGCAAGTTCGAGCATTGCCTGGTCGTCGGCCGTGCGGACATAGGCGGGAACGCGCGTGAGTCCAGCCATTTTCGACGCGCGGCAGCGGCGTTCGCCCGATATAATCTGGTAGCGGCCGTTATCAAGTTTGCGCAGCGTAATTGGCTGAATGATACCATATTGCTTTATGGATGCAGTCAGTTCGTTGAGCGCGTCTTCGTCAAATTCAGTTCGCGGCTGATAGGGATTCACATCAATCAGGTTCAGTTCAATCTCGCTGATGTCGGAATTGGTCGGCGTTCCGCCTTTGAGCAGAGCCCCCAATCCCGCGCCCTTGTTAGCCATAATATCGTTCAAACCTTTGCCTAAAGCAGGTTTCTTTGGTGTAGCCATAGTTAGTCAATAATTTTTTCGTCAGAATCCATTTGTGTCATATTGTTGCGCTGAAGCACTTCGCGGGCAAGGTTCAGGTAGTTGATTGCACCCACCGACTGCGGGTCGTACAAGATGCTTGGCTGTCCGTAGCCTTGTGCTTCTGTGATTTTTACGTTGCGCGTAATCATTGTCTCGAAAACCATATCTTCAAAGCAGCGGCGTACTTCTTCAACCACGTTGTTGGCCAGGCGCAGGCGCGAGTCGTACATCGTGCACAGGAAGCCTTCGATTTGCAGGCTGGGATTGAGTCCGCTCTGGATGAGTTTTATGGTGTTGATGAGTTTGCCGATGCCTTCGAGCGCGAAATACTCGCACTGCACGGGGATGATGACCGAGTCGGCCGCTGTGAGCGAATTGACGGTGATGAGTCCCAGCGACGGCGAGCAGTCTATGATGATGAAATCGTACTTGTCGCGGAATTTGTCGAGTCCCATTTTCATAACTTTCTCGCGGTCAGCCTTTTCGAGCAGTTCGATTTCGGCACCCACCAGATTGATGTTCGACGGCAGCAGGTCGAGATACGGAAGATTCCCAATATTAAGTATGGCGTTTGCGGGGTCAATCTCGTCGACAAGGCACTCGTACAACCCCACTTTGATATTGTTCACATCGAACCCGAAACCCGAAGTGGCGTTACCCTGCGGGTCGGCATCAACGAGCAGAACTTTCTTCTCAAGTACCGATAGACTTGCGGCTAAATTGATTGATGTTGTGGTCTTGCCAACGCCGCCTTTCTGATTGGCTACGGCTATAATCTTTGCCATATATGTCAGTTATTTAATGTTGTTATTTGCAATATTCTCAAAACCAATAAATTGTGTTTGCGTTTTACTCTATTTTTATTCGGTGCAAGTTAGTGATTTAATCCACATTTGCGGGGTTAAGATATTAACACTTGGCGATGCGCGGTTGATAACTTGTGAATAATAATTTGCGGCACTCAACTTTTACGGGATTGTTGCCACATCACCATTCGCACATTTTTATAATCGAATGGGCACGATAAAATATTGCGCAGCGTTTCGGATTTTTCACATCTTCGCAATATGAAACGCATTATAGGATTTTCGGCGATGATTCTGGCTCTGGTGTGCTTCTATGCCTTTCAGCCAGTGGCTGTTGCAGGCTTGCAGCAGACCAATCCCGATTTGCCCGAAAGCGGTTGCTCGATAATCGAAGCCGTGCACGATTTTCACGGCGTGGTGCCGCCGCAGAGCCAACTCACGGTGCGCATCTGCCAACTCAACGAACGAACAATCTACGACGGCTTTTTCGAGATTGTCAAGTCGTCAGCAAAGGTGTTTTTCGCCACATTTTCGAGCAACAAAGTCAATCGCGCGGGATTTCAAATTGAATTTCCCAAATTCGATATCTCATTCCCCTTCAGCGTGTTCTGGTAAAATTTGGCCAGCCTGTCACCGCACGGAATAATGGAATTTCAAACCGTGCGAAAAATCTGATTTTTTCAAAACATTTTTTTGTGTAGCGATGCCCACGCCAATCGGTGTGGTGCGCCTACACGTTTAACAATCAATTAAATAATAATAAAATGGACATTACAACAATAATTATAGGTGTGGCCATAGTGGCACTATGCGCCCTGCCTTTCTGGCTTTCGGGCTACGCCCGCAAACGCCGCGAGAAAAATCTCACTAATGCGCTCAACGAGATGGCGCAACTGAAATCTACAACCATTTGCAATTCGGAAATTTGCGGTAATAATGCCGTCGGTATAGATGGTGGCGGGCGCTGGCTGTTCTACGCCAGATGCAAAGGCGGCTTGCGCGAATGCATTGATTTAGAGAATGTTCGCGCGTGCAGCATTGTCGACAAGTCCGACACTCTCGGGTTGCTTTTTGTGGCCGACAATGCCCCCGACGTTTACCTTGAATTCTACAACAGCAATGTCGAAGCCACGTCGGACGATGAGTCTCGGCTGGCGGCACGGTGGCACAAAATCGTCGCCGACCGCCTGACGGCAATGCACAGTTAGCCTGATGGCATAAAAATCGGGGCATCAGACCAGTGCTGACGCCCCGATTATATTTATGTTCAACTGTTAACTTTAACTTCTATATTATTTCACCACCGCAGTTCTGATGCTGTCAGTCTTTTGGCAGATGGCCGAAAAGAGCACTTCGTTGATGAATGTGTCGGTTGAAGCGGCGAGTGTGGTTTTGCCGTCTTTCGATGTTTCGGCCTTTATTTCCGCTGGCATTGATTTCACGCGGTCGAAAGTTTTCTGAAGGTCGGTCAGCCAGCCGTACACTTCGCTCACGCTGCTCATATTCTTGTAGGTTTCAAGCATTTTCACGAGAATTGAGAGTGAGTAGCGCTGGTCAATCACAAGGTCAATCAGGCGGGTGTTGTTGTCGGCCATTTCAGCAAGTTCGGTCGACAAGTAAAGGCTCTCAATCCAGCCGCCAGCAACAATCAGAGCGGCCACTTCGGCGCGGCCCGCATCGTTCAGATACTCGTTGGCGTTGGTGAACCCTTCGGTGATGATTTCCATCAGCGAGTCGCGGTCGTTGATGTTGCTCTCAATGCGGTCGGCGATGTCGGGCTGCACAAAATCGAAGATTCCCAATTCATCGGCCAGTTTTTTCGCTGTGGCCATATATTGAATAGCCGTCTGTGTCTGATTGAAAAGGCTTGCGTAACTCAGGTCGGCACCGTAAATGCCGAAGTTGAGCGCTTTCTGTGCGGTTGTGGTGTATTTGTCGACATTGCTTGTAGGGTTGGCCAGATCCATATTGTACGACACGCCCGTGCTTTGAATCAGGTGAGCCGTTTCAACTGGCGACGGCAGCGCGTAAAACACCTGTTTGGCGCGGTTCAGTTCTTTATTGATGTCAAGACTTGCCAAATCAACATCGCCGTCGATTTTTGGTTTGCTGTTGTTGGCGCAGCTCATTGCCAGAAGGCCTGCGGCCAATGCTAATACAATATTCAGATTTTTCATTTTCAGATTTTGAAATTAAATGCGGCTAAAAATAGGTATTTTTACAAAACCGCAAGCGTTTTTCGTTCGCTTGAAGCGAAACTTGCGCTACATTCGTGAAAAATTTTATGTTTTTATGGAAAACAACCGTCTGAAATCAATTGAAGACTCACTGGCCAACGGCGGAAAAGACGCCGTGCTGGCTGTTCTTGAGCAAATACGAGAGATTGGAGTGCCGAAACTTCTGCCCGCCTTGGTGAAAGTGTACAAAACCTGTGGCGATGACGACATAAAAATGTCCGTCTTCAAACTTTTGTGCGATGCCAGCCAACCTGGCCTTGTCGACGAGATGGCCGCCGCCATAGCCGCCGAAACTGATGACAATGTGAAGCAGATGCTCGTAACATCGTGCTGGTACTCGAAAATCGACTATCTGCCACAACTCGAACTCTTTATCGATTTGGTGTTCGATTCACCGTTCGAACTTGCCTTCGAAGCGTTCACTGTTGTCGAAAACCGTCAGGGCTCAATCACCGACGAGCGCCGCGCCGAACTCATCGCCCACATCGAAAAACGCCTTGCCGCCGAAGGCGACTTCAACGAGAGCCTGACATCGGGGCTTGTTGAGATTGTAAAGAATTACGATGATTGATTAAAAACAAATTGTAGAGACGCAATGCATTGCGTCTCTACACAACAAACAAAAAATCCCGCCAGCGCATTGCCGACGGGATTTTTTGTGACATAATCCATTGTATTGTTTAGAACATTCCAGGACCGCCGAAACCGCCGGGGAATCCGCCAGGACCGAATCCGCCAGGACCCATTTGGCGAGCCTGCTTACGCATCGAGTTGATTTTGTAAACAAACTGCACGATTGCGTAACTGCCAAGAGTGTTCGATTCAGAGTCGATGACTGATGAGCTGCTCACGTAGCGCATGATGCTCTTTTGTTGCTGCAGGATGTCGAACACTTTCACGCGGACTGCCATGCGGTTGTCTTGTGTGAAGTTTTTGGTAATCTGTGCGTTCCAGATAGCCAGGTCGCGGTCGTAGCCATCGCTGTAGCCAGTGTATATGCGCCAGTTGAAGTCTGTTGCGAATGTCATCTTCCAAGGCAGGTTGATGGTAGTGTTAGCACCAATCTCATAGTCGAAAGTCTCGCGGTTGTTGTTCAATGTGGCGTTGCCCATTGCGCCAGCGGTTGACTTCTGGTCGTTGCCACTCTTCAGGTAGCGCACCGAACCATTGATTGAGAAGTCGAACACATCACAGCGGTAGTTGATTTGCAGACGCTCGCTCAAAGTGGTTGTCGAAGTGGTGATTTTGCCGCCGCCAACTGTTTGGCCTGTAGGCAGTTTGGTTGCACTAGCCATCGAAACGTTCTCGCTGTAGTTGGCCATCGATGTTGATGTGATTGAAAGTTTCTTGCTTCCAAGCGGTGAGCTCAAAGTCAGGAATCCGTTTGCACCCCAGTTGCCATTCAGGTTGATTTTGCGTGTCTCTTGTCCACCAGTTGCAGGGTTGTAAGTAGTCTCGTTGCCGACGGTGTTTATAGTGTTGTTGTATGACAGGTTGAGCATGATGCTCTTACCCGATTCGCGCATGAAGTTGTTGTAGTTCAACTGAACGTTGTTTGTGAATGTCGGTTTCAGGTTCGGATTACCATATTGCAGGTTCAACGGGTCTGTCACGCTGATAATCTCTTGCAGGTTCTGCACGTCGGGTGCTGAGCTGCGGCCGTTGTAGCGCAGTTGAATGGTGTGCTGCTTTGTGAATTTGTATTGCAGACGCATGGTCGGCGACCAGTTGAAAACGGTCTGTTTCTTGTCGTTGCCAACGTTCTGACCTAAAATGTTGTGCGTTTCCGAAATCTGCGGCTGGAGCGATACACCAAGATTGTAGTTCAGTTTGTCGTAGCGGCCTTGCAGGATTACTTCAGCACGATGGTTGTAGTAGGTGTTCTCAACTTCACTGCTCAAACTGTCATTGCGAGTGTCGCTGCCGTCTTCATAAACGTATGAGTATGAATCAGATGAACGAGTTTGAAAGTTATAGTTGAACTGCAGGTAGTTTTTCTCGAAGATTGGTTCAACGTAGCCTATCTGAGCCATCAGAGTCAGATTGTTGCTTTTACCGTCGGTGTTGCGGTCAACAATCGAAGTTGAGTCGTTCAGATTGAAGTGAGTGTTCGACTTCGATGTTCTGTCCGACGGGCTGAGTGAGCCGTTCACCCTGAGTGTCAACTGAATGCTGCGGCCGTAATTGTTTAGTTTGCGCACAGCTTGCAGGTTGGCGTTATATGAGATGCTTGTTGAGTTCGATGTGTTACCGCTTGTTTGGGTGTTCACCGTGTCGCGCAGTTCGTTGATAAGGTTGCCAAGGCTCAGCGATTGACCATCACTTTCAGTATCAGAGAAACTCATGCGCAAGTTGGGGCGGAAAATGATAGTGGTCATTGTGTCGATAGCCCATTTGATGCGGTACGATGCGTTGATGTTGTTGCGGATGCTGGTCGAAACGGAGGTGTCGTTCTGAACAGTCGAGTAGTCATCGCCACGGAAAGTTTCAGTCGATGTTTTGCCTTCCGATTCGGTTTTTGTACGGCTGTACTGGATGTTACCGCCGTGCAGGAATGATTTGCTCTTTTCCTGTTCAAAGTTGGCCATAAGGTTTTGTGTTTCGGTGATGCCACCGCCAAAGCCCATCATGCCGCCCATCATGCCGCCGCCCATGCCACCACGCATGCCGCCCATCATTCCACCACCCATCATCATCATTCCGCCGCCCATGCCGCCACGCATGCCGCCCATGCCGCCAAAGCCGCTGTTGTCGCCAAGGTCGCTGCTGGTGTTGTTGGTGTTGTTCAGGTTGCCTATGATGGCCAGGTTGCCTTCGTCATCAAATTTGTTCAGATCCAAGTGGCCGTCGTAGCGGAAATCGTCAGGACCGTTGATGTCGTGGCCAATGCCGCCCCAGATGTTGCCTATCCAGCTGTCCATCATACTTTTGCGCACGGTGAAGTCGAGAACAAACTCTTCGTCGTCATCGTCGATGCCGGTCAGTTCGGCCTGCTCGCTCTTCTTGTCGTACGATTTGATATCTTTAACCATGTTGGCCGGAAGGTTCTTGAGAACAACCTGCGGGTCGTTGGCAAAATATTCCTTGCCATTCATCTGTATTTTGGTGACTTCCTTGCCGCCAATAGTGAGTTTGCCGTCTGATGAAATCTCGGCGCCCGGCAGTTTCTTCACAAGGTCTTCAACCATTGCGCCTTCAACCACGTGGAAGGCATCGGCGTTGAAAACCACGGTGTCGTCGCGGACCACAACCGGTGTGGCTTCTGCCTGAATGCTGACTTCTGCCAATTGTTTGCTGTCTTCCAACAAATAAATCTTGCCGACAGAATTGTTTTGGCCTTTAGTGACAGTAACATTCTTGTAAACAGCAGTATAGCCGATAAACGAAGCTTTCACAACGCATTTTTCAGCTTTGATGCCTTCAATCTTGAACGAACCGTCCTCTTTGGTCACGTCGCCTTTCAAGAACGTGCTGTCGGGCAGCGAGTAGATTTGTACGTTTGCATACTGCAAGGCCTCGTTTGTGGTCTTGTCCAACAACTGACCTGAAATCGATGTGGTTTGTGCGATTGCCACATTGCTAATCAGAACCGAAAGAATTAAACTCAACTTTTTCATATCACTGTTTTTTTATGTGTTTATAATTTCATTCTCTTTTTTGTCATTTTCGACGATGCAAGTATATTTTGTTTTGTTCAAACCGCAATTTTCTTATAGATGAAGGGTTGGAAATTGCCGATTGAAGTTGCTGAATTTTAATCTGAGTCTATGTTTCGCCAATTTTTACCGATAAAAACGCTGTTTGGCGGCACGCGAGTTAACAAATACCGTTCCAAACCGCCTTTTTTGCCGATGAATTTAAAAATATTCCTATTGGAAATCAATGAGATAGTGTATAGAAAATGTTTGTTCGCCCCAAAACACCTGTTTTGTGGGTAAAAAACGTAGAATTATCGATGATGATGCAGATAAAATATTGATTATCAAATCATCTTATCAGGTTGCCCGACAAGCAAAGAAAAAAGGGGCTGCCAAGCCCCCTGATTCCTTAATCCTAATACTAACTATCAGAACGACAGTACATAAACCTCATCGGGCACCACATCGAAGATTATGCAGCCATCGACAATCAGCGATGGAATCTCGTTGTTATTGCGGACAATGCGGGCCGTGGTGCAGCCATCGGGCAGACGGCGTTTGACGGTTACCGGCTGGTCGAGTTTGGTCAGCTTGCTTTGTGCGGTGCAACCAACGGTTATCTCAATATAGTCCATCTCGGCCCGCTCGTTGATTGTGAGCGAGTTGCGCTCAAGAATGTATTTTGATATTTCGGCAAACGTGCCAACCCAATAAGCCAGTCCCGCTTGCTTGACATAATTCAAATGAGCGTCGAACTCTTTCGATTCGATGGGAGAATAGCCGCCATCGCCGTCCAACGCGTGAATCAGGAACACGCACCAGCCTTTGGTGTCGATGGCCGAAGCCACCCACTTGTTGAAGTTGTCGGCTGTTTGCATATCGCTTTCAGTGCCAACCACTCGCGATGTGATGTTGAACATATTCTCGGGTGTCGGATTGCCAATTTGGCCGCTGCAACCGCGTGCTGAAATATAATAGCGTGCCACAATCTGGTCGTTGCCAGTCACGCAGTAGGGGTAAACCATTGTGATGCATTCCTTTCCAATCATCATTTCAATGGTGTCCTTCGATTTGGCAAGTTCCTCTTCCTGCTGACTCTCTGATATTTGCCCGAAATTGGGGTGGTTGATGGTGTGCGACGCTATCTCGTGACCTTTTTGGGCGACATTCTTCCACTCGTTCCAATTCTTTACCCAACTGGTAATCAGGTTGAAAGTGCCGTGGAATCCGTATTTGTCGAGCAGCGGAACGGCCACCGGAATCTGGTTCGGTGTGCCATCGTCGAACGAGTAGGTGATGGCTGCTTGGCTGAAATTGTGCCAGGTTGCCACTTCGTATCCTTCAGGTATTTGAGCATTTACTGTGTTTGCCATAATGAATGGTATTGCCATTATCAATGATAATTTTTTCATCTTCAGTTAGATTTAGGATGCAATAATAAGCACATCTGGCAAATTTTTGAAAGACGAGAAGTAAAAAAGAACACAGATGACGCAGATTTTTTGGATTTGCGCAGATTTAATTTCTTTTAATGTTGCGGGTCTGTTTGGTATTCTTTTATAACATTTATTATCCAATTCATATCTCCCGAATCAGTTACAATGTATTCTTTTCGTAGACTCAAGTCAATAATGTATATGAAATCTTCGCCTGGACTAATAACCATTTTATGAGAAAAGTCAATACCTTTAAAATTTACTTCACAAAAGGTATTGACCAACCCGAATTTCCGTTGCCAATGTTTTTTTTGTTTTGATTTATCAAATATGGTTTGAAACCTTTTTATATCAACTTCTGCTAATTGTTTAGTTTTAATTCCGTTCTTAATCATATCTTCGAAATGACTGTATGCCCCAGCAGTAGAATACCCTCTAATGCAAGTGTCCATATAAATGGTGACGTTAGAAATTTGAAATGATAGTTTTTCTTCTTGTGCTTGAATATTTTCCAAATTAAAAAACAATAAAAACGCGATTGTAAGCATTTTAGATACCATATTTTTATATCTTGTTTTCTTACAAATATAGCCAACATTCATTCTGCACAATCTGTTTTTTTTCGGGAAAAAGCAGTTGCAAATCCCTATTTTTGCGAAAAAACTGAACTATGACTACAATAAATTGCCGCGGGCGGCTTATCGATTTGTCGGAACCAAAGGTGATGGCGATTGTGAACGTTACGCCCGATAGTTTCTACAGCGGAAGCCGATGCCCGTCGACCGAAGCGGCTTTGGCGCGCGCCGATGAAGCGCTGGCTCAGGGTGCCGACATACTCGATTTAGGTGCCTACTCAACGCGCCCGGGTGCGGCCGAAGTGCCAGCTGATGAAGAGTGGCAGCGCCTGCAGCCCGTGGTGACCGAATTGCGCCGCCGCCATCCGCAAGCCGTCATTTCCATCGACACTTTCCGCAGCAGTGTGGCCGAGCGGGCTGTTGATGCCGGCGCCGACATTATCAACGATGTTTCGGGCGGCACACTCGACGAGCAGATGTTCGCCACCGTGGCACGCCTGCAAGTACCTTACATTCTGATGCATATGCGCGGAACGCCTGCCACAATGCAGCAGCACACCACCTACAATAATCTGCTTGCCGATGTGATTAGCGAGCTCTCGCAGCCACTTCGCCGTCTTACCGATATGGGTGTGCACGATGTCATCATCGACCCTGGATTCGGCTTTGCCAAAACGCTCGAGCAGAACTACGAGCTGTTTGCGCACCTTTCGGAATTTTCGGTTTTCAATCGTCCGCTGCTTGTGGGGATATCGCGCAAATCGATGATTTACAAATTGTTCAATATAACTCCCGAACAATCGTTAAGCGCCACTACTGCGCTCAATTTGCTTGCGCTGAAAAACGGCGCTTCCATTCTGCGTGTGCACGATGTGCCTGAAGCAGTGCAGGTTGTGAAGATGTGGCAGATGATGAACCAGGCTTGTGCAGGCAAACTTTAAATTGCATTTCCACGGACAATCCTTCGATAGTCAGTGGGTGTCATGCGCTCGTGCTGGCGGAAGCGGCGGGCGAAATACGAAGGGTCAAGCATGCCCAGCTGCTCGGCAATCCCGCTCATTGTCAAATCGGTGTTTTTGAGCAGCATTTTGGCGGCCATCATCGCCGATTCGTTTATCCAGTAGGTCACAGGATGGCCAGTGTTCTGCTTGATGGTTTTGCTCAGATGGTTTGGGCTGACATCCAGCTTTTCTGCATATTCCGCAGCCGATAAATTACTTTGTCCATTCTCGAAAACCATTTTCATAAATCTGTTGCTCAAAGCGTTAGGCATTGAGTCGCGTTGTGTTTGCCCCTTTTCCCATTCGGCGGCCATCTCAACCAGAAACGAGTTCATGTTGGCGCGTATAACATCGTCGCTCTGCGGCACAGAGAGCGTCTCGGCCATGATGCGCTCGAGCAGCATCTCGACAAATCCGCTGCGGCTATGGTCGAATCGTGTGATGCGGCTGCCGCCAGCCTGCACAAAGGCTATTCCTTTGTAGATTCCCGCCACTACGGGGCTGGTGCAGAGAAAATCGGTGCTGAAACTGCCCATGTAACCGAAGCAGTCTTTGAAATATCTGATTGAAAATAAGTTGCCCGCAGGGATGATGATGCACTCGTTGGCCCCGACCAGCTGCTGCACCGATTCGGTTTCAACCAGCACTTCACCTTTTATGAGAAACATGAAGTTGTGATTGGCCGAACGGATGGGTGGTGTGGGACACGACATGGCGTGCTGGCAGTGCTCGTCAAGCAAGCGGATTGAGAACGGCGCCATTCCGCTGCCACCAATCCGCCCCATTGCGTATGTTCCGCTGTGTGCTGCTGCGTGCATCAGAGTCTGGTTTGTTCGGCAAACGTAAGAAAATTAGCGACAGCTTGGTTTACCTTGGTCAATTATCTGATTGTCTAATATATAAAAACATAGAAAGCACGGTTTCCCGTGCCTTCATAAATAGCTAAAATAGATTAAATAAGGAATTATTGTTTGATAGTCCCTTCGTAGCTGACGGGGTAGCTGCCGCACATCATTGTAAACTTGAATGCCTTGCCTTTTTGGTCGGCAGTGCCGTTGAGTTTGGTGATGGTGTATTTTGGGAACGGGCCGCCCATTGCCTGCGGCACAATGTTGTCGCCACTGAAACTGATGGCGTCGCCAATGGCGCTGTAGCTCACGCTGTCGATTGTCATATCGAGAGTGAGCGGCATTGCTTCGGCAAATTTCACATCGAGCATCTCAATAGTCGCCACATCGCCGTTCTGCTTGAAATTCACCACCACATCTTCTTTGGTGAAGGTGGTTGTTGAATCAATCGTCACAACCATTTTGCCACTGGCCGACAAACCTGCTGTGGGCAGTGCAGCGGCAACATTGCTGATTGCAACATTGCAGCCTGCGGCCACAAACGAGATTGAGAACGAGCCCGAGCTCAGGAACTCGCCTGTCAGGTTTGTGAAAGTGTAGCGGGGGAACGGCTGACCATTGAATTTCGGCACAATTGTGGCAATGGTGAATGTGTTTTTGCCGTCGGTTTCACTGCGCACGAACGGAACGCTGTCAACTTGCAAATCGACGGTCATTGGCATTGCTGCTGCGAATTTCACACCTTTGAGAGTGAAGCTGACAAGTTCGTTCTCGCCGAAATTGAAATCGACTGTTGCGTCGTCCTGGCTGAACGATGAGCCATTGGCCATTGTTGAGATTAACGTTCCGCTGAGCGTTGCATTCTCTGAATAAGGTGTCTCGTCATCTTTGTCGCAAGCCACGAAAGCGAGCATTGCGGCACACATCAAAAAACTAAAATGTTTCATTTTAACTGATATTTAATTGTTTATAAAAAAGTTGTCTTTCCCTTGTTTAATCGGTGAATCGTTTAAAGTTCAGAATGATGGGATTTTGGACAGCAGACAACAGATACCGCAGTGCGTCCCAATCAACACCATATACCTAAATTCTAAATCCTAATTCCTAAATTCTAATTCATAAATCCTAATCCTAAATCCTAAATCATAACTCTCAACGTTAATCCCACTCGTCGCGGCTTGCCTTTTGCGATAAATGAGCGCCCGACTGATGTGAAATGGAACGTGCCAAAATCGGTGTCGGCAATGTTTTTTGCCCAAAGTTGCAGGTTCCACTTGCTTCCGCCCGTACCCACCGACGCGCCAATGAGCGAGTAGTAGTCTTGCCAAACACTGTTTTCGTCGTCCCAATAGATGCGGCCCGCGCCCTGATAGTTGATTTGTGCCGACACTGTGTTTACGAACTGTCCGTCAAAGGTTTGCGAGAAATCGGCCTGAGCCGAAACGGTGTGCTGCGGCACGTATGGCAGGCGGTTGCCGCTGAAATCGGCCAATCCGTTGTTGTAGTCGGTGAAAGTGGCGTTGGTGAAGCCATATCCTGCCGACAGTTTAACCCAATCGGCGGGTTGGGCTGTCAGCGATGTCTCAGCGCCAACAGAGCGGGTGCGTCCCGCATTGGTCATCATACGGCCAGTGCCCTTGCCTGCAGGGAAGACGGTGAGCTGCTGGTCGGTGCAAATGATGTAGAACAGCGCCACATCGGCGGTGAACTTGCGATTGTCGGTGCTCAAGTGTGTTCCAATCTCATAATTCCAATCGTGCTCTGGCTGATAGTCAATTACTTCGTCGATGGGGTAGCCTTGCAGGCTGTTTTCGAACCGCATTCCCAAATCGCCCATCAGGTCGGCCTTCATCTGGTTTTGCAGAATGTCGGAAAACATCTGCGTGTTGTAGCCGCCCGACTTGAATCCGCGCGACACCGATGCATATATATATTGGTCGTTGATGACATATTGAGCCGACAGTTTGGGCAGAATCTCAAAAAATGTTTGCGACTCGTTTCCGTCAATGGCCGTGGTCAATGGTTTGAATCGGTTGCCCATTGTGTACGAAAAGTTGTAGTGCACGGTGGCGCTGTTCTCGTAATCGAAAGCAACGCGTTCATAATCAACGCGAAGTCCTGCTGTCAGCACAAAATTGGAAATTTTGTATTCGGCTTGTCCATAGGCTGCCAATCCCATGGTGGGTGTTGTGAACTTGCTTTCAACAGTGAACGCTTTCTCGCTGAAACTCAGGCTGTCATTGGGGAAAACCGTGTGCATTCCTTTGTTTGCGTTGTCCAAAATTAGTTCTTGAATGCCATCGGCCTTGAACTGTACAGGCGCATCCATCTTGTTATATTTGAAAAATGCTGATATGCCGCTCAACCAATTGATTGCTTGTGTTTTATCGGAATTTTGGAACATCAGTTCATTGCTGATGGTGTATTCTTCCTGCTTTTGTTGCAGAGTGAACATCCGCTTTGTGGTGAAGTCCTGATCGAGATGCAGGTCGTCGGCCAAATACTGAACCGACAGTACATTACGGATGCTGATTTTGCTTGTATTGTACTGAGCCACAAGCCCGTCGGCGATGTGCAGCCGTTGGTAGCCGCAAGTGTCGTTGTAGGCCACGGGCAGTGGTTTGCGCAGGGCAGTGTCCAACTGTGCATAGGCATAACCGCCTTCGTCGGAAATATTGATTGTCAGCGAATTATCGAATTGCCAATGGCCCATGTTTTTCCACATCAGCCGCAGGCGGGCGCTGCCGTTGTTGCGCCAGTCGCACTTGTCGCCAGTGAATTGGTTGGTGAAGAATCCGCCAGTGTGGCCCGCGCTTAGTCCAAGGCTGAAGCCGAAATTGTTGGTCGGTCGGCTGTAGAAAGCAGCCGTGGCGCGCAGAGTGCGGCCGTTGCCAGCGTCGATGCTGATGCGGGTCCCTGTGTAATCGAATGGTGAGAGCGTTGTCACGGTGATGATTCCGCCAATGGTGTTGCGGCCGTAGAGTGTTCCCTGCGGTCCGCGCAGAACATCGATTCGGCGGACATCCCACAGCGGGGCGTCGAAGCAGTTTTTGTTCAGAAACGGCATATTATCAACGTACATTCCAACCGACGGATTATCGATTCGGCTGCCGATACCGCGCACGTAAACCGACGATGTGATGCTTGAGCCATAGTCGGGAATATGCAGGTTGGGGGTGGCGGCGGCAAAGTCTTGAATTGATTTAATCTGTTGTCGTTCAATGTCTTTCAGGTAGAACGATGATGAAGATACAGGCATTGTCCGCATATCGGCTCGCACCTTGAACGATGCCGTAACGTCAACGCCTTCAATGCTGATTGAAGTGTCGGCCTGAGCCACCATCGATGTGAGAAGAATGCCTAAAAAGAACATTGCCTGTCGTTTTCAAAATTCGCGGCAAAAGTAGATTCTTGCCAGCTTTTCCGATTAGGACAAAATCGGCTTTATTTGGTACTTTTTGGGGAATTCTGTGCCTTTTTATTCGTAAAAACAGCAAAAGGCCGCCTCCCGGCGACCTTTCACACTATCAATTAACAACTTAAATCAATTCTGGTCCTTCAGAATCACATCGTGAGCGCCGCCTTCGATGATTGATGTCGATGAAACGACGGTGATTTTCGCATTCTGCTGCAACTCTTTGATTGACAGCGAACCGCAGCTGCACATTGTGGCGCGGATTTTGCCCAAAGTGAGAGCCAGGTTGTCCTTCATCTTGCCAGCGTAAGGCACGTAGCTGTCAACGCCTTCCTCGAATTTCAGAGCAGCGGCGCCGCCCATATCGTAGCGCTGCCAGTTCTTTGCGCGGTTCGAGCCCTCGCCCCAGTATTCCTTCACAATGCGGTTGCCGATGGTGAGTTTCTTGGTCGGCGACTCGTCGAAGCGGGCAAAGTAGCGGCCCATCATCAGGAAGTCGGCGCCCATAGCCAGAGCCAGCACCATATGGTAGTCCTGCACAATGCCGCCATCGGAGCAGATTGGAATATAGATTCCTGTTTTCTGGAAGTAATCGTCGCGAGCGGCTGCCACATCCATCACTGCAGTGGCCTGACCGCGGCCAATGCCCTTCTGCTCGCGGGTGATACAGATTGAGCCGCCGCCAATACCAATCTTAATGAAATCGGCGCCTGCGGCAACCAGGTAGTCAAAACCTTCTTTATCAACAATATTGCCAGCGCCAACCTTTACCTTGTCGCCGTATTTTGCCTTAATCCACTTCAGCGTCTCAAGCTGCCATTCCGAGTATCCGTCCGACGAGTCGATGCAGAGCACATCGGCGCCAGCCTCGACCAGTGCCGGAACGCGCTGCTCATAGTCGCGGGTGTTGATGCCGGCGCCCACAAGCAGTTTCTTGTTCGAGTCCGACAGTTCGTTCGGGTTCTCGTGGTGGCTGTCGTGGTCCTTGCGGAAGACGAAGTACATAAGTTTCTGATTCTCATCGATAATGGGCAGAGTGTTGAGTTTGTTGTCCCAGATGAGTTGGTTGGCGTCGCTCAGCGAGATGCCCAGTTTGCCGACGGTCAGTTTGTCGAACGGCGTCATATGCTGCGCCACCTTGTCGTTCAGGTCGTCCTTGTCGGTGCGGTAGTCACGGCTCGTAATCATACCCAGCAGGCGGCCGTTGGGCGTTCCGTCGTCGGTCACGCCGATGGTTGAGTGGCCGGTGCGCTGAATCAGGTCGAGCACGTCGTAGAGCGTGTTGTCGGGTTTCACGTTCGAGTCGCTGGTAACGAACCCGGCTTTGAATTTCTTGACGCGGCGAACCATATCAGCCTGTGACTCAATGGGCTGCGAGCCGAATATGAACGACAGGCCGCCGTTGCGGGCAAGTTCGATAGCCAGGCCCGAGTCGGAAACCGACTGCATAATGGCCGACACAAACGGAATGTTCAGGTTGATGGCCGACTCTTCGCCCTTCTTGAATTTCACAAGCGGCGTGCGGAGCGACACGTTTGTGGGAATGCACTGTTTGGTTGTGAGTCCCGGAATCAGCAGAAACTCGCCAAATGTTCTTGATACGTCGTTGAAAATCTTTGCCATTTTTGTTGCGTTTTTCGGAATAAAAAAAATTTTGCAATGATACGGAATTTGGTTGGTTCTGATAGCCGTCGACGCGGATTTTTTTCGGATTAATTATTAGCACTTGCCGGCAAAAAGAATTTTAACGAACCATATATAATGATACATTTGTCTAATCAAAAAAACATTCATTCTCAAACTTTAAAAAAACTATTATGAGAAAATTTTTATGGGCAACAATCAGTGTTGCATTGATTTCGATGGCATTTGTGGCTTGCGACAAAGATGATGATGAGTCAAATTCTAGAAAAGTGGTTGATTTAGGACTGCCAAGTGGTACACTATGGGCAACTTGCAATGTGGGTGCCGATAATCCTTGGGACTACGGTGACAATTTTGCTTGGGGCGAAACTGAAACCAAGGCTAACTTTGGTTGGGAGACATATAAATATTGCGACGGAACCGATAGCACACTTACAAAGTATTGCAATAAAGAAGAGTGTGGCAAAGATGGTTACACGGATAAACTAACTGCTCTTGAAGCAGCCGATGATGCCGCTACTGCCTATTGGGGCTCAGACTTTTTCACACCAACCGTTGATGATTGGTATGAACTTATATATCAATGCGTTTGGATTATGACAGATAATTATGACAACCATAATGTGAGCGGTTTCATTGTGTACAAAGCCAAATCTGATGACCACAAAGGTCATTTTATTAAAATTAATGATTCTGACAGATATACAGATTACTCACTTTCCGATGCACATATTTTCATTCCTAGCGAACTTACCATATCACGCGATCTTATTGATATTATTGGTGGTCCTTTGGATACTGATTTTTTTAATACGAAGTATTGGTCATCTTCCCTTTTTACAATTGATCCTACTTGTGCGATTATTTTCGGAAGTGGTGATATGGAATTCTCCAGCCGTGGACAGGGATTCCCTATCCGCCCCGCCCGCCTCAAATAATCAGATATAATCGCATAAAACACAAAGGCCTGCCTCCGCTGTTAGGATGCAGGCCTTTTTTATGGTATTGTAGAGACGCGGCGTGCCACGTCTCTACTATGTACAGACCTAATTCAGCAATGGTCGTGCTCGCCGCACTCGCAGCCGTGTTCTTCAAACTCGAGCGTGGTGTGGCCGATTCCCAGCCCTGCCATCGTGTGCTTTATGTCGGTTTTAATGCGTTGCATATCAGCCAGATTGCCAACCACCACGTGAGCCGTGGCCGCGTTTTCGGTGGTGCTGATGGCCCACACGTGCAGATGGTGGATTTCTTCAACGCCTTCAACTTCGCCGATTTCGTGCATCAGCACATCGGTGTCGATTGACGACGGAACACCGTCCAAAGCCAAACGCAGACTGTCTTTCAGCAAATCCCAGGTTGAGATGATGATGATAACCGCAACCGCCAGCCCAATGATGGCATCGATGAAATACCAGCCCGTGAACAGAATCACCACACCCGAAACCACCACGCCGACTGATACCAGCGCGTCGGCGGCCATATGCAGATAGGCGCCCTTCACGTTCAGGTCTTTGTCTTTCTTGTCGATAAACAGATAAGCCGTCAAGCCGTTGATAACCACACCAATGGCTGCCGTGATGATTATCACTTTTCCGCCCACAGGTTCGGGGTTGAGCAGTTTCTCAACACTCTCATACACGATGAATACCACCGCCACAATCAGAATCAGCGCGTTGAGCAGCGACACCAGAACGGTGCTTTTCTTGTAGCCGTAGGTGTAGTGGTGCGATGCCTTGCGCTTGGCCATCCTGAAGGCGATGAGCGCCAGCAGCAGGCTTGCCACATCACTCAGGTTGTGGCCCGCGTCGGCCAGCAGGCCCATCGAGTTGCTAACCCAGCCGGCAACGGCTTCGGCCACCACAAACAGCACATTCAGCATTATGCCCGCCACAAACGCCTTGCTGAGCGATGTCAGCTCGTGGCTGTGGTGATCGTGGTGGTGATGCCCGTGTTCGCCGTGATGGTGGTGGTGATGTTCGTGCTCGCCATCTTCATCGTGGTGATGATGGTGGTGTTCGTGTTCACCATCGTGATGATGATGGTGTTCGTGCTCACCGTCGTGATGGTGGTGATGCTCGCTTTGCTCGTGATTTTGAGCTATTTCGTCGATTTCCTTGGTTTCCATAGTCGATGATTTTTATTTAATTATTGGCAAAAATATTGGGTTGGTCGTGCAACTTGGTTGCAAAGTTTCAGGGCACGGCACTTTCTTTTTGTATGCCTGTTCCCAGCCGTTTTTTTTGTTAAAAAGCGATTTACCTTTGTATTGTGTCAGTAGCCCAATCCGGGTATTGGCGATAAAGAGTTCGAATCACGATTTTTCAGATATGACCACATTCCTTCATGATGTTGCTGAATATTTGCTGAACCACTATTCCGACGGGTTCCGCGACTGCTGTGTTGTGTTCCCGAACCAGCGTTCATCAGTTTATTTCTGCAACGAACTGAAGAAAATCAATCAAAAGGTGATTTGGCTGCCGGCGATTTTTACCATCGATGAGTTTATTCGCAAAATCAGCGGGCAGAAGCTGGCAACACTCATAGAGCAACTTGCGATTCTGTATCAGGTTCATAAGGAAGCGGCAAAAAGTCTTAATCCCGATAGGGAAGACGAGTCGTTTGACCGCTTTTTCCCATGGGCGCAGACCATTTTGGCCGATTTCAACGACATCGATAAATATTTGGTCGATGCCAAATCGCTGCTGCGCAACATTCAGGAAATCAAGAAGCTCGATAGTGCCATCGATTATCTGACCGACGAGCAGCGGAATGCAGTTGAAGAGTTTTTCTATGTGATTGGCGATGGCAAATCGAAGCTGAAAAAGAAGTTCCTTGACATCTGGCAAGTTCTGCTGCCAATGTATGAAATGTTTTGCAAACGGCTAAACGACAAGGGGTTGGCCTACGAGGGTCAGGTTTACCGCAGGGCTGCCGAAACCATTGGCTCGGCCGACTACGAACTTCCGTTCAAGAAGGTGTTTTTCATCGGCTTCAACGCTATCACTAAGAGTGAGGAAAAAGTGTTCAGCGTTCTCAAGGCGCAAGGTAAGGCTTTGTTTTTCTGGGACTACGACCAGTCGTTCATCGATGACAAATATCAGATGGCCGGATTTTTCCTGCGTCGCTTCGTAGTTGAATTTGCCGAGCCCGATGATTTTGCCGCCAACCACCGGTTCGACACCACCAACCGCAAGATAACCGCCTATGCATCGCCTACTGTGAGCGGGCAAATGTCGGTGGTGGCCAGGCAGCTGGCTTTGACGCCTGCCGCCGAGCTCTCTGACACAGCACTTGTGCTTGCCGACGAGAATCTGCTGATGAGCGCCATTGAGCATGTGGCACCGTATGTTTCTGATATGAACGTGACTATGGGCTACAAACTTAGAAACTCAGTGGCGGGGCAGTGGATTGAGCAGTTGGTGCAGTTGCAGGCCAACAAACGCACTGTTGAGTCAGGCACGACTTTCTATTATAAAAATGTGCTGGCACTGCTGCAACATCCGTTTCTGGTGTCGGCAAGCGAGCAGTTTGTGGCCGATTTAGCGGCTCGCATCAAGACAGAAGCACTGTTCCAGGTTCCGATGAGCGTGTTCGAAACCGATGAGTTCGCCAAAATGCTGTTTGTCGCCATCGACAATCCGCACGATTTTTCGAACTATCTGCTCGGCGGTCTGAAGCAGCTGATGAGCATTTGGGCTCAGTTGCCTGATGATGAAGGCAACAAGTGGGTTATCCAGCAGGAACTGGTTTACCGGCTTATACTGCAGATTCAGCAACTCGACACCGAACTCGCTAACGAGCAGCTCGAAGTGGATATGACAACGTATTTCAAACTGCTTCGGAAATATGTGGGGTCATTGAGCGTGCCGTTTAGTGGTGAGCCTATCAAGGGACTTCAGCTGATGGGTTTTCTTGAAACCCGAAACGTCGATTTCCGCAATCTTATAATATTGAGTGTCAACGAAGGCGTTCTGCCAGCCGATACCACGTCGGCCACATTTGTGCCGTTCAGCCTGCGGCGCGCATTCGGCATGCCAACCCACGACGACCGTGAGTCGATGTATGCCTACTATTTCTACCGTCTGCTGCAAAGGGCTCAGAACGTGACGCTTACATATTTTGTCGGTAAAACCAACGGAAAAAACGGCGAACCGAGCCGTTACATAATGCAGTTGCTCTACGACGGCGATCGCGCCATTCAGAAGGTGTTGCGTTCCGACATTAATTTTGCCGCCAACCAGCCGCTGACAATAGCCAAAGATGAGCACACAATGCAGTTGCTGCGCAATTATGTGGTTGACGACAGACCGTTCGACAAAGTGAAAAAACTGTCGCCCAGCGCCATTGTGGCCTATCAGAAGTGCCAGTTGCAATTCTATTTCGGGCGGGTGCTCGGTCTCGAACCCGACAGCGAGACTGACGAGAACATCGACATCCGGCAGTTTGGGCTCATTTTCCATAGTGCCATGTGCAAGATTTACAGCGATTTTTTGGAAAAGAAGGTCAAGGTTTCCGGCAATGACATTCGTGGACTGAAGAAAGAATTCATCGAATCGAAAATCGAAGAAGCCTTTGTCGATGAGATTTTTAAAAGCAATGCCGCCCTTTGCGAGAAAATCAAAAGCGGCCAGCGCAAACTCACCGACGAACTGAACGGCAACAACAAGATGGTTTACAGCGTAATACAAAAATACGTAAATGCACAGTGCGCCTACGATGCCGAAACAGCTGACCAGTCGCCGATTGAATTTCTAGGTCTCGAAAAAGATGGTGTCATGCTGTTTCCGGTTGAAGTGAACGGCGAGCGGTTCAGCATCAAGATTGGCGGCACCATCGACCGCATCGACCGCACTAATGGAAGTGTAAGGGTTATCGATTATAAGACAGGAAAAAACGAAGTAACTTGCCCATCGGTTGATGATGTGTTTAATCCTGCAAAAATTGACGACTACAAGGGAATACTGCAGACTCTGATTTATTGCATGATGGTTGACCACGAAATGCCCGCATGCGATGTGATGACACCATATCTGTTCAAAACCACGCGGTTAGGCAGCGGTGATTCATTCAAAGTTTGCAGTAAAAAAGACGCTTTCAGCGAAGGTAATTTTATGCGTGTGGCTGACATGGTTCGCGACAGTCTTGGCAAAATCCTTGGCCAACTGTTCGACCCTGAACAACCATTCAAGCAAACCGACAATGAAGAAAACTGTAAGCATTGTAATTTCTTTTATTTCTGTAATAAACAATCAATCAATTAAGTCAATGACTATTAGAATTTTGAAACCTATTGTGTGCCTGTTGACAGTGGCGCTGGCGCTTGTGAATGGCAATGCCGCAGCAGCCGGCAAAAACGTTAAAGGTACCGTGCTTGACGGGAAAACGGGCGAACCCATTGAGTTTGCTACCGTTGCGCTCTACAAGACCGCTGACCATGCTCTGTTTTCAGGTGGAATAACCGATGCCAAGGGTGCTTTTTTGATTAAAAATGTACCGCAGGGTTCTTATACTTTCGAGATGGCCTATGTGGGATACGTTACTGTATCACAAGAGTTTGTGATTGAGGATGCCGATGTCAATCTTGGCCGCATCAAACTTCAGCCCGATGTGAAGCAGTTGGCCACCGTTGATGTGGTTTACGACCGTGCGGCCGTCGATTACAGAATTGACAAGCGCGTGGTGAACGTAGGGCAGCAGTTGAACGCTCTTTCGGGTACGGCTATCGATGTGCTCGAAAATGTGCCGTCTATCAAGGTCGATATCGACGGCAACGTGTCGTTACGCGGTAGCTCGTCGTTCACCGTGTTGATTGACGGTCGTCCGACACCGCTCGACGCCACCGACGCTCTGCGCCAGATTCCGGCCAGCAGCATCGAGAATATCGAGATAATCACCAACCCGTCAGCTAAATACGAGCCCGATGGCGCTTCGGGTGTGCTGAACATTATCACCAAAAAGAACTCGCTTAACGGCTTCAGCGGCATTTTCAACGCCGTTGCCGGAATACCAACCCGTTTGAGTGGCGATTTTTTATTAGATTATCGTTCAGGTAAATGGCACGTGTTTGGGGGCGCGAACGGACGCATCAACGAGAGCCGTAACAAATCAGAACGCACGCGTTGGGTTGATAGCGACTCGTTGCGCAACTGGACATTGTCGAACGGAAAGTCGCATAGGCGAAACAATGGTTGGGGACTTAATGGCGGTGCCGATTACGAGATTTTTGAGAATGCCGTGCTGGGCTTCAACTTCCGCTATGGCCGTCACACCAACGACAATGACAATCGTATGGATTATCTGACATACAGCGAAATAAATGGTATCGCACAAAACGATTCATCGACCTATATAAGCAACGGCAATAGCGGTAGCGGTGGAGGATTCCACTCTATTGGTTTATACTACAGCCAGCAATTCGATGGCAACACCGAACACTCGCTTGATATCCAGTTTAATATGAACGGTCGCGATAATGACAGCGAATCGGAAAACTCGATGGAAGACACCGAGGGCAATATCACCTATGGCCAGAAAAACGTGCAGAGCGGGCCGGGCAACGGCTATCGGTTCAAGATTGACTATGCCAGGCCGCTTGGCGGACCATCGAAACTGAGTTTGGGCGCGCAAGGCCGTTTTATGCCAAGCGACGATAAGTATGAGGTTGAGATGTATAACACACAATCAAAGAGTTACGAGCGTAAGGACGATTATAGTTATGAGACAAAATATCTGCGCCAGACATATTCGCTCTATGCAATGTTTGCCAGCGAGTGGGGCAATTTCGGTTATCAGGGTGGTTTGCGCGGAGAGTACACCTACCAGAATTTGGAATTGTCGGGTGACAACGGAACCTATCATTTCTCAGATTTTGCAGTCTTCCCAACGGCTCACATTTCGTATGAACTGCCTGCCGACCAGCAGGTTATGCTGAGCTACACGCGTCGAATCAATCGCGCCCGCCCATGGCAGTTGCAGCCTTACGTTACTTGGCAGGACGCTTACAACGTGCGCCGTGGCAACCCCGAACTTGAGCCTGAGTATGTCAATTCAATCGACTTTGGCTATCAAAAGAAATTCGGTGATAACTTTGTGGCCGTTGACGCTTATTATCGCTTGACGCAGAATAAGATAGAACGCATACAAACCATTTATGAGGGCTACAACGATGTGATTATGAACACTACACGCAACGTTGGTGAAGATTATGCCGCAGGCGCTGAAATCACATTCAATTACAGCCCGTTGAAATGGTATCAGTTGAACTTGATGGGCGATGTTTACAACTATCGCAAAGAGGGTGTTTATGATGGCATCGACTTCTCGCAGCACAGCTTCAACTGGAACGCGCGTATGAACAATGTCTTCAAAATAGGCAATAACACGCGTATGCAGTTCGATATGTTTTATAGAAGCAAGTCCGTTACATCACAGGGATACGACAAGGCCTTTTTGACCGCAAGTTTCGCAGTTAAGCAGGAACTGCTCGACCGCAAGCTGTCGGTTACAATGCAGGCACGTAATATCTTCAACACCATCAAGCGCGAGCGCGTGACCGAAGGCCCGGGATTCTACACCGCCAACACCTTCCGTCCGCAATGGCCCAATCTGTCGGTAACGCTTTCGTACAAAATGAACAACTACAGCAGCCGCGACGAGGACGGCGAGTCGGCACCGGAAGGTGGATTTGAATAAAATTAATTCAAACCTGTTCGGAGCAGAGTTATCAGGGTTTCGGGGGTAATGTCGTACTTGATTTCACCTTTGCGTACGAGTGAGATGCTTCCGGTTTCTTCCGACACCACAACGATTGACGCTTCGGTTTCGTTCGACATGCTCAGAGCGGCCCGGTGGCGCAAGCCAAGATGCGGCGGCAGTACAAGGTCGTCGTCGATTGGCAGAACACATCGCGCGGCCTTAATGTAGTCGCCAATGATGATCATTGCACCATCGTGCATTGGACTGTTTTTGAAGAAGATGCTCTCAATCAGTCGGTGCGACACATCGGCGTTAAGAGTGTCGCCACTCTGAGCGAAAGTTGCAAGTTCCGAGTTGTCGGTAAGTACAATTAGAGCGCCCGTTTTGGTTTCCGACATATTGCGGCAGGCGCGCCCGATTTCACGCAAAGTGTTTTCTGATGTGGTGAAATTGCCCGAGTCGGAAAAGTGCCGTGCCAGAGCAAAGCGTTTTTTCATAAAGTCGGTGTTGCCCAATAGCAGTAGGAACTTTCTGATTTCCTGTTGGAAAAGAATGATGACGGCAATCACACCAACGCTGATGAACGAGTCGAGAATGGTGGACAGCAGGCTGAGATTCAGGAATTTGACAATCAGCCATACCAGATAGAGCAACATCAGACCGACAAAAATATTCATGGCCACCGTACCACGCACTAGTTTGTAGAGTTGGTAAAGGATAATGGCCACAAGCAGAATGTCGATTAAATCGGCAAAACCGAATGTTATAAAAAGCAGCCCCATCGGTCGTAATTTTTTGACGTGCTAAGATAAGACGAGTTGAAGAATTTTTTGCGTAAGTCGGACATTTTCATCCAAAAAATGCCGAAAACGTTGGCAAACAACCATTTTGCAATACTAATCGTACTTGTATAAATTATATTAAACTGCTAATAATCAGTCGGCTAACAGTTTTAATTGGTTTGTTGTCGCACAAATATTTTTTATTATACATTTACACTATCAAAAAATCTATCTATGATAAGCAAGTACATAAAAGAACTGATACCCGGCAATTCAAGGATTATAATTCCAGATTTCGGTGCATTCATGATTCAGGACACGCCATCAGGTAAAGTCATATCGTTCAACGATTTTCTTAAGTTCAACGATAGTGTTCTGCTCAACAAGATTATCACAAGCGAGAAGGTTGACGCTGCCAAAGGAAAGGAAGCCATAAAGGCATATGTGGCGGAAATTGAGATTGCTTTCAAGGCAGGAGAGAGTTTTGCTGTAGAAGGTGTCGGCTATCTGTCGAAAGATGGTCAGAACAACATCAACTTTGTGCAAGACGAAAGTGCAAAGGCAAAGGGTAAAACGAAAGCCGCAGCAAAGTCGAAAGCCGAGCCAAAGGCTGAAGTGAAGGCCGAAGATGCGAAACCGGCATCGGCACCTGCAGCAGAACCCAAGGCCGCCGCACCTGAAGCGAAACAGCAACCGGCCGCTGCACCGCAGCCAACCGCAACACCAAAGACAACTACTTATATTAACAACAGTTATACAAATAATAAAATGGAAATAAAAACTAAAAACAATAAGTCGGTTACTACCGTCTTAATCATCGTTGCAGCATTAGTTATTGTTGGCGTCCTTGTTTGGATGGCCATCGATTTTAATTGGTTTGGTCCGTTCAAAAAGGCCAAGGAAGCCCCGGCAGCACCAGTTGAAGTTATTGATACCACACCGGTTGTTGATACTGTCGCTGTTGACACAGTGGCCGTTGTCGAAGAGCCCGAGCCTGTGATTGTTTCGGAACCTACTGTTGATCCTAGCTCGAAGCGTTGCCACATTATTGCCGGCAGTTTCCAGATTGAGTCGAACGCCTTACGCTATCAGGAAGATATGCGCAGCCGTGGCTATGATGCTCAGATTGTGACTCGCAACACAGGTTACTACTACGTCAGCATCAAGCAGTTCGACACTCGTGCTGAAGCAGTTGCTGAATGGCGCAATATGGTATATGAGAATCCGAATCTCTGGATTTTGATAAAATAATGTGTATACATAATATGTATTGAAAAAAGGCTTCAAACTTATGTTTGAAGCCTTTTTTGTGCTTATGCACACCATTATTAAATCCACCCCTTCACCCAATAATATGCTGTTGCGAAATACTCGCGGAAGCAGACGATTTCGAGTTGCAGATAGTTCCAGAACGTGTATCGCAGGTTGGTGCTCTCAATGTCGGGAACGAGCTGATTCCCTTTTAGTTTACGCTTGTCGAGAGTAAGGTCGAAATCGACAGTGCTCTCAAACGCGCCTATGCCGTAAATGTTGCTGATGCCGCATTTTTTCAGGCATTTCAAGGTGCGTGAAAGATGTTCGGGTGCGGTGATTATCAGTAAATTGGCACTGCGCAGTTGCGGAAAACTATCGGCAAGGCAGACCGACTGCGAGCGCGTGTTGCTTCCGCCAGTCATATAAAAAATGCTGTCGGGCGCAAGGCCGCTGCCGACAAGATATTTCGTCATTTCAGCTTGACAAACAGAGTCTTGCGGGTGGACAAGAACAACGGGCGTATGCAAATTTCGCGCAAACTCGGCCGCGTAGTAAAGCCTTATCAGATTGCTGCCCGACGGCATTCCCGCGCCGCCGAACATAACAACATAGTCAGGACGGAAATTTGCTGCCGAATCACTTTTCCACGCCGAATCCTCGCCCAAACTGCGGTGCATATAAAATGGTGCAGGCGTCAGCGCTAAAATATTCAGGATAAGAAATATAGCACCTAATGAAATGAATAACCACTTTAATATGGTGAATGGGGTTTTCATTTATATGCAGTTTATTATTATGCTAAAACATTAAGTTTTAGGGTGAAAACTATTGGTTAATCTCGAAAGAATAACTTTGCGAGTCCATAATAAATGACAGGCATTGCAAAATATAATACCCAACTCCCAAATGAAGCAAAACTAAAATAATAGGATTTATAATGGAAAAGTAAAAATGAAATCAGCCAATACAGTATAAAAGTGATTGTTGAGCCGATTAGTATTACCTTACTAAAAGATGCAAATTTCTTTTTTATCGCGATTATGGCAATGGCTAGAGGAATACTATGAACAAAAGGTACTATTATATAATGAAGAAAAAAAATAAAATACCAATCGCATACTCCATTACCATAGGGTGGTATATAAGATACAATAAGACCAGATAAGATATAAAGAAATCCAAAAAATATGATTTTATTTTCAAATGGCATTTTACTCATAATATGATACAAATTAGGAAATAGAATCAATGTTTCCTTAAACTGCAATCTCTATCGCCCCCTCAACCTTCTCCTCCAGCAGCGCATTTTGCAACACTTCCTCAATGGTGCTCACGTAGATAAACTCCAGACCTTCAACGTATTCGGGTTTGATTTCCTCAATGTCTTTGCGGTTCTGCTCGCACAGAATCACCGTTTTTATGCCAGCGCGTTTGGCGGCCAGAATCTTCTCGCGGATGCCGCCCACGGGCAGAACCTTGCCACGCAGCGTAATCTCGCCCGTCATTGCCAGAGCCTTGCGCACCTTGCGCTGCGTGAATGCCGACGCCAGCGATGTCACCATTGTCACGCCTGCCGACGGGCCGTCTTTCGGAATGGCGCCTTCGGGCACGTGGATGTGCACATTCCACTTCTCAAAAATTTCAGGCTTCAGGCCGAATTTGGTGGCGTGCGCCTTGATGTACTCCAGCGCCAGAGTGGCCGACTCCTTCATAACGTCGCCCAAATTGCCTGTGAGCGTGAGCGTTCCCTTGCCGCGGCTCAGGCTTGTCTCAATGAAAAGGATGTCGCCGCCCACGGCCGTCCACGCCAGTCCTGTGACAACGCCCGCAAAGCGGTTATCGTCGTACATATCAGGCGAATAGATGGGTTTGCCAAGATATTCGACAATGTTTTCAGCCGTCAGGTTTTCGGGCACGGGCTCGCCAAAGACGATTTTTTTGGCAATCTTCCGCGAAATCTCGGCCACGCGCTTGTCGAGTTCGCGAACGCCCGACTCGCGGGTGTAGTTCGCAATCAGGTAGGTGAGTGAAGCGTCGTCCATAGCAAACGGATGTTGCTCCAAACCGTTCTCTTTCAACTGTTTCGGAATCAGATGCTGCCGCGCGATGGCGATTTTCTCCTCAATCACGTAGCCGCTCACCTCAATCATTTCCATACGGTCGCGCAGTGGCGCGCTGATGGGCGCAACGCTGTTGGCCGTGGCAATGAACATTACGTTCGACAGGTCGAAATCAACGTCGAGATAGTTATCGTGGAATGCGCCATTTTGTTCAGGGTCAAGCACTTCGAGCAGAGCCGACGCGGGGTCGCCGTGATAGTCGTTCGACACCTTGTCAATCTCGTCGAGCACAAAAACGGGGTTGGCCGATTTGGCTTTTTTGATGTTCTCGATGATGCGGCCAGGCATTGCGCCGATGTAGGTGCGGCGGTGTCCGCGGATTTCGGCCTCGTCGTGCAGGCCGCCCAGCGACATTCGCACGTATTTGCGCCCAAGCGCTTCGGCAATCGACCGCCCAAGCGACGTTTTGCCCACTCCAGGCGGGCCGTAAAGGCACAGAATAGGCGATTTCAGGTTGCCCTTGAGTTTCAGAACTGCCAGATGCTCTAGAATGCGCTCTTTCACCTTCTCAAGTCCACAGTGCTGACTGTCAAGTATTTCGCGTGCGCGATTCATATCAAAATTGTCGTCGGTGTACTCGCCCCACGGCAAATCGAGCAGCGTTTGCAGATAGTTGAGTTGGATTGAATATTCGCCCGAAGCGGCGTTCAGATGTTGCAGTTTTTCAATCTCCTTGTCGAAATAATCGGCCATTTCCTTGCTCCACTTTTTCTGTTTCGCCTTGTCTTTCAGGTTTTTGGCTTCTTTTTCGGTGGGGTTTCCGCCCAACTCGTCCTGAATGGTTTTTATTTGTTGGTTCAGGAAGAACTCGCGCTGCTGCTTGTTGAGTTCCGCCCGCACTTTCGATTGTATATCTTCCTTAAGTTGAACCTTTTGCATTTCCTGCGACAGCAGTTCGAGCAACCTCACGCTGCGGTTGAAAACGTTCGATTCCTCAAGCAGTTCCTGTTTCGCTTCGGTGTTGATGGCGGTGTTGACGCACACAAAATTTATCAGGAAGAAGGCGTTCTCGATGTTGCGCAAAGCGAAAACCGCCTCGTTCGGCATTCCAGGCGTCATTTGGATTATCTTCGACGACAAGTCGCGAATTGAACTTGTAATAGCCTCAAATTCGGCAAGTTGGCTGTCGTCGGGCAGCACTTCGTCGATGACGGAAATGTTGGCGGTGCAATACGGCTCCGTCGCAATGTAGTTGTTGATGACAAACCGACGCTTGCCCTGAACAATGATTGTTGTGGTGTTGTCGGGCATTTCCAATATCTTGACAATCTGCACAATAGTGCCGCAATTGTACAAGTCTTCGGGCTTCGGGTCCTCAACGTTGAAATCGCGTTGGGCAATGGCGCCCACAATTTTGTCCTTGCGGTACGACTGCCGCACCAGTTCAAGCGATTTTTCGCGCCCGACGCTGATAGGAATCAGCACGCCAGGAAAGATAACCATATTGCGCAGCGGCAGGATTGGCAGTTCGTCAGGAATCTCAATCCTCTCATTCGGGTGGCCGCCTTCCGACATAATCGGAATAAAACTCGCCTCCATTCCGTCGCCGTCCGACGCCATTATCCCTTCAATCTTTATTTCTTTTTTCGAACTCATAATCAATGAAATATAACCTATATTGTTGAGAAAGTTGAGAAGGTTTAGAAACTAAACTCTCTCAACAGCGAAGCGCTAAACTTTCTAAACTTCTAACCCCCTAAACTTCTAACCTTTTAACTCTTATACCCTCCACGGTATTTTGCGGTCAAGCCGAAAACGTCGGCAATCAGTTGGCGGTCGATGTCGCTCAACTGCAGGCCGCGGCGCGCCAGAACACGTTCGGCAACTTGGCACAGCGTTTCGGGCGTGCAGGGCTTGAATCCAGCCGAGCCGCCCCACATAAACGACGGCACAAAATTTCGCGGAAAGCCTGAACCATAGATGTTTGCGCCCACGCCGACCACCGTTCCAGTGTTCAGCATTGTGTTGATGGCCGTGCGGCTGTAGTCGCCCATTACAAGGCCGCAGAACTGCAGTCCCGTCTTCACAAATTTGCCTTCGGGGTAGTTCCACTGACGCACTTCGGCGTAGTCGTTCTTCAGGTTCGAGCAGTTGGTGTCGGCACCAAAGTTGCACCATTCGCCAACCACGGTGTTGCCCAAGAATCCGTCGTGAGCCTTGTTGCTGTTGCCGAAAATCACAACGTTGTTCAGTTCGCCGCCCACCTTCGAGTGCGGTCCCACGGTTGTGGGCCCGTAAATCTTCGCGCCCATTTTCACCACCGAACCCGTGCAGAGCGCAAACGGTCCGCGGATGCACGAGCCTTCCATAATCTCGCTGTTGCGACCGATGTAGATGGGGCCGTTGGTGGTGTTCAGAATGCAGCACTCAACCACCGCGCCGTGCTCAACAAAAATGTCGCCCGTGCCGATGATGCGGTTTGACGCGCTCAACTGCGCCGATTTGCGCCCTTTGGTGATGATGCGGAAATCGTGCTCAATGGCGTCGCCGTTGTTGCGAAAAATGTCCGACAGTTGCTCAACGCGATGACATTCAGATATTTGCTGCGTATAATCCTTAAAGGCGATGCTTGTCGGGTCGAAGCGTTCGGCCTGCGCCTTATCCAAACGGATGGCCGTCACCGAATCGTCGCACACCAGCGCCTGCCCAGGTTGCAGTTCCTCGAGTTCGGCCAGCAGTTCGGCCGTCGGAATCACCGTGCCGTTGATGAAAATATTGTCGGCACCGACCGTCATTGGAAACTTTGCCCGCAAGTGCGGCCTTGTGCAGTACGACAATGGCTCGCCAACCAGATATTTTTCCCACTTCTCGCGAATGGTGAGAATGCCCACACGGATTTCGGCCGCGGGCCGAGTGAAGGTCAAGGGAAGCAGTTCGTCCCAAGTGCTGTCGTCGAAGAGTATATAATTCATAATCGTCGGTTTTTATTGTCGGCAAATTATAAATTTTCTTTTAATGACGCAGTTTTTTTCGGGGAAAGGGTTTTTTGACAACAGACTTCAGACTACGGACAACAGACGATGGGAACCGACATAATGGTCATTAGTAGCGAAATCCTTCAGGTGGTATTTTATCTTCGGGAAAGTGGTCGTTCGCTATAAACAAATACTCGTCAATCAGTTTGTAGAACTCACAAATCGAGCCTTTAATGTCATAAGTCCATTTGCCCCACGACGTAAACATTGTAGTTAGCAGGTTATACGGTATATCAGGATATATTTTGCCATTTATACTTTTGTAGTAATCGGCTTCTCCGCCAAGCACACCTCCATTCTCAACATAAACACGTTCCATATCCCAGAACCAAGCCATATTTCCGTCTTTGTTTGGGTTTTCTTTTTGTCCAGCGTAGTATCTACATTGTTTAAGCAGTTCCTCCCGTTCCATATCTGTAGTTTTGTTCTCGACTCATAATTGCCATTATGCAAAACCACTATTTATCCGCAAAAAGCCCGAACGCTTGTCCTTTAACAAGCCAACTTATACCGAAGAAAGTGAGAGCGATTGCCTCAACAATAAATATTTTAGCAGGAAAATGTATCGGCAGTGGTATAAATATTAAAGCGGCCAGCATTCCGATTCCGCAGGTAATATAAATTTTGTTTCTCGTCTTCTTTTGTTCGGTTGGATTATCCACACCTTTGGTAAACAAGAAAAGACTGATATATGAAAGCAACAAGAAGAAGCAAACTGCCGACGCAATGTGAATGATATGAGACACGTTTACAGGCAATTGGAAAAGGCCAACTCTTTCAGGGGAAACACAACAGTTGCAAGGGAAAAGCACAATCATTAGTCCGCACACGCCAGACAGAGTGGTTAAAACGTCGTCTTTCAATTCGTAGCCGTCGTAGCACATTAGCACAATGGCTGCAGTTGTCAGAATTCCGGTAAGTGCCGGTGTAACATAGTATGTGGCGGAAATGGAAAGGTTTTTCCAAAAAACATCACAAGGAATACCGCCGCCGAATTTTGATACCATATATGCGCCAAACAACGCTATCCAGGGAAGTGTCATACCAAGGAAACCAACCGTGTTCCTTATTCTTTTCAACCATTCTTGTGAACTTGCCATTGCCATAAATCTTGTTTTTAATGTGAAAAAATGTAGTCCAAATTTAGGAAACTGAACCGAAATCGCAAATCGGGAACCAACATCTTCACTTCCCGGCAAAAACCAGCAACGGCCGTCATCACGACGACCATTGCTCAATGAAACGATTATTACATTTTATTTACCACTCAAATGCAGTATTCTTGATTCAATCATTTTCAATCCTTACCAATTGTACCACATTCTCAACATGTTGAGTCTGCGGGAACATATCAACCGGTTGCACTTTTGCAATGCGGTATTGCGAACTCATCATGGCAAGGTCGCGGGCCTGTGTGGCGGGGTTGCAACTCACATACACAATGCGCTTGGGGTTGGCGTTCAAGATTACCTGCACAACATCGGGGTGCATGCCCGAGCGCGGCGGGTCGGTGATGATGACATCGGGGCGCCCGTGCTCGGCTATGAAACTGTCGGTCAAGACGTTTTTCATATCGCCAGCAAAAAAATCGAGATTGGTCAGATTGTTCATCTGCGCGTTTACCTTGGCATCGGCAATGGCGTCTTCAACATACTCAATACCAATTACTTTCTGCGCCTTGTCGGCTACAAAGCAGGCAATGGTGCCAGTGCCAGTGTAAAGGTCGTAAACAACTTCGTTGCCAGTGAGTTCTGCAAAATCTTTGGCCACACCATAAAGCACAGCGGCTTGGTCGGTATTGGTCTGATAGAACGAGTTTGGCCCGATTTTGAACCGCAGTCCAGCCATCTCGCCAACAATATGGTCGTCGCCAGCGTAAAGTGTTGCGGGCAGGTCGGTGTACGAATCGTTCAACTTGTTGTTTATCATATACATCAGCGATGTTATCTGCGGAAATTTCTGATGCAGAAAATCCATCACAAGGCTAATTTGCTTGCGGTCTTCGGCCGACACAATCAGAATGACCATCAGTCCGCCTGTGTTCGAGTTTCGGATGACAATGTTGCGCAGAAGTCCTGTGTGCTCGCGTTGGTGGTAGAAACTGATATCGTTTTCTATCGCGAACTGTTTCAGCGAGTTGCGAATCTCATTAACAGGCTCGGGCATCAACAGGCACTCTTCAATATCCACCACCTTGTCGAAGAATCGAGGCAGATGGTAGCCAACCGAGCGTTGCTCTATTTTGTCGGCATCGGCAATCTGCTCGGGGGCAAGCCAACGAAGCGGCGAGAAAGCGAACTCAAGTTTGTTGCGGTACTCGCGAGTCTTTTTGCTGCCCAAGATGGGCGACACTTCGGGCAATTCCAAATGTCCGATACGTGTCAGATTGTCAACCACTTGTTTTTGTTTCCACGCGGTCTGCATCTCGTATGGCAGAATCTGCCACTTGCAGCCGCCGCAGGTTCCAAAATGGCGGCAGAACGGCTCAATGCGCTTGTCGCTCATCTTCACATAGCGGACAACTCGGCCCTCGATATATCGGTTATGCTTTATTTTTCCCTCAATATCAACCACATCGCCAGGAATGGCCAGCGGCACAAACACCACCATCCCGTCGTATTTGCCCATTGCCATTCCTTCGGCGGCAATATCGGTAATTTCAACATTCTCAAACAGTTGCTTCTGATTTTTCTTGCGCGACATAATTCTATCGTTTTTTTATGGCGGCAAAATTAAAATGAAAAGTGTGAAAGACCATCAATCCATCCTTTCAACTTCAAATATTAACCCCATAAAAAAAGCCACCCCGAAGGATGGCTTTTCTCATATTTTGTTAAATCTAAATTACTTAGAGATAACGCGAGCCATTTCCAACACTTTGTTAGAGTAGCCCCACTCGTTGTCGTACCAAGCGCAAACCTTAACGAATGTCGGGTCGAGCTGGATACCAGCCTTCTCATCGAAGATAGAAGTGTGAGAGTCGTTGCGGAAGTCAGTTGAAACAACAGCCTCGTTGGTGTAACCCAGGATGCCTTTCAACTCGCCCTCTGAAGCGGCTTTCATAGCTGCGCAGATTTCCTCGTACGAAGCAGCCTTCTCGAGTTCGCAAGTCAGGTCAACGAAAGAAACGTCAGAAGTAGGAACGCGAAGGCTCATACCAGTCAGTTTGCCGTTCAAAGCAGGAAGAACTTTGCCTACTGCCTTTGCAGCACCTGTCGATGACGGGATGATGTTCTCCAGGATGCCACGGCCACCGCGCCAGTCTTTCTTCGAAGGACCGTCAACAGTTTTCTGAGTAGCAGTTGCAGCGTGAACGGTAGTCATCAAACCACGTTTAACACCGAATTTGTCGTTCAGAACTTTTGTGATAGGAGCCAAGCAGTTGGTTGTGCAAGATGCGTTCGAGATGATGTCCTGACCAGCGTAGGTCTTGTGGTTAACACCGTAAACGAACATCGGGGTAGCATCTTTCGAAGGAGCCGACATAATGACTTTCTTTGCGCCAGCTTGGATGTGCTTGCGAGCTGTCTCGTCAGTCAAGAAGAAACCAGTTGACTCAACAACAACGTCAGCGCCAACCTCGTTCCATTTCAGGTTTGCAGGATCCATTTCTGCAGTCAGACGGATTTTGTTACCGTTAACGATCATGTAGTTACCGTCAACCTTAACGTCACCGTTGAAATGACCGTGAACTGAGTCATACTTCAACATGTAAGCAAGATAATCAGCGTCCAGAAGGTCGTTGATTCCTACAATTTGAATGTCTTTGCTGAAGTTCTCAACAGCAGCGCGGAACACCATACGGCCGATACGACCGAAACCATTGATACCAACTTTAATCATAGTTTTTGTGTTTTAAAGTATTAAAAATTAGAAACTTAAATCTCTTTATTGTTCCTTTTCAAAAATCGCTCAAAAGTATATAATCGGCTTGTAAAAACAAATATGATTTAATCTATTTTTTCTTTTTACGAGAAGCACTGATTTTGATGATTTTTTAGATATGCTGAAGTTGAAAGCTGCTATCCATAAACAACAAAACCCGACTCGAAACGAATCAGGTGAGGTTTGACATCTTTCAGAATGTCAGCGCAAAAGCGCAAATAAAAAACATCTGAACGATGCTTTTTATTTAGCGCTGCGCGATTTGCTCTGTTGGTTGTGCGTTTTGCGAGTATGCCGGGCAATTGCCTTTCGACGATGCGCAAGCAGACAAAACGGCTATTGTAGCCACAGCAACCATAATTACTGCATATTTCTTCATCTCTGCTATATTTAATTTGAAACGGTGTAAAAGTAGTCTTTTTTGTTACAAATGACACCAGCGGCAAATAATTTTTGTCGTGTTTTGCGAAAAAAAATTGAGCCGCCAGTGTACGTTGTCGTTAAATATCTCAAACTGTTGCCTTTGCGGCGATGCGCAGAATGCTCTCGACATCAGCAGTGGTGAGTTTTACAAAGCCTCCCGTTGTGCCGTTGATGCCCATCTTCTTGGCTAACAATGGAATATCCGACTCTTTCGCACCGAGTTGCTCAAAGTTGATTGGCATTCCGATTGACGAAAGGAACCGACGGAAGCAGCGAATGCCTGCGAGCGCGGTGTTTTCAGGATGCTCAAAATCCATCTGGCAGCCCCAAACGCGGGTGGCAACCTGTGCGAAACGCATAACATTGTGATTCATTGTGAATTCCATCCACGAAGGCATAACCACGGCCAGTCCAGCACCGTGAGCCACATCGTACAGACCTGACAGTTCGTGCTCAATGCAGTGGCTGTTCCAGTCCTGACTGCGGCCGACGCCAACAATGTCGTTGTGCGCAACCGTTCCTGCCCACATAATATTGGCGCGGGCTTCGTAGTTGTTCGGGTCGGCAATCACACGCGGCGTTTCCTTGACCATTGTCAGCAGGATGGCTTCGCAAAGACGGTCGGTAACCTCAACTTCTTCGGTATTAGTGAAATAGCGCTCAAAAACGTGCGCCATAATGTCGGTTGCACCGCAAGCCGTCTGATAGGCTGGCAGGGTGCAGGTGAGTTCGGGGTTCAAGATTGAGAATCGCGGACGAAGCAAGTCAGAACAGGCGTCGCGCTTGAGAAGGCCGTCTTCGCGAGTGATGACCGATGCGCCCGAGCCTTCGCTACCAGCGGCGGCAATAGTGAGCACAGTACCCACGGGCAGAGCCTTTTTAATCTCAAGTCCAGTGCCGTACAAATCCCAGAAATCGCCGTCGTAGCAGACGCCCGCGGCAATGGCTTTCGAACTGTCGATGCACGAGCCGCCGCCAACCGACAGAATGAAATCGACCTTCTCGGCCTTTGCCAGAGCAATGCCTTCGCGCACCTTGGTGTCGCGCGGATTGGGTTTCACACCGCCAAGTTCGACGAATGCGATGCCTTCGGCCGCCAGCGATTTTTTGACGCGCCCAAGTAGACCTGTCCTGACAACCGAGCCAGAACCATAGTGAATCAGCACTTTAGAACCGCCGTGCTTGCGAACGTACTTGCCCGCTTCGTTTTCAGTGCCCTTGCCAAACACGAATTCGGTTGGACTGTAAAATTGGAAATTGTCCATAAAAAGTGGTATAAAGTTATGAATTATAAAGGGTTATCCTTTTAACAGTGATTTGGCGTTCTCTCGCGCCTCGGCGGTGATATTTTTGCCGCTCAACATACGCGCAATCTCATCAACGCGTTCAGCGTCAGACAGTTTGTCAACAATGGTGTGAGTGGTGCCGCCTTCGTCGTTTTTCGACACGCGGTACTGCACCGCACCCTTGGCGGCAATCTGAGGCAAGTGAGTGATGGTTATAACTTGCATCTGCTTGGCCATCAGCGACATAAGTTCACCCATTTTGTGTGCGATGTCGCCTGAAACGCCAGTGTCAATCTCATCGAAAATAACGGTTGGCAGTGCAACCGATTTTGACAATATGGCCTTGATGCTCAGCATTAAACGACTTATCTCGCCGCCCGACGCAATCTTCGATATGTTCTGAAGTTCGTGGTTACGGTTGGCGGTGAACAAAAAGTTGACGCTGTCACGGCCGTTAGGCGTGAATGTGTCCGTATTTGTCAGGCTGATTTGCAACTGCGCGTTGGGCATTCCCAGGCCCGTCAGGTGGCTGCAAATCTGCTTGCAGAGCGAATCGGCAATCTTTCGGCGGCTGTCCGACAGTTTGGCTGCCAAATCGGTCAACTGCGTTGTGGCTTGGCTGAGTTGCTTTTCGGTTTGCTCAATCAATGTTTCGTAATCGCCTGATTTTGTGAGTTTTTGTTCTAAATCGTTGCGAATTGCAATAAGTTCGTCAACGCTTTTGGCCTGATGTTTCTGCATAAGGCTGTAGAGCAGGTCGAGTTTGGCGCGCAACTCTTCGAGTCGTTCGGGCTGATTTTCGAGCCGTTGCAAATCGCTCTCGAGTTCCTGCGCAAAGTCTTTCATTTCAATTATCACAGGCTCAAGGCGTTGCAGGTACTCTTCCGATTTTTGGAAGTAGCGCTGCGTCTGCTGAATGGCCTGCCTAACTTGCGCCAGTCCCGACAAGACGTTTTGTTCGCCATCTTGCAAAACATAGAGCGCGGCGTTCAGATTTTGCTGAATATCAACAATATTCGACAGCGTCTGGAATTCGTTTTCCATCTCTTCCTGATTGACGCCATCAAGTTTTGCTTCGGCTAACTGGTTGTATTGGAATTGATTATAGTCGTAATCGGCCGACATCTGGCGTGCATTTTCCTTCAGTTCGGCAAGTTCGGCCTGCAAACGCTTGTATTCTGCGTAAGCGGCCGAGTATTGTTTCTGTAAATCAGCATTTTGTGCAGCCGCATCAACCACGCGCAACTGAAACTGATTGTTGTTCAGTTCAAGATTCTCGTGCTGCGAGTGAATGTCAATCAGATGGCGACCTAAATCTTTGAGTGCGTTAAGGTTAACGGGCGTATCGTTGACAAAAGCGCGTGATTTTCCGTTTGTCAGCAACTCGCGGCGGACAATTGTTTCGTCCTGATAATCAAGGTCGAGTTCATCGAAAATCTTTTCAAGGTGATACGGCTTGACATTGAAAGTGGCTTCAACCACGCATTTCTGCCCCGCATTGCCAATGGCAGTGGTGTCGGCGCGGTTGCCCAGAGCCAGCATCAGCGCACCAAGCAGAATTGACTTTCCCGCGCCTGTCTCGCCCGTGAGCGTCGAAAAGCCATCGGTGAAATCAACTGTCAGTTCGTCGATTAGCGCATAGTTCTGTATATGAATCTGATGCAGCATTTTCAATCTCAATTACTGATGCCAGCGACCACAATCCAAATAACGCCGCCCGTTAGCACGCCCAAAGCGCCATCGCGCATCCGTCGTTGGCTTATTGCGGCCTGAACGCCTAAAGTATAATATTCATCGTCAGGCATATCGGGGTATTTCGCCTTCAATTTCTCGACTGATTTGGTGGTGTTGCCTGCCACAAATATATAACCGAACGGAACCACCACGCCAACAGGCACGCTGGCATTATTGCTGTTCATACTGAACCGTACCGGCGGAATGGCCGCCCCGACTGCAGTTGCCGCCACACCGCCAGCGAAAAATCCCCAGCTGAATCCGCCCGAATAATCGGCTTTGCCTTGAAGGAAACGCCGCATCTGGTCAACAGTCAGGTCGCCGGCTGCGGTGTCCGACACATATAATATATGCTCACGTCCGCCCTGCGAAACCGAAAAGACCTTGTCGGCGCGCTTGCTCTTTTGCTTTCCGTTGGGCAATTGGTAGCTGACCACCGTATCGCCTTTGGCTGTAACCTCTATCTTACTGTTACTCACGGCGATACGCTTACCGCACATAAGCATAATTGTATCTTGGGCATTTGAAATGCTGAACGATAAAATGCATATAATCAGCAATATGTGTTTTTTTAATTTCATAAAACCTTTCGTTTTTTCGTTTCAAATCTACAATTAAATTTCCGGTACTTCCACAAATTTGCCGATTATTGAAAAAATATCGTTCCCATACCTATAACAATTGACTTTCACTTCACCTTCAGCAGACAACTGTCGCCGTAACTCAAGAAGCGAAAATCGTGAGCAAGCGCATAGTCGTAAACGCGGTGCCAGTTGTCGCCGATGAGCGCCGAAACCAGCAGAAGCAAAGTGCTTTGCGGTTGGTGGAAGTTGGTAATCAGGTTGTCGACAACCTTGTATTGGTAGCCTGGCGCAATCATTATGCAAGTGCTGGCTGTAAGTTCTTGCTGTCCAGACTGATGAAGCAAATCGAGAAGCGCGGCAAAGGCATCGGCAACCGCCACTGTGTCGGGTAGCGAGTAGGCTTCCCATTGGCCCAATTCGATTGGATTTTCGAGTCCGAGTTTGGCTTTCACGCCCATCCAGTACATACTCTCGAGCGTGCGCACGGTTGTAGTGCCCACGGCAACCACTTTTTTCTTATTGTCGCACAGTGGTTTAAGAATCTCGTCCGACAGCACAAAATGCTCAATGTGCATTGGGTGCTCGCCGATGGTTTCGGTCTGCACAGGCTTGAATGTCCCCGCACCAACGTGCAGCGTAACGTTCAGATGCTCAATACCTTTGGCCTTCAAAGAATCGAAAACAGCCTGCGTGAAGTGCAGCCCTGCCGTTGGTGCCGCCACCGAGCCCTTTTCAGCCGAATAGATTGTCTGGTAGCGCACATCGTCAATGGCTTCCGATTTGCGGTTCAGGTACGGCGGAATGGGAATCTGCCCTGCCCAATCGACAATCTCGCCGAAAGCAACGCTGGGGTTATCCCACTCAAAACGAATTAGTTGTGCATCGCGGTCGGTGCCGACGCGGGTGATGCTCAAAGTGGTTGATTTCTGGCCGTTGCCAATCTGCTTTGTCAGCGGTCCGCTTTTCCATTTTTTGCTGTTGCCCACGTAGCAAAGCCACACGCAACTACCTGTCTGACTGAACATTGTGCTGTATTCGGCGGGCTCGTGCGGCTCAAGGCAAAAGACTTCGACCCGCGCGCCTGAATCCTTGAAAAATTCCATCCGCGCACGGATAACCTTTGTGTTGTTGGTCACAATCACCGAGTCCGCATCGAGATGGGCCGCCAGATTGCGAAACACGTCTTCCGTGATGCTACCGTTGTTGTAAACCAACAATTTAGACTGGTCGCGTTCGGCCAAAGGGTATTTTGCAATACGCTCGTCGGGAAGCGGATAGTTGAAATCGGAAATCGACAAATTGGATGGAACAATCATTGTATCAGCAAGTTATAAAACGAATCGCACAGCGGATAATCGGTGACAATTCTCTGCAAAAATAACTAACTTCGCACACTTTTTAAAAATTGAATGCGATGAACGTAAAAGTTGGCGACAAAGTCAGATTTTTGAACGATATAGGCGGTGGAACCGTCGTGAAAATAATTGACCGACAGAGTGTTATGGTGCTGAACGACGACGATTTCGAAGTGCCGACACCTGTGAGCGAGTTGGTTGTGATTGAGTCGGCTGCCGACAGCCGTCTGCGTGGCTCATCGGCCGAGAATAAGAGCGAAAAACCTAAACCACAATCGGTTACAACAGATGCAGACGAACAGGATGAACCAGAGTCTGCACCCATTTCGCTCACCGATATTTTCTATCCGCCCGTTGCCATCGACAAGGGAAACGGCGACTATCTGCGTGAGTATCTGGCATTTGTGCCCAAAGCAAATCAGCAAGGCTTCGACATCTACCTGATCAACGACAGCAACTACAACGTGCTCTACAGCATCATCGCCACCGACGCCGACGAGCAGAGCGACTCGGAAGCCGTGGGCGTGCTCGAAGCCAACACCAAGGTGCAGTTTTCGACTCTGGCGATGAGCAACGTGAACCTGATTCCCGCCTACACGTTCCATCTAACTTTCTATAGGAAAGGCAGTTTCAAAATCAAAGAGCCGCTTTCGCGCACCATAGAACTGAACCCAGTGAAGTTCTACAAAGAAGCGTCGTTTGTGAAAAACGAGTTTTTCAGCAAAAACGCGATGATGATTGCGCTGATTGACGAGCACGCCGCCGCCAACTCTATTGAGAATATGACCGAGAAGGATTTCAAGAAGGTGATGGCCGAGAAACTCAAAGGCGAAAAGACTGAACATAAGGAATTTAAGTCGGGCAAGGCCATTCAATCGCAGATTGTGGAAGTTGACCTGCACATTCACGAACTGTTGGATGATTTCCGTGGTTTGAGCAACAGCGAAATGCTTGAAATTCAAATGCGTAAATTCCGCGAAGAACTCGACAACGCAATGCGCAAGGGCATCAAAAAGATTGTCTTCATCCACGGTGTTGGCGCGGGCGTTTTGAAACTTGAAATCCGCAAGGAACTCGACCGCATGAAGAAAAAACTTGATTATCAGGATGCTTCGTTCAAAGAGTACGGCTACGGGGCAACGCTGGTAAGAATATTTTGAAAACCATCAAATAAAGGACCAGGTTCCTAACTAAAAAAGGGGCATCAAACACTGATGCCCCTTTCATTTTATCGATAGTCAACTACTGATGTGCTTCGCGCAATAGGTCGTTAACCGTTTTAACAGGATTGAACGTGCTGGCCGGAACTTCCACAAACAGAGTAATCCAGTCGCTCATTGCGCCGTTCCAAAGACCTGGTAACTCAAGCGCACGCACGGTTTTGCCTTCGATACTCTTGCTGCTGATGAAGCCCGTTTGCGGGTCAACAAACATTGGCAAATCGAACTTGTTGCCTTTATAATCAACCGTTGAGCAAACCAAATCAACCGGGTTGAAGTGGGTGGCCTGAACCATTATATCTTTCTTGTCGTCAGGAATTTGCGTGCTTTCAAGAATCTGCAGCTGGATTGAACCGTCGGCGCCTTTCACCCAGTACGGACCGCCGCCCGGCTCGCCTTCGTTCACCACCATTCCGCACACGCGCATCGGGCGGTTCAGCTTGTTGCGCAGGAAGTCGAGCTTCTGATTCTCGGAATAGAGCGGGAACTCGGCTGGCGGCAAAATGGCCAGCTTGGTCTTCAAAAATGCTTCAACTTCAATCATTAACGCTTCAGTCGGGTTTTCGTCGAGCTTGCGCAGATACTCGAAAACCTTGGCCTGGTTCGAGAGCAGCATACCCGCTATCGCCTTTTTATACAGCAATGTATCGGCGTTCTGGCGTTCCTGCACCACATTGTCGATATTCTTAATAAAGATGATGTCGGCGTCAATCTGGTTCAGGTTGGCGATGAGAGCGCCGTGTCCGCCCGGACGGAAAACCAGACCGCCATCGGGGGTGTGCACCGGCTTGTTGTTCTCATCAACGGCAACCGTGTCAGTTTCAGGCTTTTGCGTGCTGAACGACACCTTGTAGCGGCAGTTATATTTTTTGCTGTAGAGCGGCATCACTTCTTCCAACTTCTTCTCAAACAATTCCTTATGCGATTCCGACACTGTGAAATGCAAGTTTGCCACACCATTTTCGGCCGCGTAGGCAGCGCCTTCTTTCAGATGCTCTTCAAATGGTGTGATGCTGCCGTCGGCGGTTTTGTGGAATTTCAGCAAGCCTTTCGGTAACTTGCCGTAGTTCAAACCATTATCGGTAAGAATGGCTTTCAAAAGAACATCGAGTTGCTTGTTTTTCAGAACATCTTCAACACTGGTTCCCTGTTTTTTCAAAACGGCTTGTAAATCATCATAAAAAGCGAACTTTGTGATGTTGTTCACCAAATCGGCTATAGCCTTGTCGCTCATTGCTTTATCGTAATCTTGCGGGCCTTTGTACGCGTCCATCGCCTCAAAAAGCTTCTTGAACATCCGCGACGCAGCGCCCGATGCTGGAACAAATTTCAGTTTCCTCGCACCAGACGCCTCAAACAGTTTCACGTACTCGAGCAAGCGCGCCTCCGACAGGCATTTGATGCCGTTTTTTGCCGTTGCTGCTGCCACAATGTCAAGTGGATTGAATCCCTTTGCAAATCGTCTGATTTGCTCTTCCACATCACGCGGCTCAAGATTGTGAGCCTTGATTGATGCTAATTCTTGCTGGTTATACATAAGCGTAGTATTTAGTGTTTAGTTTTAGTTAAAATCAGCCAAAAAACGATTCGTTTTGCCCCCAAACAGGGTATATCAAAGTTAGCGTTCTAAATGGGAAAAGCAAGAAGAAAAGCGCCATTGTGCAAAGTTTTTGGCTTGCGCCGACGTTAATTACGGCGGTGCCGATTGTAAATCTATACTTTAGACGGTGAGTTTTTTTGTTTTTTTTCTCGTAGTGACTATTGCTGGTTTTTATGGCAATGAAAAATCGACTTTCATATATAATAGGTATTGCTAAAAAAACTTAATCGGCCTATTGCATTTTTAATTTAATGTGCTTACTTTTAAGGACTAATCTTTAAAATCAATCATTATGGAAGCGAAAAAGAATCCCAAAGCAGACTTAGGACGATTCGCAGGATTGTTCTTTGAGATTGGACTGGTTGTAGCGTTTTGTGCCGTGTTAGGTGCATTCAGTTACACGGTCCAGGAGAAAAAACTTGTCGACTTTGGCAGTTTGGCCGATGTGGTTGACGATATGGATTTGATTCCTATCACTCGACCGACAACGGTTACACCACCGCCACCGCCGGTTGCACCAAAAGTTGCTGAAATAATCAACATTGTTGAAGATGAGGCAGACCTTGATGATGAACTTGAAATTGATGATGTCGATGTTGATCAGGATACGAAAGTAATTCTGATTGACAGACAGGATGATGTTGAAGTGGATGACGATGACTTGCCTTTTCCGATGGCAGAGGTGATGCCGCAATTCCCGGGTGGTGACGCAGCGTTGCAAAAATACATTGCATCGCATGTGCAATACCCCGAAATTGCCCGCGAGAACGGACTTCAAGGAAAAGTTTATGTACGCTTTGTAATCAACAAACGTGGCGAAGTTGAAGATGTTAGCATCGCTCGCGGAGTTGACGCGGCTCTCGACAAAGAAGCCATGCGGGTTGTGCAGAGCCTTCCCAAATGGAGTCCCGGAATGCAGCACGGCAAAGCAGTAAGAGTGCTGTACACAGTGCCAATCAATTTCAAATTGAATTAAACTAAATGCCGGTCATGAACCGGCATTTTTTTGTGAGGTCGATTGCTGATTGGACAAAAAAGTTTCTTCATTTTTTTGTCATATTATAATAAAAGTTCTACTTTTAGCGGCTGAAAAAACTTATACTAATAATAAACACTATGGAACTTAAAAAGAATCCAAAAGCCGATTTGCGGCGATATAGCGGGTTATTCCTGGAAGTGGGATTTATAGTGGCTTTGGGCGTTGTTTTAGGCGCTTTCAGCTACACTGTTCACGAGAAGAATACCGCTGGTTTTGGTGAACTTGAAGATGTGGATTTCGAAGACGAAATCATCCCAATCACGCGTCAACAGGAAATTACACCGCCGCCACCGCCGGAGGTTCCGAAGATTGCCGAGGTTATCAATATTGTTGAGGACGACGTTGAAATTGACGACGAGCTCGCTATTGATGACGTTGAGGCTGACCAGGATACCGAGGTTGCAATTGTTGAAATGACGGAAGAAGAGGAAGTAGAGGAGGAGGAAGTGTTCTACATTGTTGAGAATATGCCCGAATTCCCTGGTGGTGATGTCGCTCTGCGTACTTACATTGCTCAAAATGTAAAGTATCCTGAAATTGCCAAAGAGAACGGTCTTTCTGGAAAGGTTTTCGTTCAGTTCGTAATCAATCAGAAAGGTGAAGTTCAGGATGTGAAGATCGCCCGTGGCGTTGACCCGGCACTCGACAAAGAAGCCATCCGCGTGGTGCAGAACCTGCCTAAATGGAAACCTGGCTCGCAGCGTGGAAAACCTGTGAAGGTGTCGTACACAGTGCCAATCAACTTCCAGTTGAACTAACGAATTACAGGATAAGAATGCCGACAAAGTTTGCCGGCATTCTTTTTTAATTATATGTGCAGCCCTATACAAACGGCTGCTTTTATCGGTTTATAGAGTTTATCTTATCATCAAATAATTAATGACTATGTCACAGAAAAAACGTGTTTACACATTCGGCAACAAGAAAGCCGAAGGAAAAGCAGACATGCGTAATCTGTTGGGTGGCAAAGGTGCCAACCTGGCGGAGATGTGTCTTTTGGGACTGCCGGTTCCCGCAGGTTTCACCATTACAACCGAAGTTTGTACGGAGTATTACGAAAACAACTGCGAACTTCCTGCAGAACTTGAAGCTGATGTTTGGAAAGCAATGGCCGAGACTGAGGCCATTATGGGCAAGAAATATGGCGACCCAGAAAACGCACTTCTGGTTTCGTGCCGCTCGGGTGCACGCGCTTCAATGCCGGGTATGATGGACACCGTGCTCAACATTGGTGTCTGCTCGGCTACAATCCCCGGACTTATCAAAAAGACTGGCAACGAGCGCTTCGTTTGGGACTCGTACCGCCGTCTGATTATGATGTACGCCGACGTTGTGATGGAGAAAGCTGAAGGCTTGGACTTCAATATCCGCAAACAACTCGACGATATGCTCGACGACTACAAGAAACAGAAAGGTTACGCTTCAGATACCGACCTGAGCGCCAACGATTTGAAATTCCTGGCCGACGAGTTCAAGAAGAAAATCAAAGCCGTTTTGGGCAAAGAGTTCCCTGATGACGCTAAAGAGCAGCTGATGGGCGGTATCAAAGCCGTGTTCAAGAGCTGGAATGGCAAGAAAGCCGTTTCGTACCGTCGCATTGAGGGTATTCCTGACGATTGGGGTACAGCTGTTAACGTTCAGTCGATGGTGTTCGGCAATATGGGCGACACTTCGGCCACTGGCGTTGCTTTCACCCGCAACCCCGCTACTGGCGAGAACCTGTTCTACGGTGAGTGGCTTATTAACGCTCAGGGCGAGGACGTTGTGGCAGGTATCCGCACACCGAACCCGCTCAACGACGAGACCAAGAACGAGCAGAACCAACACCTGAAAAGTATGCAGGAGGCAATGCCTGGAACATACAAAGAGTTGGTTGAAATCCGCGAGATACTTGAGAAATCGTTCCACGATATGCTCGACATTGAGTTCACCATTCAGGAAGGCAAGCTGTTTATGCTGCAGTGCCGCGTCGGAAAACGCACTGGTACTGCCGCTCTGAATATGGCAATGGATATGCTTCACGAAGGTTTGATTGACGAGAAGACCGCCGTTCTGCGCGTTGACCCGACTCAACTCGACGAGCTGCTTCACCCGATTCTGAATCCTTCGGAAGAGAAACGTGTTAAACCTATTGTTAAAGGTCTGCCTGCTGGTCCTGGCGCTGCTGTGGGCAAGGTTGTCTTCACTGCTGAAGACGCCGTTGCTTGGCAGAAGAAGGGCGAGAAGGTTATTCTTGTCCGTGAGGAGACCAACCCCGAGGATGTTGAGGGTATGCGCGCTGCCGACGGTGTTCTCACCGCACGTGGTGGTATGACGTCGCACGCCGCTCTGGTTGCCCGCGGCTGGGGCAAATGCTGCATTGTTGGTGCAGGTGCTCTGCACGTTGACGTGGCTAACAAGACTGCCAAAATCATTGGTACTGACATTGAGTTTAAAGAGGGCGCAACGCTCACTCTGAATGGCACCAAGGGCAACGCTTATATGGGCGAACTGAAACTGATGGACGCTTCGGAGAATCCACGCTTCCAAGAGTTTATGCGTCTTGTCGACAAAAACCGCAAGATGGGTGTCCGCACCAACGCCGACAACCCAGACGACGCTCGCATTGCACGCGAGTTCGGCGCCGAGGGCATTGGCCTGTTCCGCACCGAGCATATGTTCTACGGCAAGAACTCTGAAGAGCCGTTGTTCCTGCTTCGCAAGATGATTTTGAGCGCCGACGCCGACGAGCGCCGCAAAGCTCTCGACGAGTTGTTCCCATTTATGAAGAAGGATATGAAGGCCACCCTGCTCGCTATGGACGGCCTGTCAGTAACCTTCCGTCTGCTCGACCCACCGTTGCACGAGTTTGTTCCGCAAGGTGCCGAGAAACAGGCTGAGTTGGCTGCCGCTCTGGGCATTTCGGCCGCTGCCGTCGCCAAACGCGGCGAGGCTCTGCACGAGTCGAACCCGATGATGGGCCACCGTGGTGTCCGTTTGGGCGTTACCTATCCCGAAATTTCTGAAACTCAGATACGTGCAATCTTTGAGTCGGCTGCCGAGCTTATCAAAGACGGCAAAGACCCGCACGCCGAGATTATGGTTCCTGTAACCTGCGATATGAGCGAGTTGGAATACACACGCAAGATTGTCGACAAGGTTTACGCCGAAGTTTGCAAGAAATTCGGCTTGAAGGAAATCGGCTTCAAGTTCGGTACAATGATTGAGATTCCGCGCGCCGCTCTGTTGGCCGACCGTATGGCAAAATACGCCGAGTTCTTCTCGTTCGGTACCAACGACCTGACACAGATGACCTTCGGCTTCAGCCGCGACGACATTGGCGCCTTTGTTCCCGCCTACATTGAGAAGAAGATGCTTGCCGCCGACCCGTTCCAGACTATCGACCAGGACGGCGTTGGCCAACTGATTGCTTCGGCAACCAAACACGGCCGCTCAACACGCAAAGACCTGAAAGTGGGTATCTGCGGTGAGCAAGGCGGAGACCCAGCTTCAGTTGAGTTCTGCTTCAAATCGGGCTTGAACTACGTGAGCTGCTCGCCGTTCCGTGTTCCAATCGCACGTTTGGCTGCCGCTCAGGCAACAATCCGCAACAGCAAATAATCTTAACGATTTGCAATATGAGAAAGCCCGACTCAAAAAGTCGGGTTTTCTTGTTTTGGCGCGGATTTTTGTGTGTATTAAAAAACTGCAAGATATTGAATGGTTCGCACAATCATTAGACAAAGAAAGGTGGCTGATTAGTGCCAAAGAAAGTGTTTGAGAGCGAAACATATGTTGTGAAGTATATAAACCAAAGGTATCAATAGATTCATTTGCCACGCTTACAAGTGTGCTGATTGTGAAATGTGGTACATAGGACACAAAATAATTAAAAAATAATAGATTTAATATCATTATGTTACTATATTACTTTTTGTAAAAAAGTTTTTTTTGTTTTATTAAAGAATTATTTATTTTTGTTGCGATAAAAATAAATAATAAAAATTAAAAATAAGGTTATGACTGAAAAAAATAATTTCTCTTCGCAGAAACGCAAATTTTTTCGTGATAAAGTTAATTTTCTGCTTAATGAACGAAAAATAAAACGTACTGAAATATGTCAAGCATTAGGCATTTATGCGTCCCGATTATCTAAGATGTTAAGAACTGATGCGATAGTAAAGGATGAATATATTGATATTTTGATTAATGAGTATGGTATCGAGAATCCGTTTGATTGTTTTTGTGGCAATGGCAATGAACAAACTGATTCTTTCACTAAAAAAGAGAAAACTGAAAAGCAGAAAGATGAAAAACCGTCTGATTCTGATGTTACTTCACTTGTCAATCGTATTATTGCCCTACAATCTCGCAACGAGAAATACGAAGATAAATTTCATAAAATAATGAAAATAATGGTTGACGAAGTTTAAATTTCGCATACGCAAATTATAAACCCTATAAATCAAAAAAAGGAAAGCGTTCACCACTTTCCTTTTTTTGTCTAATCAGCCGCGGCAATTACCAGCACTTGGTGCTTTGGAACGACGATGCGGGAAGGCCCGCGCCGTTGTAGAGCGTGGCTTGGTCAACGCAGTCATTCCAAAGGTAGCGCACCGATGCGGGGGCGGCAACCTTGTCGGATGTCACCTTCACCTTTCCGTCTTCGATTACCGCTGTGGCGGGATAGTATTTGCCGTCTTTGCCAGCAATCTCAAAATCTTTGAGTTCGCCGCCTTTGGCGTTCAGACCTTCACCGTAATCGAAACTCAGGTAGATGGCTTTCCCATTGATTTCCTGACTCTTGAACAGCGGGCCGCTGCAAACAACGTCTTTGCCGTAGATGTTCTTAAACGCCCACAGCGCAAGGCGGTTGCCCACTTCAACCTTGTTGGCGGGGTGAATATTCTTGTTGTTGCCGATGTCGATGGTCGAAGCCATTCCCGAGTTCGCAACCGACAGCGATACGCGCTGAGCCTCGCGGATTTCCTCAGAGTGGCCGTTGGTGCCGTAGTCGTAGGGCGCAATCTGCACGTAGTAGAACGGGAAATCGCCCTGAGCCCACCTTTCGCGCCAAGCCTTAATCATTAGCGGGAACGTGCGGGTGTATTCCTCGGCGTGCCCCACATTGGCCTCGCCCTGATACCAGATGGCACCAGCCATTGCATAGCCTGCAAACGGCGCCACCATTGCGTTGTAAAGGCAGGTCGGCGTCATTTCGCTCAAATCGATGGGGCTAATCGGGCGTTGGAAAAATTCCATTGACTGTATGTCGAATTTGTAGAGTTTCCCTTTCGACAGTTCAGCCACGGGCAGATATTTCCAACTTCCAGCAAGCGACACGGCGGCTTTTTCGTTATCCTTCGCGTAGCACTTCATTTTCGCGGGGTTGCCGTAGAGTCCGCCGCCGCCCATATTGTCGGTAACGCGGACGGCAATAACAGCCTTGCCAGCCTTAACCTTCTCGGCGGGAACGGTGTAAACGCGGTCGGCCTGATAGTTGTTGGTGCGGCCGATGGGTTCGCCGTTGAAGAAAGTCTCGTCGCCGTCGTCAATCGCGCCAAGCGATACCACGAGTTCCTTGCCAGCCATTGCAGCGCTGATTTTTATGGTTTTACGGAACCACACAATGCCGTCGAAGGCGCGCACCTCGTTGTTGTTTTCCCAAAGAGTGGGGACGTTCATTGAGTGCCATTTGCTGTCGTCGAAATCAGGTTTTGCCAGGTCGCCGTCGCCAAGGTCGGGACGGGGGAATGTCGGCACCGACTGCTTCTGCGCAAGCCAACTGTTGCGTTTCTCGATGATTGGCGAACTTGCCTCAATGTTTTTCGCAATCTGACTGTATTCGGGCACGTTTTTGATATATTCTTGCGGAATCCAACTCTCGACAGGCGTTCCGCCCCACGACGAGTTGATGATGCCCACAGGCACACCAAGTTCGGCATTGAGTTTTTTGGCAAAATAGTAGCACGTTGCGCCAAACTGCGGTGTGTTTTTCGGCGAAGCGGCCTTCCACTCGCCACCCGCCACGTTTTCCTCTTTAAAACTTGTGTTGCGCTCAGCCATAAAGATGCGGATGTCGTTGTTGGTGCTGTTGGCAATATCCTCAGGGCCGTTCAGAATGGTGCCGTACGGGAACCCGCTCATAGGCATTTCCATATTGCTCTGCCCCGATGCGAACCAAACCTCGCCAATCAGCACATTGTTGATGTAGATGGTGTTCTTGCCGTTGACAATCAGCGCGTAAGGTCCGCCGAACGATGGCGTCGCCACATTCACCTTCCAAGTTCCGTCGGCTGCAGCTTCGGCAGTGACGGTCTTGTTGTCCCACGTATTCGACACTGTGATTTTCTCGCCAGGCTCGGCAAATCCCCACACGGGGGCCGAAGTTTTTTGCTGCAAAACCATTCCGTCGGTAAATAGCGGCGGCATTTTGACGTCGGCAGTGGCGCAGGCAGCAAACGCAGCCACAGCCGTCAGTGTAAGAATCGCCTTTTTCATTGTGATGATGTTTTTAATCTGATGCAAGATATAAATTTTCGTATATGCGGAATAGCTTCCTTTTTAAATCGTTTTGGCGAAGATTTCGATACGTGAAACTATGCAAATCGACAATAGCAATTCCGGTTTGCAGATTCGGTTTAGTTGCCTAAATTTGGGCAAAATAACCACAATGAGTGATATTAAAAATCTGACAATCAAAGAGTGGAATGTCGATGACCGGCCGCGCGAGAAGATGCTTGCAAAAGGCATCTCGGCCTTGAGCGACGCTGAGCTACTTGCCATTCTGATTTCGACCGGCACCAAGAGCCAATCGGCGCTTGACCTTGCGCGGGCGGTGCTGCAGTCGGCTGGCAACAATCTGAACCAATTGGGTAAGTTTACGGTTGCCGATTTTCTGAAAACAAATGGCATTGGAAAGGCGAAGGCCGTGACTATTATGGCTGCGCTTGAGTTGGGACGGCGTCGTCAGGGAATCGACCGCGGGCAGGTCGAGATTAAATCGAGTACCGATGCGTTTGCAATCATGCAACCTGTTATTGGTGACTTGCCGCACGAAGAATTCTGGGTTCTATTTCTAAATACCGGAAACCGATTGATTGATAAGGCGTGTGTAGGCCGCGGTGGAATAAACGCCACAACCGTCGATGTGCGGATATTGATGAAAATGGCTGTTGAGAAACTTGCGACCGGTTTGTTGTTGGCCCACAACCATCCGTCGGGTTCGCTGACGCCAAGCACCGAAGACAAACGGCTTACTCAAAAGATAATAGAAGCGGGCAAACTGCTGGACATAAGGGTGCTTGACCATGTGGTGATTACCGATAAGCAGTTTTTCAGTTTTGCCGACCATTCGATGCTTTGAGGGCTAATAAAGATAAACCGTATCGACACAAACTCTTATGCTGTCTTTATTTTCGTCAACTTTTAAATATACATAATACATTGTAGAGCCGTGTGACACAGTGTCTAGATATGTTACATATTCAAGTTCTATACATTCTGGCTTTGAGGGGCATTCGCATTCATCGTAATTGGCTCTGGCATGCAGATAGATGGTGTCGCAGTTAATTATTCCCAATATATCGGAAGTCTGATAACAACCATAATCATGCAGCTTCGCATCAATGGTGAATAATGATTGGGCTTTAATCGAATCCGGAATTGAAACTTCATCGAATGGTACCTCAATCATTCTTGGGCAATTGTTACTCTCCGGTTTGCAACCGGCAAGAATAAATATGGCTATAATTATAAATAAGGATTTTGCTTTCATAATCAATGTTTATTTGCGTTCTATTATAAATTTTGTGACACTGTTAATCAATTTTGTTTCATTATCATAAAATTACAGTGTTAGATGATGGACCTTTTCGAACTTCAAATCAGCATCGGTGCGGGCTGGCTTTTCTTCGGCTTTGTATCCGATGGCAACCACGGCCAGAACTTCATGCTCGGGCTTGAGATTGAGCAGCTTGCGCAGATTTTCGGTCGCAGGAACGCCGTCGTCGGTGCCGCGCAGATGCATCTGCACCCAGCAGGCGCCCAGCCCTTGGTTTTCGGCTTCGAGCATGATGAGCGTTGTGGCAATCGATGCGTCTTCAACCCAAACGTCGGATTTTGAAGTGTCGGCAATCACAACAATTGCTAGCGGTGCGTTTGCAACCAACGATGCACCATGAGCTTTGGCTTGAGACAGCTTTGTCAGCACATCGGGCTTATCAACAACCACAAACTCGCACGGATAGACCGATTTGCCTGATGGTGCCAACAATCCGGCCTTCAAAATGGCTTCAACTTTTTGCCGTTCAACAGCTTGCGCTGTAAACTTGCGGTGACTGCGGCGCACGCGTATCAATTCTGAAAATTCCATAGCTCAAATTTTGCGCAAGTTATAAACTTCAGTTCACATAACCGACCGAAAACGTATATTTGGCCACAATTTAAACAATAGAAAAATGAATAATTGGTACGAATGCAAAGTCAAATATCAGAAAGTTGACGAAGAAGGCCGCCAAAAGGCTGTGAGTGAAATTTATATGGTTGACGCAGTGTCGTTTACTGACGCCGAAGCGCAGATAACCAAAGAGCTGGAGCAGTACGCCGGACTGGGCGAGTTCAATGTGGTGTCGATAAAGACAGCAAGCTACTCGGAGATTGTGCCCAACGAGTCGGGCGACCGCTGGTTCAAGTGCAAGGCGGTGTTCATCTCGTTCGACGAGAAGGCAAACAAGGAGCGCCGCACATCGTCGAATATGCTGGTGCAGGCTACCGATGTGAAAGACGCCTACGAAGTGCTCTCGAAGGCTTTGAGTACAAGCATCGCCGACTTCACAATTCCGGCCATTCAGGAGTCATCGATAATGGACATTTTCGGAATCCTGCACGACTTTGACAAGGCTGACACCGGGGAGAAATCGGAAGAGTAGGTTCTTCACACTTCTGGCTGACAGCATCTGCCGCCACCTTGAGAGTGGGGCGGATGCTTTTTTTATTGTCATACAGTAAGAAATTTCCGTAAATGCGGCCCCGACAAATTTCCGACACGTTGGTTTACAATAATTTTGTCACAGATAAATGTCCGGAAACGGAACAAATACGAACCTTAAAACGAAAGAATTATGTGCGGAATAGTAGGATATGTGGGGCCGCAGCAGGCTGCACCGATTTTGATGGACAGCCTTTGCAGGCTGGAGTACCGGGGCTACGATTCGGCGGGCATTGCAGTCCGCGACGGCGACGGCCACACAACGGTTGTCAAGGCCAAAGGGCGGCTCAAGGTGCTGTCGGAAAAGATTGACGGCGGCCGCACGCTGAAGGGCTGCATTGGCATTGGCCACACACGCTGGGCCACTCACGGCGAGCCGAACGAAGCCAACGCCCACCCGCACATTTCGGGCTCGGAACCCGACGATTCGGCGGTTGTGGGTGTTCACAACGGCATTATCGAAAACTACGCCGAGCTGAAGGAAAAACTCGTAAAGGCCGGCTATGTATTTTATTCACAGACCGATACCGAAGTCGCCGTCAAGCTTGTCGACTACTACTATAAAAAATATCCGACGCCGTCGAAGGCTATCGCGAAAGCGATGATGCGAATCCGCGGCTCGTACGCGCTTGCAATCCTTTTCAACGACCACCAAAATCAGATTTGGACCGCACGCAAGGACAGCCCGATGATTATCGGCGTGACCAAAGGCGAGACTTTCATTGCGTCGGACGTGCCGGCAATCCTGAAATACACGCAGGACATTTACTACGTGGGCAACTGCGAGATGGCGTGCGTTGAGGCCGGCAAGGTCAGTTTCTTCAATATCGATGAGGAACAACTCGAAAAAGAAACCGTCCACATTACGTGGGATGCCAACGCTGCCGAACGTGGTGGTTTTGAGCATTTTATGATTAAAGAGATTCACGAGCAGCCGAAAGCTCTGCAAGACACGCTCAACTCGCTGCTGAACGACGGCCGGCTCGACATTACAAAGAGCGGTATCACGCCCGAGATTGCCCGCGGCATTTCTGAAATCAGCATTGTGGCTTGCGGAAGTGCTTGGCACGTGGGAATGGCGGCCAAATATGTGATTGAGGACATTGCAAAAATCGCCGTCAGGGTTGATGTGGCGTCGGAGTTCCGCTACCATTGCCCGATTCTGCAGGACAACGCGTTGGTGATTGTCATTTCGCAGTCGGGTGAGACGGCCGACAGCCTTGCTGCTTTGCGCGAAGCCAAATCGCGCGGCATTCGCACCTTGGCCATTCTGAACGTTTTGGGCAGCAGCATTGCCCGCGAGGCCGACCACGTGCTCTACACCCTTGCCGGACCCGAAATTGCCGTGGCCACCACCAAAGCCTACAGCGCGCAAATGCTTATCGGATACGTGCTTGCAGTTGAATTGGCATTTGAGCGCGGCGTTATCGACGAGGAGAAATACAAATACTACATTGCCCAACTGCAAACCCTTCCCGACAAGGCCGAGGGACTGCTCGAGGACAAGGAGCGCATTCAGTGGTTCGCGTCGAAATTCTCAACCGCCCACGACGCCTTTTTCATTGGCCGCGGAATCGACTACGCCGTGGCGCTCGAGGGCAGCCTGAAGATGAAGGAAGTGTCGTATGTGCACTCTGAGGCCTACGCCGCCGGCGAACTCAAGCACGGCACTATCAGCCTGATTGAGGACGGCACGCTGCTTGTGGGCATTCTCACGCAGAACAGCCTGTACGAGAAGACCGTTTCGAATATGGTTGAGTGCAAGACCCGTGGCGCCTACCTGATGGCAGTGGCCACCGCCGGGCACTACGACATTGAGGATACCGCCGATTTCACCATTTACGTGCCGAATATCGATGAGCATTTTGCCGGCAGCCTGACGGTGATTCCGCTGCAGCTGTTCGGCTACTACTCGTCAGTCTCGCGCGGCCTTGACGTCGACAAACCGCGAAACCTTGCCAAGAGCGTGACGGTGGAATGACATTGAAGGATTGAAGGATTGAAGGACTGAAGGATTGAAGGATTGAAGTCCCGATAGCTATCGGGATGAAGGATTGATTGATATAAGTGCTGACAGCAGTCTGTTGTCTGATGTCTGAAGTCCGTTGTCAAACAATCGATTCACCAGTTCACCGATTCACCGCCCCGTCACCCTTTCGTCTTTTCAGTCAGCGATTTGAATCCTTCGCCCAGAATCTCGTTGGCTTCAATCACGGCCACAAACGCGTTCGGGTCGATTTTGCTGATGTGCTCTTCCAGAATCAGCACTTCGCGACGGTCCACAATGGTGTAAATCACCTTCTTGGGCGTACCGCCGTACATTCCTTCGCCGTTCAGATAGGTGCCGCCGCGGCCAAGGTCGTTGAGCAGGCGCTCGCGGATTTCTTCGTGATGGTCCGATATAATGAGCAGCATTTTTTCGTGCCCCGCGCCTTCCAGAATCATATCCACCACCTTGCCCGTGATGAAAATCACCAGCCACGAGTACAATGGTATCTTCCAGTCGCTGAACGCGATAAGTCCCAGCAAGGCAATGGCGCTGTCGACATAGATGAGCAGATGGCCGATGGGCAGGTGCGTGTATTTGGCAATGACGGCAGCAATAATGTCGGAGCCGCCCGATGTGGCCTTCGACTTGAACACAATGGCCAGCCCAATGCCAATGATGGTGGCGCCGAACACCGATGCCAGCAGCAGGTCGTCGGCAAGGCCGAGCGGGTCGTTCTCACCAATGAAGGCGGTGAGCGTATCCATAAACACCGCCGTGGAGATGAAGCCCAGCACCGTTTTGAACCCGAAGCGCGGCCCCAGAATCTTTGTTCCGATGATGGTCAGAATGGTGTCGAGGCAAGCCGACACAAGACCGATGGGCGTGCCGTCGGGGAACAAGTCGAACATTCCCTTGGTGGAGTGGTGAATGACGATGGAAATGCCGTAAACACCGCCCGGCACAATCTTGTAGGGGTTGATGAACAGCACAAAACCCAGCGACAGCACAAACGTGCCCACCAGAATATAGACGACCGCCTTTGCCGCGTCGCGCCAAGTGCCGCCGCCAGTCAACTTGTTTAAATCCAATGCCATAGTTTTCAATATCAGTTTGTAGCAAAGATATATTTTTGTTTAATCGGAGAATTGTTAAACGCAACCATTAAAACGTAAACTAATCTTTACTCATTACTCTTTAAACATTACACAATTGTATGGGAATTTTGTGATTTTTATCCCCCAAAAGTTAGGAATTTTGTGATTTTTTACTCTAAAAAGTTAGGAATTTTGTGATTTTTAACTCATTTTTGTTCGGAATTTTGTGATGAATAATTGCTGAATAACGATGAGAAGAAAAATTGACAGCTTTCTAATAAATTGGAAATCAAAAGAAAAACGTCAGCCATTGATAGTAAAAGGTGCACGGCAGATTGGTAAAACCTATTCTGTAGAGAAATTCGCTAAAACATACAGCCATTTGGTGGAAGTGAATTTTGCGACAGAGCCGTATTACAAAACTATTTTCGACAATGGTTTTTCTGTCGATGAAATCATAAAGCAGTTGTCTGCCATCAATCCGAAATTCCAATTTGTGCCGCATAAAACATTGATTTTCTTTGATGAATTGCAAGCCTGCCCGAATTGTGCGACAAGTCTTAAACCTTTTGACATCGACGGACGGTTCGATGTTATATGTTCTGGCTCGCTGATGGGTATAAGTTACAGCGAGATAGAATCTAACAGCGTTGGTTATAAAGAAGAGTATGAGATGCATTCGCTTGATTTCGAAGAATTTCTGTGGGCAAAGGGATATACTGACGAGCAGATTGATGACCTTTACAATTATATGCGCGATGTGAAGCCGTTGCCCGATGCCATTCTTGAAAAAATGTTCGGCAATTTCAAGGAATTCATGCTGACAGGCGGAATGCCGGCAGTGGTGAAACAGTTTGTAAAACAGAGCAATTTTTCGGGCATATTGAAAATTCAAAAGAAACTTTTGCTTGATTATGAAGAAGATATTACCAAATATGCTATCGGAATCGATAAAGCAAAAGTCAGAAATATCTATATGCATATTCCCGTTTATCTGGCAAAAGACAACAAGAAATTTCAGATTTCGAAAGTGGCGAAAGGTGCTCGTAACAGAGAGTATGTTGGCACGGTCGATTGGCTTTGTGATGCGGGTATCGTCAACATTTGCTACTATTTAGACTCACTTGAACTGCCGCTGAAGGGCAATTACAATCCTAACAACTACAAGGTTTATTATCACGATACAGGGCTGCTGGTAGCTTCAATGGAAGATGAGGCGCAGATTGATTTGTTCAGGAACCGTAACTTCAACACCTACAAAGGCGCCATTTATGAAAATGTTGTGGGTGAGATGCTTGTGAAATCTGGCTTTGGGCTGTATTGTTACAAGAACGAAAAATCGACCGTTGAGATGGATTTCTTTGTTCGCGATGCCGAAACGCTGATTCCAGTTGAGGTGAAAGCTACCGATAACGCCACAAAATCGCTTGTCAAACTGATAAAACAAAACGACAATATCAAGTATGGTATTAAGCTGTGCTACAAGAATGTAGGCTTTAACGGACAGTTCTATACGTTCCCTTATTTTATGACATTTTTACTGAAGCGGTTCATTGCTGATAGAATTACTAAAGGTTGAAAAAATTGATGTTTTACGACTTTTTTATGCCCCGTGCCCAAAATATTTATCATTCACCATTTGTGTTTATGGTGTGACCAATCAGTAATTTCCTTATACTTGCATTGTCACATGACTGAAAAAATGGAATTACTGACGCTTGCAATCCCGATGCTTTTGTGTGCCGCCGCCTTTGGCGCGTTGCGGTTTGCCAAACGTTTTGCGTTTGCAGGATATTGTTTTGTTGGTAATTATTATTTTATTGTAAATCAACAAAATACCCCCCCTGTTTTCTTTGTTGCATAAGGCTGAACCGCAACGGTTTTCACCAAATAAATTGCAATCACAAAGTCACGCTGCCATAAGGCGGAGCGGCTTTTTGGTACTGAATTTTATGTTTAACTAAATACTTTTTTGATATGAGGAAATTTGCGACACTTTTTTTAGGCGTATTGTTTGCTGGGCAGGCATGGGCTCAACAACCAGAACCAGCGTATAATGAATGGTTTTACGACGGCATGATTGATTCAGAATTGAACCATGTCAATACCGTAGCCGGAACAAGTACCAATGCCATAGCTATTGAAATTCCCGAAGCGTATGCTGACAATGTATATGATTTATGGGACAGTCAATTTTGTATTTATCTTAAGGATAACGAAGGGCAAGTTGAAGGCAATGATTTTTCTATGTCGCTTGATGTGTATTGGGAGAGCGACGATGAAGCAGATAATGCTCAAATATATTTTATCTTCGGAAGAAGCTTCTATAATAGTGAAGGTGAGTGGATTGATTATACATGGAACTCAACAGATAATACAGAATTGATTTCGCCCGATGATTTTTGGAGCTTACAGCAGAAAGCGGTTACTGTCGCAAAAAACGAATGGACAACAGTTTCTTGGGGTGATGACATAACAATTGGTGATAAAGGTGAGAATCAAATAGGCATAAGAATTGATCTTGCCGCAACTCGCTTAGGCGCAGGTCAATTTCGTAATAATACAGGAACATTCTATTTCCGCAACATCGAGATAAAACTTGGCGAAGACAATGTTCTCTCTTTCTTCGGATTAGAAGAAAACAACGGCAACTACACACTATCTTATGAAACCAATGGCAGCGAGGCCACGGTTACAGGAATTGAATTATTAAAAGAAAATGTGTCAAACGTTACTATTCCGTCAACCGTAACCATCGAAGGTGTTGAATACACTGTTACAGGCATAAGTGGTGACGCATTCGCAAATTGCAGATTACATTCGGCAACAATTCCTAATACAGTTACAACTATTGGTGATGATGCCTTCGAAAATGTGTACGTAATTGTATATTCTGGCAATGCCACAGGTGAACCTTGGGGCGCGACAAAAATTGCAGGCTTTGTCGATGAAGACGGTTTTTTATATACTGATGCCGAAAAGACGAATCTTGTATCATACATCGGTGAAGAAACTAATATAACCATTCCAAATTCAGTAATTACTATTGGCGAAGGTGCGTTTAGTAGCAACACAAAGTTGACATCGGTAATTATACCAAACTCTGTCACAACAATTGGCGATTGGGCATTCTATAATTGCAGAAATCTGACATCAATGACCATTCCAAACTCTGTGACAAGCATCGGCGATTATACGTTTGAGCATTGTGAAAATATGACATCGATAACCCTTCCGAATACGCTTACACGCATTAGCGAAGAAATGTTCCATAGTTGCTATAAGCTGGCTTCGATAACAATTCCCGAAACTGTCACAAGCATTGGATTTGATGCGTTTGTGGCTTGCAGGAGTCTGACCGAACTGAAAATCCCTAACGCGGTTACAGAAATTGGCCCCTACGCATTTTATTTATGTAATGGCCTGACCTACAACATATATGACAGCGCTTTGTATTTGGGCAACGACGTTAATCCTTATTTGTGTCTGATAGATGCTGAATCACAAGATGTAACTTCGTGTGAAGTACATCCCAACTGTAGATTCATTAATCATAGGGCATTCTTTTTCCACGAGAAAATAACTACTGTATCCATTCCCGAATCAGTTACAAGGGTTGGAGGATGGGCGTTCCTTGGATGCAGGAATTTGGAGTTCAACGAATATGACAACGCATTGTATTTGGGCAATAGCGAGAACCCATATTTATGCCTGGTTCAAGCAAAATCGTCGGATATAACATCTTGCGAAATAAATAGCAACTGCAAGATTATTTGCTCTATGGCCTTTGGAAGTGAGAATTTAAGCACGGTAACCATTCCTAATTCAGTAACAGTCATTGAGGACGGTGGTAATGGTGGTGGGTTTAATATCAACCAAGGAACTTTGTATTGCCAGGCGGATTCAATACCTGCAGGTTGGCAAAAATGGTGGAAAAATGATAATGATGATGTATTGGCAAAATGGAGCTGCAAAGTGTTGAATATAGGTGTGAATAATGCGGAGTATGGTGTAGCGGCAGTCGCTGGCGATGTTATTGAGTTGAGTGATGGTTCGCGTTGGAGTCCGAGCGGTACCAATGTCACATTAACCGCAACGGCAAAAGACGGCTATCATTTTGTTAAATGGTCGGATAACAACAATAATGCGACACGCACATTAAACGTAACATCCGATTCAACCCTTACTGCATTTTTTGAAGCGCATACTATTGTTACCGATGCAGCAGTTGCTGCCACCGAAACACAATCAGGTCTTACTGAAGGCTCGCATTGCTCTGTATGTGGTGCAGTTATAGTCGCACAAGAAGTTATTGCCGCATTAGGTGGTGGAAATGAAAACCAAGGGGGCAACGAGAATCAAGGTGAAAATGAAAACCAAGGTGGCAATCAAGGCAACGAGAATCAAGGTGGAAATAATGAAGGTGGTGAAAACCAAGGTGGAGAGAACACCAATCCGGGAACTGCTGTTGCTGAATCTGCCGCCAATGCATTAAACGTTTACACCCACGGCAACATCATTGTGGTTGAAAACGCCACCGCTGAAATCAGCGTTTATGATGCCATGGGACGATTGGTTGCTCGTAGAGACGTGGCGCGCCGCGTCTCTACTGCCGAAATTCGCATAAACACCGCAGGCATTTACATTGTGAAGATTGGCGAGGTGGCAAAACGGGTGATGATTAATGATTGATTGAATATTTAGAGACGATTCGCGCATCGTCTTTGCAGAAACAAAACGATAATATTTTAATAAACAATATAATTCTTATGCAACGCATTTTTACCATCATGTTCGCTGCGATGCTCGCGGGGCAGGTTATGGCGCAGACAACTTTTAATGTTGACGGACTGAAGTACACTATTACCGATGAAAAAAAACATGAAGTTTCGGTTGGTAAAAGTTCTTACAACAGCCCTTCGGGCGATTTGGAAATACCTTCGTATGTTAGAAAACCAGGTGGAGTAACTTATACGGTTACAAGTATTGACAACTGCGCGTTTTATAGTTGCAGCCGTCTTACCTCTGTAACCATTCCGAATTCAATAACAAGCATTGGCGAATCTGCGTTCAATCATTGTAGCGGTTTGACGGAGATAATCATTCCGAATTCGGTAACAAGCATTGAATATAGTACATTTGCGTATTGCCGCGGCCTTACTTCGGTAACTATTCCGAATTCGGTAACAAGCATCGGCAAGTATGCGTTCGACTATTGTGACAGCCTGACAGAAGTGACCATCCCCAATTCTGTTACGAGCATCGGTGAAAAAGCGTTCTCTGGTTGCAGCAGCTTGACATCAGTCTCCATCCCTAATTCGGTTACAAGCATTGGTGATGGTGCGTTTTACGATTGCAGCGGCCTGACAGAGGTAACCATCCCGAATTCGGTAACAAGTATCGGTAATCATGCGTTTTACTGTTGCAGAGGTCTGACAGAGGTAACCATTCCGAATTCGATAACGAGCATTGAATATAGTACATTTGAGTATTGCAGCGGCCTGACTTTGGTTACCATTCCTAATTCGGTTACAAGCATTGGCAAAAGTGCATTCAGTGGTTGTATTGGTTTGACTTCAATTACCATTCCGAATTCGGTAACAAGCATTGGTGATGGTGCGTTTTACGATTGCAGCGGCCTGACAGAGGTAACCATCCCGAATTCGGTAACAAGTATCGGTAATCATGCGTTTTACTGTTGCAGAGGCCTGACAGAGGTAACCATTCCGAATTCGGTTACAAGCATCGGTAACAATGCGTTTTACGATTGTGGCGGCCTGACAGAGTTAACCATCCCCAATTCGTTAACAAGCATTGGCAACGGCGCATTCAGGAATTGCCACTGCCTTAATGAAATAAATGTGAATAGCAATAACGCGAACTACACATCAGAAAACGGTGTTTTATTCAACAAGGATAAAACAACAATTGTTTGTTGTCCTGCAGGAAAATTGGATACAACATACACAATTCCATATTCGGTTACAAGTATTGACAATTATGCGTTTTATGGTTGCAGCGGCCTGATAGAGGTAACCATTCCGAATTCGGTAACAAGCATTGGTGATTGGGCGTTTTACGGTTGCAGTGGCCTTTCCTCAATAACCATTCCGAATTCGGTAACAATCATTGGTAACGATGCGTTCAGTCATTGTAGCAGTTTGCAATATAATGAGTATGACAGTGCTTATTATTTTGGAAATGATGAAAATCCGTATTTGTGCCTTATAAAGGCTAAATCAACCGACATAACATCATGCGAGATAAACAACAACTGCAAGACTATATATTATGATGCGTTCGATGGTTGTCGCGGTCTGACTTCAATAACCATCCCAAACTCGATAACAAGTATCGGCGACTATGCGTTCTATGTATGCAAAAAATTGACATCGGTCACCATTCCAAATTCTGTTACAAGCATTGGCAACAATGCTTTCTTCGGATGCAGCGGTCTAACATCAATCACCATCGGCAATTCTGTTACAAGCATTGAAGATAATACGTTTGGAAATTGCAACAGCCTTACCTCGGTGACCATCCCAAATTCGGTAACAAGCATTAGCGAATCGGCGTTCCAAGGTTGCAGTGGCCTTACCTCAATAACCATTCCGAATTCGGTAACAAGCATTGGCAACCGTGCGTTCAGTGATTGCGGAAGTTTACAATATAAAGAGTATGATAATGCATATTATTTAGGAAATAGTGAGAATCCGTATTTGTGCCTTATAAAGGCTAAATCATCCGACATAACGTCATGCGAGATAAACAATAACTGCAAGATTATATATTATGGTGCGTTCTCTGGTTGCTACAGCCTTAAATCGGTAATTATTTCCAATTCAGTTGAAAGCATCGGCAGTTATGCGTTCAATGATTGTATTGACCTTATCTCGGTAATCATTCCTAATTCAGTTGAAAGAATCGCCAGTTATGCATTCGATGAATGCATTGACCTTGTTTCGGTAACCATTCCCAATTCAGTTAAAAGCATCGGAGGCTATGCATTCAATGAATGTTTCGACTTGACAATTACTTGTGAGGCTGAGTCTCAGCCTTCTGGTTGGGATAAAGATTGGAACTATCACAACCGGCCTGTAGTTTGGGGATATACACCTACGCCCATCACAGTAAAAGCCGTTAGCACCATAAATATTTACACCCACGGCAACACAATAACTGTTGAAAACGCTACCGCTGAAATCATTGTTTATGATGCGATGGGACGATTGGTTGCTCGTAGAGACGCGGCGCGCCATGCCTCTACTGCCGAAATTCGCATCAATACCGCGGGCATTTACATTGTAAAGGTTGGCAACGTGGCACATCGGGTGATGGTGAACTGATAATCGGGTAAAATATTGAATATCCGCATTGTAGGGCTGTCATATTGTGGCAGCCCTACGTGTTTAAATACTTTATAACCCCAATCTTCTAAAAAATCCCCCAACAAGTGTTACATTTGAAAAATTGGCGCGTCATTTATGGTGTAATTTGATAAGTGATTTTGGAATCGAACTACGTAGATATTAACAGTCGACTCATTGATGAGTGCCGGAACGGGAGCAGCAAGGCCCAGTTCGAGATATACAAACTGTATTACAAGGCGATGTACAACACCTGTCTGCGGTTTGTTCGCGACTCGATGGAGGCCGAAGATGTGATGCAGGAGGCTTTTCTTGCGGCGTTCCGGAACATCGACTCGTTCCGCGGCGAGGTGAGTTTCGGCGCGTGGCTGAAGCGCATTGTGGTGAACCGGTCGCTCGATGCGCTTCGGAAACGCAAACTCGATCTTGACCCGCTCGAAGAGGGACGCACTGTTATCGATTCCGAGCCCTACGACGACGGCGAGGTCGATTACAAGGTGGGGCAGGTGAAGTTGGCCATCGGCTCGCTGCCCGATAACTACAGAGTGCTGCTCACCCTGCACCTGATTGAGGGCTACGACCACGACGAAATTGCCCAGATATTGGAAATGAGCAACGCCGCTGTGCGCACAGGCTACTCACGGGCCAGAAAAAAATTACAGGAACTTTTGGAAACGAAAAAATTCGAGATATGGATGAGTTAAAGAAATTTATTGAACAGAACCGCAGCCAGTTCGACGATTGCGAACCAATGGACGGCCACTTCGACCGCTTTATGCAGAAACTCGAGGCCGAGCAGCGCCACACCATTGGCCGCAGCCGCACCCAGATTCTGAAGATTGCCGCCGTGGCGGTGATTGCGATAGTGTTGGGCGCAACCGTGGTCAGCACGGGCATCCACCGCGGTGTCAGGCTGATAGAGGCCGAGATGGCCAACGCCGACCCCGATGCACCAATGAAACTCATTGAGCGCACCACCAACTACGTGAAGGCAAAGGTTGAGCCCGAGTACAGCGAGACGCAGAACTACTACATCAACCTTGTCGACAACCGTCTCGACGAAATCCGCAAGACTGAAACCGTTGACGAGCAACAGAAAGCCGAACTGCTGAAAGAGATGTCGGAAATGGACGAACTGTTTGTCAATCTGCAAAAAGAGCTGAAGGCCAACCCCGACAATCCCGTGCTGATTGACGCGATGATAAATCACTATCAGACAAAAATCGAAGTGTTGAACCAAATAATTACTAATCTGAATAGTATCAAACAATTAAATACGAAACAAGATGAAAAAGTTGATTTATAGTTTGATGGCGGCGGCCGTTCTGCTGATGACGTTACCAGCCCAGGCCGCTCGAAAAGAGTTCAAAAAGACAATCCGCTACGAGTTCAGCATCGACCAGAACACGCTGCTCGAGATTGTGAACCGCAACGGCAACATTGTGATTGAGAACACCGACGACGACCGCGTGACCATTGAGGCCGTTGTCACAGGACGCGGCGGCAGCGACGACGAGGCCGAACGCACCTGCCTGAAAATCACGCCATCGGCAGTGATGGCCGACAACAAGATTTCGGTGAGCGCCGAAGTGCCCAACTCGCTGAAATACGAAAACTTCGACTTGAGTTACACCATTGTGATGCCTGCCTACACCAACATCAACCTGTCGAACAAGTTCGGCAATGTGATTATTGACCAACTGAACGGCCGCACAAGTGTCAAGGTTGGTTACGGAGATTTGAAAATCAAACAGTTGAATGACCTTACGGGCGGATTTCCAGTGATTGATTTGGCCTATTCGCGCGAGTCGGAAATCGGCGAGATGAACATTGGCGGTGTCAATTTGAGTTACTCGGGCATCACCATCGACCGCGGTCAGGCGGTGGCCGTGTCGAGCAAATACTCGAAAGTCACCATCGGCACAGCCGTAACAGTGGCCATTGAGTCGGCCTACGACAACATCAGCATCGCCAACACCGACAAAATCGACGTCTCGACGCGCTACACAAAACTTCAGTTGGGCTACGTGGGCGTGATGGCCAACATCGGCATTGAGTATGGCAATGTGGCTATCAGTGGTGTTGGCCGCGATTTCGCAAACATCAGCATCAACGCCAAATACTCTGATTCCGATATTGATGTGAAGGACGCACGCAACTTCTCGTTCGACCTGAAAACCAAATACGGCAACATCAGCACGCCGAACCACAACCTTGTCTATCAAGAGCATGTGACGCGCGACAGCGACAAATCGTCGAAGGGCCGCATGGGTAACGCCAGCGAAGGCGGAACAATCAAGGTGTCAGCAAAATATGGCAACATAAAACTGCGCGACAACTACTAACGCTGTTCCGTATCACCAAAAATGCGACTGCGAACGGGCTTCCGCCAAGGGGGCTCATTCGCATTTTTTGTTTTTCGGGCATTCGTCGGGGTACTTTTTGCAAATTGCTGTCAATCTTAAAAATAACTTGTTATTAAAGTGTTAATTGCGGCAAAATTCAGTTTGGTGCCGTAAAATATTTAGTGATAATTTAGTTGCACAAAATTCTATGCAATGCGAGAATCAGGCGATTTATATGAAGATAAGGAAATGGCGTCGAACGTGCGTCGGTACGAGACTATGAAAAAGACAGGCGTGCCGCAGTATTTCGACGTTGATGAGTATCTGATGATTGTCGATTACTACATGCAGCGCGATATGCAGAACAAAGCCGTTGAGGCCTGCGAAACCGCGCTCAAAGTGCATGGCAACGACCCCGAACTGCTGCTCAAACAGGCGCAGATTCAGGTGCACCAAGGCAAGGTGAAGGCCGCCATAAAGACCATTCTGCCGCTTGAGCCGCTGCTGTCCGACCACTACGAGTATTACCTGACCAAGGCGTCGGCGCTGCTGCAGATGGGCAAGAGCGAGGATTTGTTTATCGAGAGTTTCCAAAAAGCGCTCGAGTTGAGCGTCGATGTTGAGCCCGAAGAGCGCGAGGACATTTTCATGAGCATTGGCGAGATGCTCGAGGGCGGACAGTTCTACAAGCCCGCGCTGTCAATCTACAAGGTGGCCGCCAAAGAGTTCCCCGAGAATATCGATTTCCTATTTAAAATAGGTGTCTGCTACGAGTGTCTCGACCGCTTCGACGAAAGCATTAAGGCCTACAACCGCGCCATTGACCTTGACCCGTTCTCGGAAAGCGCGTGGTACAATTTGGGCATTGTTTACAACGGCATTGGCGAGTTCGACAAGGCCATTGAAGCCTACAACTACGCCATTGCTCTCGACCCCGAGTTCTACGACGCCGTGTTCAACAAGGGCAACACCTGCTGCAACGCGGGCTACTACCAAGAGGCGCTTGAGTGCTATCAGGACTACCTGAAGGGCTACCCCAACAGCGTGTCGGCGCAGTGCTACCTTGGCGAGTGCCTTTACCACCTTAACCGTCTCGACGATGCGGAACGCTGTTTCAACAAAATTGTTGGAATGTTCAGCGACAATGCCGACGCATGGTTTGGCAAGGCGATGATTTTCAGCACTCGCGGCGAATTCGATTTGGCTATCGACTCGCTCGACAAGGTGCTTCAGGCCGACCCCGAGCACGATGCCGCTTGGCACCAACTTGGGCGGATTTTTGCACAAAACAACAATTATGAGGATGCGATTGCCGCTTTCCAGAAATCGCTCGAACTCAACCACTACGAGACAATGGCGTGGGAAAATCTTGCATTGGCCTATTCGGCTGTCGAAGATGACCAGGCGGCCATTGACTCGCTCGAAAAGGGACTTGAGTATCTGCCCGACAACAGCGTTCTGCTCTACGTTTTGGCGGCGATTTATCTGCTCGTCTATCGCAACGATGAGTGCTTCGACTGCTTCCGCAAGGCATTCCGCCAGGACCCCGACCTTTACACTCATTTCACCGACATTGTCCCCGACTCGGCCATTCCCGCTGAAATAAAGAAGTTAATCAAAAGTCAAAATAAAGACAATCACTAATTTACACGTATATGAACAACACTAAATTCCACCTTCACTGCCGCAAATGCGGCGCCGACATTTCAGGTTTCAAGGAGTGGTTTGCCAACAATCAGAAATGCCCGCACTGCGGCGGAACTTACGTCGATGTGAAATATCACCGCGACTACAGCGAGTTGAAGAAACTTATCGAAACAAAAGAACACGTCGAGAACGTTTGGCATTACTTTGATTTCCTGCCACTTATCGATAAGAAAAACGAGATTTCGCACACCGAGGGCGCCATTCCTGTCGACCGTTGGGAGTTTATGGAGAAGTTCGCAAAGAAATACTACAATCTCGATATCACCGTCCGCGCCTATCGCAACGACCTGAACCAGGGCACAGGCACCTTCAAAGATGTGGCGGGAGCCGTCACAGCAAGCGTGCTCAAAGAGAACGGCGTGAAAGACTACTGCGTGGCCAGCACGGGCAACATTGCCAACGCTTTCGCGCACTATTTCGCTGAAGCGGGAATCAACCTTGGCGTTTTTGTGCCCGAAGACACGCTGAAAATCAACGAGGCAGAGATAAACACCTACGGCCAGGGCCTGTTCCGCGTGAAGGGCGACTATGCGATGGCCAAAAAGGTGGCCGCCGACTATTCGGCAAAATACGGCATTCTGATTTCGGGCGGCAACACCGACCCGATGCGCGTTGAGGCCAAAAAGACGATGGTTTTTGAGTGGCTGCGCCAGATGGGCAAACTGCCGTCGGTTTACATTCAGGCAGTCAGCGGCGGCACAGGCCCGATTGCCATTGCCAAAGGCTGCGCCGACCTTGAGGGTTTGGGCTACGACAACCGCTTGCCGCGATTCATTATGGTTCAGCCGTCGGGTTGCACGCCGATGGTTGAGGGCTATGCAAAAGCCAAGGCCGCAGGCTTCCCCGATGGTTGGCAGAACGACTATCCGTGCTACGAGAACCCCAAGACCAGCGTTCCGATTTTGGCCACAGGCAAGCCAGGAACCTTCCCCATTGTGGCTTCGCTCGTGAAAGAGTCGGGTGGCGATTTTGTCGCCTTCGACGAGCAGTATCTTGCTGATATGGCGAAACTTGTGGCCTACGAGACCACCGTCCGCATTGGACCTGCAGCGGCTGTCTGCGTTGGCGGCTTCTTCGAGTCGTTGAAAAACGGTCTGCTCAAGAACGGCGACGATGTGCTTATCAACCTTGGCGAGGGTTCGCGCCGCGCGCCAGCCTTTGTCGAGAGCATAATCTACACCACCAAGCACGTGGCTTCGGTTGACGAGTGCGAAAAATTCGACCGCTCGAAATTTGAGCCGATGCTTTGGGACAAAATCTTGAAAATCTACAACTTATAATTAGGAATGAGGGAACACATAGCCAATTTCCTGAAAGGCTTTGCAATGGGTGTGGCCAACGTCATTCCAGGCGTTTCGGGCGGCACCATTGCACTGCTTACAGGTATTTTCGAGCGGCTGATAAACGCGCTCAAATCGTTTGACGTTGAGGCGGTTAAGCTACTGCTCAAATTCAAGTTCCGCGAGTTCGCGCAGCACGTCGATTTCGGTTTTCTGCTGTCGGTGTTCGTTGGCATCGGCGTCAGCATTATATCGGTGGCCAAACTGCTCGAGTTCCTTTTCCAGTCGTACCCCGTTTACGTGTGGTCGTTCTTTTTCGGGCTGATACTCGTATCAGTTTGGTTTGTAGGCAAATCGATAGGTAAAATCGATGTTGCGGCGGCCGTTTCGTTCGTGGTTGGTGCGGCGGTTGCCTTCGGCCTTTCGGTGATGAATCCCGCAACCGAGAACACCGCCTTTTGGTACTTGATAATCTGCGGCGCGGTGGCCGTCTGCAGTATGATTCTGCCAGGCCTTTCGGGCTCGTTTGTGCTGATTCTGATGGGCAACTACCAACTGATAATGATTTACGCCGTGTCGCATTTCGATATGAAAATCATTGCCCCCGTGGCCGTTGGCGTGGTGGTTGGGCTGTTGGCGTTCTCGCATTTCCTATCGTGGCTTTTGAGCCGATATGCCCGCCAGACGATGGCCGTGCTCACAGGCTTCATTTTCGGCAGCCTTGGCACCATTTGGCCGTGGAAAAACCCCGTCTATCTGATGCAGGACGGCGCCGAAGTGCTGAAAAACGGTAAGCCGATAATCCAGAGTTACCAGATGTATTTTCCGCAAGAGTTCAGCGCCGAAGTGGCCATTGCCATTGTGCTGATGGCGGCAGGAATGGCGGCTCTGTGGGCGCTTGAGAGGTCGGCTAAAAAATAAAAAAAGAGTTAGCTGCTATTTTTTTTCAAGTTGAAGCAACCTTTTGGGCAACTAAAGCATCTTACAATCGAAATTTTTATAATATTTGTGTAGTTAACTTTTTAAAATTATGATTATGAGAAAGATTTCAATTTTAGGCTTATTTGCAATGGGAGCATTGCTATTTGCAAATTGCGGCGGTGGCTCGCAATCAGTAACCAAGGGTCGTCAGGAAATAACTATTCCGTGCCAGGACCAGGGCCGCTCTGACAAGAATTTCTTCCGCGCAAGCGCAACAGCCAAGAGTGCTAATCTGAACACTGCCAAACAAAAGGCTCTGCTTAACGCCAAACAGACTTTGGCTGCAAACATCGCATCGACAATCAAATCGGTTACCGAGAACTATGTGAACGAAATGGATGCTGCCGGTGCAAGCGAATTCGAGCAATCGTACCAGAACATGACGAAAGAGGTTGTTAACCAGAAATTGTCGAGTGTTGCTGTTACCTGCGAGAAGTATTATGAAGCTGAAGGCGGTGGCTATGAATCATTTGTAGCTGTCGAGATGAGCAAGGAAGACATTGTTAACGCTGCCGAAAGCGCAATCTCGAAAGACAAGAAACTCGAGGTTATGTACGACCGCGAGAAATTCCGTCAGAAATTTGACGAGGAAATGAGCAAGTTGCAATAATTAAAATTGTTACTGAATGATTTTTAGGAAGTTGTCCGGAAAAGGCAACTTCCTTTTTTAATCAAATTCAAAATCCGTCACTATGAAGAAGATACTAATAGCATTGGCATTGCTTGTCGGTTTTGGTATGGTGAACCAGACTTATGCACAAAAAGCGAAAGTGCTTGAACATCAACCCAAAAAGAAACCCGCATGGGTGAACACTTTAGTGAAGGACTACATTATTGTGGTGGCTTCGAGCAATACACTTGAAGATGCACAGGAAAAAGCGTTGATAAAGGTTAAAGAACATATTATCAGTTCGGTAGCTGACAACATCTCGTCGACATCGGAATACACTCTGACAGAGGACACCAAGTCGGGCGACATGAGCATTACCGAGAACTATAAGGTTGCAACCAAGACTCGCGCTGCCGACATCCCGTTCATTAAGGGCATTTCGGTGAATCAGGTCGAAGAATACTATTGGGAAAAGGTAAGCGAGAAGGGCAAGATAACCTTCTATTACCACATGAAATATCCGTTCACCGAGTTCCAACTCAAGAAACTGATCATGGAATATGAGCGCGCCGACCGTGAACTGACGCAACAACTCGAAGGCCTTTTGGCGCAGATTGACGATGCGGAAAGCGTTGAGAAACTGAATCAGTTGAGCACCGAGATTAAGGCACTTTCGAAATCGTTTATCGATGTGGACAACCGCAAAACCAAGTGTAATGTGGCTGTCAGCAAGATTGCGCAAATGATTAAAAACGTGTCGATTGAAGCTGTCGGAACATCGCTTGGCGAAATTCGTTTCTCGCTCTATACCAACGGCCGCATCATTAAAACATCGGTCACACCGAAAGTGAAATCGAACTGTGCAAAAATCAACGACATCAAACCTGATGGAAGCGAATGGGTTGTGCGCTATTCGGTTGATGAGTGCTACGACGACCCCGACAACAAGATAACGGTTAGATGCGGCAACGCGTCGAAGGATTTTTGGTTCAACGTGAAGGAAAACAGCGTTGAGATTTTCGTGAACAGCGACATCAACCTGACCGGCGGAACTGACAACGGTGAGACCATCGAAGGCTGCAACTGCTTTATTCCTGTGGTGTCGAAATACGACAGTCCGTTTGTGATTGAGAAGGTGGTGCTGAATTTTGGCAATGAGTCGCCAATCATCATCGAGAACATCGGCCAGCGATTCTCGGGCAAGGGCAATCACGACCTTAATCTGACAATAAGCAAACAACTCGACAAGAGCGTTTACTCACAAAAGAAATATCCGATGGTGAAGGGCACAATTTTCTACAAAGCCGTGTCGAGCAATGAGAACAATGCCTATCGCATCTATAATAACAGAATTACAACAGAGTGGTAATCTGATATTTAAAAATAAAAAGCCGGCTTAATGCCGGCTTTTTTTATGCGGTTGGCTCTGTTATTCGTAAAGCCGGTTACGCAGTTCGGCAATATGGCTGTCGCTGATGTAATCATCGTATTCCATCATCTTGTCAATCATGCCGTTGGGACCGATTTCGATGATGCGGTTGCTCACGGTCTGAATGAACTCGTGGTCGTGCGACGACATCAGCACGTTGCCCTTGAACTTGACCAGCGTGTTGTTGAACGCCTGAATCGACTCAAGGTCGAGGTGGTTGGTCGGGGTGTCGAGGATGAGGACGTTGGCGTTGCGAATCATCATCCGCGCAATCATACAGCGCACGCGCTCGCCGCCCGACAGCACATTGGCCTTCTTGTTCACTTCGTCGCCCGAGAAGAGCATTTTACCCAGATAACCACGCAGATAGAGGTCGCTAGTGTCTTCAGAGAACTGTGCCAGCCAGTCCATCAGCGTGATGTCGTCTTTGAAGAATTTCTCGTTGTCGAGCGGCAGATAGGCCTTTGTGATGGTCTGCCCCCAAATGTATGAGCCGGTGTCGGGCTCAAGGTGGTCTTTCAGAATCTCGAAGAGAATGGTCATTGCGCGGGTGTTGCGCGACAGGAAGACGATTTTATCATCTTTGTTGACCGTAAAGTTCAGATTGCTAAACAGTTTCACACCATCAACAGTCTTCGAAAGATCCTTCACTTCGAGAATGCGGTCGCCACACTCACGCGCCGGTGTGAAGATGATGCCGGGATATTTACGGTTTGACGGCTTAATCTCTTCAATATTAAGTTTTTCCAACATTTTCTTGCGACTAGTGGTCTGCTTGCTTTTGGCCACGTTGGCGCTGAACCGACGGATGAACTCTTCAAGTTCCTTCTTCTTCTCTTCGGCCTTTTTGTTCTGCATTTGTTGCTGACGCAGAGCAAGTTGGCTCGACTCGTACCAGAAACTGTAGTTGCCGGCGAACATCTGAATGCGGTTGAAGTCGATGTCGACGGTATGGGTGCAGATTGAGTCGAGGAAGTGGCGGTCGTGCGAGACCACAAGCACCGTGTTTTCAAATTCCGACAGGTAGTTTTCGAGCCAGGTCACGGTGTCGAGGTCGAGGTCGTTGGTGGGCTCGTCGAGCAGCAGGTTGTCGGGCTTGCCGAAAAGCGCCTGCGCCAGCAGCACCTTCACCTTCTCTTTACCGCTCAACTCACGCATATATTTTTGGTGCAAATCTTCTTTGATGCCCAGTCCGCTCAACAGCGTTGCAGCGTCGCTCTCGGCGTTCCAGCCGTCCATCTCGGCAAATTTCTCTTCAAGTTCCGATGCCTTGATGCCGTCTTCTTCGCTGAAATCAGGTTTTGCGTAGAGCGCGTCTTTCTCATTCATCACGCGCCACAGTTCGGCGTGGCCCATTAGCACGGTGTTAAGCACGGTGCAGTCGTCGAACTCAAAGTGGTTCTGCTTCAGCACCGACAGCCGTTCGTGCGGTCCAATGGTGACGGTTCCGCGCGTGGCGTCGATTCCGCCGTAGAGTGTCTTCAGAAAAGTGGATTTTCCAGCGCCGTTTGCGCCAATGATGCCGTAGCAGTTGCCAGGTGTGAACTTAAGATTAACATCCTGAAAAAGAATGCGTTTGCCAAACTGAACGCAGAGATTTGATACTGTAATCATTGTCAAAATTTTGAGCCGCAAAGGTAGTCAAATAGCTGCCAATCTTTATATGGTAGCATAAAAAAACGCCGCAACTAATAGCTGCGGCGCTTTTATCTAATACTTACGCCTTATGCCTTGAATTTCTTCGAAATCAGATATTCAGCAATCTGCACGGCATTCAAAGCGGCGCCCTTGCGGATTTGGTCGCCAACGCACCAGAAGGTGATGCCGTTGGGGTTGGCAATGTCGGCGCGGATGCGGCCTACCGACACATTGTCCTGACCTGCGACGAACAATGGCATTGGGTACTCTTTGTTGGCTGGGTTATCGACAACCGTCACACCAGCGGCTTTCGCGCAAGCGGCACGGAAATCGGCGGGTGAAACAGGTTTCTCTGTCTCGCACCAGATGGCTTCAGAATGAGCACGCATAACGGGCACGCGCACGCAGGTGGCGCTCACGGCAATGTCGGAATGCATAATCTTCTTGGTCTCGTTATACATTTTCATTTCTTCCTTCGTGTAATCGTTGTCGGTGAAGACGTCGATGTGCGGAATGACATTGTAGAGCAGCTGTGATGAGAATTTATTGACAGTCAGTTCTTTACCTGCGGCGTAATCCTTAATCTGCTGATCGAGTTCAGCCATACCCATTGCGCCCGCGCCGCTCGCGCTCTGATAACTTGCCACGTGCACGCGCTTGATGTGCGACAACTCTTCCAAAGCCTTCAGAACCACCACCATAATGATGGTTGTGCAGTTCGGGTTGGCAATCACGTTGCGCGGTGCGTTCAGCGCATCTTCGGGGTTCACTTCAGGCACAACCAAAGGCACGTCGGTGTCCATACGGAACGCGCTCGAGTTGTCAATCATAATGCAACCATACTTTGTGATGGTCTTCTCGTATTCCTTCGAAGTGCTGGCGCCCGCCGATGTCAAAGCAATGTCGATGTCTTTGAAATCATCGTTGTGTTTCAACTCTTTAACTACAATTTTCTTACCCTTGAATTCGTAAGAAGTTCCAGCGCTGCGGGCCGACCCGAACAGCACTAACTCGTCAATCGGAAGATTTCTCTCGTTCAAAATCTTCAAAAATTCCTGGCCAACGGCACCGCTGGCACCTACAACGGCTATCTTCATAGTCAAACTTATTAATTATTTTCTATCTTTAACTCGATTCGAAATTTAAAACCGATGTTTTAAAATATATTGATTATCAAAAAGATATATTCAAACGCATCGCTTTTTTGAAATCGTACAAAGATGAATAAAAAATTTTCTCTCTGTTTAATTTGTCTGTCAATATTTTTTGGCTGGCAAAATACATTGCTCGCAACTGAAATCACGCTGGATTACAATCAGTTATCTGCCGATACCATTTTTACCGATGCCGTTGGTACCGATGCTTTGGCCAGTTGGGACAATGTAACCGATTGGATTACAGATGATTCGTATATCAAACATAATCTTGAAGGCGTTGGCGGAACCAGTTTTGTGACGGCACAAGTCAGCGACAGCCTATTTTACAATGGCACAACCATTTGGCAGTTTACAATGAAATCGACGTTTGAGCCCACAACATCGAACCGATTCCATTATTGGCTGATGGCGTCGGACAGCAACCTAAATAACAAAAAGATAAAAGGTTACGCAGTGGGTATCTGCCTTTCGGGAAGCACGAAGAATCTGGCGATGTACCGCATTGACGCCAACGGAACCAAAACTCTGCTCTGCCAGACGCGCTACGTTTGGACGGCGCAGTCGGAAATCGGCGTGATTGTAACTCGCTCGTCCAAAGGTAGTTGGACGCTGAACTATGTTGTCAATCCAACCACATCGCACGACACTGTTTGGGGCGACGATTTCATCGACGACACCTATAATAATCTACCTTGCCACGGTTATTGTTTCGTTTTCACGAAAACGCGTGCAGGGATGTTTTGGTTCGGCAACACCACCATCACACGACAGATTGCGCCACCTGCTTTAGTTTCAGCGGTTTGCACTGATAATCGCACCATCGGCGTTGAGTTTTCGTGCGCCATTGATGCCGCTTCGGCAACCGACCGCGGCAACTACTTGATTGAAGGCGTGACAATCGACGAAGTAGTATTCAACCAAACTGAACCACAACGTGTTACGCTAAAAACAAGCACCATCGGCGACGGCGTTCACCAACTGACGGTTTCGGGTGTGAAAAACGTGAAAGGCGCAGCAATGGAACCGCAAAGCACGACGTTCAAATACACTGCGCCAGCCGAACCTTACGATTTGGTATTCAACGAGTTGATGTTCAATCCCACCGATTGGATGCTACCCAACGCCGACTATTTGGAAATCTACAATCGCAGCAATCGTAACATCGAACTGAAAGGCTGGACGCTTAACATCAGCGATGTTGTTCGCAAACTTCCTGATTCGGTGATAAATAGCGGCGAATATCTGATTATAACAACAGCCGCTGCCGCCGACACTTTCGCAACGTATGGCAAAACGGTGGGCGCCATCACATCGTCGCACCTGACCAACACGGGGCGCACTTTGCAACTCGTTTCGCCCGAAGGCCGCATTATCGACAGTCTAACTTATTCATCCACATCTATTTACGATGCCGAAAAAGCCAACGGCGGTTGGTCGTTCGAGCGCATCGACTATGATAATATGTGCAGCGGCTGGCGCAACTGGGCCTACTCAACCGACAAACGCGGCGGCACGCCTGGACAACGTAACTCGGTGTATGCCAAAAATTTAGACAAAACGCCAATCAGAATCGAGAATCTTGTTCCGCTGACCGACAATCAGTTGCGGCTCGAGTTCTCGGAAACGCCCACAACGAAATCGTTGAAAAACGCCGCCAATTACTTGTTGGACAACAAGTACAAAATTGGCTCTACAACATTCGAAAACAGCAAGTTAACGCTTGTTTACAATGCGCCATACAGCGCCGATTCGCCACACGAAATCCGCATTGCCAATCTTGCCGACGGATGCGGTAACATAATGAAAGACACTACGATACAATTCGTTTATCATCCAGCCGCGCTCTACGATTTGGTGATTAGCGAGATTATGGCCACACCTGAACCATCGGCGGGACTGCCTGAAAATGAGTGGATTGAACTCTACAACCGCAGTCCGTTCGACATTTATCTGGTTGACTACAATATTATCATTGGCAACAAATATTACAATATCGACGATGGGATGATTGGCGCGAAAAGTTACGCGATTCTAACCAAAGTGAGCGGCGATAACGATATGCAGAAATACGGCAACGTGGTGAATGTTAGTAAGATGCCCGCTTTGCCGCAATCGGGCAGCATCACCATTTGCAAGAACGGTGCCGACCCCATTTGCCAAACCAATTACAAGCAGAGTTGGTTTGCCGACGACCTGAAGGCTGCGGGCGGCTACTCGCTTGAGCGAATCGATGTTGACAATGCCGACGAATCGGCGGCCAATTGGGCTCAAACTGAAAACTCGGCAGGCGGTACACCTTGCGCGCAAAATTCTATAAACCAAACGGTTGTCGATAATATTAAACCGCGACTTTTGCGTGCCGTGCCTGTTGACGAAAACACTCTGCAACTCTATTTCAGTGAGCCAGTTACAATCGACGGTCATCACGAAATGCTTAATATTGAGCCTGTTGGCTACAATTTCACATACGCATACACTTCGGCTAAAGACTTGACTATGGTCATTACCATTCTTAATGATTTTCTGTCTGAAAATGAGACGTATACGCTGACCGTTGATTCCACTTTGACCGACATTGCAGGAAACCGAATGGCCGCGAACACCGTTCGATTTGCCTTGCCGCGGAAAGCGGAAACTGGTGATTTGATAATCAGCGAGATATTGTTCAATCCTTACCCCAACGGTGCCGATTTTGTGGAACTCTACAACCGCTCTGACCACGCTGTGAATATTGCTGGACTTGTGTTGGCTACCCGCACCGATGGCAATCTGAAAAGTCCGAAAACCATTGATGGTTATGGCTCTATTTTATTGCCGCATAGTTATATAGCCATTTCGACCGACATTGCCAACATTGCCGCAACCTACCACCACGGCGAGTTGTACCAAGTGGCGGCTCTGCCGTCGATGCCCGATGGCGAAGGCAACATTGTGCTGGCAGACACCGCTGGCAACATTTTCGACGAAGTGAACTACTCGAGCAAAATGCATTTTGCGCTGCTCAAAGATTTGAATGGTGTCAGCCTTGAACGAATTGATAATGAGCAGCCTGCCGACAACCCAGGCAACTGGCATTCGGCATCGGAACAAGTTGGTTGGGCCACGCCTGGACTACCAAACTCGGCCGCACGCCCCATCTCAACCGACAGCGATGCGCTCGTGAGTCTCAACAACGAAGTCTTCTCGCCCGACAACGACGGTTTTGAAGACCAACTTGAAATCGCCTACAACACCGACGAAGCAGGCTACGTGGCCAATGTTACCATTTTTAATGCTAAAGGCTTGAAAATGCGCACGTTGGCAAACAATCAATTGCTTGGCACAAGCGGTTTCTGGGCGTGGGATGGCCTTGATGATAACAATCGCCGTGTTCCAACGGGCATCTATGTGATTTACTGCGAGTTGTTCGACCTTGACGGCAAGGTGAAGAAAGAGAAAAAAGTTTGCGTTGTGGCTACAAAAATGTGATTTATAACGAGTTGAACAAGTTTATTCCGATAACTATCGGGGGCTTCGCTGTTGAACAAGTTTAAATCGGATTTGCGCATATATTTGTAAACAAAAGGGCAATGAACTCTAGCATAGTCAAAAATACTTCAAAACTGCTTACAGCCAATATTATAGCACAGGCTATCGGGCTTTTGGTCTATCCTATTCTGACGCGCCTTTACACGCCCGATGATTTTGGCACACTCAACATTTTTCTGACTATCGGCGGCATTGCCACACTGTTCGCCACTGCCGAATATCAAAACTCGATTATGCTGCCGAAAAGTGAGAAAAGCGGTGTGGCGTGCTTTCACGTTGGGTTTGTCATAACGCTGATTGTCAGCCTGATATTTGTGCTGTCGATTCCGTTTGCAAGTCAAATTTCCGCCTTGCTTAACGCACCCGAACTGGCTGCAAGTTATTGGATGCTACCAATTTACATTTTTGCCATTTCGCTCTGGACGCTACTCAACTACTGGCACACGCGCAACGGACGGTTTACTTCGGTAAGTGCTTATCAGATAACACAATGCACCACAGGCGTAGGATTGAAATGGGGGCTTGCAGGTTTCCTGCGCAACGGTCTGATTGTGGGTTCGGTTTTGGCGCCAATTATCGCACTAGCCACCAACGTTGCCGCCACTTTCCGCACCGCCATTCGTCCGCTGCTCACTTTCGACCGCGCCGAGTGCCGCCTGATGGCCCGCGAGTATGCCAATTTCCCGAAATACTCGCTGCCGCGGTCAATTGTGAATTATGTCAGCAGCAACCTGCCGATACTGCTTCTTACACCATTTTTCAGCCTGACTGAAATCGGTTTTTACGGAATGGCTCTGACATTGGCATTTACACCTATCAATCTGATTATAAGGTCGGTATTCCAGGTGTTTTTTCAAGATACTACGCAACGTGTGCAGCGCGGCGAGAGCATTCGCGGATTCTTCCGCAAATTGGCCGTGAGAACCACGTTGATTGTCGCACCTGCGTTCGCAATTTTGTATTTCGTTCTGCCACAACTAACTGCGTGGCTTTTAGGCGATGGTTGGCAGACAACAGGCACTTACATTCGGGCAATGCTTCCGTGGATTTTTATGACTACGCTTGTTGGTCCAATTTGCTATCTGTCAGATATTTTCAAGAAGCAGAAAATTGGTTTTCTGTTTGAGTTGCTGACCTTCGTACTGCGAATCGCCGGGCTCGCCGTTGGCATTTGGCGTGGCAGTTTCCTGATTGCCGTAATTGGTTACAGCACAGGCGGTTTTGTTGCAATTTTTGCGCAGTTGGTTTGGTATTTTGGCCTGATTGGCAAGTATGAAAATGGCTTGGCAGCTAAAGATTGACGAATAAAGGCTCAACCATTTTTAAGTGCCTGACAATAAATGTCGTACAACCGTTTTCCAACATTTTCGTAAGTGAACCTTTGTGCTGTCTGGCGGACTTCGTCAGCATTGAAATGCTTGTGATTATCAATCATCCACGACATTTTTGAGCAAAGGTCGGACTCGTCTTCCATTGCCACCAAAACACCATTTGTGTCTGACAAACAATCGGGTATGATGCCAACCGACGTGCTGATGACAGGCGTACCTGTTGCCCAACTCTCGCAGAAAGTTATGCCCGCCGTCTCGTAACGTGAAAACATTACAAGTGTGTCACTTTCAGTAAAATAACGGCAAACTTCTGCCGGTGTCTGCTCACCAACAAAGCGCAGAACATCGTCGGGTAGTTCCAACTCTTTGGCATATCGGACAACTTCTTGCCAATCCTGCCCTGTGCCGATAAGAACCAACTCAAAATCAGCGCGTTGTTGCAATAATTGTTTTGTGGCGTTCAATATTCCTTTGACATTTTTATGCGGCTCTTCGAAACACGAAATATGAAGGAATCTGAATCGATGTTCCGTGTTGGATTTTTGTGCTTCATAAAAGAAGTCATCTACGACATTATCAATGATTTGGAAGTTGCCATTATTTAACCCGCAATTTTGCATTGCCGTGCGTAGCATATTGCTGACGGCCAAAACGCACGATGCATTTTTAATGCATATGCGTGTCATTATTTTTCGTGCAATTCCTTTATAATTAAAGTTTTGCGGCAGATATCTTGTCCAATGTTCAACTATTATATATGGTATGCTGAACCGCCGTTTGAGCCAATATGCCAAAACACCGCTGCGAGTAAGCACGTTAGCCTGAGCCACATCGGGTAATCCAAAATTCTGCCGCACAACCGCAAATCCGCGCCAAAATGCCCTAACGTAGCCGATGGCCTTTGTCAGTGGTCGCAAAACGGGCTTGTTTGTAAACGGATAATAGACGTAAACTTCTCGCACACTGTTGGTTGTCTGCTCTACAATATCGAATTGCCTGACGTTTTCATCGGCAAACAGATAAAGCACGCAAACATCAGCGAAACGCGAAACCGCTTCGGCGTGCTTGCGCACAAACAAACCCCACATTGCATCATAACGATGTGGATACCAGGCCGATAAGAACAAAACCTTCATTAGAGTTCCCGATTCATGCTACAAGGTATGCAAAATTGTTTTGCATCACTTTTCGCGGAAATAAATCTGCACCGGAACACCTTGAAGTTCAAAGTTTTCGCGCATTTTGTTCTCAAGGTAGCGGCGGTACGGGTCGCGAATGTACTGCGGCAGATTGCAGAAGAAGGCAAACTGCGGCGACGGCGTCGGCAACTGCGTTACATATTTGATTCTTATGTATTTACCCTTCACTGTCGGTGGCGGATAGTTGTCGATGGCGGCAAGCATAACATCGTTCAGTTTGGCTGTCGAGATTTTTTGGCGGCGGTTTTTGTAAACCTGCATTGCCGTCTCAACGGCCTTAAACACACGCTGTTTGGTGAGAGCCGAAATGAACAGCACCGGCACATCGTTGAAAGGTGCCAGTTTGGCCTTGACGGCAGCCTCGTACTCTTCCATCGTGTTCTTTTCCTTCTCAATCAAATCCCACTTATTTATCAGAATTACAACGCCTTTGCGGTTTTTGACAATCAGACTGAAAATGTTCAAATCCTGCGATTCGAGTCCCAGCGTGGCATCGATAATCAGGAAGCAGACATCCGATTCCTCAATGGTGCGTATGGCGCGCATAACTGAATAAAACTCAAGGTTTTCCTCAACTTTGTTCTTCTTGCGCAGACCGGCCGTGTCGATAATGTTGAACTCAAAACCGAACTTGTTGTAAACGGTGTTGATTGAGTCGCGGGTGGTGCCGGCAATGTCGGTCACAATGTTGCGGTCCTGCTCAAGCAGTGCGTTGATAAACGACGATTTTCCTGCGTTCGGGCGGCCAACAACGGCAATGTTGGGCAGGTCGCGGGCCTCGTCGGCGGGTTTGTTGCGGTCGAATTTGGCCACAATGGCATCCAGCAGGTCGCCGGTGCCGGAACCGTTTATTGCCGAAATGGCGTAGATTTCGCCCAGTCCAAGCGAGTAAAATTCACCCGTAAGATATTGTCGGTCAATATTATCCACTTTGTTGACGGCCACCACAACAGGTTTGCGCGATTTGCGCAGAAGTTCAGCCACATCATCGTCAAGGTCAGTCACACCGCCAGTTACATCGGTTAGGAAGAGAATCACATCTGCTTCATCGACAGCCAGTTTCACTTGCTTGCGAATTTCGCCTTCAAAAATGTCGTCGCTGTTTGTGACATACCCGCCAGTGTCGATGACCGAAAACTCAAGTCCGCCCCACTCGCACTTGCCGTAGTGGCGGTCGCGGGTGACGCCTGCGGTGGCATCGGTTATAGCCTGACGGCTCTCGACCATCCGGTTGAAAAGTGTTGATTTGCCGACATTTGGCCTTCCTACTATCGCAACAATGTTCGCCATTTTTTATTTCGTTTTAAGTTTTATCTATTAAGTATGTTTTTGGACTTCAGACAACGGACAACAGACCACAGATTGCTTTGAGCAGCCTTTTGTTGTTAATTGTTTACGTTCTTAATCTTGCTCGTATCCAAAGAACCGCAGGTTTTGGTCCTTGTCGCGCCAGTCTTTCTGCACCTTCACCAGCAATTCAAGAAAAACTTTGGTGCCGACAAACTGCTCAATGTCCTTACGCGCCTCGGTTCCAACCTTTTTCAGCGCCGCGCCTTGGTGGCCGATAATAATGCCCTTGTGCTGCTCGCGCGATACGTAAATTATTGCTCTAATGCGTGTAAGTTCCTGACCTTCTTTGAATTCGTCGACCAACACCTCGCACGAGTAAGGAATTTCCTTTTTGTAGTTTAGGAAGATTTTCTCGCGGATAATCTCTTGAACGAAAAAGCGTTGCGTGCGGTCGGTGAGTTCGTCCTTGTCGAAGTAGGGCGGATTTTCGGGCAGCAGTTCCTTAATCTTCTCGAAAACCTCGGCCGTGTTGAATTTGTGCAGCGCCGAAACGGGATAAATGTAGGCGTTGGGCAGCACCTCGCGCCACATTTGAATCTTTGCCTCAAGTTCGGCTTGGTTGCTCAAGTCTATCTTGTTGATAAGCAGGATAATCGGAATATTTTTCTTGCGAACCTTCTCAAGATACTCGCCGTTCTTGTCGAACGTTTCCACCATATCTGTCACATACACAATAATATCGGCATCGACCAGCGCTGTATCGACAAACTTCAGCATTGCTTCCTGCAACTTGTAGTGCGGCTTCAGAATGCCTGGCGTGTCAGAGTAAACCATCTGAAAATCATCGCCATTGACAATGCCCATTATGCGGTGGCGCGTGGTCTGCGCCTTGTTGGTGATAATGGACAGCCGCTCGCCCACAAAGGCGTTCATCAGCGTCGATTTGCCGACATTCGGGTTGCCGATAATATTTACAAAACCTGCTTTATGTGCCATCGCTTGAAAATTTGCGGCAAAGATAGAAAATCGATTAGATTTAAAATGTTGTATTTATTCTATATAAAGTGCTGAAAGCCAAATTTGTGCAAAAAACACAGTAGAGATAACGGCTTGTTATTCTGCAGTTTTTGCGATTTCCTTCACCTTCTGTCGCGCAATCTTTCCATTTTCGGTCAGTGGAATGGTGTCAACATTGATGATGTGTTTGGGCTGCCAATATTTCGGCAGTTGGCTAATGGCTTGATTAAGAGTTGAATCATTGACTGCGCTGGCGTTCAGCAGAACAACCGCTTCGCCGAATTTTTCATCGGTGCAACTGCTAACAGCCACGTTGTCAATGCCTAAATCGTTCAGCCGTCGTTCCACTTCTTCAATCTGGATTTTCACGCCGCCGCTGTTTATCACATTGTCGGCGCGGCCAAGAATTTTGAAATTGCCGTTGCTGTCAATTTCTGCTATATCATTGGTTGTCAGTACTATATCTGACAGGTGCGGTGCGCTAATAGTCAGGCATTGGTTTTCGGTCAGTCCGATTGTTACGCCAGCCAAAGGTGTGTACCAATCGGTTGTTTCGGGGCCGCTGATTCGCCGCAAGGCAATGTGCGACAGCGTTTCAGTCATTCCGTAGGTTGACCAGACGGCGTTCGGAAACGTGCGCAACTCTTTCTGCATTTTCTTGTCGATAGCGCCGCCGCCAATAATCAAATGCTTGATTTTCATTAATTTTTGCCGCTCATCGTGAACTTGCAGCGAGTTGTAAACCTGAAGCGGAACCATAGCCGCAAAATCAATATCTTCAGCAATTTCGGCAAGCGGATGTCCCGACGGTGCAACTTCAACCAGCCGCATATTTCGTTCTATTGCCCTGACAACCATCATCTTGGCGCCAATATAATCGAGCGACATGCACAACAGCGCCGAGTCGCCTGCCTTCAGATTCAGAAAATCGCAGGTCATGCGCGCGCTGGCAAGCATCTGTCGTTTCTCGACAAGCAATGTTTTGGGCGTGCCAGTTGAGCCCGATGTGCGCACGGCAACAGTGTCGGACGGACTATTCCAATCCTGTAAAAAATTGGCTAAAGTCATAATTATCAATGGGTTTGTACCATAGTTTCTCGCCGACAACTTGCAGCGGCAAATCGATGTTGTTGGTGTAGAGCGCGCCCGTGCCAAGCCCTTGCGGAATGCCGACGCCGAGTGTCGCAGCCCACATCGCAATGTAGAGCAACCCGATGTTTGATTCCAGCGCCGATGTTGCCCAAAAGCCGATGCCGCGCTCGCGGGCAAGCCGAATCCACTCGTTGCAGCCGCTCAATCCGCCGTGCAGCGACGGCTTCAGAATGATATATTGCGGCTGTATCTCGTCTAAAAGATTGATTTTCTGGTCGGTTTCGTTCACGCCGATAAGTTCTTCGTCGAGCGCGATGGGAATGGGCGTGTTGCGGCACACGTCGGCCATTGCGCGCCATTGCCTTGCCATTATCGGTTGCTCAATTGAGTGAATGCCGAATTTCGACAGCCGTTCAAGTTTCTGCGGTGCGTCCGCTGGCTTAAAACCGCCGTTTGCATCCACGCGGATTGTGATTACATCGGCAGGAAAGCGGTTGCGGATTTTCTCAATCAGAGCCACTTCTTTCTCAAAATCTATGGCGCCGATTTTTATTTTGATGCACGAAAAGCCCTGCCGCAGTTTCTCTTCAATGCGGGCGCTCATCTCTTCAAAACTGCCCATCCACACGAGTCCGTTGATTGGAATGCCTTCCGCGCCCAAAGCGAACGGTGTTTTCCAATCGACGTTATTAAACTGATTATAACCGATTTGCGCGCATTCAAGCCCGAACAGAATCGACGGGTAGTCGCGCAGCCGTTCATAATCGATTGTTCCGTTGAAATTCTTGCAGACATCGTGCAGAACCGATTCAAAATCAGGCACATCGTCGCAACTCAACTTTGGCAGTGGTGCCACTTCGCCCCAGCCTGTGCGTCCGCTGTTGTCATGCATCTTCAGATACCAGACCTTGTGCTCGGTGTAAACGCCCCGCGACGTACCCGCAGGTTGCTTAAAATGAAGCGTGTATGGAATAATGTCGATTGGCATTTACGGAAACTTCGGGTACTTCTTAAAATCAGGCTTGCGTTTTTCAAGAAACGCGCGGCCGCCTTCCTGCGCTTCGTCGAGACAGTAGTAGAGCATTGTCATGTCGCCCGCAAATTCTTGAATGCCAGCCTGTCCGTCGAGTTCGGCGTTCAGTCCGCGCTTAATCATGCGCAATGCGAGCGGCGAGTATTCCATCATCTTCTCGGCCCACGCAACATACTCATCTTCAAGTTGATTGAGCGGCACAACCTTGTTCACCATTCCCATCTCAAGCGCTTCTTGAGCCGAGTATTGGCGGCACATGAACCATATCTCGCGCGCCTTTTTCTGTCCCACAATGCTTGCCAGGTACGATGAGCCGAAACCCGCGTCGAAACTGCCGACCTTGGGGCCAGTCTGTCCGAAAATGGCGTTTTCGGAAGCGATTGTCAGGTCGCAAACCACCTGCAGAACGTTGCCGCCGCCAATGGCGTAGCCGTTCACCGCCGCAATAACGGGCTTCGGCAGCGAGCGTATCTGCTTCTGCACGTCGAGCACCGTCAGACGCGGTTTGCCCGATTCGTCGATGTAGCCGCCGCGGCCTTTCACGTGCATGTCGCCGCCGCTACAAAACGCCTTGTCGCCTGCGCCAGTGAACACAACCACGTAAATATCCTGACACTCACGGCAATAGGCGAGTGCGTCGCCCATTTCGGCGGTTGTGGTGGGGGTGAACGCATTGCGGTAACGCTCGCGGTTGATGGTGATGCGCGCAATGCCGTTGTACATCTCAAACAGGATGTCTTGGTACTTTTTTATCGTTTTCCAATCGTGTGTCATATTTTGATTTTTTGAATATTGTTAAATACAGATTCGTCGGTGGCTGGATTTGTGAAGAATTCAGCAAGCGCCGTTTTCGGGCTTTTCATTATCAATTCGATGCATTTTTCTGTTTCTGATGCAGTTTTAGCCGATTGATAATCAATGTTTAATGATTCCGCCCAACCTTTTGCCGATGTGTTGTGCGAAGCCATTACAAACCGTTCGGTATCAGCATTTTTGGGTAGTCCTGGCAGCACTCTGAATATCTCGCCGCAGCCGTTATTAATAAGTACGATGCGCAGATTCTGCGGCAGATTGGTTTGCCAAAGAGCGTTCATGTCGTAGAAGAAACTCAAATCGCCAATTAGCACAAAGACTTTCCTGTCGGGATTTACCGATGCGTAACCAACTGCAGTTGAGAGCGTTCCGTCGATTCCGTTGACGCCGCGGTTGCAGAGCACTTCCACATCGGCATTAAGGCTGAAGAGTTGCGCGTAACGAACCATGCTGCTGTTGGCCAGCACTAGAGCCGATTGTGGCGGAATCTGTTCCAAAGCACGCTTGACAATGCCGAAGGGTGTGTGGCCAAAATCCATTTTCTGCATTTCCACTTCAACTTTCGCGCTTGCTTTCTGCCACGTTTCCAGCCAGTTGCAGTTGACGGGTGTCAGCATTTGTAGAAAATCCTTCGGCTGCATTTCAATAATATGTGTCGCGCATTGGAAAGTGTCGGTGCAAGCGCCTTCAGCGTCCACACGCCAGCATTGGTGCGGCTTGGTGGCTCTTATGAAGTTTTTTATCCGTTTCGAAACAATATGTCCGCCAAGATAAACAATCAAGTCTGGTCTAAATTGTTCAGTGTCAGCGGAATTAAGAATCAAATCGGCATTGCTGATAAAATTCGGGTGGCTGCCTAAATTTGAGATATGCTCGCAAATTATCGGGCAGTTGAGCCGAATTAGTTCTGGCCTAATCCTTTCTGCTTCAGTCTTTTGCAACTGGCCAACAATCACCATCTGGCGTTTGGCCGAACGCCAGTTGTCAATGTCGGGCAGGCCACGCCGAATTGCCCTTTCAGTCTCAATTTCGGTGGCCGAGCAATCGAAAAACGGCTCGCTGATTGGCACGTTGATGTGGACGGGCCCGCACACGCGGTGGTTGAGTTCGAGTAAAGCATCGTTAATCAGACGGTTACAGTGCCAAAGGTCGGTGTCGTTGGCTGGCTCGGGCAGCGAAACTTCCTTGCGCACAAGCGTCCCGAATACACCCGTCTGCGGAATGGTCTGGCCGTTCATTTGCCCAATCCATGCGGCTGGGCGGTCTGCGGAAATAACCAAAAGCGGCACCTGCTGATAGTAGGCTTCAGACACTGCCGATGCCAGATTGAGCAACGCCGAGCCTGATGTCACGCACACTGCGGCCGCCCGTTTCTTGTTGAGTGCCAGTCCGATGGCAAAAAATCCTGCACTGCGCTCATCGGTAACGGCATGGCAGGTGAAACTTGGGTGTGCGGCAAACGACTGCGACAGCGGCAGATTCCGCGAGCCTGGCGACAGCACAACATCCGTCACCCCATGCTGTTCCATCAGCGACAGCAACTGCTGTATGTTCTTTTTTGTGGAATACATAATCGACAAATCATGTTTGGCGAAAGTACAAAAAAAGCCGATGATGGCACTAAATTGATTCGAACAAGACCGTTTGGTTTATCTGAACGAGTTAAGCCTTGTCAGCGTCTGCATCTTGTTTTCGGTTTCGCGCCATTCGCTTTCGAGTTCCGATTCGGGAAGAATGCCGCCGCCAGCAATGAGTTTAACTATTTGTTTGTCAATCCATTTCATGCAACGCAGATTTACAAATAGGCGAGTGTCGGCTTGAGCGTCGTACCAACCCAAAAATCCAGCATAATACTCTCTGTCGGCCGATTCGTTCTCGTTGATGAATCTTATTGCTTCGTCTTTTGGCAGTCCGCAAACGGCAGGGGTGGGGTGCAGTGCCGAAATCAGTTTCGGAAGGTCTTTCCCGTTGATATTGAAGAAAATATCTGTTTTTAAATGGGCTAGATGCGCAGCACGCACCGATTGCGGCGTGGTGGTGCTTAAAATGTTGCCAAACGTCTGAATTTGAGCAAGAAGATAGTCGGTTACGATTTTCTGTTCGTTACGATTCTTGGCGTCCCAATTGCTGATGTCGGGCAGTTCGCCATTTGTGCAGGCCATTGTTCCAGCCAGCGCAACGGTGTGCATCTGTTTGGGGCTGCCTTCAAGCAATATTTCGGGCGTGGCGCCAAGCCACATCCCGCTTTCAGCCGAAGCGAACAGATAGACAAAACTTTCAGGATAGGCGGCACAGGCGTCGAAAAATAATGGTATTGGTGATGCCGCAACAGTAAAATTGTCGGTTCTTGCAAGCACCAATTTGCTGAATTGCCCGTTGCTCACAGCCTTGTGAAATGCTTTGAATGTGCTTGAATATGAGTCTGATATATTTTTGCTGCGTTTCCCTTCGGTAGACAATCCGATATGGTTCCCAATCTCAAATTCGGTTTGTTCGGCATTGTCAATGACGATAACCGGCCATGTTCCAGTTTTAAATGGTGCAAAAACAAACCCTTGCTTAATTTGCTCTAAATCAGAAATATTTTGCAATTTAAGCGTTTGTTTTGCTCTAATCGCATGCATCACAGATTGGCTTGGCGTGCGATACAAGACAAAATTGTTGTATCCCAGAATCCAATCTTCAATTTGGCTTTCGTCCATAGTCGTGCAATTTTCCGGCGGCGAATTTATTGCGTGTTTCTCAAAAAACGCTGATAATATTGAAATCTTTGGCATAAACTGGCATTGTTTTTTTTTAAATCTCAATGCCCAGAATGGCTTTTTCTGTGATAATGTGCGGATCATTAATATTTTACATCGATGTAGGTTGCATAATGGACAGGCATGGTGCACGGCTTTAGTGTGGGCGTCGATGTTTTGAAACTAAAAAGTAAGGCTTTTGTCGTAAAAAACGCATATTTGCAATTGGACGGAACGATTGCCTGTCCGTTTGTAAATTATTATGCAACACACAATTACTGTCGATAGCAAAATCACTTTGCGCCCAACGCAGATGAGCGATGCGCCGCAGATTTTCGACGCGTTCAGCACGCAGGGCAACTATCTGCGCCAGTGGCTGCCCATTGCCGCCGATTTCAACACGCTCGACGACGTGTGCGACTACATTGAGAACTGCGACTGCGAAGGAATCAACAGTTATTCAATAGTTTACAATGGACAGTTTGCGGGACACATCGCCATTAAACACGTCAGTTACCTGTGCCACATTGCAGAGTTGGGCTATTGGCTGACGAAATCGCTGCAAGGACGTGGCATTATGACACGAAGCATACAAGCGTTTGTCAGTCAGATTTTTACAAAGACCACCGTGAACCGATTGGTAATCAAGTGCGCCGTGGGCAACGAACGCAGCCGACAGATACCTGTCCGTTTGAATTTCAAACTCGAAGGCATTGAGCGCGATGGTGAAATGTCGGCCGACGGCCACTACAACGATCTTGAAGTGTTCAGCCTTCTAAAAAGCGAATATGAACAATCAGTTAATCAAAAATCATAAGTCAAAAGTTAATAAATCAATAAATTATGGAATGCCAGATAAGTAATCTGAATCTTAAAGTAAGAATCAACCAGACGGGCGCCGAACTGTGCTCGATTGTGTCGCAGGCGAGCGGCCGTGAATTTGTTTGGAACGCCGACCCGTCAATTTGGGGCAGCAGCGCGCCAGTGCTTTTCCCCATTGTGGGCGGTCTGAAGAATGGTCTGTCGAGCCATAACGGCGTGACTTTCAGTATGCCGCGCCACGGAATCGTGCGCCACAACACCAATGTTCACGTTATCAGCCAGGAACAGGACCGCATAACTTTCCGCCTGACGGCCGATGAGCGCACGCTTGAACACTATCCGTTCCGCTTTGTCTTCGATATCAACTTCCGCGTCAAGGACAACAGTCTGGTAATCACACACGTAGTTAAGAATTCCGACAGCCAGGATATGTATTTCTCGGTTGGCGCGCACCCTGCGTTCAACTGCCCGATTAACGCTGGCGAGAGTTACAGCGACTGCTACCTTGAGTTCAGCGAGCGCGAGACACTCTCGACAAGCCCGCTCACCCCTGACGGCTTGGTGAAGAACGAGAGCATTCCTGTGCTGAAAGACAGCAACATACTGCCGCTGACCGACCATTTGTTCGACAACGACGCGCTCATCTTCCGCAACCTGAAATCGCATTGCGTGACGCTGCGCAGCCACAAGTCGGACACTGCCGTGGCCGTTGAGTTTCCCGATTTTAACTATCTGGGAATCTGGGCGAAACCGCAGGCGCCGTTCGTCTGCATTGAGCCGTGGCTGGGCGTTGCCGACAGCGTTGACAGCGACGGCCTGATTGAGCACAAGGAAGCCATCATCAAACTGCCTGCAGGCGAAAAGTTTGAAGCGAAGTATTCGGTTAAAATTATTGAATAACAATAAGTTACTTTATAACGGGCAATAAACAACAAAAGGTTGAGACTCTTGCTACAGAGTTCTCAACCTTTTGCTTTTCAGTAACTTAAAAAACCTAAATCGATTCAATAAACTTCACAATCGCGTCGCGGTCGGCTTTGGGCAGGGCGCGGAAGTTCTCAACCGACCATCGGGCGTCGCTCTGGCTGCTTCCGTGCCACATTATGGCTTCCATAACGTTGCGCGCGCGGCAGTCGTGCAGACGGTCGTCGGCACCTGTGACGAGACGTGACAGGCCGCGGCCCCAAAGCGGTGTTGTGCGGCACCATCCCGTGCGTATGTCGTTAGCCATAAACAGACGGTGCTGAACCATATCGGTGTAAGGCCATATTTTCTGGTGCGGATAGCGCGGCATATCGGCGTTGCCGAACATTCCGTTGGGGTCAACAATGTTGTCGTCGCCTGTGGTCCACGATGGACGGTGGCAGGCGGCGCAGCCAATCTGGCGGAACAAATCGTGGCCGCGGGCCACATCGGGGTCGTCAAGGTTGCGGGCGGCGGGCACGGCAAGTCCGCGGTGCCAAATCATAAAGTTGCGGTAGTCGTTGTCGCTCATTTCGGGCTTGGCAATGTTCTTCGACTCGCCGTCAACTGTCTCTTTTCCTGTCAGATAGCGATAAATATCGTATTCAACGCCCTTGTCGGTCTTTTCGGCGGGGAAGTAGTTGTAAAATTCGGCCTGAACGTCAGGGTCTTTCGACGCTGTGGCGGCATAGGCGGCCGTCATATAATGGTAGCGGCGGTCGGAACGCGTCACGTTGGTAATGTTCCAAATAGCGTTGGCGCCTGCGGCGTCGAGCAGCGGACCGCGCGACAGTGCGTAGGTGAAGCGTTTGGCGTATTTCTCACCCGTCAGGCCCGAATACTGGCTGGCCCAATCGGTGCCGTTCCAAATGGCAGGGTTCAGGCTTGCGCCGACGGCTGTCTCTTTGATATACTGCGCTTTAAGCGAATCGTCGGGAATGGCGTCGAGCAGCCCCGTGCCATAAACGCCGATTGTCGATTCGAGTCTGATACCAACATCGCTGATAGGGATATTGACAATCTCGCCGTTGCGTTTGGCCTGGATTGGCACGTAGAACGCGCTGGCGGGAATCTTCACTTCGGGATAGATTAGTTCGTATTTCTCGCCGTCGTCGAACTGGTTGCCCCACTCGTCGGTGTAGGTCAGCCAATCGATTGTGATTTGGTCTTCGTCAATCGGCGCTTTGAATGGCGCCACGGCCAATGTCTGCGGCATTCCTGTGACCGAAGTCAGATAGCCGTCGGTTGTAACGTCGTAGAGCACAAGCAGATAGCCGTTGCCCATATCGGTAGCCTTGTAGCGCGTCTGGCGCTTGCCGTGGCCGTACGACGGGTGGCAGTAAAGGCAGCCGTTGCGCACCATCAGCGGACCCAAGCCCTTGAAAGCGCTGTTGGTGTCTTGTGTGAAATCGCGCTCAAAAAAGTACTCGCCCAATTTGAACGCTTGCGCGAAATTGCCTGTGTTGCAGGCAGGTGTGGGCTGTTCGTAGGCCGACGCGCCCGCGTTGAAAACCGTTCCCAAACGGCCGCCCGCATAGTACTCTTCGCTATCGACGGCCACTGGTGTCGGCTCGTCTTCGCCATTGTCGCGGCAGCCAATCAAAACTGTCGTTGCTGCTAATGCAAGTGTCAATAAATCAATGTGTTTCATATTCAGATAAATTTAGGTTCCATTATGCGCGACAAGCACCAAAGGTTTCCCCGTGGTGCCCATCGCATTCGACTTTAAAATCAATATATCTTTTTAGGCTTTTCAGTTTTTTGGTGAATCGGTGAACTGGTGAATTGTTGAACTGAAACTCAATCAATTAACCGATTCACCGATTGACCGATTCAACATTATTCAATCTTTCCCTTCAGTGCGTCAAGTGCCTCGTCCAAATCTTCGAGCGCCTTAATGGCCTCGCCTGCCGAAGCGTCGGTGTAGTTGAGCACGAACGGGCGTTTCATTTTGTCAACCTTGTCGAGAGCGGTCTCGAGAGCCGACATTGCAGCGTTGGCCTCGCTTGCCGCAACGCTTTGCAGATAGGCCATCAGCGACTTCTCGGCTGGCACTGCGCCCGAAACGCCCAAACCGCCGTAAAGTGCGTGTTTACAACTCATTACGTTGTCGTAGAAGTCCTGAATCGAGTTTTGTGCGTTTGGCGATTCAATGTAGTTCGCGTCCTCGCCTGTATGCGGTGCGCCGATTTTCGAGTGAGCCACCTCGTCGATAATGTCCTGGCAACCCTCAATTATTTGAATGGCAGCCAATTCGACGGTTTTCCAACGCGAGCCTGCGTTTCCTGCAGTGCGGAATTCCTCGCCGAAGAAATCTTCTGGTTCCATTTCGTTGTCTTCCAAAACTTTAGCCTTTGCAGCCGTTACATTTTCAGTTCCTGCCCAAGCAGCCTCAAGACGGCAGGCCGAAAGGAACAAATCGGCGGCCACAGCCTGGCAGTAGTAAACCTCGTCGGCGGTCAGGTCGGCAGCAGCGCGCGGCTGTCCGTTGCGGAAAATCACATACTCAAGTGCGTGAAAACCTGTCAGATTCTGGCCTGTGGCAACGTTCTGGTCAATCACCGCGGCGTCGTCCTCGCTGGTAGCAGGGTGGTACTTGCTCATCAGGTTGTCGAACACCGTGACGTCGAACGGCCAAGTGTCGATATGCGGGTCGATTCCGTAGCCCGAAGCCGCACCGAACAAAAATGCCTCTGACCATTCCCAATACTGACGCGAAGTCTTCCATAAATCGCAGACAGTCTTTAATTTGGCATCGCTCTTGTCGGCAGCGAAAGCATCAATGGCGTCCTGCATTTTTGCACACTCATCGGCCAATCCTTTGTATGTCGGGATAACCGTTTGGTTTACAAACATTTCGTTCGCCGTTTGCAACTCGCTGTTCAGTTTGTTGTCGTCTTCTTCATCGTCTTTGCAGGCCACAAACACCGTTGCAACCATCGCCAAAGCAATAATGCTTCTGAATTTCTGTTTCATCTTTTTTTGTTTTTAAATTATTGATTATTAAAATGTTTCCTTTTGTCTAATCGGCGAATTGGTGAATCGGTCAATCGGACGCACGCAGTGCGTCCCTACATTCGCAATCCGTTCGTAATTCAAAAATCCTAAATCATAACTCATTTGAACCATCCGCAATACGCCACGCCCACCGAAACCGACGGCTCGTTGTTGTATGGCGATTGGTAGAATCTTTCGGAATATTCGGCTTTCACAACAATCTCGGGCAGCGGGAAGTAGTTCACACCCAACGCGATACGCTGTTTGCCGCACCATTCGTAGGCGGCGGCGTTGGTGCCTTTCAGCATCGAGTCGTACCACTCATACCGTCCGAACAGGATAAGTTTCTGATTTTCATCTGCAAAGCGACCGATATGGCCGAAAATATTGTAGCCGATTTCGCCACCCGCTGTGGCGGCATCACTGGCCACGGGCTGGTGCTTGCTGGGGCTGCCGTCCTGCCCAACGTGAGTGGGGAAGTTCTTGTTGAAGGCCGTAATCTGGTCGGCATCAGACAAATGCGCCCACAGAGCGTTGCCGCGAATGGTCAGATTGGCGGTGCGGTACTGAAAATCGAAAGTGCCAATGGCGAGCGCGCCCTCAACACCATCGTATTTCGCGCCAATGCTTTTCTGCGTGTTGCGGAAAGTGAGTCCGTAGTAGCCGCTCACCGACAGCCGCAAGCCCGCAACCGGCTGATTGTCAATTCGTGCCGCAACTGCGTATTTGTTTGCAATCTTAAACTCGTAGGGGCTGCCCGCGCCGTATTTCACAAAGCAGTCGGCGCCAAAACGCTCGGCATCCAATCCCGACAGAAACTGCGCCTCGTAGCGCCAACCTTCGGCTTTGCCCCAAACGCTCACGCCCGTCTGGTGCCACGTGCAGGGAAGCATAGCGCTCTCACCTTCAGGCCGATAGACGGTGAAAAACTCAATCGGCATATGGTGCTGATTCACGGCGCCCACTGGCACAACAAACTCGCCAACGCGAATGTTCAGCGCCTTGCCGAAACTCTTCTGCAACCAAAACTGCTCAAGCGCAACCTCGCCGCCGCGCTCAATCTCGGCCTCGTACTCACCCGACTCGTCGGCGTCAATCTCAACAGCCGACTCGGTTCCGCCGTGCTCAAACTCAATTTCAGAGCCCATCGTCCAACCGCGGCCGAAGTCGTAGCCAATATTGAGCACCACGTGCGGCAGGTCGAACTGTCCGTGGCTGCCGTCGTCTTTGTGCTGCTCGGGGAAGCGGTAGCGGTTGAAATGGTCGCTGTAGAAGTTGCGCGTCATCACCGCCTCGCCGTATCCGCCAATCGAGAGTCGGCTGAAAGGTTTTGCAGCGGTGGTGTCCTGCGCCTGTGCCGCGCCCACCGTCAGAACGGCGGCCACGGCCATTATCATTGTTTTGTTTGTCATCATCATTTTGCCGAACAACGTTCTTTTTTTTCGACTGCAAATTTGATGACGCCGCGCTTGGCGGTCAATCCCCACAAATTGCCATTTTGGTAGGTCGGCAATCATAATAAATGATGATAGGGTGGTGGAATTATTAATTATTATTGGTATGCTGATTTTGGCTCTAATCCCCCGCAATCACCACTTTGCGCCCGCACAAATCCCCACTAATTGGGATTGACGTAGCCGACAAGCCGCCGTTACTTTGCGGCATAATAATTCTAAAATCTTGCAAAATGGAAAGAAAAACAAAAATCGTCGCGCTGTGGACGCTCACCCTTGCGGGATTCCTGGCGCACTCGCTAACCGACGCAATGCCTGCCTTTTGGGGCGAGAGCATTGCCGCTATGACACCGCCCGCTTCGGTGGGGATGATTTCGTTTATGATGCTGCTCACCTACACGGTGCCCGCCGTGGGCGTTCTGCTTGTAATGTTTGGCGGACGCAAATGCCTGGCAGTCAATGTGGTGCTGGCCTGCATTATGGCGGCTTTCACGGTGCTGCATATGTCGGAACTCATTGACGAGTTCAATCCCGCACAACTTCTGATTATGCCGCTGATGGCCGTGGTGGCAATCCTGCTGGCGCGCGAGTCGCTGAAAATCAGAAAAGAAGAAAAAGCCTAAAACAAAGAACCATAGCCATTTACATAAAGATAAACTTTTTCTTTTGGTGTTTGCTATTATATTGCTGATATACAAAAAGAAAACCCACCTTTGTTTGAAAGTGGGTAACAATTCAGTAACAAAATGGCCATTTATTCAGGCCTTTGTGGGTTTTCCCTTTGGCAAATATAATGTTTATTTCAATTCAGGCGGTTGCCGCTGTTATTTGAGAAAATCAGGCACCGTTTCAATAAAACCAAAATCAGGCTCATTGGCGACAAAACGCCCGCCAATGGCTTTTAATGCAACCATACCCACAAATATATCTTTGATAAACATTCTGTATAGTTGGCCGTTTTCAATGCCAACAGCCCATTTTTCTTTTTCATCGGGCGGCAATTGCTCAAATAGTTCTTTGGTTGTTGGCTCATCGTTTGGTATGTAGCCAACGCCCCTGTATAGGCATTTAATGAAATAATCAAGTTGTTGGGCGGTTATCGGCTTTGTTGGGTTGTACCCGTCTAACAGGCTCTTAAAACTTGCTACTTTGCTCAAATCAAGCCAACCGCTTTTTATGGCTTTGGCTATTTCAACAACATCGGTGTTACTCAATTTTATTTTCATCGTTTTCTTTGTTTTGTAGTTCTAACAATCGGGTTGATACTCTGTTTACCATTTCATCAGGTAGCGACAAAATCAGTTCCTGTAACATCTCTTTTTCCTTTCTCAACACGTCATCGGGTGTGGTTGAGGCCATTTTGGGCAAAACATAGTTCAACAGCGTTGTAAACGTTCTAATATACTCATCAGGCGGCAATTGTTCTAAATACTCATTAAAACGTTCTTTGCCGTTGCTCAATATATCGTTTACCCACGCCCTCAAATCGGTTGTTACCTTGTTTGGCGTTCCCTTTGGCCGCCCGTTGGGGTTGCCTGTGTGCCCTTTCTGTTGTGCCATAACTCTGAATGATTTTAATGTAATTCAATGTTGTTTTCTTTGCTTGTCGGTTACCAATTCAGTAACTAAATACATCTTACTATATAGAGAATTGCTTTTGAGCGGTTACCGATTGAAAAATTTTACAGCCCGTTTCACTTTCTCATCAAGTTCTACAATAGCCTCGTTTGGCACAATGATATTCTCATCGATTTTCCCCGCCTCGTTAACGACCTCTCTCAAATCAAATGCCTGCTTTTTTGTCAGAATGCCCATTTGCTGTGCCTCTACTATTTGGCTCAACATTTCATTTGTGCCGCCCGCTCTTTCTATCAGTGAAAGAACGCCCATTTTATACAAATCTTTCTTTGTGGTCATAGCGTTAAAATTTGGTGTTACATCGTTAATTTTTTTAATGGCGCTGTAAGTGTCACGCCATCGGTACAACAGCATATTGAAAAAATGCTCATCGTACAGCATTGAGCCAACAACTTTACAACCCAAACGGGTTGAAACACGGTTGTTGTAACGCTGTTCTATTCTCAACAAATTGCTGTTCCTGTATAACTCAGGTATAAATGCCCCCTCTCGTTTTTGCTCTTTGAGTTTGTCATAAAACACAAATTGCTCGTTTTCCTGACTGTAATATATCGCTGTCGGCTGTGTCAATCGGCTGTAATGGCTCAATGCCCCAAAATGATTGTAGTAAACGTTTGGTTGGTAGCAAACCCTCAGATTTAGGGCAAAATGCAACTTTGGTATGTCTGCTCTGTCAATTGGTAGGTGCAACCTGTCTGATAGGTTTTCAATCGCCCGTTGGGTTTCTTTCCTGTCTAACTCTGACAGATTGTTGCCTAAATGCCATTTACACAAACTACCATCAATGATTTTTACCCGCCTCTCTGTAACAGAAACAGTGTAAATGTTACCATTACCCGCCAAATACCCCGTTAAGGCCGTGCTACCATCGGCAAATGTGGTTTGTTTCACATCGCTTAGGTAACACGGGGTTTCTGCTAAAAAATCAGTTCCCTGTGCCTCATCGGCTGTCAACCTGAAATGTACTGTATCAAAACTCATAGGGTTACTGATTTGGTAACTAAATACAACTTACTATATAGAGAATTGAATATTTGCCTGTTTTCTCAATACCTCTATTTCTGTGTCTAACTCGCCATCGGCAAAAGCCTGATACAGCGTTTGACGGTCTTTGCTCATTCCACGTGCCACAAAAACCTCAACCATTGCACCGTCTGAAACACTGTTATTGACTATACTCAGATTGTGGAAAACAAACAGCAAAGCGTCTGAGGTATCTTTCATATCGCCCCAACCAAAACAACTATCAACATCAGGTCGGTAAATACTACTGATATGCTTTGTTTTTGACAGCGCCATATCGGCTTTTCCTTTCTTTCCTGCCTCTGTGTGTTGGCTGTCGCCCAAATACACAAACAACTCTCTCGCTGTGTTTCTCAGAGCCTCAAATTGTGGGTAACTCTCAGTTGAGGCGATACAGTCCATTCTGTGTTTTGTGCCTACATTGTGCCTCAACACGTATAAATCAGTGAGTATCATAGTTTGCCCCCTTTCTTATTGTTGCCAACACAATAGGCGATTGCCTGTTGCTCAACCTCTGTGTATGTTGGCACACGGGTTGCACATAACCACGCCTCAACCTCTGACTTTTTAAAGAATGTCAGTTTGCCGCCATCGCTTTTGTAGTGTGGTATCTTTTTACCACTAACAAGGTTGTAAATGTAACCCACGCTCAACCCTGTAAGCGTTGCAAGTTCTTTTACGTTCAACACGCTTTTATTACTCAACAAAATTTGTTGCTGTAACTCATCAAAGCGTTGTTGGAAATACTCTTTTATTGCCTCATTCATTTTTGTATTTTTTTGAGGTAACAAGGCCGTTGAACGCTCAACAATTCCCCCCGCCCATATCGGGTGTGAATGGTTGCAAACTTTGAGCACCATTTGCAACTACTTTCACACTGCAACGTTATAATGAGTATGAAAGAAAAATGGGCTACATTGTGTTATTGTAGCCCGCTATAACATTGTATAATATTGGTCTGTGTCAGGGTTTTACACTTTTAACCATTTCAATAATTGGCTCACAATCTTTGGGTGTGTTTTTCCAATTGTTTTGACGGCTTATTGAGTTTGCCAGAGTTCCTTTGTTGGGTTTTATTCCTTTCACGGTGAAACATTGTGTTGCTATTTCCCACAAATCGTTTGGGTTAACATCTGCAAACAATTCACTGATTAATTTTGCCAATGATTGGTTTGTTTTTAGCCATTTTATTGGCACAAATTCACTCTCTAATTCTGTCAGTCCAAAAACATACAGCCACATTTGCAAATTGGTATCAGGGCTTAAATAATGCTTATCTATCAATTTCCTGTAAAATTCTGTTGATTGTTTTTCTGTGTATGCTGCCTCAAAAACAAATCGTTTTTGTTGAGGTTTTGCTGTTGTTGATTGGGTTGTAATTTGCCTTTGTTGTTGGTATCGCTTTATTAGTTGGACACATTCTTTTGTTGAAACATACAGGCGGCTCACATCTGCTATTGGAAAATAGCAGCCATCTAACATTAACTGTGTTACACCATCGGGTTTGTTGTAATAGCAACCATCGGCTCTGTCATAATATCGTTTCTCTTTATCATAGGCCAATATAATTTTTGTTATGGTGTTTGTCGCTTTCTGTAACTCATCAATAAAAAACTCATTCAACTTATCAGGGTTGATTTCCATTTGCCCTTTAAGCACAATTTCATAACGTCTTAAATCATTGTCAACACGTTGTTGCAATTCAGGCGGCAATTGCTCATAATCGGTTATCAGTTTATTTGTGGTTGGCTCATTTGGCTGTTGTTGTTGTTTCAATAATGCCGCCAACTTATTGGCTATTGCAGATAATCGCTGTTGCTCAATTGGTGTGTACTGGGCTGATATTTCAGGCACATACATTTTCCCCCCGTTTTCCATTTCACACCAACGGCCTGAAAAGCCGCCCCCCACTATTGATTCAACCATAAAAAATGATTCCAATTTCTCTAATCGGTTATTATCCAAACAATATTTAATATAATCGTCAATATAGTTTGGTGTGGCTGTGCCATTCAAAACATTGTTGAAAAACTCTCTGTCTGTATCTTTGGGCACATTGGTTGACGGTAATATATTTTCCATATCCGTTGAGGTTAAAACAGGTTATCCAACAGATTAACGGCCTCAACTTTCTTTTGGTCTATAATCTTTGCATATATTTGTGTGTGTGTAATGTTTTTGTGGCCTAAAAGTTTTGACGTAGTGTATAAATCAGCCCCTTTGGTTAACAACATAGTTGCAAAGGTGTGGCGGGCTGTGTGAAATGTTACGTGTTTACTGATACCCGCCTGTTTTGCCCATCGGGTTACAATGGTTGTACACCAACCATTATCAATTCCTTTGAATATTGGCTCATCGTCGGCCTCATTTTGGCGATTTGGCAGCCATTTTTGGGCGTTTTTTGATATTGGTAAATAAATGGGGCTATCGGTTTTCTTTTGCCTTATATCTGCCTGTAATTGGCCGTTGACGGTTGTTAAATCCCCCCATTTCAGGCGGGCAATATCGGAAAACCTCAACCCACAAAAACAACTGAATAGAAACGCTTGTTTGGTCAGCGGTTTTTTGCATTTTGTTTCAATAAGAGTTTTCACCTCATCAAAGGTCAAATATACACGTTGGCTTTCAGGTCTTACGGGTTTATAGTCTTTCTCAACCAATAGCATTGGATTTCTGACTATACATTTTTTTCTTACCGCTGCGTTAAGAGCACCATTCAAAATACCATAATATGTTGCCGCTGTGTTTTTTGCTAAGTGTTTTTTTGTCCGCTCACTTATATAATCGTTTTGAATGTATGATAAAAAGCCCTCACAAAACGCCTTATCCACTTTGCCCAATGTTGCCCCCCTCTTATACTGATTAAGCAATTGTTTTATGAATTCAATTTTGGTTTGTAACCCTAAACTCTTTTTAGCCTTTGATTTTTGTTGTTTATATTCTTCTAACCAATCTGTCAGCAACATTTTTGAACGTTGTAAAATGATTCCCGCCTCGCTGCTTTCTACGTCAATAACCCTTTGTGCTTTGATTGCATTTGCAAGATTGAGCACATTTTTATTTTGTTCTTTTGCTGTTGGATTGCTTGCTGTTTCAGGTATTAGGTAAAGTTTCAAAAACTCATATTGGCGTTGGCCGTTTCTGTAAATATCCAAATACAGTGATATGTTGCCATTGCTCAATGCTTTTTGCCTCAACCTTACAGGCTCTTTTGGTTTACGTGCTTTTTTTGCCATTTTGTTACTCTTTTAATGAATTGTTACCTATTGCAAATATAGTGAATTTTGAACGGGTAACAAATGAGTAACAAATAATAATGATATAAATATTAAAATAGTGTGAAAGTAATTGCCGCCAACTTGCTGTGTTATTTGATTTTCTTAAACATTATTTGTGGGTTGTTTGATAAATCGTAAAAAAAACTTTTTCTCATTGTTTCCGAAAGCCGAACGCCTGAAGTGGGGTGTTCGGCTTTTCTCACGAAAGCTAAAATCTACACTTTGCAACTCGGTTGCAGAGTGGGCGCCGTATTTTTGCGTCGGAATAATGATAAATTTGGGGGAAAGGAAAAAACTATGCAAGAAATCTGGAATTTGATTAACAAGATGTCGCCCTATCTGCTGCTCGGATTCGGCGTTGCGGGGCTGCTGCACACATTTGTGCCGTCGGGGGTCTACCGCCGCTACATTGGGCAGAACAACTTCCGCAGCGTGGTGTGGGCGGCGCTGATTGGTGTTCCGCTGCCGCTATGCTCGTGCGGTGTGATTCCCACGGCCGTGTCGCTTCGGAAAGAAGGCGCGTCGAAAGGTGCGGCCACGTCGTTTCTGATTGCCACACCGCAGACGGGCGTCGATTCGATACTTGCCACGGCGTCGCTGCTGGGCTTGCCGTTTGCCATTTTGCGCCCCGTGGCGGCACTCGTAACCGCTATGTTCGGCGGTCAGTTGGTGACGCTTGCCACCCGCAACGAACCCGCCGAGCCCATATCGCGCCGCAGCGAAGAAACCGCACAACTCACTTTCCGACAGAAACTTACTGGCGCTTTGCGCTACGGCTATCTGGATATGATTCAAGACATTGGCCTTTGGCTTGTGGTGGGTTTGGCTGTGGCTGGGCTGATAACCGTGCTTGTGCCCGACGGATTCTTTCTGCGCTACGCGGACACGCCTGTTGTGAATATGGCGGCGATGCTGGCCGTTTCGGTGCCGATGTACGTCTGCGCCACAGGCTCAATCCCGATTGCCGTGGCTCTGATGCTCAAAGGCCTGACGCCTGGCGCGGCTCTTGTTCTGCTGATGGCTGGGCCCGCGTCGAATATGGCTTCGATATTCGTAATCCGCAAGGTGCTCGGCAGCAAAACGCTGTGGCTCTATCTGTTATCGATAACGGCGGGTGCCATTGCCTTCGGTTGCGGAATCGATTATCTGCTGCCGCGCGAGTGGTTCACAAGCCATTTGGTACAGTCGCACGCCTGCTGCAACGGCGGTTCGGCCATATTCAGCACCATTTGCAGCGTGGCAATGTGCGGACTGCTTGTTTTTGCGCTGATTAACAGATTTTTACCTAAAAAACATAAAATCGCTATGGACAAAAGAGTATTCAAGGTCGACGGTATGATGTGTAACCACTGCCGCGCCAATGTCGAGAAGGCTTTGCAATCGCTGCAAGGTGTTGATAATGTTGTGGTTGACCTTGCCGCAGGAACGGCGACAGTCACTGGCACGGCCACCGACGAAGCCATTGTTTCGGCCATTACTGGGATAGGGTACGGGGCGGAAAAAGTCTGACCGCACTTTGCAACTTGGTTGCAGCCTCAACGCCGTATTTTTGCGTCATAATTTTAAAACAATCTAATTATGAGCAAGATAAAAAAAGACAAAATCAGCCGTGCCTATCGCGATTCAAAGAACATTTACGACGGCGTGCTGACGCAAGGCAACCTACTTGCCCGCGCCTATATCCGTTTCTTTTGGGGCGGAACCGACGATGTGGCCATTGCGCAGAAGTTGCTATCGTTCATTTCCGACGATTTTTCGGGCACAATTCTTGACGTTCCGTGTGGCACGGCGGTTTTCACGGCCGAAAAATGGCGCCGTCTCACCAACGCGCGAATCACTTGTCTCGATTACAGCGCCGATATGCTTCAGCAAGCCGAAAAACGGTTGTCTGGCGCTGCGCACATAGCGCTTACGCAAGGCGATGTTGGCCAACTTCCATTTGAAAATCAAAGCGTTGACGTTGTGATGAGTATGAACGGCTTTCACGCTTTTCCTGACAAGCTGAAAGCCTTCGACGAGACCTGCCGCGTGCTGCGAAAGGGCGGAAAGTTCATTGCCTGCTTCTACATTTGCGGTCAACTGCGCCGCACCGATTGGCTTGTAAATCATATTCTTGCACCAAAAGGGTGGTTCACACCGCCATTCCACACCGAAGCTGAAGTGCGACAGATTTTGCAGCAGCGCTACTCGAAAGTCGAAATCCACACCGACAACGCCATACTTTGGTGCGTGTGCGAGAAGTGACGGCAGCCATAACTTTCTGTGCAGGAATTCCGTGTTCGCATATGGTTGCTAAAGTTTTGTAATTGAATTGAAATCAAGCGAAAAAGAGCGTCTGGCGTTATGCTGGGCGCTCTTTTTGTATTATTTTTTGAATAAATATCAGTTGTGCTTACATTTATAGCCAACATAATAAATTATAGTATGACAGAATTTGAAAAAATGCGCAACGAAGAGTTCTATGACTTTACAAACGAGAAATGCTTGGCAAGTTACTATAGAGCCAAGCACCTTTGCGCAAAATTGCAAACCATGACAATCGATGATGAAGATTACAGGAAGACGATAGAAAGCCTGATTCCCGGTATTCCCGAGTCATCCACCGTATCACCACCATTTCATTGCGACCATGGGCATGGCATCAAACTGGGTGAAAATGTTTTTATTAACTATAACGGTACGATGCTCGACGGTGGCATTATTACCATAGGTTCCAACACTCAAGTTGGACCTAACTGTCAGTTTCTGACCCCGAACCATCCTATAAATTTTGTTGAACGTCGCAAGCCTATTGAACGATGTTCTCCGATAACCATTGGGGAAGACTGCTGGTTGGGTGGTGGCGTAACAGTATGTCCTGGAGTAACGATAGGCGACCGTTGCATCATTGGAGCAGGAAGTGTAGTGGTTAAAGATATTCCTTCCGATTCAATGGCTGTCGGCAATCCCTGCCGAGTTATTCGCAAGTTATGAATAAACTCTTATAAATCATCAATTTATCAGTCGCCGCATCTTCCCAAACATCGCCTTCATCATCTCCTTGTCCATCGGCTGCATAGTGTTGAGTTTGAGCGATTTCACCATTTTGAGCGTGCCTTGTTTGTACTTCTGGAAATGGTCGGTTTTCAGGTGGGCCTGATAGACGGCGTCGTTGGCATAGATTTCGAGAATGCGAATCTGACACGAGTCGGCAGGGTCCTGCATTGGGAACAGGCAGATAACGCCTGGCTCACGCTCAACTGACAGACGGTCAACCTCAGTGGCATACGAAAGGTATTCGCTCAAGTATTCGGGATAAACTTCGATTTCGGCAATGCGGACAATCATATCGCCGTAAGGCTTGGTTTCGGTGGTAAGATAGCCGTCGGAAAGTCCGAACAGGCGTTCGGCGTTTTGATACAGAAACATATCCTTATATGCCGCAAGGTCGGGCTCTTCGGTAAGATATTTTTTCATACGCTCGAGACCTGCCGTCAGCATTTGCGGGGCGACATACGGATAGTCGGACCCGTAGAGAATATGTTCGGGCGTGGTGATTGTCAGCATCATACGGATAACCTCGGGCGAATGGGCACCTGCAAGGTCGAAATACAGCGAGTTGAGATTCGCCTGCCAATCGATTTCACCCACGAGTTTGTTGGCCTGCATCACGGCGGTGAGCGATTTCATCCTTGGCACGGCAAGCGGCAGATAGGCGCCACAGTGCGGAATCACAATCTTTACATTCGGGTAACGAGCCAAAACATTGCGGCTGAATAGATTAGCAACGGCACGGGTGGTTTCAGAAAGGTACTCCTGCATAGCGAGCGGCGTTTGTTGCATCACCTGCCGATTGACGGGCTCGGGGCGGTGCGGGTGAAGAATGACAACGGCTTTGCGGCTGTTGAGCACCGAAAAGAGCGTGTCGAGTTCGGGTGTGCCGAGATATTGCCCCGCAACGTTGGTGGCAAGTTTTATGCCGTCGGCTTTGAGAATGTCGAGTGCGTAAACGGCTTCTTTCACCGCCGCATCAACATCGGGCAACGGCAAAGCGGCGCAAAAAAGGAAACGTTCGGGGTAGCGCTGCTTTAATGCGGCGGCATCCTCGTTGGTCTTTCGCACAACGGCGGCCGACGACGGTTGGGGGGCGGCAAGCGTCAGCACCGAAGTTGACACATTGTTTTCGTCCATCCACTTAATGTGTTGATTCACATCGTATTTAGGCAAAGGGAAACCTTCGTCCAAAAGACGGTTTTCCTGTTTCAATGCTGATACAAAATCATCTGTAATCATGTGTGCGTGCACATCGATAACTTTCTGTGACATAACCATTTCTGCTGACATAATCAATGTTATGAGTACGAAAAACTTTTTCATTGGCTATACAAATTTCTTCACTCTTTCAACAATCTTTTACGCCGTAATTCCCAACGATTCAAGCAGTTGCTGCGGATTGTAGCGGTCGTAGAATTTCTTTTCAAGTCCAAGATTGATTACCTTCATATCCGACGGACCGTAGTACGACGCAATTTTTTCACCGAAACCGCTCGCCCACAAAACCGTTTCCTTCGGTATGATTCACAAGGTCGAAATGTTTCAATACGGGTGGCGTAGGTTCCAAATCGTAATAGTCCATTTGCTCGATGGTCATTTTGAAATAGACCATCTTGTCGTACGACGAGTAGAGACGTGACAAGACACTGTTATGCTCGTAAATCCACTTCTTTGTCTCTTCATCTACATCAAACACGGCCTTGCCCACACAGCGGACGGATATTTGGCCTTCTCTCGAAAGTATCTCAATGTACGGATTATCTTGCAATTGCTTATATACCCCTTTTACAGGCGACGTGGCAAAATACAAATCCGTGCCGTCCATCTTCATAATCTGAAACACACGGATCTTTGGACGATTGTTTTCGCAGGTGGCAAAGGCAACTTCTACGTGATTTTTTAAAAATTCTAATGCTTTCTTCATATCGTGCCCCGTTTTTATTCGTTTTTTTCTTTATTCAAAAAGATTATTGTTTTATATCACACGCTTCACTCTTTCAACAATCTTTTCTGCCGTAATGCCCAGCGATTCAAGCAGTTGCTGCGGATTGTAGCGGTCGTAGAATTTCTTTTCAAGTCCAAGATTGATTACCTTCATATCCGACGGCCCGTAATACGACGCTATTTTTTCGCCGAAACCGCCGTCCACAATACCGTCTTCCAACGTGATGACAAGACTGTGACGCGATTTTAGATTCTCCAGAAGTTCTTTGTCCAAACCGCTGCCAAACCGCGGATTGACAAGCGTCGGCTTGAATCCAAGTTCCTTCTCGATGGCTGCGGCTGCCTCTTCGCCTTTCTGATAGAAATCGCCAAGGGCAACGATTGCGACCTTCTCGCCTTGCTGTTCCACCTTGTATTTGTTGATGTCGCCGAACGATTTGTCCGCCGCACGGTGAGCCACCGCATTGCCAGGAATCAGAATCAAAACGGGGTGTTCCTTTTGGTCGATGGACCAGTCGAGCATATTGACGTACTCTTCTGCACTCGACGGGCAGAGCACCACCAAATTAGGTATGTTGGTGAAGGCAGCCAAACCGAAGATTCCGAGATGCGTCACGTCAGTGAGTCCGTCGAAAGCGGTGAAATTCATTAGCATTGTCACGGGTGCGTTGTTGATGCACACGTCCTGCGAAATTTGGTCGTAGGCACGCTGAAGGAACGTCATATTGGTGACAACCAATGGCTTGGCGCCGTTAGTGGCAATGCCCGACGCAATGGCAACAGCGGCTTCTTCGGCAATACCCGTGTCGATGTACTGACGGCCGAGTTGCTTGCGTTCCTCAATTCCCAAACCAACCGACATAGGCATAGCGGGCGACACAACAATGAAATCCTTGTCTTTTCGAGCCTTGTCCATAATGTATTTTGTGGTGATGTCCGAATACGATTCGCCACTGCCGAAATCTATGGTCGGCTTGCCTGTCGCACGGTCGAACGGCATACACCAGTGCCAGGCCTCGCGGTTTTCCTCAGCCAAGCGGTAGCCTTTCCCTTTCTGTGTATGTATGTGGACTACAACGGATTGCGTTGAGTCTTTCACTTTCTCAAACACCTTGATGAGCGATGCGATGTCGTTGCCGTTTTCCTCGTAGATGTAGTCCAACCCGAACGCACGGAACCAATTGTTTTGCGCCTTGCCGTTGCTATCACGCAATTCTTTGAGATTATGATAGATACCGCCGTGAGTTTCGGCAATGGCCTGTTCGTTGTCGTTGACAATGATGATGAAATTGCTGCCAAGTTCCGACCCTGCCACGTTGAGTGCTTCCATAGCCTCGCCGCCCGAGAGCGAGCCGTCGCCAATGACCGCCACAATGTTCTCTTTACGGCCCAGAATGTCGCGTCCTTTGGCAAGCCCAAGGGCGAGAGCCACCGACGTAGAAGTATGTCCGATGTTGAAGAAGTCGTGTTTGCTTTCCTCGGGGTTTGAATATCCCGAATCTTCGGCAAACCTTGTGTCGTCGATATAGCCTGCCTTGCGACCAGTAAGGATTTTGTGGGTGTAACTTTGGTGCGAAACGTCGAAAACGAACTTGTCCGTCGGAGAATTGAACACATAGTGCATAGCGATGGTTGCCTCGACAAATCCGAAGTTAGGGCCGAAGTGTCAGCCAATTTTAGTCAGACGATTGAACAATGCCTCGCGTATTTCGTCCGCAAGACTATTAATTTCATTGACCGACAGATTTTTAACGTCGGCAGGTGAATTGATTTTGTCTAATATCATATCAAAGTCTGTTTAGTTCACAATCATTGTTTGTGCGATTTGTCTATCATTTTAATCACTTTTGCAGGCACGCCGCCCACAACGGCATTGTCGGGCACGTCTTTGGTGACAACCGCGCCTGCCGCTACAATGGCATTCTCGCCGATGGTTACGCCAGCCAGAATGGTTGCGCTTGCACCAATCCAGGCGTTCTTTTTCACAACAATCGGCTTGGTGAGCAGAGTGTGGCGTGTTTCGGGGTCTTCAGGATGATACTCGGTGGCCAGAACGCAATGCGGCGCAATGAAAACACCCTCGCCG
>JAFXQB010000026.1 GCA_017527435.1 Salinivirgaceae bacterium
CGAAGAACTACGGAAAAAGATTTCGCTGTTTGCCCAAGGCTCAACAAGGTATAACTTGCCCAAACAACAAATGTTTGAGAAATTGTTTATTTCCTACCCCGAATCTCTTTCCGCCCAGCGCCGCATAGCCGCCATACTCGCTTCTGCCGACAAGGTGATAGCCGCCACGCAGAAGCTTATCGCCAAATACAAGCAGATGAAGCAGGGAATGATGGAAGAGCTTTTCAATGAACAATGTACAATGAACAATGTACAATGGAAGAAGGTGAGGTTGGAGGAATGTTTGACAATTGGGAATGGACAGGATTACAAGCATTTGCAAAGCGGAGAAATTCCTGTTTATGGCACTGGCGGAGTTATGACATACGTTGATGATTATCTGTATGATGGTGAAACTGTATGTATTGGGAGAAAGGGTACTATTAATAAACCGATATATCACACTGGCAAGATTTGGACCGTTGACACTTTGTTTTATACCCATTCTTTTGTGGGAGTAGTACCACTTTTTATCTATTATATTTTTTGCAATGTTGATTGGAACAAGTATAATGAAGCAACTGGGGTTCCTTCTTTATCAAAGGAGACTATTTATAAAATAGAAATATCCATTCCCGACCTTGCCGAGCAGTGCCGCATCGCCACCATCCTTTCGGGCATAGATGCGAAGATAGCGACGGAGGAGAAGGTGCTGGAGAAATATGAGAAGGTGAAGAAGGGGCTGATGGAGAGGCTTCTCAATGAACAATGTACAATGAATAATTAATAATGAAGGAGATGAAAACAGAAAGACAAATTGCCGAACAAATATTTCAGTTGTTTAGGAAAACAAACTGCAGGGAGAATCAGGGATTTATGATGAATGTGCTTAATTCACAAGTCATATTAAAACTAAACCCTAAGGAGCAAAAAATATTCAATGTTGTATATGTTGGATTACAAGCATTACAGTACATTGAAGTTGACCAAGATGGGAGATTCATTCGCTTGACAAAAAAAGGCTATGATTATATTTATGATGATAACCTTGTTGATAAAATGCAATCTATTCCTTGGGTTATTCCTGAATACAAAAATACGAATTGGATTGCTGCGTGGAACAAACTGTGGAAAATGATTGATAGTCAACCGTTTTATCAAAGTGGGCCAATGTTTATGAAATACATATGCGAATTGGACGAGACCGTTGAAACTGATTATTATCGGTATATGGAATTTCGTAGGGCTAAAGGATTATCCACAAGTAGAAAAGATTACTTTAGAGATTTGATAGATGGACTTGATGAAGAAAAACGATATGAGTTTTATATAAGAATACAACAGTCATTTGAAGAAACTGTGTTTGAAGCAACAAAAGTTGTTACAGAAGATGTGATAGAGTCCGATATTGATTTTGCACCAACCATCTCTAAACAAATCATTAAAGAGAAAGAGGTCGCTGATGATTCTGAAGAATATCACCCCAAGGTATTTATTTCTTATTCTTGGGATAGTGAAAAACACCAAAATTGGGTATTGAATTTTGCCACAAAACTTCGTGAAAATGGAATTGACGTTATACTTGACCAATGGGAAATTTCTAGCAAAGGAGGTAGTCCTATCCCAACTTTTATGCTTAATTCGGTTTCGTCTTCTGAAAGAGTGTTATGTATAATGACACCTAATTACAAATTGAAAACTGACAAATTAGCTGGTGGTGTAGGGTTTGAATATTCAATATTGTCATCAGAATTAGCCGATGATTTACGAAGCACAAAATTTATCCCCATTTTACGTAAAGGCGAGGCTGAAGAATCCACGCCAACACTTTTAAAACAAAGAATTGCTTATTATATGCGTGACGAAGATGATTTTGAAACTGCTTTTACGGATTTGTTGAGAGATTTGTATAATGAACCTAAAACAGTAAAACCTGTATTAGGGAAGAAACCAAAATTTGATTGATTATGTCCGAATACACCAACGTTGAACACCCATTTCTCGAGAAACTCATTTCATCTGAAAAGTGTAATTTTGCAAAGTGAAAGAAGAGAATAAATTGTAAATCAGAAAAATGAACCCGTTAGATTCAGATAATAAAATTGTGTCACCGCTGTTGTCAAAATCTTTGGTAGAAGATTTGCGGCAGATTATAGAACAAGCACGTGGGCGTGTGGCCGCAACGGTCAACAGCGAACTAACTATGATGTACTGGCACATTGGCGAGCGTATCAACCGCGAAGTGCTTGGCAACCAACGAGCTGAGTATGGAAAGCAGATTGTCGCGACAGTGTCTCGACAATTGCAAGAAGAATATGGAAAGAAAGGATTTGAAGAGAGAACAATCCGCCGAATGATGCAGTTTGCGGAAATCTTCCCCGACTTTCAAATTGTGTCAACACTGTTGTCAAAATTGTCGTGGTCTCATTTCTTGACAGTTATGACAATTAAAGACGAATTGCAACGTGAATTTTATATTACGATGGCAGCATCGGAAAAATGGAGCGTGAGAACGCTTCAGGAGAAAATCGACGGTATGCTCTACGAGCGTACAGCCATCAGCAGCAAGCCCAATGCACTTATCAAACAAGAACTTTCGCAACTGCGCGATGAAAATGTACTCTCGCCCGATTTGGTGTTCAAAAGTCCTTACTTCCTTGAATTCACAGGTTTGAAAGGAATGTACAGCGAGAAGAGTCTGGAAGACAGCCTTGTGGCTCATCTGGAGCAGTTCATCATTGAGTTGGGCAATGGCTTCAGTTTTGTCGCCCGTCAGAAACGGATGATTATCGACGGGGAAGACTTTTATCTCGATTTGTTGTTCTATCATCGTCGTCTGCACCGACTCATTGCCATAGACTTGAAACTTGGCAGATTCAAGGCTCAATACAAGGGTCAGATGGAACTTTACCTGCGTTGGCTGGAGCAAAACGAGATGGAGCCAGGCGAGGAAACACCGCTCGGCTTGTTGCTCTGCACTGAAGGCGGCGAAGAACAGATTGAACTGCTGCAACTCGACAAGTCTGGCATCAAGGTCGCCCAGTATATGACCGAACTGCCGCCAAGAGAGGTTCTGCTGCGTCAGATTCAAAAATCATTGGAATCAGCCAAACTTCGGATTGAAAATAAAATCAATGCCGAAGAATAATATTAATTGTTAATTATTCATTGTTCATTGTAAATTGTTAATTGACCATGTCCGAATACACCAACGTTGAGCACCCATTTCTCGAAAAACTTCGGGAGATTGGCTGGCAAGTGATAGACAAAGGCAGCGGCGGCATTCCGCAAGACCCTGCCGAGAGTATGCGCACATCGTTCAGCGAGGTGGTGCTCAAAGAGGAGCTTTTCAAAAAGTTGGGCGAACTCAACCCGTGGATAACCGCGGAGCAAAAGGAATATTGCTATCATAAAATAACGGACATCGACAAGCCGCTCACCGATGCCAACCGCGAGATTCACAATATGCTGTTGGAGGGCATCCATCTGCTTACTAAGAACGAACAGACGGGCGAGGACAACCCAACCGCCAAAGTCATCAACTTCGACAGATACTAGAAAAACTCTTTCATCGCTATCAACCAGTTTCGTGTCGATACCCACAACACCAAACCCTTCATCATCCCCGACATTGTCTGCTTTGTCAACGGTCTGCCACTCATCGTGGTGGAGTGCAAGGACGAGAATGTCTCTGAACCGATGAGCGAGGCCTACGACCAGATATAACGTTACGCCAACCAGCGCGTCATCGACGATCCTTTCGCCGACGGTGTGGAAGAGGGTTGCGAACGACTGTTCTATACCAACCTGTTCAGCGTCATCACCCGCGGTGTGGAGGCGCGTTGCGGCACCATTTCCGCCGATTTCGATTTTTATCTCAACTGGAAGGACATCTTTCCCGAAGAGTACGCCGAAGGCACCAACATCAATCCCGCCGAGCGTCAGGAAATCCTTATCAAGGGCATGTTCAACCACGAGATTCTGATTGACATCTACCGCAACTTCACGCTCTTTATGCTGAAAGGCGACAACACGGTGAAAATCATCTGCCGCTATCAGCAATACCGCGCCGTGGGCAAGATGATTTGCCGCTTGCAGAGCGGCACCGACTGGCGTAGCCGAAGCGGTGTCATCTGGCACACGCAGGGCAGCGGCAAGTCGCTCACAATGGTGTTTCTGGTCAAGAAGATGCGTCGCATTGCCGAGCTTCGCGACTACCGCATACTGATGGTGGTCGATCGCCACGACCCTACGACCAAGAAGGTGCAGAACATTGTGGAGAACCGTCAGGCTCTGGTGAAACTCGAAGGCGACACCGCCGACCTTAACTTGGTGATGATTCACAAGTTCGGCGAGAACAAGGAGTATTCGCTCGAATCGCTGATAAATGCAGGCATTGTGCCGCAATACGAGTCGTTCCCCGTCATCAACGAGAGCCCGAAGATTCTGGTGCTGATAGACGAGGCGCACCACAGCCAGGGCGGCGAGATGGGCGACAATCTGTTCCAAGCCTTTCCTAATGCGGCACGTATCGGTTTCACTGGTACACCGCTCATTACGCCGCGCCACAAGGCAACCACCTGCGAGCGTTTCGGTCAGCAGGCGGGAGTTTTCATCGATACATACAAGATGAACGATTCGGTGCGCGACAACGCCACAGTTGACATAAAATACATCGGTCGCAAAAGCGATGACAGCATACCGTTCAAAGACGAGTTCGATACCGAATTTGAACGCACATTCGCCAACCGCTCGCAAGAGGAACGCATTGAGATTCAGAAACGTTACGGCACAATGATTGCCTACCTTGAAAGTGCCGACCGAGTGATGAAAAACGCCCGCGATATGCTTACGCATTACGTTTCGGAAATCCTTCCAAACGGATTCAAAGCGCAAGTGGTGGCATCGTCAATAATGGCGGCGGTGCGTTACAAAATCGCTCTCGAAAAATTGATTCCCGAATTCATTGCGGCAGAAGAGCAAAAGTCGGACGACGAGCGCGACGATGTGATGCTGCAACGCCTGCGTATGCTGAAGGTTCGGGCTGTGGTGTCGAGTGCGGGCAACAACGAGGCGGCCATTGTCCGCACTGCCCGAGTAGAAGCCGACACCGACGATGCCATCACCAACTTCAAAAAGGATTTCGATGCAGAGAATCCGCTTTCGGGCATTGGCATCCTTTGTGTCTGCGACCGCCTTCTGACGGGTTTCGATGCGCCAGTTGAGCAGGTGATGTATCTCGACAAAAACCTGTCGGAGCACAACTTGATGCAGGCCATCACCCGCGTAAACCGCACCAAGAAGAACAAAAAGCACGGCATTGTGGTCGATTACTTCGGCGTCACCAAAAACCTGCACAAGGCTCTGGGCATCTACAATGCCGACGATGAGAAAGCAGCGAAAGAGGACTTGGCTGAGTTCGAGACCTATTTTTCCGCCATCGAAAAAGAGATTCCCGAGTTGGAGATGCGTTACAACAAGATCGTTCAGCGATTCGAGAACGAGGGCATTGCCGACATCAACGATTTTCTTGAGCAACGCACAAGCAAGGAGCGCGAAAAGGAACTTTGTGAAAAAATTGTGGAAGTGGCCGAAAGCATCAAATTCCGTTCGGAGTTGGATGCCCTGTTCCGCCTGTTCTTCGACATCTTCGACCTGCTTTTCAACGAGCCCGAAACGCGCAGCCGCTACTATGTTCCCGCCAAACGAATGGCCTACATTGTGGCACTCATACGTTGGCATTATAAAGATGAGACGCTCGATTTGAAATGGGCGAGCGAGAAAG
>JAFXQB010000005.1 GCA_017527435.1 Salinivirgaceae bacterium
AAACACGGGGCGGCCTTCGCGGTCGTTAACCTCGAAAAGCGTCTCGGCGCCTTTGGCTGCGCTGCCCACTCCCACAGCCTTGCCAACTGCGGGTGCGTACATGGCGTATGGCACCGGATTTATTTTGGTCTGGCCGAGTTCGATGAACTTATCGCTGCCGGCAGGCTTCACCTCAACCTTCAATGTGATGTCGAGTGTGTTCCAAGGCACTTTGGCAAAATCGCCTTCGGTTTTCTCGCCCGCGCCAATCATGACGCTGATGTTGCCATACTGGTTGGCTTTGGCTTTCTGTGTCTCAGCGTACTGCGTTTTACCGCCGTTGAGCAGGCTGAACTTGAGCTCCACCTCGCTGTTTGTGATAAGATTTCCTTCGCCGTCGCGGATAACTGCCTGGTAGGCGAAACTCTCTTGTGCTGTTGACTGCATTGCGGCGGCCACAATTAATGCCACGGCGATCAATGCCTTTGCAAATAAGTTTTTCATAAAATAATTGTTAATTAACTTATGATTAATTGATATACAGCACAAAACTAAATAATTGTTTTCAGTTTTATGCTATTTTTTATGCTTTTTTTAGCATAAAATTCTAGAAGTGTGATAAATGAATAACAATGAAGGCCAGAAAGATGGCACCAATAATAGCCCGACGGCCTATATATCCTGATCAGATAAGCCCATCCAAAAAAAGAAAGCCACAAAGCGGCAATATGATAAACGCCTACAAAGGGGGTAAGCGCAAATGTCAGTCCTAAAACTCAATGTTGTCAATCAAGCGCACCTTTCCGGCCCAAACGGCAATGCAGGCAATGGCGTGGTGACCATCGAACTCGCTAATTGGCATAAGTGTGTCGAAATCAACAATCTGCACGTATTCAGTTTGAAGCAGACCGGTTGCGTCAATTGTTTTGGTAATCCACTCGCAGAGTTGGTCGGGCTTCATATCCTCCTTCATTGTGGTGGCTTCGAACAGTGTCTTGTGAATGGCCGGTGCGGCAGCACGATGTTCGGGCGTAAGCAGCATATTGCGCGAGCTTTTGGCTAAACCGTCGTCTTCGCGAATAATGGGGCACGGCACAATCTGAACCTTCAGCCCAAGCTGCCGAACCATATTCTTGATTATTGCAACTTGCTGAAAATCTTTCATTCCGAAGAAAGCCTTATCGGGTTGCACAATATCGAACAGCTTGCTGACAACCTGCGCCACACCATTGAAATGACCGGGGCGGTGCTCGCCTTCCATCACCTTGTCGAGACCGTCGAAACTGAACACGCGGGTATCGGGCTCGGGGTACATCTCTTCAACCGACGGCGTGAAAACGGCATTGCAACCAACACTCTCAAGCAGGGCGCAATCTTTGTCAACGCAGCGCGGATAATTCTGAAGGTCGTTCTTGTCGTTGAACTGCGTGGGGTTGACAAAAACGCTCACAACCGTCACGTCGCACTCGCTCAGCGACCGCTGCACAAGCGACAGGTGCCCTTCGTGCAGAGCGCCCATTGTGGGCACAAAACCAATGGTTTTGCCGTTCGCGCGGCATTGTTTCAAGTAGTCGGCAAGGTCGGCTTTTTTACTAATAATGTGCATTTCGTTCTGTTTTAAAATCGGTGCAAAAGAAACAATAATATGTGGTCGGTGTGCAAAAAAATGCAGGTTTCTCACCCACCCCAAAGCCGCTCATACTGCTCGCGCAACTTCGGCTCGATAACGGCTTGCGTGTAGTTCGATTTTATGCGCTCGTAAACAAATTGGCTCAACCCATTGAAACTGCCGTCGGAAAGGATTTCAAGCACGCGGTCGGCATAGGCTTGCGCCGATAATTCATTGACAATCAGGCGGTAGTTGCCGACAACGGTACGACTGAACCCTTGCGGACTCGAAATGGGCACCACACCGCAACTCATTGATTCGGTAATGGAATTTGATTGCCCCTCGCGCGCAAGCGTTGACGGATAAATCAGGAAATGCTTGTCGAGCAGAATGTTACGAATGCCAATGCGAGCGTAGCCCGAAATGAACGTGTAGGTGCCAGGCTTGAGCGTCCGTTCCATTTGGCGAATCACCTCGCTCACGTAGCCGTGCTGTCCTTTTCCAATGATTGTCAGTGAGATATCGGTGTGTTTCTGCAAAATGGCAGCGGCCTCGACAATCAGTTTCACTTTTTTTTGCGGCTCAATGCGGCCGAAATAAATCAGATTAACCACATTTTCAGGCTTTTGCGGCAATGCTGACGGCAGATAACTTGCCTCAACATAATTCGGGTAGTAGAAGATTGGCGTGTCGGAAATCGACTTCAAAAGCGGCTCATTCTCAACGCCTTGCGAGAAAATCACCCTCGCTTTGCGGACAATTCGCGCAAAGCATAACCGATAAATGGCCGAGCCTCTTTTGTGATACGCTTCTGCTCCGCCGCCGCGCATTTCGTATATAATCTTGTAACCCAGCAAGTTGGCGGCTTCAGTCAAAATGTATTCAAAAAAAATTGTCGGACCGTAAAAACCCGAAATGTGCACTATCGCTTTGCGCGAGCCGAACAAAAGCAAGCCCAGAAACGCGCCAACTCCGATTGCGGCACGGAACGGATAGGTTATCAGTTTTACAAATTGCGAAGCCGTGAGTTTACACCGTAACTTTCTGATAATCCGCACTTTAAAACCAAATTGGTGCAGCATATCGACGGTGCGTTTGTTGCCCACCTCGCCACCGCCGTAGTAGGGCTCAACGCCATTCGGCAGCGACCCGAAAAAGTAAACCGTCAGTGCCATAGTTCCGAAGTTAAACCGGTTTGGCTGTTGTACCACTTGAACCACTCGGCAAACCGCTTAACACCTTCTGCCACAGACGTTTTCGGACGGAATCCAAAGTCGCGCTCAAAGGCCGACGAATCGGCGAAAGTCTGATAAAGGTCGCCAGGCTGCATCGGCAGCATCTGCTTTTCGGCTTTGTACCCAAGCGCGTCCTCGAGCAACGCAATGAAATCGGACAGCCGCACGGGCGACGAGCAACCAACGTTGTAAACCTTATGTCGGCGGCCATCAGCCTGTGATTCAGGCAGTTTGGTAAGCACCAGCATCAGGCTGTCGATAATGTCATCGATATAAGTGAAGTCGCGCAAAAGGTCGCCGCCGTTGAAAACGCGGATTGGCTCACCGCTGCTGATTGCGCGTGCAAAGAGCATTGGGGCCATATCGGCGCGGCCCCACGGGCCGTAGACCGTGAAAAAACGCAGCCCTGTGGCGGGTATGCCGTAGAGCGAAGAGTAGCAACTCGCCATCAACTCGTTGGCGCGCTTGGTGGCGGCGTAAAGATTGACGGGGTTGTCGGTGCGGTCGGTTTCTGCAAACGGCACCTTGGTGTTGCTGCCGTAAACACTGCTCGACGACGCGTAAATCAAATGCTTGATTTGGCTGTGGCGGCAACATTCAAGAACGTTGGTAAAACCAACTATATTACTGTCAATGAACGAGAAAGGCTCGTTAATTGAGAATCGCATTCCTGCCTGCGCGGCCAGATTGACAACCACATCGAACCGCCCGCGCTCAAAAACTTGCGGCAGCCGCTCGCGGTCTTCAATATTCAGTTTTATAAATTCAAATTGCTGATATACAGCACTTTTAACGGGCTGTCCGCCATCGATTTTGCTGATATCGATACCTAACTCGGACAACCGCGCATTTTTCAGATTGACAGTGTAATAACTGTTCAGATTGTCGATACCCGTAACCGTGTGCCCAGCCTCGAGCAAGCGGCGGGCAAGGTGAAACCCGATAAATCCAGCGGCGCCTGTTACGAGTACGTTCATCAGCCTATCTTGCAATATTCAAATCCCGACTCGGCAAGTTCGGCGGCATCGTAAATGTTACGGCCGTCAATCACCAGTTTGTTGCGCATAGAGCGCGCCAGCACTTCCCAACTCGGCATTCGGAACGTCTTCCACTCGGTCACCAGAATGAGCGCGTCGGCATCGACGGTGGCGTCGTACATATCCTTTCCGTAGCGCACCTTGTCGCCTACGCGGCGGCGGCACTCGTCCATCGCCACAGGGTCGAAAACCTTGACGGTGCAGCCCGCCTCAACCAGTTTGTTGATAAGCACCAAGGCGGGTGCCTCGCGCATATCGTCGGTTTCGGGCTTGAAGGCTAATCCCCACAGAGCCACGGTTTTACCTTTCAGATTTCCGCCGAAACGCTTGTTGAGTTTGTCGAAAAGAATGGCTTTCTGCCGCTCGTTCACTTCCTCAACGGCCTTGAGCACGCGCATCTGATAGCCGTTTTGTTCGGCGGTCTTTATCAATGCCTTGACATCCTTCGGGAAGCAACTGCCACCGTAGCCGCAGCCAGGGTAAAGGAATTTGCGGCCAATGCGGGTGTCGCTGCCAATGCCCTTGCGCACCATATTCACGTCGGCGCCAACAAGTTCGCACAAGTTGGCAATGTCGTTCATAAACGATATGCGGGTGGCCAGCATCGAGTTGGCGGCGTATTTTATCATCTCGGCCGACGGAATGTCGGTGAAAATCATTCGCTCGCTGTTGAGCATAAACGGCTTGTAGAGTCGCGCCATAATCTTCTGCGCGCGTGGGCTGTCGGTGCCCACCACCACGCGGTCGGGACCCATAAAGTCCTTGATTGCGGCGCCCTCTTTCAGGAATTCGGGGTTCGAAGCCACATCGAAATCGACCTGCACACCGCGCTTGTCCAGTTCCTGCTGAATGGCCGCTTTCACCTTCTGCGCCGTGCCCACAGGCACTGTCGATTTGGTCACCAGAATGGTGTATTTGCTGATATTCTGCCCGAAGGTGCGAGCCACTGCCAGAACATATTGCAGGTCGGCGCTGCCGTCCTCGTCGGGCGGTGTGCCCACGGCCGAGAAAACCACCTCAACATTGTCGAGACAGGTGCGAAGGTCGGTTGTGAAATGCAGACGACCAGCCGCCACGTTGCGCAGCAGCATCTCGTCGAGACCAGGCTCGTAGATTGGAATCTCGCCTTGCTTCAGCCGCTCAATTTTAGCGCTATCGATATCGACGCAAGTCACATCAATGCCCATTTCGGCAAAGCAAACGCCTGACACCAGCCCGACGTATCCAGTTCCTACAATCGCAATGTTCATATTTTTCTATTTAATTTGTTTTGTATCAGTTATTTTCGTTACGAAGGTTTAGTGCTTCACTGTTGAGTTTCCTCACTTTCTCAACCATCTCAACTTTCTCAACCCTCTCAACCTTTCACCTCTCTGCCCGCATCGGGTTATTCAGAAAATCGTCGTATGACAAACGGATACCGTCCTCGAGTTCGGTTTTGTAGCGCCAGCCAAGTTTTTCGGCTTTCGACACATCTAGCAGTTTGCGCGGCGTGCCGTTGGGGCGCGTGGTGTCCCATTTTATCTCGCCAGTGTAGCCCACAACTTTTGCCACAAGTTCGGTCAACTGTTTTATTGTCAATTCTTTGCCCGTTCCCGCATTGACAGTCTCATTGCCGCTGTAGTTGTTCATCAGGAAGACGCACAGGTTGGCAAGGTCGTCAACGTAAAGGAACTCACGCAGCGGACTGCCGTCGCCCCAGCAGGTTACCGACGCCGCACCCGACACTTTTGCCTCGTGGAAGCGCCGAATCAGCGCGGGCAGCACGTGGCTGTGCTCGGGGTGGTAGTTGTCGTTGGGCCCGTAAAGGTTGGTCGGCATCACGCTGATATAGTCGGTGCCGTATTGGCGGTTCAGGAACTCGCAGTATTTCAGTCCCGAAATCTTCGCTAAAGCATACGCCTCGTTGGTTTTCTCAAGTTCCGAAGTCAGCAGGCACGATTCCTTCATCGGCTGCGGCGCCATTCGCGGATAAATGCACGACGAACCCAGAAACTCAAGTTTCTTGCAACCGTTCTGCCAGGCAGCGTGTATCACGTTCACTTCCAGTATCATATTCTGATACATAAAATCGGCCAGCGCACTTTGGTTGGCCACAATGCCGCCCACTTTCGCCGCCGCCAGAAAAACATATTCGGGTTTCTCGGCCGCGAAAAACGCCTCAACATCCGCCTGACGGCAAAGGTCGAGTTCCTTATGGGTGCGGGTGATTATATTGGTGTAGCCCTGCCGCTGCAACTCGCGCACAATGGCCGAACCCACCATTCCGCGGTGGCCTGCTACGTAGATTTTTGATTCTTTTTCCATATTTTGATTTGTTTTTGTTTCTAACCGATTTTACCCGATTTAATCCGAAATAATTCTAGTACAACCATTTAGGAACATCACCTTTATATTGAAAATTCCGTACTTTTTCAAATCCTATTCCTATAACAAGTTCGTCAACATTAAAATTAATCAGATAGCCTAATGGTTTATTTGCCAAATGAAGATAATTGCTCAATTGCTTGTAATGGGTAGTTTCAAAGGTGGTAATCGATTTTAATTCAAGGATTAAAATGTCTTCTACCAAAACATCTATACGAAAACCCAAGCCTAAATCTTCGCCACAGTATGTGACATTTATTGGAACTTCACTTTCAGCCTTTATGTTTTGCTTTTTCAATTCAATCAATAAAGCCTTTTTATATACCGATTCCAAAAGCCCAGGTCCTAATTTAGAATGCACTTTCATAGCGCACCCTATCACTTTATATGCCAGGGTATCTTTTTTACTATTGGTATATTCTTCCAACAATTCCATATCGGATAAAATCGGATTGAATCGGTTAGATTTTATAATTCCATATTCGCCTTCAAATGAATCTTCTTCACAAACTTCATATCGTGCTCAACCATAATCTTCACCAGGTCTTCGAAACTTGTCTTGCGCGGGTTCCAGCCGAGTTTTGTTTTGGCTTTGGTGGGGTCGCCAAGTAGTTGATCAACTTCGGCGGGACGGAAATATTTCGGGTCCACCTCAACCAGAATCTTGCCTGTGGCAGTGTCAATGCCCTTCTCGTTCACGCCCTCACCTTCCCAGCGCAGATTGACGCCCAAAGTCTTGAAAGCCAGCGTGCAGAAGTCACGGACGGTGTGATACTCGCCAGTGGCAATCACAAAATCGTCGGGCTTTTCCTGCTGCAGAATCAGCCACATACACTCAACGTAATCTTTGGCGTAGCCCCAGTCGCGCAGTGAGTTCAGGTTGCCCAGATAGAGTTTGTCCTGATAGCCCTGCACAATGCGTGCGGCGGCCAGTGTAATCTTGCGGGTTACGAACGTCTCGCCACGGCGCTCACTCTCGTGGTTGAACAGAATGCCGTTGCAGGCGTACATTCCGTACGACTCGCGGTAGTTCTTCGTAATCCAGAATCCGTACTGCTTTGCAACACCGTACGGGCTGCGCGGATAGAACGGCGTTGTCTCTTTCTGCGGCACTTCCTGCACCAAGCCGAACAGTTCCGACGTCGAAGCCTGATAGATTTTGCATTTCTTCTCAAGACCGAGAATGCGCACAGCCTCAAGCAGGCGCAACGTGCCGACAGCATCGGCCTCGGCGGTATATTCAGGCACGTCGAACGACACCTTCACGTGGCTCTGCGCGGCCAGATTGTAGATTTCATCGGGTTGCACAAGTTGGATAATGCGGATAAGCGAACTCGAGTCGGTCATATCGCCATAGTGCAGATTGATAAGGCGTTTCTGCTTCATATCGCGCACCCACTCATCGAGATAAAGATGTTCGATGCGGCCTGTGTTGAACGATGATGAACGGCGCATAATGCCGTGAACCTCATAATCTTTTTCCAAAAGAAACTCTGCCAGGAACGAACCATCCTGACCTGTTATGCCTGTGATTAACGCTATTTTTTTGCTCATAATCATACTGTTTTAGTCATTGCCTAAAAAACGCCACCGAACACTGCGCGGGGCGTTCGAAAATGAATTTTAAAGAAACAAAAAAGGTTGGACAATGCCCAACCTTTTATGGTGATTTTAATTATCTGCTAATAGAAGTTCGAACGGTTGTCCTCAATGTCGGCGGCAGCCTCAATTGCTGACAGAACCTGATAACCAGCCTTCGACATATTGGTGCGTTGCAGCAACTCACGCTCGCGAGCCAAATCAACATTCTCGGCTTTCTCAACCTGCTTAACCTGAATCAAGAATACAGCGTTGTTACCCTTAATCGGGCTGCTGATTTTCTGCTCATCAAGAGTTACCATAGCGGCCTGCAGACTTGGCTCAACGCCAACTGTCGGAACCGAATACGAAGAGTAAGAAACGCTCTTGGCCTCTTTAAGCTGCTCGCCAAGTTTGTCGGCAACAGCCTGAAGAGTTGAAGCACCTGCGCTTGCATCGTTCAGTTTCGAAATCAGGTATTCTGCTTTTTTCTCGATGAGAACGCGGCGGGCAATATCGTTGCGAACCTCGTCAAGAGAAGCGACACCTTCTTTATGGATGCCAGAAACCATTGCAATTACAAACTGATTGTCGAGTTCAAAAATCTCTGAAATCTCACCGTAACCAGCTTTGTAAACCCAACGGATAATCTGGCGTGGGCTTTCAAAGTTAGCTAAACGGCGGTCGTCACGTTTCACATTTGCAGTGCGAAGGGTCAGGCCTTCCTTGTCAGCATTGCTGCGGAACGACTCTAAGTTGCGGTTGCTGCTGCCGAAGCGGCTTGCGTTTGAATAGATGGCGTCAACAGTTTTGTTGCTTGCTGCCACTTCGCGGGCGATGATTGCAACCTGAACTTTCTGCAAGGCTGCAGTCTGGTTCTGAATCTCAACTACGTGGTAGCCGAATTGTGTTTTCACAACAACAAGGTCACCCTTCTTGCCGAAGAAGCAAGCATCGTTGAACTCTTTCACCATCTGGCCTTCGGTGAACCAACCAAGGTTGCCACCATCTTGTGCCGAACCGTCGGCCGAGAATTTCTCAGCCATCTCGGCAAACGAAGCGCCCTTCTTGATGGCGTTCAGAATGCTGTCGGCTTTTGCCTTTGCGTCTTCGTCAGACAATGATTCTGACGGGCGGATGAGAATATGACGGGCCTCAACTGAATCAGCAACTCTGGCGCTTCCAAGTTTGCGGGCCAGTTTCACATAGTTGTCTTCCTGATAAGGACCAACAACAGTGTTGTCAGCTGCATCGAACAGGCTGGCAATCGGCTCTGAAAGATCTTCTTTAGCCAGATACTTGCCGCTGAAAGGCTGTTCCGACTCAAGGTTTACAAACTGCTCAAGAGCATCACCATCTTTGCTTGCAAACTCGTTTTTGATTTTCTCAACACTTTCAATTGTAGCGGTCAAGTCTTCGTCTGATGCCACAATCGGGAAGGTTACATAGTAAATATCGCGCGACTCTTCCTGTTTGAAATCAGACTCGTGAGCGCTGTAATATTTTTTCAGGTCACTGTCAGTCACTTTCACAAGTGAGTCGGCAACCGAGCTGTAACGAAGCTGAATGTAGTCGAAATCGTAACGGATATTCTTGTCGTCAGACTCTTTCTGTGCCTGAAGGTTGGTGGTGTACATTCCCATACCCACGAGCGACAGGAATTTCTGATCTTTCTTGTTCTGAACCAAGCTCTTTTCAAACGAAGCCCACGATGCGGCTGCCTGTCCCGAAGGATCCAAGTCCTTGTTTTTCAGGAACTGGATGACCAGGTTGCGGTCGAACTGGCCAGTCTCGGCGTCACGGAAGATTGGAATCTGCATAACCTGCGGATCAACAAAGTTGCCTTGAACCATATCATAAAGCTCGTCGGCAGTCACATTGATACCTGCTTTCTCATACTCTTCTTCAATAACATACTGACGGATAAGCTGTTCCCAAGTCTGATCCTGAATCTGGTCATAAACGTTTGTTTCCAGCGAGTTCTGCTGAGTGTTCTGTTTGTAGATTTCGGTGTTCTCGTCAACTTTTGCCTGATAGTACTGAATTGGTATATCAGTTCCGGCTATTGTGCCGACATTGTTCCTTGAACTACCGAAAGTTCCGTCGGCTTTGAAAAGGTCGCCAACGATGAATGCCAATAAGGCCAATGCTACGATGATTGTCACCAGTGTGCCTGCGTGGTCACGTATTTTCTGTAATGTTGCCATTGTTTATTTTTTAAGGTTTATTTCAAAATTTTAGGCTACGAAGATAGTAATTTTTAAAAACGGCATAGGAAAAAGGTTTTTTTTGAAAAACATCAGCAGCCAATTGATTATCAATGCTTTATCAAACGCTGTTTTTCGACTGCAATTACCTATGACGGCAATCGGGTGCTGCGAATAGCAACATTTTCAATCGGATTGCAACGAAACCGTCACTCTGGTGAGTTCAAATTGCAAATTAGTTAACAATTATGTCGACAAGCTCGATTTTTGTGGCCGTGGCTCGCAGAATGGTGAAACGGAAATTGCCGACCACAATGGCATCGTTCATCTTCGGAATGGCGCCGTGATGAGCCAGAATCAGGCCGGCAAGAGTCTCGTACTCGTCCGACACCGGCAGGTCAAGGCCGTATTTCTCATTGATGTAGTCAATCTCGAGCCGGGCAGAGAACTGATAGTGGTTCTTGCCGAACTTGTGCTCGCGGTAGCGCTTCTTGTCATACTCATCCTGAATGTCGCCTACAATCTCTTCCAAAATGTCTTCCATTGTCACAATGCCCGATGTGCCGCCAAACTCATCGACCACAAGTGCCATACTGCGGTGGTTCTGGATGAAAAGCGCCAGCAGTTTGTTGGCCGGCATCGATTCCGGGACAATCGGCATATTGCGTGTGATGGCGGCAATGCTGGCCGGCTGCTGGAACATCGATATTGATGGCGCAAAACCCACCACATTATCGATAGAGCCTTTATAGACAATGATTTTCGAAAGTCCCGAACTGACAAACAGTTTCTTTAGCTCGTCAAGGCTGTCGTTGATGGATATGGCCACAATTTCGGGCCGCGGAACCATACACTCGCGCAGTTTCACCTTCGAGAAATCGAGCGCGTTGCGGAAAAGTTTCACATCGTTCGACTCGTCGTCGGCCTCGGTGGCGCTCACCTGCTCATCGGCAAGCGAATCCCAGTCGACGGCGCCCCAATAAACGGCATCATCGCCTGATATCTTGTTGTGTGCAAACAAGTTCGACACGAGTCTTGATGTGTGGTAAACCAATCGCGAAAGCAGAAAAAACAGATAGTAGAAGACAAACACCGGCAGCGAGATGGCTTTCAAAAGATTGTTTGACTCACGGCGGAATATAAGTTTGGGCAGAATCTCGCCGGCCAGCAGGTAGAGCACAAAGGCGCACACGGCTTGCAAACATAGCACCACCGCCATCCCGGCGGGAACGGACCACTCAAACCCGCAGTTGGCCATCAGCATCGCCATCGACACAATCACAATCAAGTTGCCGATGGCCATTGTTGAATAGTACTGCGACGGATTGCCCATATAGAGCTCGATTATCTGCGAGAAAACGCGGTCCTGTTTCTTGTCGAGCTCAATGCGCAAGCGGTTGGCCGACACAAACGCCACTTCCATCGCCGAAAAAAACAACGCGAAAAGCGCAAGCACAATTAATAATATGTATTGAATTGCCATAGTTGTATTTGCTTCTTCCGCAAATGTAATCAATAAAATAATCGTACCGATTTATTTCTCTCGCTTTCCGTAGGCCGACCGGCTCTCAGCCGCTATAGGCAGCGGCTCGTCAGTTGGCGTGGCGTACGTTTTTGGCTTGTAAATCGATAGGAAGTTCTGATTGAGCCGCAGTTCCACTTCCCACATCGTTTGCTCAAAGCGGGCAGGCGTGAGCTGGCATTCCCAAACAACAATCACCTGCCAGCCGTTTTGCAGCAATATCTGGTAGTTCAGCTGGTCGCGCTCGCGATTGCGGTTGATTTTTGCCTGCCAGAAATCCACGTTGCTCTTTGGCATTCGAAACTTGTCGCAACCGCTGTGCCCGTGCCAGAAGCAGCCGTTGACAAAAATTGCCGTGCGGTAGCGGCGCAGCACCACATCGGGTTTGCCCGGCACACTCTTAACATTGAGCCTGTAGCGGTAGCCGCGTTGCCACAGCCACTGGCGCACCTTCAGCTCGGGCTTGGTGTTGCGGCTGCGGATATGCGACATACAGCGGTGCCGCTGTTCGGGTGTTAATGGGTCGGGCATTGGGATTGTTTGTTTTTTGTCGGTCTGTTTTTTTCTGCGAAACTATATTTTTTCTTCTAAAACCGTTTTTCACATCGCCTATTATTTCCCCGTGCCTTTATTCCACCCACTTGGCTGGGGAAGTTTCATTTTCAAAGTGCCTTTTGGCTTATCGGGGACAACCTTGTTTCTATTTGAAACTACTAACCCGACGTCTAACCCGCCACATTTTAATGCCTTGGGTGAATACACACTGTGGTTCAGTGCAGCCATTACAAATATACGTCAAAAAGCACTGATAGACAAGGACAAAAACTGGTTTTTGAGCTTTGTATTTTATTGTGCTACAATAAAATAGAAGCATGTTTTACATGAATGGAATAACTCACAAAAGTGTGTTTTTTGGGCGCAAGAAATGAGGATTTTTGAACAATAAGAGACTAAACAAATTCAAGCAACCATATCAATTCCTTGAATTTTGTTATTTGCAATATTCAATAGTTATTTTAAATATTTTCTATTGTTTGGTTTCATATTATTTTATTGAAGAAAGTTCTTGTCTTAATTCATCTAATGAGTCTACATTATTTAAGTCATTATTGGCTATTTCGTATAAGTCAGCAAATGTTTGAAAGGCAGTTCCATTTGAGCGATATCTGATTGTCCCTTTTGGGAAAAAAGACGCTTTTTCTTTTAATTCTGATTTGGTAACCCAACCACAAACTGTAAGTTCATTTGTATTTTTATTGAGTGAACAAAAGATATAGGCATCTGTATCAAAATACATTTGAAGCCCAAGAAAATTATTCACATAATAGTCTCTAACATCTGTTGTTCTCCCCATTGTCTTTACATCTATTTTGATACCATTTAGTTCAATATCTGTACCATTGTCAAAGCCATTTTTTCCATCAATTAGACCTAAACCTAACAAATCCATTATAACTGATTGTCCTATTATGCCTGTTAATTGTTGCTCTTTATTTCCATTTGCTGTGAAGCGTTTACCAAAATCATAAGACTCTATTTGTTTTAAACAATGCCTTATAATGTCAGATTTAACTGCAACTTTAAACATAACTATAGAGTTTTGTCTAACAAAAAGGTAATATCTTCACCAATTGCTTTGGCTAATAATACTGGAACTGCATTTCCAATTTGTTGATATTGGCTCAAACCCTTTTCCCAACTCATTTTGGTTCTCATCCCTTCAAAAATAAAATCATCAGGAAAGGATTGCAAACGTGCACCTTCTCTTGCAGTAAAATTTCTATTAAGATATGGGTGAATAAAATTGGATTGGAAAGAGGCTGCAATTGTTGGTGCTGGCAAGTTTCCAAATAAACGCTGATTGTTTTGAGAGAATTTAATGTTGGATTTTTCAGTTGGCGCACCTCTTTTAACTGCACCGTGAGTATCCCAAACATCAATCAAACATTGCCCCGCCTTAATAGCATTGAAGCGCGCTATTAGACGAGGTGTATGTTTCATTGCAATATGATTATTCACTTTCACTGAATTTGCACGCATAAGTTTTTGATAATCATTTTGCGGGTTGCAAATATAGTCCATTCCTTCTTCACCTTCACTTGCATTTATTTGAGGTAAGTCCATAATCGCTTCATCAACAGTAATAGCGTGGTCCATTTTGTACGGTGCAGGGTGCACTGGCATTATCTTTAAGTCCTTTCTAATACCAATTAAAATCACCCTTTCTCTATTTTGAGGAACGCCATAATTGGACGCTTTTAATACTTTGTATTGAACATTATAACCGAATTGCCCTGCGTTTGTAAATTCTTCAATTATTGTCTTAATAACTTTGCCATTTTGCATAGAAAGCAACCCTTTAACATTCTCCATAACAAACGCTTTCGGCGAATACCATTTAATAAATTTCACAAAACCATAAAACAATTTGTTACGAGGGTCATCTTCAACTTTGTTGCGATTTTTGTTTGCCAAACTAAAGCCTTGGCACGGTGGACCACCAACAATAATGTCAGGTACTGCATTGTTGGTCAGTTTATCAACTTCTTCTTTCGTTATTTGAGTAATATCTTTGCATAAAAAGGGTGTGTCACTAAAATTTCGATTGAATGTCTTTTCGCAATTCTCATCAATGTCTGAAGCAAATATTGATTTCACACCAACCATTTGCAACCCCTTTGTCAAACCACCACAACCCGAGAATAAATCAAACGAAGTATATGTATTTGTTGTTTTGTAACCTTGTAATTCAACAAAACCCTCATCAGGCGAGTTTGAATTGTCCAAACTTTCGGGGGACTCCAATAAACTTAATTGTCCTTTCATTTTTATATTTTTTTTCTTTTAAAATTCTTCTTGCCATTGACCAAGCATAATTATTACCATTTATAAGCTGATGCTATAAATGGTAAACACTATAATGCACATATTTACAGCCAATGTGCAAGGCTTACCACCTAAAAGTTGGTGATTTACAAATGTAAGTTTTTGAATGGAAAATGAGACAAGGACAAAAAAAAGCACAAAAGGCTGCAATAGTGTGTGTTATGAAAGTGTGGTGTGTCTGGCATAGGCTTTATTTATTGGTGTGGTTGTCTGCTTTAAGCCAATTGTCAATCTCTGGCTTTAGGAATTGCATGTGTTTGCCTTTCTTGTGGAAGGGGATTGCGCTCGAAAAGCGACTCATTTTGTTACCTTTTGGAAAAAAATTAATGCATTTTTGCCCCCGGAATGGGCAGTCGCCGATTCTGTTTCTAAACAAGATTTCCGCATGAAAACAATCCAAGTTTCCGCCGCCATAATCCACGACAACGTCGGCCGCATATTCGCCACACAGCGCGGGTATGGCGATATGCAGGGCGGTTGGGAATTTCCGGGTGGAAAGATTGAAGCAGGTGAGACGCCCGAAGCGGCTCTGAAACGCGAGATTTCGGAAGAATTGGATACGCAAATAGCTGTTGAGCGATTCATTACCACAGTCGAATACGATTACCCCAATTTTCACCTAACAATGCAATGCTATTGGTGCCGTGTCGAGAGCGGCTGCCTGACACTGAAAGAGCACAAAGCCGCAAAATGGTTGTCGGCAAACGAGCTCGACAGCGTGAACTGGCTGCCGGCGGACAAAATCGTTTTGGAAAAAATCAAAAGATAGTGCTACCCAGCACAAAATTTCCCTTTCATCTTTCAAAAATCGATTTACTTTTGCGCCCCGAAAAGAATGGGGTGCCGCAAGGCTGAGATTATACCCTTTGAACCTGATACGGGTAATGCCGACGTAGGGATAAGACTCTGATTTCCAAGAGTCAAAGTATAATTCTTTCATTACCCCCATTTCAATCTTTTTTACTAACTAATTTTTTAAAAATTAAAAAGATGAAAAGGGAATTTCTATTCATTACAATTGCATCGATGACGGCTGTTGGCGCCGTGGCACAGGATTCTGCGCAGACCGACACCGTGATTAAAGCCGAACAACTGCAGGAAGTTGTGGTAAGCGGCGTCCGTGCACAAAAAAACGCACCGTTTGCGGTGGCAAACATCAAGAAACAACAGTTGAGTGAGTTCTCGACAACGGGCCGCGAATTGCCGTTTTTGTTCTCGCAGACGCCTGGCGTTGTTGCTTGGGGCGAAAACGGACTCGGAACAGGCACAACCTATATGCGCATCCGCGGTGCGGGCGACTCGCGCATCAATGTCACCATCGACGGTGTGCCGCTCAACTCGCCCGAAGACCAGTGTGTTTTTTGGGCCAATATGAACTCTTACGGCTCTCTGTTGGGCAGCGTGCAGATTCAGCGCGGCGTGGGCTCGTCAACCAACGGCGACGGCGCCTTCGGTGGCACGGTGGCTCTCTCGTCGGCTTTACCATCGCTCAAGCCGATGGTTGAACTGTCAGTTTCGTACGGCTCATTCAACACCGTCAACTTTGGCGGCAAGGCTTCTACCGGATTGTTGTTCAACCGTTTGATTATCGACGGAGCCTACCATCAGACGCGCACCGACGGCTTTGTGCACGGCACTCAGGCCAACAGCGGCTCGTACTACGGCGGTCTGATGTGGACTGCTGACAATCTGCAAATCCGATACAAGAACATCGGCAACTTTGAGCGCACGGGGCAGGCCTGGAACGGCGTGACGGCTGGCAACGACGATTTGAGCATTATGGACGGCATCTATGGCGAGCACACAGGCATCAAGACCTATGAAGATATGTGGGACGCTGGTCTGGGCAAGTTCAACTCGCTTTATGAAGAGCTGATTATCACGCCTTTAGAGCAGAAAACGGATGGCAAGCCCTATGAGTACACCATCCAGCGCTACCAAATGGCCGACGGCAGTTATTGGAACCGCACCACCGACAACTTCTGGCAAGACCACAACATTCTGTCGTTTGCGTGGAATATCAGCAACAACCTATCGACTTCGGCATCAGTGCATTACACCTACGGATACGGCTACTACGAAGAGTTCCGCCCGAAAAACAAACTCAAGAAATTCGGCTTGGATAAAATCAAAATCAACGACTCGACAAAGATTGAAAAAACCGATTTTGTGCGCAAGAAAGGGCTGTCGCAGAACACCTACGGACTTGTTTGGAACGTAAATTATACGACTGGCGCTCTTGATGTTATCGGCGGTGCGTCGGTGCAGAATTTCAGCGGAAACCACTTCGGCTATCTGACTTACGCCAAAGACGAGACCGTGCGCCAGACCTATCTGCCCGACGGTGAGCGCAAATACTACGACTCTGATGCTGACAAGTTCGACGGCAGCGCGTTTGTGAAAGCGTCGTACACCATCGGCGAAAGCCTGACAGTGTTCGGCGATGTGCAGTTCCGCCACGTGGGCTACACCACCAGCGGCATCAACGATAAGTTTGTTGAAGGCGCAAACGGCTACGAGAACCAGCGTCTCGACATCGATGAGACATACAATTTTCTGAACCCTAAGGCTGGATTGAGCTATACTTTTGGCAGCAACCGCCTGTACGCTTCGGTGGCCGTGAGCCATCGCGAGCCCGAGCGCAACAATTTCACCGACAACGGCTCGTATCCTGCCCCAAAGGCCGAGCAACTGACTGATATTGAAGGCGGTTGGCAGTTTAGCGGCAAGACCGTGCGCACGGGCTTGAACCTGTATTATATGGACTACACCGACCAGTTTGTGCAGACGGGCGCACAGAGCGACATCGGCGAGAAACTCACCACCAACATCAAGGACTCGTACCGCGCAGGCGCTGAAATTCAGGCCGCCGTTGATGTCACCGAATGGCTCACCGTTGAAGGCAACATCGCCTTGAGCGTGAACAAGATAAAAGACTTTGATGAGTGCGTTGAGAATTGGGACGATTGGGAAGGCAACACCGATGCCAACGGCAACCCCTACGACGGCGACGGCTTCGACATCATCCACTATGACAACTCAACGCTGGCTTTCTCGCCATCGGCAATTGCAAACGGCTTTGTGAACTTCCACCACAAAGGCTGGCAGGCCGTTTGGCACACGGGCTACGTCAGCCGTCAGTATCTCGACAACACAGAGAACAACGACCGCTCGCTGCCGGCCTATTCGCTCTCAAACGTTAGTCTGAATTACACGCTGAAACCGCAGAAAGTGCTGAAGGAAGCCATCTTCGGACTGAATTTTAACAACGTGCTGAACCGCCACTGCGCCGCCAACGGCTGGGTTTATTCGGCCGTCTGCGACAGTTACGGCCATCCCAACGACAACCGCTACTACCAAATCGGCTTCATCCCGATGGCCGGCTTCACAATGATGGGCAGCGTGACGGTGAGATTTTGAGAATACTTTAACGGATTTTATAGGTTTTATATTAATGGAAAAAGCGCCCTTGTGTGGGGCGCTTTTTTATTTTAGACGAGTCTGTATTCCTATTTTATTATTGGTATCACTTTCCCTCGCGCCGCTGAATCTCATCGCGGATGTGTGAAGCCTCTTCGTAGTCCTCGTTCGAGATTGACTTGCTGAGCAGTTTTTTCAGTTCCTTCACACTCAGTTTCTCATATTTGTCGGCACCAGTGGCCGAAGGTTGCGGTTCAGCCTCAGCCTTTGGCGATTCGGGTTGTTTGGCGGACTCGTCAACGACATTGAAGACGATTCCTGCCTTGTCGATAATCTGCTCAGTGGTGTAGATTGGGCAGTTGCAGCGGATGGCCAGCGCCACGGCGTCCGATGTGCGGGCGTCGATTTTCATATACGAGCCGTTGGTCATACAAACCAGTTCCGAGTAGAAAATACCCTCCTCAAGGTGGTAGATATTGACTTCAGTGATGGTGATGCCGAACGTTTTGGCGAAGTTGATGAACAGATCGTGAGTGAGCGGGCGCGGCGGATGAAGCCGTTCCAAACCAATGGCGATGGCTTGCGCCTCAAACCCGCCAATGACGATTGGAATGCGGCGGTTGCCGTTCTCCTCGGCCAGAATAAGCGCATAAGCGCCCGTCTGTGTTTGGCTGCACGACAGCCCCAAAACCTTAAGTTTAACCTTCGACATTTTCTTCGCTATCTGTTGAGCAAATATAAAAATATATAACACCTTTATCCCGCTTGCCGCGATAAATATGGAAAAAGAAATTTATCAACCGCGCAACACGCTGTGTATCAGAAGAATTGTCAATTCAAAAATGTTGTCAAAAAAAATGTGTTGAGAAAATCAGATTAATCGTTTCAAATGTTTGCAAGTTGAAAAATACTTTCTACTTTTGCCGTCCAAAAGTTATGAAAATATAACACACAAAAGTATGTACGCAATAGTTGAAATTAACGGTCAGCAGTTCAAAGTAGAGAAGGACTCGAAGATTTTTGTTCACCGTTTGGAAGCAGAAGATGGCGCAGTTGTCGATTTCGACAAGGTTTTGTTGGTTGACAATGATGGCGACATCAAAGTTGGAACGCCGGTTGTTGACGGCGCAAAAGTATCAGCCAAGGTGCTGACACAGGTTAAGGGTGATAAAGTGATGGTATTCAAGAAGAAACGCCGCAAAGGTTATCAGAAGATGAATGGCCACCGCCAGCAGTTCACTCAAATTCAAATTGAAAACATTAAAGCATAATAAACTATGGCACACAAGAAAGGCGTCGGCAGTTCAAAGAACGGTCGTGAATCAGCAAGTAAGAGATTGGGCGTTAAGATTTTCGGTGGCCAGGCCGCTGTTGCCGGCAACATTATCGTTCGCCAAAGGGGCACACAGCACCATCCGGGCAACAACGTAGGTTTGGGCAAAGACCACACCCTGTTCGCTCTTGTAGATGGCACTGTTTCTTTTGTTAAGAAACGTGACAACAAATCGTACGTATCGGTTATTCCTGCCGAAGCATAGATTTTAATCAAGAAAGATAAGAAAGGGGCTGACCGTCGTTCGATGGCATCCTCTTTTTTGTTTTATACCGCGTAAATAAATACATTTCAATATGTTAACTCTCAAGTTAATCCAAGAGAACCGCGATGCAGTCATTGCGGGACTAAAAATCAAAAACTTCGACGCCGAACCGTACATCGACCAGATTCTGGCAAAGGACGACGAGCGTCGCAACACTCAGAAAGAGCAGGACGACACTCTGGCTCAAATCAATGCAATATCGAAACAGATTGGCCAACTCTTCAAGGAAGGCAAGGCCGCTGAAGCCAACGAACTGAAGCAGAAGAGCTCCGAACTGGGCGAGAAACAGAAAGCTCTGGCCGCAAAACTTGATGCCATCACCGCTGAGCTGAACGACATTCTGGTGCGCCTGCCCAACCTGCCCTACAAACTGGTGAAACCTGGCAAGGGCGCTGAAGACAACGAGATTGTGAAACTTGTCGACGACAAGATTCCTCACCTGCCAGCTGACGCCAAACCGCACTGGGAACTGGCTAAAGACTACGATTTGATTGATTTTGAACTCGGCGTGAAAATCACCGGCGCCGGATTCCCCGTTTATAAAGGCAAAGGCGCCAAACTGCAGCGCGCGCTCATCAGTTTCTTCCTTGAAGAGAACGAGAAGGCCGGCTATCTTGAGATTGAACCGCCTTTGATGGTGAACGAAGCATCGGGCTACGGCACTGGCCAGCTTCCCGACAAGGAAGGCCAGATGTATCACGTCAACCTCGACAATCTGTATCTGATTCCGACAGCTGAAGTGCCTGTGACGAACCTCTACCGCGATGTGATTGTATCGTCGAAAGACCTACCGATTAAGAACACCGCCTACAGCGCCTGCTTCCGCCGCGAAGCCGGCTCATACGGCAAGGACGTGCGCGGATTGAACCGTCTGCACCAGTTCGACAAGGTTGAGATTGTCTGCATTGAGCACCCGTCGCGCTCATACGAGACTCTGGACAAGATGGTGGCTCACGTTGAGTCGCTTGTGCAAAAGCTGGGCCTGCCCTATCGTATTCTGCGCCTCTGCGGTGGCGATATGAGCTTCACTTCGGCAATGACCTACGACTTCGAAGTGTTCTCGGCCGCACAGAAACGCTGGCTCGAAGTTAGTTCGGTATCGAACTTTGAAACCTTCCAGGCTAACCGCCTGAAACTGCGCTTCCGCGACGAAGAGACAAAGAAAACTCAATTGTGCCATACATTGAACGGCAGCTCGCTGGCTTTACCGCGCATTGTGGCCGCCCTGCTCGAGAACAACCAGACGCCCGAAGGCATCAAACTGCCGGAGTGCATCCAGAAGTTTATGGGTTGCAGCATGCTGACGAAATAATTTTCTGAAAGAGATAAAACAAAGCCCGGCCAAGTTGGTCGGGCTTTTTTATGTTTAGTCTGCAAGTGTCATCCCTCTTTTTCCGCGTTTTTCCGCTGATTGCGCCTCATCAGAAAGAAAAACAACGCTGCCAATGTCAAGGCGGCAAACAAAAGCGCTTGCGAATAGTTGTGACGCAGGCACTCCTTGACGGTTATGAAAAGGCACATGATTGCGGCAGCAAACCAAATGCTTTCCACTATGCCCCGTGCTACCTTGGTTATCTTATTCATTTTCAATATCAAAAACGCCACGGCCGTTTTTTACTTCCCAATTGTTGAAGTGTTGGTCGGCAACCATTCCATCACCATAAATGATGCCGTCGGCAGTTGAGATTTTTACAAACTGGTTAGTTTCAATAGTTTCCTTGTTGCGATTCCAAACCAGATATTCGGTATTGAGCTGGTCGCCCTTTTCGTTGCTGACCACCACATCATTTTTAGCTTCCCAAATGCCTTCTTTATCATAATAAATGGAATATTTGGCTGACATGTGAGACGTCACATTGCCCAACGTGTCATACATAAACATTTCGAGCCCCTTAGGGAACTCGAAGGTGTTGTTGCCGACATCCAGTTGTCGCACCTCGCTGCTTTTCATTCTCACGGCTATATGTCCGTTGAGCGAACGAGTCAACTCAACATTTTTGCCACTCATCTGCGCAGTGTCCAAAGCTGTAGTCAGAGAATTGACTTGCTGCATATCGTTCTTGCATGAAGCCAAAATAAAAACTAAGGCTCCTGCAAAAAGAGCCTTAGCAAATGTTTCTATGTGGCGATTGTGGTTCACAATTAGAACTCTGCGGTTGTTTTTTCGTTAATCCATCCGCCAACCGTCACCTGTGAGCCGGGTTGAATGCCGAACATAAAAGCTTCCTCTTTGTTCGGGAAATGCTTTTTGTAGGTGTTTATCAACTCATTGGCTTCAGCTTCGCATGATGCATCGACTTGTTTTGCTTTTCTAAACTTGTCGACAGCTGCCCAATAGGCTGCATTGTGCTCAACTTGCTCCTGGCCGATGTTCTGCGCGTCGGCAGCGTAAGCTTTGCCAATGGCGATATAAGCCCTACCGTTTGCCGGATTGGCTTGGATGGCCATGTTAGCCAATTCACGCACACGCTGGAAATGCTTCTGCATAAACACAACCTGACTCCACTCGTAGTAGTATTGTGACTTTAATATCGGGTCATCCTGCTGATTGCAAGCGTTAGAGTAGTATTCTGCTGCTTTCGGCAGTTCCTGCTTGATAAGGAACAGGCGAGCAAGGTTTCGGGCTGCAATAGCCGACGGCTCCAAAGCGTAGAGTGCTTCCGAGGCCTTGGCGAACAGCGGTGAAGCGTTGCATTCTGCCTTGTCGAGAAGTTTGGTAACCTTCTTCAGCCAATCAATATCATCTTTGTTAGCATCGTATTTTGCCTCGAAGATTGCTATCAAAGCATCGCAGGTTGCGGCACCGCTTTCAGAGAACAAAGCTTCAACGTTTTTAACATCAACGTCGAGATTCTCAAGTTCTTTCTGAGCGGCAGGAACTTTCTTTGCATCACCGCTGGCAACAATTTTCTTATTGCTTGCAACGGCCAGATCAAGTGTTGACATAGCCAACTCGTATGCCGATATTACCTCTGAACCATCAACTTCTTCGGCTTTGTACTGGTCAACCACGCTCTGCATCATCACTGTTGCAACGCCGGCACCAGTCTCGCCTTTTTCAAGTTCGCACGATTTTTTCAACATCTCGTAAACGTCGCCAGCTGCGTCCTTGCCACGGTATGAGTACAAATCGACACCTTTTGAAGCCAGCACAGCACCTTCCTGTTTGAAGTAGACAATACGCTGGTCATAAATCTGCATCAGGGTATCGATGAGAGCTTCTTTTTTGGCTGCATCCTTCTCTGACTTGATAAGGTTTTTGTAGATGGTGGCGCCACGGATGAATGTGTTCTTGCTGGCTGCAGGGCAGTTCTGGTAAACTTTGCGCCAGTCGTTGACGGCATCTTTGTAGTTTTTCTGTTTGTAGAACTCGTTGTAGAGCGACATACGCATGGCGCATTCTTCACGAGCCGCACTGTCTGGTCCGTATTTTGGATCCGACAGATACTTTTTCTGTTGTGCATCAGCCTGGCCAGCCGCCATCATGAACGACACTGCCAGTATTCCGAATTTGAAAGCAAACGTTTTCATTTTTCTTGTTTTAAAATTATGCGTCAAAAGTAATAAATCTTTAATAGGTGTACCCGATTAAACCACCATTCTATGGCTTTTAGTTTGATTGAGTAGCGTTTTTTGACGTTGAAAGGCTGAATTTCAAAGACAATTTTTCTGCAATTCCTTATTTTTTGGTGCAGAACTCCAAAATCCGATTCATTCCGATAATCACCAGATTCGGCTCGCACACTGCATCGGCACGGCAAACAATGCCTGCGGCACCACCCGTGATTAATATTTTAACATCTTGCATTTCTGCACGATAGGCGCTTATGTAACCATCGATTTCAAACCGGATACCATTCAAAATGCCGAATTGCAAAGCTTCAATAGTGCTTTTGCCCGCAAGTTCCGATTTATCGGGCACGTCAACCAACGGCAACTTGCCGGTGAAGGTGTTCAGCGCTTTTGCCCGCATTTCGGAACCGGGTGAGATTGCTCCGCCATGATAAACTCCGTTCTTGTCCAAAAAATCGATGGTCATGGCTGTCCCCACATCAATTATCAGCACATTGCTGGCAGGGAACAGCACTTGCGCCCCCACGGCTGCGGCTATGCGGTCGCGGCCCAATGTCTGCGGTGTTGAATAGTTTATTTTTATTGGCAGTTTGGTTTCGGTATCAAGGTTTATATGCGGAATGCCTTTCAATCCATCTGGAAGCTCGACTTTGTCGCGGCGCGTGCTTGTGCTTATTATACGACTGATGCCGTATTGCTCAATCCAACGCAGCAAAACGGCACTGTCGATATTGTGGTATGCCTGATGTGTTATGATGGCCCCGCTGTCGGCAGCGACAGCCATTTTGCACATTGAGTTGCCTTCATCAATAATAAGATTGCTCATCTTCTTTTTTAATCGCTTCAACCAGCCGGTTGAAGAAGAATATCTTCAGATATAGCCCGTGTTTTTCGGTATATGACAACTTGACTGCGTAAACGCATTTGTCATTACCGATGGTCCATTGGCGTTCAAGGTCTTTTGCCTGGAATAACTGCAAATCGGACTCGTCCCACTCTCCTTTGCGGTCGTCGTCGAAGCCGTATATCGCGTAAAGCGAGTTGACTAATGCCTTCACGTTGGCCTTTGTCACATAGCGCATGTTTGCTGGCAGCGTGACGTTGATGTGGTTGCTGCCGACAATGTTGTCCTTGTCGTTGAACAGGCGGAAAACCACCTTTTCGAACATTCCCAACTCAACAAGCGGAAACTCCTTCTCGAACTCCACCATGAAAACGCCTTCGATATCTTTGCTCTGAATCTCGCAATAGTCGTTGTCGGCAAAGAATTTTGTCAAATCGAACGACAACATTTCGAGAATGTTTTTTGGCTTGTTTGCTGCATCTAAGATTGACATCTTTTTAATTTTTTAGTGTTTGTTTTTTGTCAACTCCTGAAAAACTTCTTCCATCGACTTTTGTTTCACCTGCATTGCCAACACTGCAATATTGTGTTGAACGGCGAAGTTGAAAACGTCCTGTCGTACATCGGTTTCAGAGTCCGACTCCAAAACGTATGTGCTGGCGCCCGTTTTTTCTACCGCAACAATATTAGTAATTTGTAACAACATTTTTTCATCAACAGGCAAATTAAATTCAACTTCCACCTGTCGACGGTTGTTGCGGGTGCTGACGCCAATTTGCTCGGCGCTGCCGTTGGCCACAAGAACACCGTGGTCAAGTATGGCCATCTGATGGCAGATTGCCTGGACTTCCTGCATGATGTGTGTTGAAAGCAAGATGGTTTTTTCGCGCCCAAGTTCCAGAATCAGGTTGCGGATTTCGACTATCTGGTTTGGGTCGAGACCGGTTGTGGGTTCGTCCAGAATCAGCACCTGCGGATTGTGAATGATGGCTTGTGCAAGCCCCACACGCTGCTTGTAGCCTTTCGACAGAGCACCGATTTTTTTCCTGCATTCTGGCGCAAGCCCCGTGCGCTCAATCACTTCGCCAACCACCTTGTCGGTATTTGACAAGTGATAGATGTTTGCAGTATATTGCAGATATTCTTTAACATACATATCCAGATAAAGCGGATTGTTTTCGGGCAGATAGCCTATTATTTTCTTTATCTGGTTGATGTTTTCTGCCACATCGAGCCCTTCGACCAGCACGGTACCGCTGGTTGGCGACAACAAGCCGGTGACAATCTTCATCAGCGTTGACTTGCCGGCGCCATTCGGTCCCAAAAAACCCACAACCGTACCACTGCCCACCGAAAACGACACATTGTCGAGCGCTTTCTGCGTTCCGTAGTATTTTGTCAGGTTTTTAATCTCGATGGACATAACAAGGGTTGATTAATTGATTAACTGAAGGATTGAATGAAAGAATAACTGAAAGATTGAATGTCGGAATATCTTGCTCATTCACGCATTCAATCCTTCAATCCTTCACGCATTTAATCAGTGTTTCACTGGAATCTTGTCGATGCGGCGCTGGTGGCGTCCGCCTTCAAAGCCTGTGCTCAAGAACGTGTCGACAACCTGCTTTGCCAAATCAACCGAAATGAAACGGGCCGGAATGGCGCAGATGTTGGCGTTGTTGTGCTGACGGGCAAGGGCTGCAATCTCTGTGTTCCAGCACAAAGCAGAGCGGATGCCCTGATGCTTGTTGGCAGTGATGTTGATGCCATTTCCGCTGCCGCAAAGAGTGATTCCCAAATCGAACTTACCCGCTTCAACTGCTTCAGCCAGCGGATGGGCCACATCGGGATAGTCCATACTCTCGGGCGAGTTGGTGCCAAAATCGGTCACAGTGTGCCCTTTCGATTTCAAATATTCGACCAGAATCTGCTTTGTCTCAAAGCCTGCGTGGTCACTTCCTATTGCTAAATTCATAATCAAAAATGTTTTTCTATTCCGCTGCCAAAAATATCAAACCATTATTATATGGCAAAGAAAAACCTACAATCGCACCCATCATATTTTGCACACTTTTCAACGTTAGCTGCAGAAACATTGACCAGTCAATAAGACGCTCTGTTCTAAACTGTTCATGAAGAAAGCACATCAACGACGCGGAACGGCCTTGTGGCAACAATTATCGGCAATTTCAAAAAAATAGATGGGTCCCCGTTTCAGTTTGATTTTTTTTGTATTTTGCCGACCGTTTTTCATGGCTTCTTTTGAGGCTTCGGAGAAATGGCCGAGTGGTCGAAGGCGCACGCCTGGAAAGTGTGTATACCATGTGAAATGGTATCGTGGGTTCGAATCCCCCTTTCTCCGCAAATAGAGATGATTTATTAACATTAATTATTAATAAGTAAACAAAACCGTAATAACAAAAAAGAAAGATTATGAAAAGGTTATTCACATTGTTAGTTGTGACTATGATGCTGGGAGTGGCATCAATCAATTGCGTTAAAGCGCAAGACCAAGACACAGTTGCAGCAACCGACACCACAGCGGTTGTTGACCAAGCAGCAGCTGAAGAAGTTGCTGAAGATGCCATTGAGGGCACGAGTGCTCACCAGGCCATCAAACAGAAATTCATCGAAGGTGGTGTAGGCTTTATGTCAGCCGTTATCCTTTGCTTGATTCTCGGTTTGGCCATTTGCGTTGAGCGTATTCTGTTCCTTAACCTGTCATCGACCAACACCAAGAAGCTGTTGGCAAAAATTGAGGCCGCTCTTAACGAGCAAGGCGTAGAGGCTGCCAAAGAGGTTTGCCGCAACAGCCGTGGTCCGGTTGCAAGCATCTTCTATCAGGGTCTCGACCGCTACGACGCTGGTCTTGACATGGTTGAGAAAGCCGTTATCTCTTACGGCGGCGTTCAAACCGGCTTGTTGGAGAAAAACCTGTCGTGGATTGCATTGTTCATCGCCCTGGCCCCGATGTTGGGATTCTTGGGAACAGTTATTGGTATGGTGCAGGCCTTCGACTCAATCAAGGTTGCAGGTGACATCAGCCCGGCATTGGTTGCAGGTGGTATTTCTGTCGCACTTATCACAACAATGGCTGGTCTTATCGTAGCTATGATTCTTCAAGTGTTCTATAACTACTTCGTATCAAAAATCGACAGCATTGTCAACGATATGGAAGACGCATCTATCACTCTGACTGATATGCTTTATAAGTACAACTTGAAAAACAAATAAAAAATGAAATCAGTAACATCTAAAATAATCGCCATTGTCTTCGGCATTATGCTGGCAGTGAGCGCAGTTTCGGGTATCACCACGTTTGCGACGGGTGAGTACATCGACTGGCTGCTGATATGGACATACATTCTTGTATTCGGCGCATTCTTTGTTATCATTGTGATGTCGCTGATTGGAATGCTCTCGTCGAAGAAAAGCGCTCTCACACTTCTGGGTGTGCTTGCTTTGGCTGCAGTGATCATTTTCGGCGCCCACGCTTTTGCTTCAGACACACTTCCGACATTCTTCGGAATTGAGTCTTACAATCTGACACTTTCTGTTGCAAAATGGGTTGATACATCATTATATGTAACTTATTTATTGTTCGGCACAGCAATTTTAGGATTGGGTATTACCGCTGTCCGCTCTGCAGCCGAATAAGGGTAATTTAAAAGAAAATTATGGCACGTAAAACACCAGATATTCCTTCTGCTTCGTTGGCCGACACAGCGTTCATGATGCTGATATTCTTCCTTGTATCAACAACCATGGACACCGACGCAGGCATATCGCGTATGCTTCCGCCACCGGTTCCAAAAGAGGAAATCAACGATGACCAGAAGATTAAGGAAAGAAACGTACTTGTTGTTCTTGTCAACAAGAACGACCAGTTGATGGTTGAAGGCGAGCCGCTGCACATCAGCGAGCTGAAGAAGAAAGCTAAAGAGTTCATTGAGAACCCTGCCGACGATCCGAATCTTCCGGAAAAGAACATCAAAGAGATTCCGTTCTTTGGCAACTATCCGGTTTCGAAGCAGGTTATCTCACTTCAGAACGACAAAGGAACATCTTACGGATTGTATGTTCAGGTTCAGGACGAACTGGCCGCAGCCTACAACGAGTTGAGAAACGAGTTGTCACAGAAGAAGTGGGGCAAACGCTACGACGACCTGGATAAGGAACAGCAGGACGCCATCAAGAAAATCTATCCGCAGAGTATTTCTGAGGCTGAACCTAAAAACTATGGAGGGAAAAAATAATGGGAAAATTTAGAGACGGCGGCAAAAAAGAAGTGCCCGCAATTTCGACATCTTCACTTCCTGACGTGGTTTACATGTTGCTGTTCTTCTTTATGGTGTCAACCACAATGAAGGAAGTCGACTTGAAAGTCAATATGAATGTTCCGTCGGCCAGCGAAATCAAGAAACTTGAGAAAAAATCGTTGGTTAGCTACATTTACATTGGCAAGCCGAAGGATAAATTCACTAAAGCGTATGGCACCGAGCCGCGTATCCAGTTGAACGACCAGTTCGCCGATGTCAAAGACATTGCCGACTATATTGAGTCAGAGCGTCAGCAGAAGGACGAAAAAGAAATTCCGCTGATGACAACATCGCTCAAGGTTGACGAGGCCACGAAAATGGGTATTGTTACTGACGTGAAGCAGGAACTGAGAAAGGTTAGTGCATTGAAAATCAACTACTCTACTAAAAAAAGTATTAGGCGCTACTAATTCGCAAACTGATAATTTCAAAGGATGGCTGCCTATGGCGACCATCCTTTTTTAATTTTAAACCATGACAAAAACCCGACTCACAATAATCTGTCTGCTTACAGTTCTGCTGCAGAGCTGCGGTAACATTATGCCGCCAGAGTTTGCCGGAATCAACGCCATTGATGTTACAGAAATCAGGCTAAGCCAGATTACCGTGCGTGTCAACGTCACGGTTTACAACCCTAACCGGCACAAGATTACTGTTAAAAATGCCGACATTGATGTTGCAATGCGCGACATTCGGGCCGGAAAACTCTTGATTGGCGAACCTATAACAATGGCTGCGCGAAGCCATGCCAATTGCGACTTCACACTCAAACTAAGCACCATTGAGACTTTTAGGGCCGGCATTTCTGCTGCAGACGAACTGTTCGCGAAAAACGGTGAGATAAAATTCTCTGGTACTGCTGAAGGTGAATACGGCATCTTCAAGCGGAAACTCGATATCGACACTACCGTCAAGATTGGTGACATAGTGTCCGGCACAAAACCGCAGCAGCACGATTTATAGCTTGCGACTGCTGTTGGATTTCTCGAAAAAATCGATTTAAATTGCAACCGAAACAAAAAGGTCATGGGTAAGTACATTTTAGTCCCGGTTGATTTTTCGCCAAGTTCCATCAATGCGATGGAACATGCGGTACTTTATGCCAATGCAATAGAGTGCGACATAAGAATGATACACGTAAAGCGCCGCAACGCCGACTACGACCCCGCCATCAATTTTAACGATTACGATGAAGTGCTGAAATCATCTGTCATCAATAATTTCAAGCGTATTATTGCCCACTTCAAAAGCAAAATGAAGGGCCGAATTGATTACTGCGTGCGTGATGGACGGGTGTTTACCGAAGTGTGCAACCAAGCTAAATATGGCGACGCATTGATGATTATCAGCGGAACCAATGGTGTTTCCGGGTTCAAAGAACGATGGGAAGGCAGCAACGCTTTCCGCATTGTGAGCCACGCAACTTGTCCCGTCATAACCATCAAATATAATTTTGTCCCCCAAAGCCCGCGACGCATTGTTGTTCCTATCGACAATACCGCCCGCACCCGGCTCAAAATCCCTATTGTGGCCAAAATAGCCAAATGCTTTGATGCGGAAATGATGCTGATTGACATTCGAAACGACAATAAACTATCAACTCAAAAGAAGATGGAAGATGCCATGAAAGCCGTAACGGTTTATTTGGACCGCCACAATGTCAGATATTGCAAAGACAACCTGCGGGTTAAAAAGAAAAAAACTGCAACGGCTGTTATCGATTACGCATTGGAAAACGATGCCGACCTGATTGCTGCCACAAGTGAGCGTCTCGACAACAACTGGCAACTATTCTCGGTTTCAAACCCGCAGAAACTGGTCAATCACTCACCAATCCCGGTTATCACTATAAAGGTGGCTTGACAGGCGAATACGGGTAAATTTGGCGCACCAATTACTATTTTCCTTCAATCATTTTCAGCAACTCTTGCGGCGCCACAGCTTCGTCAACACCGCGTTTAACAAGCGTTTTGCCCTTGTATAGGTTAACCTTACCAGGACCAGCGCCCACGTAACCATAGTCAGCATCGGCCATCTCGCCAGGGCCGTTCACAATGCAGCCCATAACGGCAATTTTCAGGCCAGTCAGGTGCGCCGTGGCTTTCTTCACTTCGGCTAGGCCTTTTTCAATGTCGTACAGAGTGCGGCCGCACGACGGGCACGAGATGTACTCGGTGCGGGTATAGCGGGCGCGTGCCGACTGCAGAATGGTGAACGCCGTCTCGCTAACAAGGCTCACTTTGGTTGGCGCGAAATTGGTCATCCACAAGCCATTAGCCAATCCGTCGATAAAGAATATACCATTGTCGGCGGCGGCTTTCAGTTGGAATTTTGCCGTGTCAGGTTCCTTGTAGATGCTGCTCACTACCGCCGGCTGGTTTACACCGTTGGCAATCAGTGTGTTGAATATTGCGCGTTGCTCGGCGGCTTGGTTCACGCACATTGAGCAGACAATGAGCACAACGGTCGGGTCGGATTTCAGCACAGCCATTGCTTCGGGCGTCAGTGTGCCGAGACTCACCATCACCCAGTTGCGCTTGTCCGACTTGTATTTGGCTGTCAAATAAGTATTTAATCCGTAGAGCGGCTCATAATTGCTGTCTTTTATCCAAACTTTGTAATCGATTAATAGCGAAATATTTTTAGTCTTGAAATCGGGCAAATCGATTTCGGGCGCGCCAAAATACAGAACATCAGGCGATTGCTTGCCGCCAGTGATGGTCATTGTGTTCAGGTCGAAAGTGATGTCGAGCGATTGCAAGGTTTCCATCGAAAGGTCGGGCAAATCGCAGATTACCAGAGGTTTCTTGTTGTCGAACGACGGATTTAGGCTTGTGTCGCGCCGGCTGAAACTGAACGGATTCAGCACCACCGGTTCGTTGTATTTGATTTTCACGTTCTTGTCGCTACTTGCGAAGTAGTCGGCAAGCATCCGTGCGGGTGCGATTTCGGCGGCAGGGCTGCCAGTGAGCGACACGCGGATGGTATCGCCAATGCCGTCGGCAAGCAGCGTGCCAATGCCCACAGCCGATTTGATTATACCGTCGGTGCCTGTTCCTGCTTCGGTCACGCCCAAATGGATTGGAAAACTCATCTTTTCAGCGGCCATCTGCTTGACAAGCAACCGGTAAGCCTGCACCATAACCACTGTGTTGCTTGATTTGAGCGAAACAGCAACATTCTGAAAATCATATTTTTGGCAGACGCGCAGGAATTCCATCGTTGCTTCAACCATTCCGGCCGGGGTATCGCCGTAGCGCGACATTATGCGGTCCGACAGCGAGCCGTGGTTAGTGCCGATACGCAGTGCGGTGCCGTGTTCCTTGCAGATATTCAGCAGCTTAAGCAGCCGTGCATCAAGTTTCTCAAGTTCGGCCTGGTATTCTTCGTCGGTAAATTCAAGCGTGGTGAAAGTGGCGCGTTTCTCAAGATAGTTGCCAGGGTTAATGCGCACTTTGTCAACAAATTGCGCGGCAATATCGGCCAGTTGTGCGTTGAAGTGCACATCGGCAACAATGGGCTTGACGTAGCCTTTCGCAACAAGTTCGTTTTTAATGTCGCGCAGGGCGTAGGCGTCGCGCTCGTCGATGGCGGAGAAGCGCACCAATTCGGCGCCCGCATCGAAAATCTCAATCGCCTGTCGCACAGACGCTTCCACATCGTGCGTTGGGGTGTTGGCCATCGACTGCACACGGACGGGATTAGTGCCGCCCATTTGAAGGTTGCCTATTGTAATTTCGTGAGTTTCAAAACGTTTGTCGGTAAACGACAGGTTGACAAGGTCCATTGTTGAGTTGTTTAATCGTTGTCCCGATAGCTATCGGGATGTGTATTGTTTAATCGGTTGTGGTCGGCTGCACGTGTTGCGTAGAGACGCTGCGCGCCAGTCTATACTATTCTTCGGACAGTTTCGTAATCTGCGCAATGTACTTTCCTATAATGTCGAATTCCAGATTGACAATGGTTCCTTCCTTGATTGTGTGGAAGTTAGTATTGTCAAAAGTGTATGGAATTATGCAGACTTGGAACGAGTTGCGCGTTGGGCGGCAGACGGTCAGGCTTACGCCATTGACGGTTACAGAGCCCTTATCCACAGTAAGATAGCCGCGTTTGGCCATCTCTTTGTCGAAATCGTATTCGAAGGTGAAAACGTGGCTTCCTTCGGCGTCTTCAACTTTTGTGCAGCGTGCCGTTTTGTCGACGTGGCCCTGCACAATGTGGCCGTCAAGGCGGCCGTTCATCAGCATCGAGCGCTCAACATTCACCTTGTCGCCCACCTTCAGCAGTCCCAGATTCGAGCAGTCGAGCGTCTCTTTCATCGCAGTTACGGTGTAGGTTCCATCCTTAATGCGAACCACCGTCAGGCAGACACCGTTGTGCGCCACGCTCTGGTCGATTTTCAACTCGTTGACAAACGAGCATTTCAGCGTGAAATGCAGATTTTCCTGGTCTTTCTCAATGCCGACAACTTCGGCAAACTCTTCAACAATTCCTGAAAACATAGTTCGATGTTTAATACCAATAAAAAATTTACACGCCAACCAATGCTGTTAACCAACTGATTGGCAATAAGATTAACGTTGTGCGGAACTTGCAATCCCGGCAACGGAAATAATGGCGCAATTTATTAAAATTAGGCTTGCGGGCGAAGAGTGTCGCTAATTTGGTTGACACCTTTCTGTCCGGTTGAACTCATCTCGTTTCCGCGATAAATCAAACCGTCTTTTATTATACCGATGATGGCCCACGACATCAGCAGACACCACGGCAGAGGGTCGGTGCGGCCGACTTCAACATAGCAATTCACAACACCGACAATGCTGCCAATCAAGGCCATAACATCCAGAATGACCATCATAATAAAAATGCCTTTCATCATCTCATTAATTCTTTTTGGGTTATTACTCTACAAATATAATTATTATGAATGAAAACTCTCATAAATCTGACAATCAATAATATTGACTTAAAAAACGTTCTTTCACTTCACACGAACCCCGTGCAGATAGGTTTGCTCAATTTCGACTTGCGGAAGGTCAGGTTGGTACATTGTTGTGATATTTTTGCCAACAATCACGAAATCAGCCCATTTACCAACTTCAATGCTACCTTTGTCCTGCTCTGCGAACTGCGAATATGCCCCCCAAATGGTTAGCGATTTGAGAGCCTGCGTAGGAGTCATTTTCTGACTCTGCTTGTTATGCGTTTTACGTTTGTCCTGGCTCATTGCCGCATACATTATTTCCATCGGGTTGAGTGGGCCGTAAGGTGCGTTGCTGCCACTTATGATTCCCTGATTCTGCCCCAATAGTTGTTTCCAGGCAAAGACTTCCTTTTTCATCTTGCGGTTGAAATTGTCCGAAATGTACTGCTTATTGTATTCATATTGAGTTGGTTGAACCGAAGGAATAATATTGAAATGCCCAAAATATTTCATGTCCTTTTTTGCGATAAGGTGCAGATTTTCAATCCGCCACCGCATAACGTTTCTATTGGGCAGTATGCTGGCGTATGTTTTTAGAGCGAGTCGTGCGGCCGAATCGCCAATGCAGCCGACACACATCTGGAAACCATGGTCGAAAGCTGTCTGGCACAGATTCTGAAGGCTGTCAGGGCTAATGCGCAACTGACCGTTTGCAAAGCCATTGGCATCGGGCTGCAGCATCACCGAGTTGTGCAACGACATCCGCCCGTCAATATCAACCCCTATGGCAAGTATCTTCAGCTTGTCGGTTTTTAGCGGCATCTGGCTGACATAGTGCCGCATATTTTCGGCTGACGGCTCAAGAATCGCGTAAATCGGTATCTGCAAGATTCCAATCCGATACAAGCTGTCGAGCAATTGCACGTTCTCAAATGTTGCGCCACAATCGGTTGTTGATGTGATGCCTACGTCGAAACAATGACGCTCGGCTTTTTTAACCAGCTGCGAGAGTTCGTCGTTGGTTGGGCGTGGAAGGCACTGCGCGGCCTGTCGCGCCAAGTTGCCCGCAAGGTAACCGTCGGCGCCGGTTTTATCCATTCCGGCGGCCTTAATCATCGCACTGTTTACCAAAGCATACTTATATCCTTTGGTCCAGATGAAAACGGGTGTATCGCCAAAAATCCTGTCGAGAATCGAATTGTCAGGGATGATGCAGTCGTCGGGCGGCGAATAAGTCAGATTTCGCGCCACAATCCATCTGTCCGGGTTGTTTTTCTTGAAATCGGACAGTTTGTTAAGCACTGCGTTCATACTTTCGGCTTCGCCAAGGTCGACTTGCGCCAGCTCAACCGCATACTGCATGAAATGAGCGTGAGAGTCGATGAACCCAGGATAGACGAACTTGCCCTTCAGGTTCAGAATGCTGTCTGATGTGTATCGCGCACCAATGTTGGCATCGCTGCCGATAGCCACAAACTTGCCGCCACGAATGGCCGCGCTCTGCACCACCGAAAAGTTATTGTTCACGGTGTATATTTTCGCGTTCTTGATTATCAGGTCGACTTCTTCGCGCTGCCGGCAGCCCGCCGCCAGCAGCAAACAACCCATCATAATCAGTAAGATGTGCTTGTCAATTCTCATTGTCAGAAATTTTAAGGCGAATTCTGAAAATTCACCGTTTCAAATATATTTATTTCAGCACATTGTCAATTGCAATTTTTCATTTGTTAACTATTTTTGTGCTCGATGCACGTTGCATCAACTCAAAACCTTATAAAATGGCACCGTTAGTTATCAATGGCACCGAAGACACCCCCGAAGTGATTTTCGACCCGGCAACTGGAAAGTTCTCAATTTCAGGCACTTCAATTCCAGAAAACGCCCGTAAGTTCTACGACCAGATTCTTGAGTGGCTCGACGGCTACCTGAAAGAACCGGCTGACGACACCAGTATCAGTTTCAAACTCAAGTACTTTAATACAGCATCAACCAAATATCTGTTCGATATTATGGTTATGCTCAAGCCCATCATCAACACCAAGAACACGTTGGTTTACAACTGGTTCTTCCTTGATGATGACGAAGATATGTTCGAAGCCGGACAGGGTTTCTCGAAAATGCTGCGCTATCCGTTCAACTTTGTAAAATACTGAAAAACAATCGCATCGAGCGGCGTCAGGCAACCGTCAGCGGCTTAAGTCATTTCACTTTGGCTACCGTCGGGGGCGGTCAATGCCAACTTTTTGTTTTCCAATTGCAAACTAACCGCTACTTTTGCGGCCGCAAACAAAGTGAGATGATTATTGCAGTAAACACGCAGTCATTGCTGAAAGACAAACTTGAAGGTTTGGGCAGTTTTGCCGATGAAGTGTTGTCGCGTATGGTACGCAACCACCCTGAACACAAATTTGTGTTCATCTTCGACCGCCAATGGGACCCGTCGTTCATCTATGCCGACAATGTCTTGCCCGTCAAGACAATGTTGCCGTCGCGGCATCCGCTGCTATGGTACTTACGGTTCGAGCACGCTGTTCCGCAAATCATCAGCCGCCACAAGGCCGATTTATTTCTTTCAACCGACGGCTATATGCCGCTGCATCCATCGGTGCCGACATACAATGTCATTCACGACATCGGGTTCGTGCACAACACCAAGAGTCAGCCTTTCCTAACCAACCGATACTACAACCGGTTTTTCCCGCAATTTGCGCACAATGCCAGCCGTATTGGCACCGTCTCGGAATATTCAAAATCCGACATTGTAAAAACCTGGGGCATCGAACCTGACAAAATCGATATCATATACAATGGTGTGAAGACGGTGTTCGAGCCACTTCCAGACACCGAGCAGCAACAGGTGCGCGACAGGATTTCCGACGGCTGCCCCTATTTCGTGTTTGTTGGATCGCTCAATCAGCGCAAGAATGTTGAAGGAATGCTGCGCGCCTTCGATATCTATAAAGAGAAAACCGGCTCAACTCACAGAATGGTTGTGGTTGGCGAGTGCATGTGGTCCATGTCGACCATCGACCACGAGCTCGAACACATGCGCCATGCCGACGATGTTGTTTTTCTTGGCCGCCTTCAGCCGCAGGAACTTGCACGGGTGGTGGCGAGCGCACAGGCGCTTTTGCTGGTTTCGTTTCTCGAAGGGTTTGGCGTTCCGCTTGTCGAAGCCATGAACTGTGACGTGCCGGTAATCACATCAAACTGCACTTCAATGCCCGAAGTGGCCGGTGATGCGGGTTTGCTGGTGAACCCGCAGTCGGATGACGACATTGCCGCCGCCATGGAACGAATCGCAACCGACGACGAACTACGCGCGCAACTCATCGCCAATGCGAAGATTCAGCGCACAAAATTCTCATGGGACAAATCTGCCATCGACTTGTGGAACGGTATCGAAAAAATGTTGGGGAAATAGCTTGACACTTACTACTCACCGTACCATCATTCCTTGTAAGTCTTTACTTTCGACAATGCATCGTAAACCGAGTGTGCCCAATAGTTGCGCAGGCCAAAGCCGCCCGGCTCACCACTCAGCGCCCAGTGCCGTGTGACGGTGCGTGTGTCGATGTCGAACAATACAAACACAAAAGTGCCAGTCTCAGCAGGTTTGTCGAGAGTTTCCATTATAATCACCAACCCGACGCCTGTGTTGTAACTGACAATATTCAAGTTCTTGACAGTCTGTTCGATATCGCTTTCGCTGATGGCGTGACCCTTAACAATTGTTATGATGGAATCGAGCGGAATAGTGTCGTTCATATTGGTGACGGCATCAACGCGGATTTCATTCATCGGCTTGCCCACAAACTTGGCCACGTTATACTTCTCGGGTTCCATAATGAACAGCATATTGATGTCGCGGAAAGCCTTACGCAGTTTTTCCGGCTCATCAACCGAGCCGTACACACGTCCTTTTGAGAAATCGATGCCATAGAAAGTCATGCTGCCCAAACCCGCCAGCGGACTTGTCTTTTTCTGCGCTGCGGCCGACAAACAGATGGCCGCCAATGCCAATGATAATACAATTCGTTTCATATCTTTTTTTGACTTCAGACAACGGACGTCAGACTACAGACATCTTCCATCCAAAAACTTATAACTTTTATAACTTACTACTTATAACTCACCTTAAATCGTAGAATTTCACTGGTTTGCGGCTCATTTCGGGGTAGAGCAGCTTGTTGATGTACTCTGGCGACTCGAAACTGATGGACGGCGCCACTCGCACCTTCGAGCGGAAAATATCCTTGATTTCCTTTGCGTAGGCTTCGTCGGAACGAGTTGAACCGATGCGCACCTTGATGTCGTCGGTGCCAAGCTCGTTGGTGAACACTTCAACCACGTAGTTCTTAACATCGTGGATGCCGTCCAGAATGTCGAACAGTGCGGGTGGATAAAGTGTTGTTCCTTTGTATTTTATCATCTGTCCCTTGCGACCGATTACCGAGCTCAAGCGCATAGTGTTGCGGCCGCATTTGCAGGGCTCGTTGTAGTGATAGCAAACGTCGCCCGTCTTGAATCGCAGCAGCGGCATACCTTCAACGCCGAGTGATGTGATGGTGACTTCGCCCGGCTCGTTGTCGGCCACGGGCTGGTTGTTCTCGTCAAGGAACTCAACAATGATGAGTTCGGGCTGCACGTGTCCGCCGTTGTACTGGTCGCAATCGGTGAACGACGACTGCATCTCGGTGCTGGCGTAGGTGGTGTGCAGTTTCAGTTCGGGCCACTTCTCGTTGATGCGCTGGCCGAGCGTGGTGTAGGTTCCGTCGGGTTTGTAGAGCGCTTCGCCAATGCAGATGCACTTTTTCAGGCTCGATTTATGATGGTCGATGCCGTTCTTCTCGGCAAAATCGGCCAATTTGATAAGAAACGACGGCACACACATACAGCACGTTGGGTGGATGCGGTTGATGGTGTCCCACTGCAGTTCGGGGATTCCGTTGCCCACACGCGAGACGCCCATCCCCACTTCGCGGCAACCAAGGAAGTAGGCCAGACCAGCCATAAAACGGCGATCGATGGTGACCATTTCCTGCATAATGTCGTTGCGGGTGAGCCCGGCCGTGGTGAACGACAGATACTCGTTATAAGCCAGACGGTCGAGGTCGTTATTTGTCAGGGCGAACGTTACGGGATTGCCCATTGTGCCCGATGTGGTTACGTAGTCGATGACATCGGCCTTATCGACGCACAGGAACTCATCGTTGTGCATCTGAAGGTCAGTTTTGGTGGTGACAGGAATCTGCCGCAAATCTTCAATGGTGCGTATCTTGCTGATGTCGATATGGTTATCGGCGAACATACGCTGGTAGAATTTTGAGTGCGCCTGCAGGTAGGCCAGAGCTTCGGCCAGCCGCGCTTCCTGAAAAGCCTTTATCTCGGCAGGCGATTTAAATTGAATCTGTGAATCTTTTACAATCATTATCTGTTTGTTTTTCAAGTGTATTGCCTGCCAAAAAGAATGCGTTTGGCAGCCAACTGATGCATCACAAATGTAAATATTATTGGTAAACTGATGTTCCGATAATTACTGGGACGAATAATCGGTGGATTGAAGGCAATCAACATTAACGCCTTCTTGTTCTAGTCCGTGGGCCTAAAAACAAAAACCGCGGTTCCGAACTTGTCGGACCGCGATTCAGTTAGCTTTCGTAGCGCTGATGGTTAGTTACTCTTCAGCCGAATCATCGCTGATTTGTAAACATCCGTCTTCAACCACAAACACAACGTCTTTGTAATTAGGATTGACGTTGCAGAAATCGTTGCTGCTGATGCGCATCGGATAGGTTCCGGCGTTTACAGCACTAACCGAATCGGTTGCGTAACAAACAAAATCGTCCGTTGTGTAAAGGTCCGAATTTGTTTCAACGGTGTAGCCAATGGCCGACTGACGCTGACCATTGAAAGTCACATTCTTAATGTTGCCTTTGATTGTCACCACAATTGTGTTGTCGTTGTTTTTCAACATCGATGATGCTGCGGTAATCACGCCACCCATTACTAATGCGATTGCTACAATGTGTAAAATCCGTTTCTTTCTCATAGTCCTAATCTTTTTTCCACTGCAAAATTACTTTCCAATATTGCTCTAAAACGATATTCTTCAACTATTTTTTCAACACTGCAAATGTTGATACAAAAATCAACCTTAAACGGACAAATTAAAATTCGGCCCGTTTGAGTTAAAATATGGTGTTAATCAATCAGAATCGGATTTGATATTGATTTGCAGAACAATACGAAAACGTATGCGTAAAAAAATCTGTCATTTTTAGTTTAGATAAGTAATGGGTAATTGACGGTTTCAAACTTCACACCAACAATTGTCAAACGTCAGTTTTTTTATAGATTTTCGTCAATAAAACGGTTCGTAACCAAATTCTGATTTCAGATTTATGGTGGAACGTGATATTTTTCTGGCACAAATGCCGTATTGTGATAGCTTATCAAACGCGTGGTTTGAAACAAAATTTTCCGCACCTGTTCCACCCCCGACTTCCAACAATCTCACATCGTTCTTAAAATGTGAATAAACCACCCTTGATTACCCCTTATTCTTTTGTAGATTTGCGCTTTGATTTTGAAACCGTAATTTTTAAAACGAATTTTGATGGTTACCTTCTTTAAAACACCTGAAAACAAAGTGATTGCAGTGCAAACGGCCGCCGAAATCGCAGCTGCCGACATTGAAAAACTGAACTGGCTGTTCGGCCGTTCGGAGTGCCTGGGACAGAAAGCGCCTGCCGGCTCGTTTGTGGGCCCGCGCAAGGAGATGATTACCCCGTGGAGCACCAACGCTGTCGAGATTACCCAAAATATGGGTATCAGCGGCATTGTCCGCATTGAGGAGTTCGATGCGCAGGATGCCGACAAAAAGCAGTTCGACCCAATGCTCAAATCGTTCTACAACAAGCTCGACCAAAGCATTTTCACTGTCGATATCAAGCCGCAGCCCATTGTCCACATAACCGATATCAGGGCTTACAACAAAAAAGAAGGCTTGGCACTTAAAGAAGAGGAAATCAACTATTTGGAGGGCCTTGCGAAGAAACTCGGCCGTCCGCTCACCGACAGCGAGGTGTTCGGATTCTCACAGGTTAACTCGGAGCACTGCCGCCACAAAATCTTTGGCGGACAGTTCATTATCGACGGCGAGGAGAAGAAAGAAACGCTCTTCGGCTTGATTAAAAAGACTACCAAAACCAACCCGAACAACGTGGTTTCGGCCTACAAAGACAACTGCGCGTTTATGCAGGGACACACTCTGGAGCAGTTCGCACCGGCCGCACAAGAGAAATCGGATTTCTTTGAAGTGACTGATTACGAGTCGGTTTACTCGCTGAAAGCCGAAACCCACAACTTCCCCACAACCGTGGAGCCGTTCAATGGTGCGGCAACGGGTTCGGGCGGTGAAATCCGTGACCGTATGGGAGGCGGCAAGGGCAGTATGCCGATTGCCGGAACGGCTGTTTATATGACTTCATATCCACGTTTGGACGGCGGGCGTCAGTGGGAGAAGGCCACCGAACCGCGTCCGTGGCTCTATCAGACGCCGGAGCAGATTCTTATCAAGGCGTCGAACGGTGCGAGCGACTTCGGCAACAAGTTCGGACAGCCGCTTATCTGCGGAAGCTTACTCACAATGGAGCACTTCGAGCAATACAAGAAATTCGGTTTCGACAAGGTGATAATGATGGCCGGCGGCGTGGGCTACGCCAAAAAGAAGGACTGTCTGAAAGCCGACCCCGAGCCGGGCGACAAAGTGGTGATTCTGGGCGGCGACAACTACCGTATTGGAATGGGCGGCGGCGCAGTGTCGTCGGTTGCCACGGGCGAGTACAACAACTCGATTGAGTTGAACGCCGTACAGCGTTCGAACCCCGAAATGCAGCGCCGTGTTTACAACGCAATCCGCGCCTTGAGCGAACAGTCTGACAACCCGATTGTCTCTATCCACGACCACGGCGCAGGCGGCCACCTGAACTGCCTTTCGGAGTTGGTTGAGGCCACTGGCGGCGTTATCGACATTCGCAAACTGCCTATCGGCGACCCGACTCTTTCTGACAAGGAAATTGTTGGCAACGAGAGTCAGGAGCGTATGGGTTTGGTGCTGAAAGACAAGGATATAGACCACCTGAAGAAAATTGCCGACCGCGAGCGCGCGCCAATGTATGTTGTGGGTGAGGCCACAGGCGATATGCAGTTCCGATTCACCGACAAGCAGACCAACGAAGACCCTATCAATCTGCAACTTGCCGATATGTTTGGCAATCCGCCGCGCACCATAATGAACGACAAAACCGTCAAAGAGCAGTATGCCGATTTGAAATATGATACCGCAAAAGTGGCCGATTATTTGGAGCAAGTGCTTCAACTTGAGTCTGTTGCGTGCAAAGACTGGCTCACCAACAAGGTTGACCGTTCGGTGGGTGGCAAAGTGGCTATGCAGCAATGCGCCGGCCCGCTTCACTTGCCGCTGAACGACTGCGGCGTGGTTGCTCTCGACTATCAGGGACACTACGGCGTTGCCACATCGGTTGGTCACGCCCCGCTTTGCGCGATGATTAATCCTGCCAAAGGTTCGCGAATGGCTGTGGCCGAAGCACTTACAAATATTGTCTGGGCGCCGATTCAGGACAAACTGAAAGGCATTTCGTTGAGCGCCAACTGGATGTGGCCGTGCTTCAATCCGGGCGAGGACGCAAGGCTGTACAAAGCTGTTGAGGCTTTGAGCGACTTCTGTATCAAGTTGGGAATCAACGTTCCAACTGGTAAGGACTCGCTCTCAATGACGCAGAAATATCCGAACGGCGACAAGGTTCTGTCGCCCGGAACGGTGATTGTTTCAGCCGTTGGCGAGACCACCGATATCCGCAAGGCTGTGTCGCCCGTGCTGCACAACGTGAAATCGGAACTGATTTATATCGATTTGTCGAAAGACGCCTTGAAACTTGGCGGTTCGGCGTTTGCACAGATAATTAACGGCGTGGGTGCTGATTGCCCCGATGTTACTGACACTGAATATTTTGTAAAGGCATTCAACGCTGTTCAGAGCCTGATTGAAGGCGGTCTGGTGATTGCCGGACACGATGTATCGGCCGGCGGTCTGGTTACCACATTGCTCGAAATGGCCTTCTCGAACGACGAGACTGGTCTGAATATCAACCTTGCCGACTTTGGCGAGAACGACCCCGTGAAACTGTTGTTTGCTGAAAATCCGGCACTTGTGCTGCAGGTTGCCGCCGACGGCAAAGCCGCTGACGCACTCAAAAAAGCGGGCGTGGCATTCAAGACTATCGGCACGCTGGGCACTGCAGGCAAACTCGATATTGCCGCAGGTGCAAACAGTTACTCATTCGATATCAAAAAGTTGCGCGACACTTGGTTCCGCACTTCGTATCTGCTCGACTGCGACCAAACTCAAAACGGCCTGGCACTCGAGCGCTTCAACAACTACAAGAATCACGCCCACAAGTTCGATTTCAAAGCCTTCGACGGCTCGGCAAAATCGCTTGGCATTGACCTGAAACGCCGCACAAAGAGCGGCATTAAGGCTGCCATAATCCGCGAGAAGGGCAACCAATGCGACCGCGAGGTGGCCTATATGCTCTACACCGCCGGCTTCGATGTGAAAGACGTTCATATGACCGACCTTGTGAGCGGCCGCGAGACGCTTGAGGATGTGAATATGATAATCTTCGTCGGTGGATTCTCGAATTCCGACGTTCTTGGTTCGGCAAAAGGCTGGGCCGGCGCGTTCCTTTACAACGAGAAGGCCAAAAAGGCGCTCGAGAACTTCTACGCCCGCCCCGACACATTAAGTATGGGTATCTGCAACGGCTGTCAGGTGATGGTTGAACTCGGACTTATCAATCCTGCCGACGCTGAAAAGCCGCGTATGCTGCACAACAAGTCGCACAAGTTCGAATCGGGCTTTGTTGATGTTGTTATTGAGCCGAACAACAGCGTATTCTTCAAGAATATGGCAGGAATGAGGCTTGGCGTTTGGGTGGCTCACGGCGAAGGCCAATTCAGTTTCCCTTACAGCGAGGACAAATACAACATTCCTGTTAAATACGCTTACGGCACCTATCCTGCCAACCCGAACGGCTCGGCGTTCAACGCTGCCGGCATTTGCTCTGCCGATGGCCGCCACGTGGCAATGATGCCGCACCCCGAGCGCGCTCTGTTCCCGTGGCAATGGCCGCACTACCCCGAGGGCCGCAAACAAGACGACCTGTCGCCGTGGGCAATCGCTCTGCGGAATGCGTTTGAATGGGTGAAGGCGAAGAAAGGGTAAGAAGTTTAGAGTTTAGAAGTTTAGCGCTTTCGCGATAATAAAAAAATCCCGTTCGAGTTTCGGACGGGATTTTTTGCTTCTGATTTATTTCTAGCACCATCGACCACAAAAAAACACTTATCAGCGGCAGCAAAATTCATTGCTCGCAAGCCACAAAAAACATGATGTGGTTCATAAAAACAAATGATGACTAACACATGCTTTTTTATAACATTTTTTTTGCCATTCCGTTTAATTGAACTGTAAGAAATTGACAGATAGTTTTTTTCATAAGGTTTGAGTTAGTTAGTAAAAAGTCTCTGGTTGTGAAATCGGGGACTTTTTGATTTATGCGGGGTGGCAAAACAAAGGAATTTTGACGTTGCCCCGCATTTTTATGCTTCAGCGGGTACGTTGTATTAACTATTTTCTACATTTGTTCACACAAAAAATAAATGAGATGGACGATTTTGAGAAGAAAGACAGCGACACCGCGTTTTCGAAGGTTGTGAAAGCCGGCAAACGCACCTATTTTTTCGATGTGAAAACAACCCGTCAGAACGAGCACTACATCACGATTACCGAAAGCAAGAAGATTTTCGAAGACAATGGAAGTGCTCATTTTGAGAAACACAAGATTTTCTTGTACAAAGAAGATTTTGAGAAGTTTATGGACAGTTTCAACGAAGCTCTGCAATACATAAAAGAGAACGATGGCGGAACCGTAAACACAGAAAACAAGTCAGAAAACTCTGAAACCGACAAATTCACCAATGTCGATTTTGACGACTTGGGCAAATAGCATCCGGCCTGTCAAAGACTGATTTGCAAACTGTTGTAAGAATTAACGCGCAACTGACAGCACCATGGGTGCGATTGGTTGCGCGTTTTTTGTAAAGTTTGAAGATGATTATTCCAAAGGATTTTCTTCGCCCGGCTCTCTGTCTTCCAATTCATCGATATCATCGAAATTGATTTCGTTCTCAGAGCCCAACTCTTCCATCTTGCCGGCCACAAACTCGTCTATTTCATCGAAAGACAATGTTTTAACATTGGTTATCAGAAAGTCGGTTTTAAGGAAATTTCCATACATGTTGCACTCATCAACGGCGTCGAGCAAAGTCTGGTGGCACGGTACATCTAACGGAATCAGCACTGTCATTGCCGCGTATTTGCCCTGAAATTCAATATTTTCAATTTCGGACCGGTTGTTTTTGAGTGCGGTTTCGAATTCCGATTGTATGACATGCTGCTGATAGGGTGCGAACTCATCGAGATTGTTGCCCACCAATGCCACAAAATAGCGCAGCAACTTGCCCCGGCCGCCCAATCCGGTGGAAACAAACACCTGGCGCTCGTTGAGCAGGTTGCCTTCAATCAGCATTTTGCTTTCCTGCAGGGCCATCAGAGCCCACTGATGCAGCCGGTTCGACTTGTCTTTGGTGTATTCTTCAAGGATGCGGTAGGCGCGGGGGTCATCGATGCTGGCAAGCAGAATCATGCGGTCGCGCAGCTGCTCGTCATCGAGTTCGATGGCTGTCAAATCTTCAACTTCTTCTAGCTGGGGTACGTTATCGCGCCGGATTTTCTTTGAGCGCTTGAAGTATTCCATCTGCAAATTAATGTCGATGGGCTCATCGATGACATTAAAATTGTTGCTGCCCGAAGCTAAATTCGAAAGTTCCTTAAATATGTTAAACAAGTCGCCGTTCATCTGTCGATTTTTAGCACACAAATTTGCATAAAAAAACACAACCGCCCACCGTGTCGAAAAATTTTTGCGTGGCAACCATGTCAAAATGTGTATTTTTGATAAAAATTTTACGCCGATGATACCTGTCGAAGTCAGAATGTCGAAGCACTACAAGGTTAGTGCGCTGATACTATACGTTTTAGCCGTGGTTTCCATCACCGCCATGCTGCCAAAGCAGCGGCAGTTCAAATACGAGTTGCAGAAGGGGAAGGCCTGGCAGTATGAAGATTTGTATGCGCCGTTCGACTTTGTGGTGCTCAAAACCAATGCTGAAATCAAGGAAGAGCGCGAGAACATCTACAAAAGCGCAAAACCTTATTTCACAGTCATCTCATCGGTTTATCCTGAACAGAAAATCAAGTTTGAGCAGGACTTCGACAGGCGGTTTGCGTCGGCAATGGACATTGTGCGCAACAAGTACCCCGATTACCAATTCGATGCCGACACCATCAAGGCCCGTCTTCATCAGTTTGCGCTGACAGAGTTGGAATTTGTTTATTCAAAGGGAATTACAAACTACACCGAAGTGCTCGAGAAAGAGAACGGGCAGGAAATGGTTGTGCTGGTCGAGAACAAGATGGCAAGGACGGTGCCGTCGGCTGAAGTGTTCACCGTGCATTCGGCGCAACAGTATGTGGCAGAGCAGATTTCGATAAAATTCAGCAGCAATCCCGTGCTGCTCACCGCCATCGACTATCTGAATGTCTACGATTTCATCAAACCCAACATCGAATATGATAAAACGCTGACAACCAAAGCTCGGCAGGCACTTGAAGAGCAACTGTCGGAATCGCGCGGAATGGTGCAGGCGGGCACGCTCATCATTGCCCACAACGAGTTGATGAACGACCAAAACCTGCGCGTTTTGCGTTCGCTGCGGCGCGAGTATCAGAGCACGGGCATATCGGCATCGCTAATCTCGTGGACGCTCTTCGGGCAGACCTTGCTGGTGGCCATTCTGATGGCTGTGTTGTTCGCGTTCCTGATGCTGAACTATCCGCGCATCTACTCGCATTTCCGTCACCTGATTTTTGTGGTGGGGCTTGTGGTTGTGATGATTGGGATGATGTGCGTGTCGATACGCTTGCAAGTGGGGCACGCCTATCTGCTGCCTTTCGCCATTCTGCCGCTCATTCTGCGCACGTTCTACGACGGCCACCTGGCCATCATCGCTCACACACTGACGGTGATTCTGTGCGGTCTGCTCATATCGAGCGGCTTCGAATTCATTATGCTTCAGACAGTTGCGGGAATGGTTGCCATCTTCTGCCTGTCGCGTATTGCCAAACGCCGACAACTGTTTTCGGCTGTGCTACTGGTAACCGCTTCGTACATAATAACATACACGGCTATATCGCTTCTTCAGGAAGGACAATTCTCAAATATCGGGCTGCGGCCTTATATGTGGTTCATAATCAACGGATTGTTCCTGTTTGTAACCTATCCGCTGATATTCCTGTTCGAGCGTGTATTCGGACTCGTGTCAGATGTGACGCTGCTTGAGTTGGCTGATACCAATCATCCGCTGCTGCGCGAGTTGGCCGAAAAGGCGCCTGGCACGTTCCAACACGTGATGCAGGTTGCCAATCTGGCCGAAGACGCCATCCGCAATATTGGCGGCAACGCGCTGATGGCCCGTGTGGGGGCGCTCTATCACGATGTGGGGAAAGCCAATGCACCGCAGTTTTTTATTGAAAATCAGGTTGGTGCCAATCCGCACAACGCACTCTCGAACGAAGAGAGCGCCGCAATCATCATCGGGCACGTGAAGAACGGTGAGACATTGGCAAAAAGTTACAAACTGCCGCCGCGTATCATCGACTTCATCACCACCCACCACGGAACAGATGTGGTGCGCTATTTCTATAATAATGAAGTAAATGCCAATGGCGCTGACAATGTGGATGTGGCAAAATACACTTATCCAGGGCCGTCGCCATTCTCGAAAGAGACGGCTGTGGTAATGCTCGCCGACTCGGTTGAAGCGGCGTCGCGCACGCTGAAGGATTATTCGCCCGAAGTTGTGGGTCCGCTTGTTGACGAAGTTGTGGACGATAAGATTGCACACGGCCAAATGAACCACGCCGACCTGACCTTCCGCGACATTGAGACCATCAAGACAATCTTTAAGCGGAAACTGCAGAACATCTACCACACTCGGATTGAGTATCCTAAAGCGAAGTGATGTTTATTGTTTGAAAATCAATGCTTGTCGTCGTACACGCGCTGCCCGAAGATTGACGAGCCCACGCGCACCAGTGTTGAGCCGTGGGCGATGGCCAGTTGGTAGTCGCCCGACATTCCCATTGAGAGTTCCTTAAAATCGTCAGAACCAGCAAAATAGTCAGTTTTGAGAGTGTCGAAAATCTGCTTCAGATTGGCGAACTCGCGGTTGGTCTGCTCGGTGTTGTCGGTCAGGCTGCCGATGCCCATAACGCCGCAGATGCACACGTTCTGCAATGTCCGAAACTCGTCAGACTCAAGCAGTTGGCGGGCTTCGTCGAGCGTCAGACCGAACTTTGTCTCTTCGGTGGCAATGTGGAACTGCAGCAAGCAGCGCACCACCACGCCGTGTTTGGCGGCTTCCTTGTTGATTTCGACCAGCAGTTTCAGGCTGTCAACGCTGTGTATCAAGCTGATATAACTGATGATATATTTTATTTTGTTGGTCTGCAGGTGGCCGATGAAGTGCCACTCGATGTCCTTCGGCAGGTCTTCGTGCTTCTGTTTCAGTTCCTGCGCGTGGCTCTCGCCAAAGATGCGCTGCCCAGCGTTGTAGGCTTCCTGAATGTCGGCTTCAGGCTTCATTTTCGACACCGCCACAAGCCGCACCCCAGCAGGCAGCGTCGATTTTATACGGTTCAGATTTTCAGAAATGCTCATAGTTTTGATGTTTGATTTTTTTGAACGCTGATGACACAGATTTAATTGATTTACACAGATTTATTTATTTCTAACCGATTTTATCCGATTCAAACAGATTGCGTTGCTTCGCAAGAAATTTTAACAAAATTTTGTTTTAAAATTTTATAAAAATTTCCGCCCGTCAGGGCGTGAAACGAATCAATTCATTCTGCCTTCATTTTTATATTGTTCATTGTCAATTGTTCATTGTCAACTACTTTCTAGTCTGTCCTTCACCCGTCACGAGCCACTTGTACGAGTTGAGTTCGCGCAGAGCCATTGGGCCGCGGGCGTGAAGTTTCTGCGTTGAGATACCGATTTCGGCACCCAGACCGAACTGCGCGCCGTCGGTGAAGGCCGTCGGGGCGTTCACGTAAACCACAGCAGCGTCAACTGCCTTGCGGAACAAATCGGCATTTGCCTGATTGTCAGTTACAATGCACTCGCTGTGGCGCGAACTGTAGCGGGCAATGTGAGCCAGCGCTTCGTCAATCGAGCCAACGGTTTTGACGGCCATTTTGTAATCCATAAACTCGGTGCCAAACGATTGGTCGTCAGCGTGTTGCAGAAGCGCAGCAGGATATTTTCCGTCCAATGCGGCGTAGGCTTGCTCGTCGGCATAGACAATGACGTTTTTGGTGGCGCAATCGGCAATCAGCGCGGCCAGGTCGGTCAGGCGTTTCTGATTGATAATCACGCAGTCAAGGGCATTGCAGACGCTCACGCGGCGTGTTTTTGCGTTGAAGATTATTCGTTTTCCCCACTCAAGGTTGCCGAACTCGTCGAAATATGTGTGGCAGATGCCAGCGCCAGTCTCAATGACGGGTACAATGGAATTTTGGCGCACAAAATCGATGAGCCGCTTGCTGCCGCGCGGAATTATCAAATCAACATAGTCGGTGGCTTTCAGCAGTTGCTCGGTTTCGGCGTGACCAGCGGGCAAGAGTGCGATGCAGTTCTCGTCAACACCGTGGCGGCGCAGCACTTCCTTGATGATGCCAACACCCACAACGTTCGAGTCGTAGGCGTCGGAACCGCCCTTCAAAATGCAGGCGTTGCCCGATTTCAGGCAGAGCGAGAAGACGTCGTAGGTGACGTTCGGGCGCGCTTCGTAAATCATTCCAATAACACCGATTGGTACGGTTACCTTTTTGAGTTTCAGCCCGTTGGGTAGTTCGCGTTCTTCGAGCGTCCGGCCAACCGGATAGGGCAGCGAAGCCACGTTGCGCATATCGCCGGCAATGTCGGCAATGCGCTGCTCGGTGAGTTGCAGACGGTCGTAAACGGGGTTGGCCTTGTCCATTCGGGCCAAATCCTTGTTGTTGGCGGCCAGAATCTCGCCAGTGCGCGCCACAATGGTATCGGCCACGTCGCGCAAAATATTGTTAATCTTCTCTTCGGTCAGGAAAACCATACCGCGGCTCGCCTGCCGAACTTTCTCAAATAACTCTGTGCAATCCATAACTAAAAAACGCAAACTAAAAACTTAAACGCGAGCACTAGCGCTGAACGCCAATGCTAGCGAAAACTGAAGCGCAAACTTAAATGAAATTGAGTTAAAATGAGTGGTTCAAAGACTCATTTAATGCAATCATTACCAAAAAAATATATTACCTTTGTCAAAATTAGTTTGCAATCATAACATCAACACAAATAAAAACTTAAGTTTGTGTGATATTTGAATACAAACACTTAATTATTTGACACTATGAAAACAATGAATTTTGGAATTAAATTGATGGCCGCATCATTGATGCTGTTGCCGTTTGCGTCGAATGCGCAAAAGAACGTGAACTACAAGGTTGTGAAAGTCCAGGGCGAAATCCAGCGTGTTAAAACCGGAAATCTGCTGTCGATTGGCGAAGATGTTGCCAACAACGAGAACTTCAGTTTCAAAACCAACTATTCGCGCGCCGTTGTGGTGAACAAGGAAAAAGGCTGCGTGATTTTGAGCGCCCGCAACGACAACGAAGGCTCACAGTTCCTTCCGTCGCCTAACAACATGAGCGTGAGAGCCGCTCTGCCGACACAGCCGTCGGAAGTTGTTGAGTACTACTACGGCGACGTGTTTGTTTCGGGCTTCGACAGTCTGAAAATCGACGACAGCAAACTGCTGATTAACGACGACAGCTACTTCACTGTAAAATACAGCGCTGACGGCAAAGACTTCACCGAGAAGCTCGGCTACAAAAACGGAAAGCTCGCCCTTCCGGCAAGCCTGCTTGAGAACAAGCCCGAAAAAGCCACTCTGTGCTACAACGATGAGTTCGGCGAGAGCAACAAGTCGGAATTCACCCCTGTTTACGCCGACAAAGAGACTCTGAAAGGCGAGCTTGAGCTGATTTTCTCGACTATGAAAGGCAAGCGCAACGAGAAGGTGCTTTCGTCAGCAACCTTCGTTAACGATTTCTACGGGAAAACCACCGAAGAAGCCGTTGATGCTTGGATAAAGAATAATATGAACAAATAATTGGTTGATAATGAACCAAAATGCCCGATTGTATGATGCAGCCGGGCATTTTTTTTAAATGTGTATATGAATAAATTTCTTCCGATTCTGATTTTTTCGATGGCACCATTGACGTTGCTCTCACAAACGTGCAACGAGAAGGAAGCCATAAAAAATTTTACCGCAGCCCAGGAAACCGAAGACTCGGAATCGGCTGTTCTGTTTGAAAAGGCCGCCGAAGGATTCAAGTGCTGCAAGCAGTACGACAACTATCTGATTTCGGCTTACCAGTCGGGTGTCGCCTATTTCAACATCGGCAATTTGGACAAGGCGCAGACCGTACTCGAGCAGAGCCTTCAGGACACCAAAGGGCTGACCGACTCAACATCGGAAGTGAACATGCTCATTTACCACACTTTAGGCGAAGTCTACTACGGAATCAAGAATGCCGAGCGCTCGGTTTTCTACTACCAAAAGGCCGTCGGAATTCTTGGAACCGACGACTCGGAAGAACTCGCCATCTGCCTTTTCAACATGGGCAACTCATACGAGATGTTGTCGCTCTACGCCGACGCGATTGGCTGCCACCGCAAATCAATCGAAATGAAGCGGCGGCTTGAGATTGCCGACAGCAGCGACTATTACCAGGCCTATTCGACACTTGCCGACATCTACCAGTCGGTCGGCAAAACCGACTCATCGGATTATTTCTACCAGATGGCCGGCCAGTTCACTGACACCAACGACTCGGAATCGGCCGCATTCATAAAATTCAAAGAAGCGCAGAAAAACTACGACGAAAAGAACCTGAAAGCCGCAGAAGCACTGTTCGACGAGACACGTAACATCTGCGAGATTGCCAATCTGCGGAACGATGTTTTTGTTGGCTCTTGCCTTTATTTAGGATTGATTTACGAAAGCGACGGTAATCAGAAAAAGGCCGCGAGCATGTTGGCTAAAGCCGCTGAATATCAGAAAGAAAAAAACGATACCTACTACAACATCCTGCTAGCTCAAGGCCGACTTGAAAAGGCTGAAAATCAGAGCAATGCCACCGAAAAGCTCAATATTGTGGTGGCTGAATCGAAAAACAGCGAGCTTGTGAATTTGGCCCGCATTGAACTTGCGAAGATTTATGAAGCCGGCAACCCGACGCAAGCCAAACAGCTTTACAATCAGGTGATGGCAAGCGTCGACAGCACATCACAGACAATAATCTACGTGCAAGCCCTGTGCGGACTTGCCAGCATTGAATCGCAGGAAGGGAAAGGCGACAAGACCATCAGCAGCCTGCTTCGCGCCAAAAAGACTCTTGCCGGGAAAGACCCCGAATTTGAAGCAAACATCTACGAACAGATTGGCAACGAATATTTTAAGCAGGGCAACAACGAGAAAGCGCTTATGAACTACCGCGAAGCCGCAAGCATACTGTCCAAAACATTCGGAAAAGGCAGCGTGAAAGCCATGTCGGCTGAAGAAAATGTAGCAACTGTGCTGATGGACGACGAAAAGTTTGCCGAAGCTGCCGCAAAATATGAGTTGAGCTTGGCAATCAAATCGAAGGCTCTTGGCGAATACAATCCGCAACTGATTGACTTATACAGCAATTACGGAAACGCTCTCTGCAATATGCGCAGCTATGAGAAAGCCGGCGATGTTTATGCAAAATGCTTGCAGATAATTGAAAAAGAGAACATCGCCGACACCCGTCTTGATGTTTTCTACAACAACTACGGACTATACTGCAAAACCATTGGCGACTACAAGAGCGCTCTAACCTACACCGAGAAATCGCTGAATGCCAAGCAGAAAATCTACGGCAAGGAAAGCGCGAAATACGCCAGCACGCTCAACAATCTTGGAACCATCTACGACAAACTCGGCAACTTCAACAAGTCGGCCGAATGCTTTGAGCAGGCCGAGCTGATAATGGCGCAAGCCGCATCGGGCAATGTTGAAGCCATTAGCGAAATATACATCAACAAGGGGAACCTTTATAACCGATTGGGACAAAACGAGTTGGCTCTGACATACTATAACAAGGCCCTTGAAGTGAAGACCGAGAAAAACAACGCCAGCGACAAAAAGCTTGCACCAATCTACAACAACATCGGAACGGTGAGCCAGAACATTGAAGATTACCGACTTGCGCAGTATTATTTCAAAAAATCGCTCGACATTACGCTGAAATACGGCGGCAGTGGCACGCAAGAAGCGGCCGAAGCCTACAACAACCTTGGAAACGTGATGCTGAAAACCGGCAAAACACGCGATGCCATCAACAATTATCTGAAAGCCAGCAACATATACAATAAGATTCCGGCGGTGAATCCGGTTTTAATTGGCAATACCAACAACAACATTGCAACCGCCTACCAGCAGCTGAACCAATTGGATTCGGCACAATTCTACTATCACAAATCGGCCGACCTTTACAAGAATGTGTTTGGCGACAAGCATCCGCATTTGGCGCTCATATACAACAACATAGGTAATATCGACCTTAAACTTGAGAAATATGCCGACGCCCTTGCCGACTATAGCCGCGCAATTGAGTCGAACCATGAGAGCTTCAACTCAAAAACCGACTCACTGCCCAGCCAGTCAGGCTATTACGACCAGAACACTTTCGTGAACTCGCTTCTTCTGCGCGCATCGGCACTGTCAACAAAATTCATATCGTCGCGCGATGTGGCCGACCTGAAATACGCCTTCAAACACTATCAGTTCTGCGATGAGATTATCGTGAACATGCGGCGCTCGGCACTAACCAAAACCGACAAGCTCGAACTTGGCAAACTAGCGTCAAAATGCTACGAAGGCGCATTGGAAGTCTGCGCGGAACTTCTGAACAGCAAACTGACCGACCGTCAGCGGCGCTACTACCAGGAACAGGCGTTCTCGTTTATCGAGAAGGGCAAATCGAACTCACTGCTCGAGTCGATGGCCGGACAGGACGCCATGCAATTGGCCAACATACCGGCCGATGTTCAGCAGAAAGAGAACCAGTTGTCGGCTGATGTGCTTTACTACGAGCAATTGTTGGCCGAAAAGCCGAAAAATGCGGCGCAGATTCGCGACAGCCTATTGAACGCCAACAAAAAGCACGATGCATTTGTCAAGAAACTCGAAAAAGAATACCCCGAGTATCACCAACTTAAATATGCCGACAACGTGGTGAGTCTGAACGAGTTGCAGCAGAAACTGCAGCCGGGCACACAGCTGCGGATGTATATGCTCGGCAACGAAGCCGTTTATGCCGTTCTCATCACAAACTCGCAATTCGACATTGTGATGAGCCCCGCGTCGCAGAACATTTCCGACACCGTGCGGCAATACCGCAACTCAATGATTCAGAGCTCGCAGAAAGCAACAATGGATTTCAGCGTGCTGTCGCGGCGGTTCTACAAGATGCTGTTTGCCGACACACCCGCCGACGATGTGACGCGGCTAGTTGTGGTGCCCGACGGCGTGCTGAACCAGATTCCGTTTGAGAGCCTTCTGACCAACGACATTCAAGGGTCAGTCTACAACTATCAGGACTACGATTTTCTAATCAAGAAATACGCTGTAAGCTACGCCTATTCGGCCACACTCTACTACCGCGACATCACACGCAAAAAGGACAACGGGACGAACGGATGGTTCGGGCTTGCGCCGGTCTTCACGCAAGGCAAATATTCGGGCGTAGTGCTCGACAGCCGAATCAAGAAGCACGAGCGCACATTCACCGACATTCAGGTGGTGAGCAACAACAAACTTGAGCCGCTGCCGTCGTCGGAACCCGAAGTGCGCAACATCTTCTCAATGTTTGTCAAAGCCGGACAGCCCGCAAGAGCCTGCCTGTGGGGCAGCGCCAACCGCCAGAATTTCAACAGCGACTCGGTGTCGCGCTACCGCTACATCCACTTGGCCACTCACGGATTTGTCAACTCTGAGAATCCCGAGCTGTCGGGTGTGCAGCTGAGCCAGTTGCGGGGCGACAACAGCGACGGTGTGCTCTACTCGGGCGACGTGTACAGCCTGAAACTCAACTGCGACCTTCTGATTCTGTCGGCCTGCGAGACCGGATTGGGCAAGATTATGAAGGGCGAAGGAATTGTGGGACTGTCGCGCGCATTCATCTATGCCGGCAGCCGGAATCTGCTCGTGTCGCTTTGGAAAGTGGCCGACAACTCAACATCGCAGATGATGGTGGAATTCTACCGTCAGCTGCTACTCAAAGAAAACAGCGGACTTAATTACGCCGAGATATTGCAAAAAGCAAAGCAGATGCTAATATTGGACAAAAATTATTCGCGTCCCTACTATTGGGCACCGTTCATATTGATTGGCGACTAAAAACAAACAGTGAAAATGATATGTAAAAAGTTGATATTGTGCACATTGGTTGCCGCCATCGGGCCGTTGGCCGGACAGGCGCAAACCGATATGTTCCCCGAATTCACGGGTTCGGTAACCAACGTCGCCATTACGCACACCGGCGACAAAATGGTGTTTATTGGTGAGAAAGGCGAAGGCCGTGGTATTTTCGAATCGGTGAAAAAAAACGGTCAATGGGGCGAAGCCATGTCGATTCCGGTTCTGAGACCGCTGCTTGAGAATCAGATTGGCGGATTCTCTTTCAACCACGATGGCACACAGCTGCTCTTCCACGCCAAAACCGACAAGTCGTTCGATATCATGTACGTCACGCTTGAGAACGGCCAATGGGGCAATATCACCAGATTCGACGAACCCGTGAACTCACAGGACGATGAGTTCTCGCCGTCGCTGTCGGTCGACAACCAATACATCTTCTTTCTCAGACCAAAACAAACGGCCGACAAAAGCGACAACGCCTGCAAGCAGATTGTGATGTACAGCCGCCAGAGCGACGGAACTTGGGTGGGACCGCAAGAGATACCACAATCGTTCAACACCGGCTGCCAGGAAACACCCTTCTTCTGCGCCGACGAGAAAACACTCTTCTTCGCATCGAAACGCATCGACACAACACCCGAAGGCAAAAAACTGCCCGACGATGTCTACAACATCTACTACAGCAAGCTTGTGTCGGAAGCCATCTACGAAAACGGATGGACCATACCGAAATATACTGATTATCTGAGCACAAGCCACGACGACTTATCGCCGCAGCTATCCATCGACGGCACCATAATAAAGAACACAAGTCCGAAGAAACCGTCAAAAAAACAACCTAACAAAACCTACGAGTACAACGCTCTCGATAACCTGAAACCCAAACCGACTATGCTGCTCAGCGGCACCATCACCGACCGTGCGTCGAAAGAGCCCGTGGCAGCGCAAGTAATTGTGTCCAACCTGATTACATCGGCCGTTCTTGGCAGTTACACAACCGACGACAACGGACGCTACTCAATATTCCTTGACGAGAACGGCAACTACAAGATTGATTACTTTAAAGACGGCTACTCGCACTCGTATCACTACGAAAAAACCGGTTACTACACCCGGAACATCAAAAAGCAGTTCGACACAACAATTTTTTCGGTTGTCGATTTTGACTTGAACGTATTCGACGAAGAGATGTACAGCCCGCTGTCACCGAAAATATCGGTTTACGACTCAACAACCAGCGAGCTGCTCATCGACAGCCTGCCCCCCATCGAATTGGGAAAATACAAGAGCCGGCTCAACATTGGAAAAACCTACAAGGTGCACATCGAATGCCCGCACTACAAGCCGCAGGACATCTTCCTGAACACCATTGCCGACATTTTCTACAATGAGTTTGAAGAAGATGTGGAACTCATCCCGACGAAAACAGCAATGATTCTCGATGTCGACGCCGGACAGGACGGCGACTCGGTGATGGTGAAAGTGAAGAACCTTAGCCGCAACGAAACCCGCACTGTGGTGGCCAAACGCGACAAGGACGGCAACCTGATTGTCGAGCTTCGCGAAGGCGACAGCTATGAGATTGACGTGGCCAAGAAAGGCTACACCTACAGCAGCACGAAAGTCGATGTGTCGAAATCGAAGAAAACACAAAAGCTCAACATCAAACTCGACCTGCTGACAAAGGACACCAAGATGACTTTCAACAGCATCACATTCGAAGTGAACTCTTCGGAACTGAATACGGCATCGTACACCGAGCTGAACAGAATCATCGAGTTCCTGAAACTCAACGACAATGTGAAAATCGAGCTTTCGGCGCACACCGACGATTTGGGCTCTGATTGGTACAACATGCGCCTGTCGGAAAAGCGCGCGCAGATGGCCGCCAAATATCTGACCGACAACGGCATCAGCGAGCGCATGATACGAACCAAGGGCTATGGCGAGTCGAAACCCATTGTGCCAAACACTTCGGACGAAAACCGCGCGCTAAACCGACGGGTTGAAATCAAGATTATCGAATAACAAAATCTGACCGAGATGAAACAGTATATCGCACTTATAATCAGCCTGTTGATTGGCATTCAGGCGTCAGCGCAAAAATACAAGGATGTGTATGAGAACATCAAAAAACTCACTGACAACGAAGCTTACCAGCAGCTTTATGATTTCTCGCAACAGCACAACAACTCGCACTCGGCGTCGCTCTACAAAATGGCGCTGATTCTAGAACGGCGCATGGAAATGTACGACCCGTTTTTACAAGAACGTGCTGTGAATCAAAATGTTTACAATGCCGAACTGTACCTGATGCTAGCCAAACAGCATTTCGATGAGAAGGTTGCGCGGCAAGACGGCCGTTTCTTTGACGATGTGGTGCCTGCCAACCCGAAGAAAGACCCGAATTTTCAGGAAATCAGCGATGCCATTGACGGACACCTGAAAAAGGTCAAAACATTCAAAAGCATGTTTACCGAAAACCGCAACAACCTTTACAGCGCTGCCACAAAATACAACGAGTGCATACGCATCTACAACGAAATCAACCGGAAAAACAGCAAGCTAAAAGACCTTTATTTCTTGGTTGACAACAATTTCGAGAAGCAACTCAACGAGCTCAAAACCAATTTTGACTCGACGCTCTATTATCTTGAGAAACTGCAAAAATCGCTTAAGGAATACCCTATGCGCAACTACACTTTTGAGTACCGCCTGAACCCGATAACGATTTACAGAATGCACGGCTTGTCGCCGGCCAACTTCTTGGCGCCAACCATCGAGCTTTGGGATTTCAATCTTTGGATAAAGACCTTCAAAGATGTGTATAACAACGATATAACATCTATCTACAAAAGCATTGACGAAACCGACAACCAAAACCGCAAATACGTGAGCGAACTTGAGAAAAATCAAATAGACAATGTTCCTGCCGACTATCGGGTTCCGCCCTATCTGATTAACAAAATCTACAAATACGATTACGAGTCGCTAGCCAACTCGTTGCTTCTTTATCAGGAATCGCAAGTGCGCTATATGTACCAATTGGCGTCGTACCGCCCTGACACCAATTTTGTTGCGTTTGGCGTCAACTATCCGGCTGCCGACCATTTCACAAAGGCTCTTGAACGCCGCCGTGCAGCCGACTCGCTGCTAGTTCTGCTCAACGACAACATCAGTGCGGAAGGTGTTAAAAAATACAGCGACATTTTTGAGAAAAAATATAAAGGCGAAAAAGGTTTGAAAGAATACACCAAAAACGAGCAAACATTTAATAATAAGACTTTTGACGATGCCGTCAACGATTTTGCCAACCGCCTGCTGACAATGGACTCGTGGCAGACATCCAATACCCACAAAATGCTCTACAACGGTGATACGCTGTATGCACGTATTGTTCCGTCAGAGAAAATGACAAAAAAAGGTTATTATGTTCATTGTAAGCAGATTGCTGACAAAAGTACAGTGTTGGTTGGTGGCACTTACGTGGACAAAAGCGGCGGACAGACAGCTTTTGTGGCATCAGTTGACACTCTGCAGAAAATCAATTGGCTCAAGACATTCAAACCGGGCGAAGGGAATCGTTCATGCATGCATATAAACGTAGCCAGCAACGAGATTGCCGCAGTGGTGACATCGACAACGAAAGCCGGTGCCATCCGCAATTTTGTTTTCCTGCTCGACAATGCCGGAACTCAAAAAATGACGGCCGAAGTGAAGTCAAAGGCACTGCCGCGCAAACTGATTGCCGATGACATCAGCGGGAAATACATTATTGTGTTCAGCGGCACCAAGCGTCAGCAGTTTGCCAACGAAGATTGCGAGATGCACGTCTGCTGTCTTGACTCAAAACTGAAAACCGAGTGGGACAAACAATTGAAATTCAGTGGGTATTTCTGCAATATTTTACGTACTGACAACATATACTACGTTGTCGGCGCATTCAGCAAAATCCACAATCTCGACAATGAAGACATCGACCTTGGCAATGGTTCGGGAATGTTCTTCTACTCTATCGGCAGCGATGGCAATTGGTTGAAGGGCGAGAACCACGAATCGGACAAACCAATATACCCGATGTGGATTTCAAAATGCGACAACACAACATTCGAAGTGGTATCGGCACTTGACAGCGAGCCGTGGCAGGCAAATGGGAAGCTGAACGCAGCCTACATGCGGTTCACGTTCGACGGCAAAGAGACATTCAGCAGCATTGGCAAGTGAGACTAGCCAAAGCGTATAACTATTTCTAGATTCTGATACCAATCACCAGAATATCATCGATTTGGTCAGTGTTGCCTTTGAATTCAAGGTGTATGCGGTTGAGCTCTTCGCCCTGCTGTTCCATTGGCAGGGTCCACAACTCGAGCAGATGACGTTTGAACCGTGCCTTCATGAATTTCTTCTGCCCGTCTTCGCCACCGAATTGGTCGCAGTAGCCGTCAGAGAAGAAATAGTAGCAGTCGCCTTTTTGCATGTCGATGGTCTGCGTGGTGAACATAATTCCTGACTTGTACTGATCCGACAAGGCGCATGGGAACTTGTCAACCTTGAACTCATTCAGCTCGCCGTTGCGTATCTGCAGCAGAGAGTTGTATGCGCCGGCGAACATCAGTTTCCCATTTTCTTTGTCGATGGTGAGCATGCAGATATCCATACCGTCTTTGGCCGCGTTTTCGCCTTTGTCGGCAAAAGAGCGCACCACGCTAGCGCGAAGGTCGTTCAGAATTGAGCCGGGGTCGGTGATGCCGCGTACTTTGACAATGGTGTTCAAAGAGTTCATGCCCAGCATGCTCATCATTGCGCCCGGAACGCCATGGCCGGTGCAGTCGGCAGCGGTGATAATCAGTTTGTTGTCTTTTTCGGCACACCAGTAGAAGTCGCCGCTCACAATATCGCGCGGTTTGAACAGGATGAACGACTCGCTTACGTAGTTGTTCACGAAATCGGTTTTTGGCAGCGACATACGTTGGATTCGGGCGGCATAGTTGATGCTGTCGGTCAGCGAATGATTCTGTTCTTCAATCTTGACCAACTGTTCGTTGATTTGCTTTGTTTGGCGCTTCACTTCAAGGTCGAGCAGGCGGTTGCGCTCTTTCAGTTGGTAGGTGTAGTATTTGATGATGCCAAAGACGGCAGCCACCAGCAGCAGGACATAAACAATGTAGGCCACCACCGTGCGGTACCACGGTGGGCTGATGGTGAACGACAGCTCGGCGGTATCGCTCTCTTCGCCCAGCGCATTCACTGCCTTCACCATAAAAGTGTAGGTGCCTTCGGGCAGATGGGTGAACACAACCGAGTCGGCCCCGGTAATCTGCCAATTGTCAAGGTATCCCTGAAGCGAGTATGAGAACTTGATTGATTCCGAATTTGGAAACCATGGCGCCGAGAAGGCAAACGTCAGCGTGTTGCGGCTGAACGGCAGCTTTAGCTTATCGTTTCTGATTGAGAGCACCGAATCATGGCTCACAAGTCTGCGGATGATACTGTAGTGCGGTGTTGGCTTGCTTGTCGATGAATTGTCGCACAGAACAAGGCCTTCGGTGGTGCCAACCCACACTTGGCGGTTGTTGGTGGTGTAGATGGTGTTGATTTTTCCGGCATCAATCGCACCAAATTTCCGGGTGTGCAGCACTGTGTCGCCATCAATGTAAAACGATATGTCGGATCCGCGCGACAGCCAGGTGATGGTGTCGTACTGCTTCAGCAAGTAGATGTTTTTCACAAGGTTGAGTTCGGCGTCGTCGAACAGGGCAATGGCCATATACTTGAGAGAGTCGGCCAGTTTCTCTGCCATTTCTTCCCGGCTTATATATTTGTATATGTGGTCTTTGTTGAGCAGATAAACCATGTTGTTGTATTTCAACGGCGATGTCATTCCTTCGACAATGCCGTTGTTCTCGTTGAAAACTTCAGCTTTAGTGTCGCTGTCGTTGAACAGAACTCTGACGTAGCCCTGATTGTTGGTGCCGAGCCAGACCACAAGGTGGCCGGCCGTGTCGGTCTCGGTTTCCATGCGGTTGAAACTGTAGTTTTCGGCCACCACATCGAACATGTTCACCCACATTCCATATTCGGCGATATACTCAAAATACGACAGTCCGCGCGTGCCTGCCGCCAGAAGAGCGTTCTTATCGGCGCAGAACGACACGCAGCGCGCGTCGGAATCCGAAATCTTTTCAATTTTCCGGGTTGCCTGCATTCGGTAAAGTCCGTCATCGGTGCCGATGAACAGCGAGCCGTTGCCTTCATCCATCGACCAAACCGCCTGACGGATGCTTTCAACTGGTGTAAACAGCGGTTCGGTGAAGTCGGTCAGTTGTTTGTTCTGCACAAACAAGCCTTCCGATGTGCCGACAAACAGCAGACCATTGTACTCATATATGGCGTTCACGCTGCCGCTGATGCCGCTTTCCGCGGCAAAAACCGAGACGAAAAGATTGTTCGGCAGAAGGGTGATGCCCATTTTTGATGTAAACCAGATGTTACGCTCACGGTCGCAGAAAAGACTGTTTATCTCATTATAAATTAAGCCGTTCTTTAAGTTTTTATGAAGCACAACTGTGCCATCGGTCTTTATCACCAGAATGCCGTTGTCGTACGAGCCCAGAACAAGAGTGGTGCTGTCGGGCATTACGCAACTTGTCACACCGAAGCCAATTCTCTTCAACGACCGGTTCAGTCCCGACGGATTAGGCTTGACAACGTCGTTTTCCAAAATCCACGTTCCGTCTTCATAACTTATAATCAACGATTTGCCATCTTCAATGGGCAGGATGCCGAAGATGCCGATGTTGGCGAAGATCTCGCCGCCCGTAACCATTTTAATTTCGTTCGAGTCGATGCGCGCAAGTCCTATCTCGCGTTGGCGCACATAGAGTGAGCCATTGACACAGAACGAGTTATGGAAGAAAGTCTCGGCTTCAATGATGGTGATTTCCGAGCCATTGTAAACAAAAATGTAATCGGAACTTTGAAAATATACCTTTCCGCTTATTTCATAAATGTTCCAGACATCGGAAAACGGGAAGATGTATTCGCGGATGCTGTCGGCAAGCGAGACATAGTTGTACCGCGAGCCTGTGTTGTCAGTTACAAGATAGCCGAAATCGTTCTGCGAGCCCACAAAAATGGTGTCGCCCGATTCCGACGGCAGTATCGATTTTACCCACACACCCAGTTTCACTTCGAGCCGGTTCCAAACCTTGCCGTCGAATTCCCAGATGGCATTGGCCGAGCCGAAATACATCATTCCAAAGCGGTTTTGTGCAATGGCGTAATTCTCAACATCGTAGTTTTTCCCATAGTCTTTAGGCCCGTAGTTCACCGGCGAGTAGTTCTTGATTTGCGCCTGTGCGCTTGCAGCCATCGCAATTGCGGCTGTCAGAACAAATAATTTGAGTGCTTTCATTGTCAGAAAATTATCTACCAAATATGCACAAATTTTGGCATTAACAATCGGGGGACAGTGTTTTTTGGCCAATAGAGATTTCCTATCTTTGCCCGAAACAAAACACACTGATATGAAATTAGCAATCCCCACTTGCGATGGCCGCGTGGATGACCATTTCGGACACTGCAAGGAATATACCGTCTATACGGTTGAAAACAAGCAGATTACTGGCGCCGAGACCGTTCCGTCGCCCGAAGGCTGCGGCTGCAAGAGCAACATTGCCTTTGTGCTGCGGCAGATGGGCGTGAACGTGATGCTCGCCGGCAATATGGGCGACGGCGCGCTCAACGTGCTCAACACGCAGAACATTATGGTGATTCGCGGCTGCTCGGGCAACGTGAAGGAAGTTGCCGAAGCCTATCTGAACGGCACCCTGGCCGATTCGGGCATTGGCTGCCAGCATCACGAGTGCCATTGAACTGAGGCCGGAATAAGCATAAAAACTGAAACAAATCAATTATGAAAAACAAATTCTTAATAGTGCTTTTTACCGCAATTCTCACAATACCAGCCGTTGCCCAATCCACCGGATCTTCGGAATTTGTACAGAAAAGCAATGATTTCGAGGCTATGCTGAATTCGGGAACAAAAGATTGGTACAATAATCCGAATGCAAAAGAATGGTTCAAAAACTGTCATACAAATATTTTCTCGATACTCGACGCTATTGAGATTATGCCCGAATGGCGATTGGCTATCGACTTGCCTGACACGGATGGATTGGGTGATGAATCGCATATTTATGTGGAGAATGTCAATTCTGGAAAGAAATTCTATGGCTACTTGAATTATATAAAACTGAAAAGCATTTCGGCAGAGAGTTGCTGGCAATGGTTTTTGCTATACAACATCAGAAATATGTTGCCTACATGGTGGCATGGTGGCTACTCGTCGTCGGACTTAATACTGACAGAAGAAGACCACCAACAAATACTGAAATATATTGAAATAATTCCCGACAGTCTAATCGATAGTGAAGAAGAACTTACAATTGGAGGATTGTCGGAAACAAATTACCGTATACTAAAAGATTATAAAATTAAACCTGTACGGGTTGATGTAAACGAATTGAAAAGAACGGCGGAAATCACTCTTTGCACTTGGAACGATTGGGTAGGCCTGACAGAAAAAAATTTCAGCATAATAATTAAAGATGACAATACAGCAAATGTGGAGAACATTGATTATAAAACAATTATTGAATATGATTGTGGAGTAACGTATTAAACAGCCGGTTCAATTTCGAATAAATCAATAATCCCTTGCAATCCCCCGACGAACATATCGCCCGCTTGAAGGAACTGGTTGCCGTGCTGCCCGAAAGCCCTGGCGTCTATCAGTATCTGGACAAGAACGGAACCATCATCTACGTTGGCAAAGCCAAACGGCTGAAGCGGCGCGTGTCGTCGTACTTCAACAAGTATCAGGACCGCGCCAAGGTGCGCATTCTGGTGCGTAACATTGCCGACATCAAGCATATTGTGGTCGATACCGAGCAGGACGCGCTTCTGCTTGAAAACAACCTGATTAAGAAATATCAGCCGCGCTACAACTCGCTGCTGAAAGACGACAAGACCTATCCGTGGATTTGCATAAAAAACGAGCCGTTCCCGCGCATCTTCTCAACGCGCAACTTCATCCGCGACGGCTCATCGTACTTCGGACCGTACACGTCGGGCTTTGCGCTGAAAACGCTGCTGGAACTCATAAGGCGGCTCTATCCCATCCGCACCTGCGCGCTCAATTTAAGCCGCGACGCCATTGCCAAAGGCCGCTACAAAATCTGCCTTGAGCACCACATCGGCAACTGCCTGGGACCTTGCGAGGGGCTGCAGTCGGAGGAGGATTACGCCGAGGCCATCAGCAACATAAAAGAGATTCTGAAGGGCAACTCGAACGAAGTCATCGAGCTGCTGAAGTCGAAAATGAACGCTTTAAGCAAGGAGTACAAATTTGAAGAGGCACAGAAGGTTAAGAACAAAATCGACAAGCTGTCGGAGTTCCAGAGCAAATCGACGGTTGTCAGTCCAACAATACACAATGTCGATGTCTTTGCAATATATGACGACGACGACTGCGCCTACATCAGTTTTATGAAGGTGGTGAACGGCGCTATTGTGCAGGTGCACACCTTCGAAATGAGGAAACGGATTGAGGAGGAACTCGACTCGCTGCTGCTATCGGTCATTGAGGAGGCGCGGCAACGGCGGCTGAGCACCTCGGCAGAGATTATTGTGCCGTTCGAAATCGACTTCAGCCTCGACAACATAAACTTTGTTGTTCCGCAGCGCGGCGACAAGAAAAAACTGCTTGAACTGTGCGAGAAAAACGCGCACATGTACGCCGTTGAGAAACTCAAGCGCAGCGCCCTGCGCAACCGTAACAATCCTATCGACCTGCTGGTGTCGGTTCAGAAAAAACTGCATCTGCCCAACATTCCGCGCTACATAGAGATTTTCGACAACTCAAACATTCAGGGCGCGTTTCCGGTTGCCGCCTGCGTTGTTTATAAAGACGGAAAGCCGTCGAAAAAAGACTACCGGCTGTTCAACATAAAAACTGTTGAGGGTCCCGACGATTACGCTTCAATGTTTGAAGTGGTAAACCGCCGCTACTCCCGTCTTATGGCCGAGGCGCAACCCCTGCCCGACCTGATTGTCGCCGACGGCGGTGTGGGGCAAATGGAGTCAATCCGTCAGGCTACGGAAGACGCTCTCGGTTTGAATATTCCCATACTGGGGCTTGCCAAAAACGACAAGCACTCAACCAACGAACTTCTAATCGGATTTCCGCCGAAACACATTGAGATACGCCGTACCGACGACATTTTCCGATTCTTTGCAGGAATGCAGGAGGAGGTTCACCGCGCGGCCATCACCTTCCACCGCAACAAACGCTCAAAAGCATTCCTTGTGTCAGAACTCGACGGCATTAAAGGTATCGGCGACAAGACCAAAGAAGCGCTCTTCAGCGAACTGAAAACCATTGACGCAATGCGCGCCGCGTCACTCGAAACGCTCGAAAAGATTATCGGCCACGCCAAGGCGGTGATTGTGAGAGAGTATTTTGATGGGCTGAATTTGAGTAACAAATAGAACGCGTAAGGCAAGAGAGTGTATAAAATTGAGCCTTTCCGCACATCACATCAACCCATTCCATACAAAAATTTCCACACAGACTGTTACATTTTGGTTTTTCACGCGTCATTAAGACGTAAAAAACAACACGGCACGTTTGATGGTGCCCGTTCTAAAAAAACTTATTATGAAAAGGTCAATAAGAATATCGATGGTCAGCGCCGCGCTGATGGCGGCCACATCAGTTTTTGCCGAGCCCTTTGCGGCCGACACTACTATCACAAATGCCAAAATCAGTGATGGTCAGATTAAAACACACACCGACACCGCCAGTCACTTCTATTTCGGTCGGCGCGAGGTTGTTGTGGACAACAACGGCATCCACTTCGTCAAAGCTTATACAAACAAATTCGACGACGATTCCGATGACAACTACCGCAAGTACGGTTTGTCATGGGTCAACCTGCACGATGACACGCATGTCGATGCGTTCGACTTTGGTGTGTCGGGCTATGGCTCGAAAACTTTCTCAAACAATATTGCCGACAGCGCCAGCTTTATGGAGCTGAACCGCGGCTTTCATGTTGCCTTCGGCCTTTGCGAGGCATCGCTGCCGATTGTAGATAACAGGCTCTATTTAGGAACTGACATCGGCTTTAAGTTCGACATCTACTCGTTTTCAAACAACGACATGATTTTGAGCAAAGGGCCTGCCGGCCTGGCTTACAGTCACGACAGCACGACAAGCTACAGCAAGAGCAAGCTGCGCTGCACCTATCTAACGGTTCCGCTTATTCTGGAATGGCAGAGAGGCGGCGATGACTTCTACATTATGGCCGGCGTTGAGGGCAACCTGCGCATCGGCTCATCGACAAAGACAAAAACAACGTCGGGCGACAAGGAAAAACACCGCAACGATTTGTATATGAACCGTTTCAACTACAATCTTGTGGCGCGGGTTGGAATAAAAGGCGTGGGTGTGTTTGTGAAAGCCAATATGTCGCCGCTGTTCCGCGACGGCAAAGGCCCCGAGCTCTATCCCTTCTCGGCCGGCATAAGTTTCGGCGGGTTTGATTAAACATAATTACTCATTAAATCTAATGTCAAATGAGAACAATAATAAAACTTACAATGACTGGTGTCGTGCTGATGGCTGCGACATCGCTATTCGCGGAGACCGATGGCGCGACAGCGCTTGATTTTTCCGCAGACTCTGCCTATTCGCAGACCAAAACCAACGATGCCAAAAGCTATCATTTCGGAAAACGCGAGGTGATTTTCGATGACAACGGAATACACATCATGAAAGACCGCGACAACTTTGACCAAAGTTTCGACGACGATAACTTCCGTGGCAATCAAGGCGGCTACACCCCGCAAACAAACAACAACGGAAACGTTTCAAACCAAAATGGCGGAAATTCTTCAAGCAAGCACAATAAATATCGATACTTCTCACCTAACCTGTCATCGATTGATTTTGGTGTGTCGCAGTTTGCGTCAAACCCGCTGTCGTTCACCATTGACGATGCCGGTTACATGGATCTCAAACGTGGGTTTCATTTGAGCGCGTGCCTGGATGCGGCAGGGTTGCCAATCATTTCGCGCCGTTTGGGCATTGCCGTCGGTGTTGGTGTGAAATGCGATTTTTACACGTTCGCGACACAAAATCTCGCTCTCGAGAAGGTTGACGGCCGCCTGGTGCACTACGCCGATACATCGAAATCGTACAAAAAAAGCAAACTAACCAATACCCATCTTACTGTTCCGGTGGTTATTGAGGTACACGCAAAAGATGTCTGGCTGATGGCTGGTGTCGAAGGCAATCTGCTTGCATGGTCGAATACAAAACTGAAGACATCGTCGGGCCACAAAGACCGCGTACACTCAAATTTCTGCCAAAATCTTTTCAGCTACAATCTTGTGGCAAAAATCGGTGTTGACTGTGTGGGAGCGTATGTGCGCGCCAACATGTCACCGCTGTTCAGCAAAGACAAGGGACCTGAACTCTATCCGTATTCGGCGGGAATATCTTTGACGTTCTGATAATATGTTTAAATGTTTGGCAATGAACAATATAAGCTACAGAATAACATCATCATAATTTGGTTTTTGGTTTACGGCATTGGAGGCGTTCCGACGGGGCGTCTCTATGCTATTTTAGAAAAAACGCCGGGAATCTCAACAATCTAAGACACAATCTAAACAACAATAATTATTTTTACACTTTCGGTTGAATTGAGTAGATTCACCGCATTATTTTACAACTAATATTTACGAGTATGAAAAAACTATCAATTATCGCGGCCATTGCCGCAAGTATGCTGATTCCTTCGCAGATGAAGGCGCAGCAGCAAATGCCACAACTTCCGCTCGACACAGCGGTAATATTTGGCAAACTGCCCAACGGGCTAACCTACTACATCCGTCACAACGAGGAGCCGCGCGAGCGCGCCTACTTCTACATCGCCCAGCGTGTTGGCTCGGTGCAGGAAGAGGAAGACCAGCGTGGCTTGGCGCACTTTCTGGAGCATATGTGCTTCAACGGCACCACTCACTTCCCCGGAAACAGCATTGTGAAGTATTGCGAGAGCATCGGTGTGAAGTTCGGCAACAACCTGAACGCCTACACCAGCACCGACGAGACGGTGTACAACATTGACGATGTGCCGGTCAACGATAACAACATCGACTCGTGCCTGCTCATCCTTCGCGACTGGTCGGACGGCCTTCTGCTGCTGCCTGAGGAGATTGACAAGGAGCGCGGCGTAATTCATGAGGAGTGGCGTATGCGCACCAGCGCACAGATGCGAATCCTGAACCGCAATCTGGAGACTCTCTATCCCAACTCGCGCTACGGCAAGCGTATGCCCATCGGCCTGATGAGCGTGGTTGACAACTTTGCGCCGCAAACCCTGCGCGACTACTACGAGAAATGGTACCGCCCTGACCTTCAGGGAATTATTGTTGTGGGTGATTTCGATGCCAAGGATATGGAGAAACGCATCCAAAAGACGTTTGGCGACGTTGAGATGCCCGAGAATCCAGCCGAGTTCAAGCGTTTCGATGTGCCCGCAACCACCGAGCCAATCTACGTGATTGACAAGGACAAGGAGATGGAGCGCACCATTATCGAAGTGTTGTTCAAAACACCAGCCATCCCCTACGAAATGGCCAATACCACGACTGCAATAGCCCAGTCGTTCCTGCGTAGCGTCATCGGAAGGGCTCTCAGCGCCCGCCTGGCAGAACTCGCCCGCAAAGATGACTGCCCGTTTGCGGCAGCCGACTGCGGATTCGACAACTATCTGCTTGCAAAAACCGAAGACTGCTTTGTGGGCGCAATTATCCCCAAAGAGGGACGCGACAAAGAGGCTCTGACTATGCTTATGCAGGAGATTGAGCGTGCACGCCGCTTCGGAATCACCGGCACCGAGATTTTCCGCGCACGCCAGCAAATTATGAGCTCGATTGAGCGCAGCTACGACAACCGCGACAAGCAGTACAGCAGTTACTATGTGAACAAAGCCGTGCGCCACTTCATCGACAACCGCTCTTATCCCGGTCTTGAAGCCGAATATGAACTCTACAAGCAAATCGACCAGCAGCTGGACCAGATGGGTGTGCAAATATTCTCGCAGATGATGGCACAAGCCGCAGCATCAATCGACACAAACTTCGTCTTCCTGGCCATGTATCCTGACAAAGAAGGACTTACACTGCCCACTGTTGACGAGATGAAACAGGTGATTGCCGATGTTCGCAAGGCCGAGCTGGAGCCGTATGTTGATAATGTGAAAGACGAGCCGCTGATTACCAAGCTTCCCAAGAAAGGCAAAATTGCCAAAGAGAGCGCATCTGACTTTGGCTACACAATGTGGACACTCTCGAACGGTGCACGTGTATTCTTCAAGCAGACTGATTTCAGCAACACCGAGGTTAGCCTGACGGCCATGAGCTGGGGTGGCAACGCAACCATCTCCGATATGACTTTGCTGCCTACAATCAAGACTTTCAACGGAGTGATTGGCAGCACCGGCTTGGGCAACTTCACAACAACCGAGCTCAGCAAGAAATTGGCCGGAAAGCAGGTTAGTCTGCGTCCGTCGTTGAGCACTTATCAGGAATATCTGTCGGGCAACTCAACGCCGAAAGACCTTCGCACGCTGTTCGAGCTCATCTATATGCGTTTCCAGGAGCCTGCCAACGATGTTGACGGTTTCAATAGTTACATTGCCCGTATGCGCACATCGCTCGAGAATGCAGCCAAAGACCCGATGAACGCTTTCAACGACTCAATCAACGCCACACTCTTCGACCGCAATCCGCGGCAGATGGACATTAAACTTGAAGATCTTGACAAGATTAAATATGAGGACGTGCGCCGCATCTACAGCGAGCGATTCAAATCGGCCGGCGATTTCGACTTCATCTTCACCGGAGCGTTCAACACCGACTCGCTGCGGCTGTATGTTGAGCAGTACATTGCATCGCTGCCAGGCGTGAAAAAACGTGAACCGCGCGCCACTGAACAGATTGAAACTTACCATCGTGGTCCGATTGAGAATCGCTTTGTGCGCTCAATGGAGACACCGCAGGCCTGGTTCTTCCAGTACTGGCATGGTGAGCGCAAATTCAGTCCGGCAGAACAGCTTACAGCAAATGCCTTTGGCTCGGCACTGCGTCAGCGCTACACCAATATTATTCGTGAGGAGAAAGGATTCGCTTATTCAGTATCGGCATCGGCCGGAACGGGAACAGGCGTAAAGGAAGGCTTTATGGTTGAGATATACTGCCCGTTCACACCGGCAAAATGCGACTCAGTAGCCATGTTGGTCCGCCAGAGTATCGATGACATTGCCGCCAACGGTGTAACTGACGAGGAGCTGAACAGCTTCAAACTGTTCCAAAAGAAGCAGTTCGACAACAACCAGCGCCAGAACGGCTATTGGTCAAACTTGATTGAAAGCAAAATCGAGTGGAACGTCGATGGACACTCTGTGTTCGAGTCCAATCTTGAGAAACTCTCGTCGGACGGCATCCGCAACTTTGTGAAGGACGTGGTTCTGCCGGCCAACAACTGCATAACCGTCATTATGCTTCCCGACGATTTCACTGAGAAGGAACTGCACGAGAGATAATCGGTTTGAACACTAATGATATTTTTGAAGAAGGGCGGTAGAACCGTCCTTCTTTTTTTGATATTACTGCAAGACGAGCCAAAACACTTTTAAAATCAGCAAATTAAGAAAGAAGCAAAACGAGTAACCGTTTTTTTTCGGTAATTAGTTTGTTATTGAAAGCCAAATTCATACTTTTGTGCCGCTCAAATGAGCACGTTCAGCACAGAACACTTTGGAGAGGTGGGTGAGTGGCTGAAACCAACAGTTTGCTAAACTGTCGTACGCGATTAGTGTACCACGAGTTCGAATCTCGTCCTCTCCGCATATACGCATTGAAATTCAAACAGTTACTACAAAGTGTTGACAAAAATGTTGACACTTTTTTATTGTAAGTCCCTTAAAATAAGTCGATTTGCTGTCAAGTCCACTTATTAGCGAATTTCTCTGTAACACGTTAAAAATCACCATATTAAAGCATATTTTTTCGTTTTTTGCTGTCAAGTACCTTTAAAGTGGTTCAAATCATTGAAAAATAGTGAGTTAAATGTTGTTTTTCAACCTTTCCTGTCAAGTACTTGACAGGGGTAATGCTCATAATATCAATTAATTACGCCCTTTTGTCAAGTTAAATAATACCCCAGAAAACACTTGACAACTCACATTTTCGCCTGATTTTGTCAACCACTTGACGAATATAATGTTCATAATATCAATTAGTAATGTCGTTTTGTCAAGTGTTACTTGACAATCTTGATTGGTTGGCTTTTTTACCCCGATATGCCAAATTTCCCCTCCATTTAATCTAACATGGATTCCATTTAAAAAAAGAGTGTTGAAATACACCAGAACAGTTGGATTTATTGTTTGTGTTCTGCTTTCAGGTTAATGATTTGCTGTTTCAATGCGGCAATCTCCTCGTCTTTTTTCTTGAGTTCCAATTCGAGGTTGTAATTTTTTTCAGCAACCTCCATATACATTTTAGAAATCTTTGAAGGTTCTTTTATTGAAGGATTCTTAGGTTTTTCTTGTTCATTAAGTGTAAATTGACCATTTACAACCATAAATTCCTCATTGAAATATTTTGTTATTGTGAATTGAATACTAAACGCTTCACAAAATTTATTTGTGAAATTATCAGAAAGTGTTCTTGGTGTATGGATAGATAGTGCTAAAGTTGTATAGTTCAATTTTTTTGCAACGGCCTTTCGTAAAACATTTTTCTCTTTTAATGCATCGAGCTCCATTTTTAACCAGGCCTTTTTGAAATTGGTGAAACTATCATATTTAAATTCCTCATCCATCGGTCGGCAATCAGGATATGTTATTGTATTTAATATATTACCCCGTTCAATATAAAATATACCATAACCCTCGTAAGCTTTATTCATCACGAAAGTTATTTTATAAGCCTTTACAAATCTGTCAAGAAATGAATCTGACGGCAATCTTCCCAGCGCATTTGACAAAGCCGCACCAGTCATACCTAAATTTGCGGCAATATCAGTTTTTTTTATTCCCTTATGTAACAACCAGTCAATTTCAAATTCAAACCAAACTTTCTTGAATTGTGTGAAATTATTGACGGTTCTTGTAATTTCCATAATACTGTGATTAAGCGTACAACAGCGTTACGACAAAAATAATCAGATTTAACTATTTTAAACGTTTTTTCTTTTCTTGTTTTTTGGGCTTCAACACAAGACGGATACCTTCGCGTGAAATAGGCATTCCTTTTTGTGCACAAATATCCGATATTTCTTGCAATGTCTTTCCTTCACCTTTTAACTTAAAAATCAGCTTATTACGTTCTGTGTTATCTGTTATATTTTTTTGTGTGAAAAGATGGTCAGATTCTTTGCCAGTACCTATATTGGTGAATAACAGTATATTATTCTTTTTTTCGCGTTTGTAAACCAGGACATTCTTTTCATCATATATAATTTCGTTATTTCTGGCTTTTACCTGTTCTACGTACACGATGTTTTTGCCTTGCACGCTGGGCATAATGGCAAATGCTGATTTTATGAAATTTAGTAGCGCTTTGGAGCCAGCAAGACTGTCGGGGGTGACAGGGAATGCGTTGTCGCGCTTTGGCGTGTGGCCGATAAGTATAATGGACAAATCTGGATTATCGTCAACTAACGATTTGTATTCCAATATGAAATGTTTCGCCTTATCATAGTTCGTGGCGTCATCCAATATAATTGACATATTGTCAATTATGAAATATTTGATTTTCTGTTCATTATGTGCTTTTCTTATTAGGGTTGTAATTTTTTTTGCGTCGAGCGACAACAGTTCTTTGGTGTTAGGTGCTGCCCGATAAAACAGTTTGCCGAGATAATCTGAAGAAAACCGCTGCATGAATTCCAATTCCGATAATTCGAGGTCGATATACAAAACAGGTTCCTTTGTTTTTTTAGTGACATCTATAGCCAATTGTACCGCAAATGTTGATTTGCCGATGCCAGCAGGCCCAAAGAAAATGCACAGGTCGTTTCCAATCCATAGGGAATTGGAATCCAATGGTTTAAGTCTGTTTTCTGGTTTAATATCTTTCATGTCAATACCTCTTTTTAAGTTGTAGATACCCATGTTATATCCTCCTTTTTATATTGCGTTCCCTTTCCTCTGTTTTTTTGAAGTGCGGTTCAGGTTGTTGCTTCTCTTTTAATTCATCTTTGTCGGGCAGATTACGGATTTCCTCGAGAGAACCTTTGGCTAGCGTCCTAGCGTACATATATGTTTCGCCTATTGTCCGCTTATAGGCGAATTTCATATCGAACAAATCTTCAATTCGTTGTTTGTATTCTGAGCGGTTAAATCCGTGACTTATAATGCCTTTGCTCGCTTTCTTGTGGTTGGATAAGGGCGAGAGTTTGTGCTTGCCGTCAGCGGTTTTCCTGCTAACTACAATATGGATGTGAGTATCAATCTTGTCCGAGTTAGGCTGCCTATCTCTATGTATTTTTGCTATCCAAAGTAAGTCTTCGGAATGTAAGCCAATGCCAAAGTTGTCGGCATAAGCCTCCATTGCGTCTTTTGCGAATACCTGCAGTTTTTCGGCTCTGCTGCCGAAGTCATCACCCAAATAAGCCAATTCTGAGTCCGATGGTGCCAAAATCAAACAGAAGAATTTGCTGTCCGACTTCATCAGTTTTTGGCGATTGTTATCAATACGATTAACCATCACCATCGGATTTTCGATTATGCCGTCTTGGTTAAAAAAAGGCTGTTTCATGCCTTCTTCTATTAATGCGGCATCCTCGTGCATGAGATAATTGATTACGCCATAACAACTGCCAGTGTTGTTTGACACTTGCGCTTTTTCACTGTGTGCCAGTATTTTAGTGTACATCTGAGAAGAATGCCTTATATTTATCTTCGTTGTAATTGTCTCCTGGCACGGTGTCATTGTGTAGCCGCCAGATGCCGTTTTTTATGCTTTTATCTTGCGTTGCTAAATAGTTTGCCAATTTCTTGATGTACTCAGGTATTTTTTGACATTCCAGTATCATCGGGCGCAGAGAGTCCTTTTCGATAGCACGGAACAACTTAATCATTTCTTCATTCCTTTTAGCCAGCCTGTTTATTGCTTCCGTTGGCGGTTCAGCGTTCACTGGGTCAATGCCGTTTTTTGCGAAATATTCAGCCATGGCTGCTATTATTTCATTTCGTGTTTTGCCATGCTGCGAAGCAAATTTTGCTATTCTTTCGGCCACTGCCGAATCAATGCAAACTGTAGTTTTTTCAAGTTTATTCATTTTATAACTTTTTAGGCTGATTATCAATCGTTTATACCGCGAGTTATATTGAAAATATAACTCGCTAAAATGCCAAAATCTTGATTTTGTGCATTTTACACCCCGTAGGGCAAGCGAGAATGGGGCCATGCCCAATTCCCGCTTGCTCGCGGAAGGGAGAAAGTGGTAACTTCCTCCCTGGAGTGTCAGTCATTTGGTATGACTTTTTGTAGGGCCAATACTTTGTCGGCATCAAAGGCTAACTTTCTGCCAATCTGGTACATGGCGTCATCAAGAGTGCCTGAATTTTTCAAATTTTGGGCTTTGGGAATAGAAATATTCAACAATCCCGCCAGGCCCTTAATTCCGTAAACGAGTCGTGGCCTCATTAATTGCCGCGAATCCATAATTTCTAAAATAACGGACCGCAATTCTTCTTTGTTAACGAAAAAATGATTCATAAAATTAATTTTTAAAAACTTTACGAAAATAACAAAATTTAACAAAACAAACAATTTTATTCAAAAATATTCTACTTTAATACATTTTATTTAATTTGACATTGCCACAACGCTGAGAAGCGACTGCTCCGCAAAAAGGCATTGTGCAGAATGACGATGAAGACTTGGAAACGAAAATCAAAATATTATTGGGCAAACTAATCGGGTGATTACCAACGACTTGGACAAACATCCTCAAACGGCTCAATGTCTTCCTCATAGATAGTGCCCGTTCCGTCACACAGTACGCATCTGCAGGGCTTTCCGCTACGCATATATAGAAGGCCTTCGCCAAGGCACCTGCCACAAGTCACGAAGGCTATTCTGGCTTCTTATGTAGAAAAATCAAATACTTGTGCTTTTTGTGCCAATGCCAGTGGCATTTGTAACACAATGTTTCAACCAATTCTTGCGGATGATCCCAGGGGGCATTTCCTTTAATATACTTTTTGTGGTGCACATATAGTTCATTCTCCGATTTCTTCTGGTGGCAGTTTTGGCAGGTGTAATTGTCCCGCTCTAAAATGGTTTTTCTGTACTCTTTCCACTCAGGCCTTTTTAGTAATCTTTTGTAGTTAAATTGCTTATTTTCCATTTTTTAGATAATTTTTTTCCCAACCCGAAAACGCTGCCTGCATTTAAGCGAGCATTAAGGTTTTATTTGGTCGGTTATGGGCTCGCGGTTGTCAAGACGCGGCTTCCGCCGTCTTGACAATAAATGCACGCGGAGTTAGATTGGGAAAAAGAATTATCCAGGCTAAACAGAGAGGAAGGATTGTAATACAGTGATTTTGTTTGTTGTATTGTTTGTTTGTTGTATTGTTTGTTTGTTGTATTGTTTGTTTGTTGTATTGTTTGTTTGTTGTATTGTTTGTTTGTTAAAATTTTGTTGGATTGTAATATTGTTTGCTATTAAAAGGTATTGTTGGAAACAAATAAGAAGAAGCGTGAAACCATTCACTTTTTCCATTTCCACCATCTTAAAAATCCCCTAAAAAACCTACCTTTACACCGCTGTTGCAACATATTTTGCTGCAGCGCTACATACATAAGGCGTCAGACTGATGCTTGTTTTTGGCTTTCTGAAAACTTAGGAACTTTCATAAAGGTGTATCAAAAACAATGCAAAAGATGATGCCACGGGTGTGATATACATTCCGGGGTGTGCATTGGGGCGTTATGTCCCTGCACGCTTTCTCGGACTATATACACGCAACGTGGGTATCTCTTTGCTTGTCCATACACAATGGTTTCCTAAGGCCACAGAAAGCGGATGAGTTAAGGTTCAGATACTCACGTTTTTTGTTTGTAGCCAGTAACATTTGAGCAGCGATGTTCCCGAATCGACGGGTTGGAAGTAGTTGAAAATAGCACAAACTGATTGCTCTAATAATCAAGGAAATAAGAATGCTTAATACACACAAAAAAAATATGGGAACGCCAGAAGAAGAATTCAAAGAATGCGTAAGTAATGCGGACAATTATTTGAAAGAAGCTTATGAATGCTTCGATTCTGCAGACAGAGCACGCAAAGATACTGATAGAGATAATTATAATAATGAGGGAGATAAAAAACTCGAACTGTATTGTGAATGGATGGCAAGGGCGAGATATGAGTATTGCAAGGCCCTTGCCAATAAATTTGGGAAAGAAGAATATAAAGATGATAAAAAACAGGCAGCATATAGCAATCTATGGTATTTCGTAACAACAGAATATGATTTTCTTAATCCTTTAACAAAAGCATTTTTGGGTGATATCAAAATGTATAATCTGCAGGAAGTCAAGAAAGAAAAAAGATCATCGAAAAATTTCGAAAAATACTTGATAGATAATGATTTGAATGACCAACAAAAGAATGCTATAAAAACCGCATTGGAAGAACCCATAACAATTATTCAAGGACCTCCAGGAACTGGTAAAACAAAAACCATTTTCAACTTGATTGCATGTATTAAAAAGTTAGGCAGAACTGTAGCAATGGTTTCTTCAAACAATCTTGCGATTAAGGACGTGGAAGAGAAAATTGAGAAATACGAAGATTTGAATAATTCTTCTGCTTTTTTAGGTAATAAACATAAGAGAACCGCATTTAATAACAAGTTTCCCGATAGCGAGAAATTCCAACGCGTAAGTAAGAATTATGAATATAATGGTAATGTCTATGAATATTGGAAAGAATCGAAGGTCAAGCTAAAGGAAGGTAAAGAAAAAGTCTTTCTTGAAAAATGGCCTATAGTAACAAGTACCATTCAGTCTTTAAAATCATTGTTTGTTGATGGTGATTATTCTCGTCGTTACGATTATGTAATTATCGATGAGGCTTCTTTGATAACAATAGATTTAGGAATACTTGCCATGACCGCTGCCCACCGTCTTGTTATTGTTGGTGATGACAATCAATTGCCGCCTGTTGTGGACTCCAAAATTTTGGATAGCGTTAATCAAAAGTATGATATCAAAGATGTATTTTCCCTTGACAAACACCAACAAAAGGGGGATACTAGTTTTATGAAAATTTGTGAAGATGTATTTAATAAGATCTCAGAACTACATAAAGGATGGTTCGATATAAAAAAGATATGCCTAAACCAGCATTATCGTTGCCATCCTGCAATTATAGGTTTCTGCAATGAATATGTATATAATAGCCAATTAGATATTATGACAAAAGATGACGGAAATGTTCCTATCAGAGTCCGTTGGTTCGATGGAAATCATTGTGAAAATTATTTATATAGTAAAGAAGAGCGGGTTAGTAAAGTAAACTACAAACAAATTAGAATTCTAATCGAGGAAGAATTTGACAGCATAATTGAGGACATTAGGAATGGCAAGTCCGTTTGCATAATGACACCATTCGTCGGTCAATTGGAAGAATTAAAAAAACAATTGAATGGCAGACTGGATGCGGAATTAAATAGAATTATCAACAACAAGAAATTTATAGGCCGTGAAGGTGTGTTATACAAAATTGATGAAAACAGTGAAGTAGTGTTAAACAAAAGGTTAAAGAGTACTATTAATTTGCACTTAGATAAAGAATTACTGGAGAAACTGATAAAAGAAACTGTTAGAACGAATTATTCAAAATTAGGCGAAAACGAGTCATTTTTCTTTGATAAAAAGAATCAGCATATTTTTGAAGAGTCCTTTATAGCCATTTCTGATAATTATAAAACTACAGAAAAAGAAGTCAGCGATGACACAGAGGAGAAAGAATATGATGAAGAATGTGAAGAAAAAGTCTCATTTGAAATAGATTGTTTGACTATTCATAAGTCACAAGGTTCAGAATATGATGTTGTGTATTTCTTACCTGTAGAAGATAATGAGTGGGAATGGCCATGGAGCCAGAAAAAACGGCTTGTAAATGTTGCAGTTTCAAGAGCGAAAGAAAAACTTGTAATTATTACGTCAACCAATTTAATGACAAAAAATACAAAAGACATTTTGCATGGGGAAAAGATTCAGAATGAAGATAACATGATAAAAAAAGATTCTGGTGATGAGATGTTTGTTCAAAAACTTGTTGATTATGTTTTTAATAAATTCAAGCAAAAACAGAACTATCAAGATGATGCCTACGGATTCCACAAATCAAAAATTGTTTCCGTATTTGACCACCCAGTAAAAAGAGAACAAAAAACAGAATCAGAATCTGATGCTGAAGAGACTATTTTGGAATTGTTGAAAAAACTGAAATTACACTATAAACAACAAGTTGAACTGAGTTTTATGATTAGTGATAAAGTTCGTGACAAATTGGATTATGATGATTATGCCTATATTTATAATCGTCCCTCATTAAAAAATAATCAGCACAATAAAAGTGCAGCATACGATTTCGTTATTTATTCTAATAAAGGAAAGAAAAAAACTCTTTTTGCCATAGAAGTAGATGGAGAACAACATCGGGCTGGTTATACCGATGTTGGGAATGAAAACAACGATAAAAAGAAAGACAGATATATGAAGCTTAAAAGCTCTCAAAAGAGGAACGAAGAGTACGATAAAAAGAAAAACAGTATTTCATCAAAGGGGAAAATGGATATTAAACTTTTAAGATTATCAACAAGTGGTCAAAGGCACACATTGGATGGTGAGGATTATGACGTAGATGTGAAAGATATGGATGGAAAAACAAGTATAGAAGAAATGATAATCAGAAGATTAGTTGGTGATTTAACGTGTTCCGCGACTTCCACAAAAAAAATAGCATTGTTAAGGTTGGCAATACCACCAAAACGGGGAATGATGAATATTTGAATTCAGTCCAATTCCTGATGTCATAGGGCTTTCCCCGCAATATACTCTCTTAAATACTTAAACGGGAACGGGACCACTGTATTTTGGCGCTTTTAATCGTACCATTTGGAATTATAACTTCTGAATCTCATTCCAGTAGAAGAATGCCTCAATGTTACTTTTCTTGAGTTTGTTGAAATTAGTTGGCAGTGGGGCAGTGATAACGGCATTCGCCAATTGTTGTTCATCTCCTGGAAAGTAATGGAGAACTTCGGTTATACCATGTTCGATGAGTTTGCAAAGATAGGCAGCCTTTGACGCATTGACAATGGCGCTGTCGAGCCCATAGTTTTCGCTGTGAATGAAACTGCGAACTCGGCTTATTCCGTTTTGGAGCAATTTGAACTCTTCAGGATTCTCCTTGCCACGGAGACATATACAAAGCGAGGTGCTGAAAATGTCATTGAGAACATCTTGCAGTTTGGTTGAGTCCGCCTTGCGATAAAGCAATTCTACGGCAGCATATTTGCGGAAGGTCTCTGCTGTAATCGTCAGGTCGTTTGTCATATCGAACAGTGCGGCTATGTCAAACAGTTGTTTGTTGATTTCCATTGTGCAGTCTTTCTCGCCCTTGAAGAACGGAATTCCCGTAGTGTGCGGTGCAAAAGCAGTCAGTTTGTCGCCTAACATATCCTGATAACTTGGCAGACTGACCATCACAGGGGAGCCTTCGGTTTTCAGAAACGGGCTTTGAATCGGAAGCGACACAACGTGGGTATAATGATTCTCTTCAAACAGAACATCAAGCAAAATCTTGTCTTGTCGTCCTCCTTCGGGATAAGACACCAGATAGTTGTATTTCGCGTGTTTTTTCGGAATGTCGGAGCGTGAAATGCGTTCCACCAACTCAACTTCACCAAAGCCGTATTCTGAAGAATAGACCTTCAGATAATCTTCAATCTGCGTGCCTGGCGGACAAATGATATCCACATCGATTGACAATCGCTTGGCGCTGTTCAGATGAAGCATCTCGGCAGTTCCGCCTTTGAACAGTAACGGACATCCCGAACGCACCAATGCTTCTAGCAAAGAAAACGCCCTGATAGACTTTTCGACCAGTGCCAAATCCTTCACATTATTCTTTTTGGCAACTTTTTCTATCCACTCTAATGTTCTGCTGTCGGGGTGTATCATAATCCAATGGTGCTGAAGATTTTGAGTATATAATCCTTACGATTGCGGCGCGCTGCGTAACGTAGTAAGCGTTTGCGGTTCACATTGTAACTGCTGAAGGCATCGCTGTAAATGGTGTATAGTTCGGCGCCTTGCGCAAAGTTAAGTTCCTTGTCGCCTGCGGCATCCACCAGAATTTTTTCCAATGTTGGCACTGGCGTGTCGCCAGCAAGCGTGATGGGCGCTTCATTTACCAATACGCGGACAATTAATATTTTTTCGGTTGTGATGTATCTCTCACATTCTTGCTTTGTAGGATTCAGCAATATGGGCATAGTTGGAAAAACTCCTTGTAGGAAGTTGAAAACCGATTTCATTGCAACGCGCTCGACATCCACAAACACCATCTTCAAGGCAGGAACATGTCGCATAAAACGGGTCAATGTCGATGGACTCCAGACACAGAAATCGGCAAATGGGAATTTCTTTTTTATCTGTTCCGATATCGTACGTTCTTCTTCGGATGGATTGTAAAAGAAATCCCGTCTTTCTTTTAAGGGAACGGCATACAAGCCATATCCAGTTTTAACCAACTTTCCGTTCTTCACAAGACGGCTGAGCAGCACCTGAGCCGATGTTTCAGATACTTTTTGGGTATCTAAAAACTGCATCAGGTTACGCCTGCGAAAAGGTTGACACTGCGTGGATGCATAGTCTAATATCTGCTCTGGTATCGTCATTGCCCCAAAAATGTAATTCAAGCGCAAACATATAACAATTTTGGCAAATTTTGGTAATTTTTGCCAAAAAAGTTACAGATTCTTCTTTGGGCTTGTTTTAACCGTTTTTGTTTAGCCGTTTAAGTTCTTCTTCGGCTTCCTCGTTCATTTCTTCTATGAATCTTTGGGGCAAGTCAAGATGAATATGTGCGTCCTGTTCAACCTCATATTCTTCATCGCTCCATTCGGCGGGGCGTTCAACAAGTTCAAAACAACGTTTGTGTATCTTTATTGACTACATAAGCAAGAATAAAGTTGTGGACGGGAAAGGTGACGATTGGAAGAAACGTATATGTGAAGCTTTACAAACTAATTATAACGAAAAGAGAATTAGTAGTTATAAATCTACCTATAAAGATTTCTTCAGTGACTTAGAAAACTGTTTTTGATGTTGAAAAGGCAAATAAGCAAGGTGGGTTTTCCTAATAGGAAAACTTGCGGACGAGGCAGCCGCATAAGCACATGGCTGTTTCATGAGTGAAGTAACTTTCCGTTCCGTCGGTTGCTGTTTTTCGGGAAATCTCATTTAGAGAGTGTTTTTTCTGAAGCCCATTTCTTCCTATATTTTAGACCCAGTTCTATTATAGTTGGTAACTTCATTTTATAAAAATTGCTTCGTTTTAAAGTACAATTAAAACGAAGCAATTTTTTTGGTGGCGGGATAATTATCATCCTATTTGAAATACCTTTTGAAGAAACAATTCTATTTAGCACATTTCAATTTTAGATAGCTGCCTATGACATGTGAATTCCCACATATGTCAGTTATCGCATTAGAAGCTTTGTGCCGGACATTATTTCCCCAATCACATTTGTTCTGGCAAAATCATCAATTATCTCATTGATTTGTATCGAGGGTGTGTCCGAAGGAGTTCCTCATTGCGTTTTTCTTGCTGTCTCATAGCATCGGGCGACAAATGGTGCTTCTGCATTTGCATTATTGATTCCATACAGGCTTCGCTCTCCTTCTTGTGCGATTCTTTCAGGAAGCCAGGTTCGTAGCCAATCAGTTCCAAATATTTGTATGCCATATCTGTATAGTTCGTTTGCGCTCTCAATTATTTCGTTATAAGTGCTGTCACCATAATTGACATTGCTGATTGCGAAATTACTGATTATTCACTTCAATAAACCGTGACGGATTGAAACCGTTTGTCAGGTTTTCACCGTGCGAGACGTAGCCCAACTGGTTGGAAAAAATTTTTGTGGCACCGATTTGTGCGTCAATGTTGCGGTGTGAGTGGCCGTAAATCCAGTAATCGATATCTGAATCAGCAATGTAATCGCCCAACTCGACGGTAAATGCACCATTTATCGTGCTGCTTTGGAACTCCTTTGCGGTGCACAATTCCGTCGGAACGTGGTGCGTGAGAACAATCTTTGTTTTTGCCTGACTATCTCTCACGGCCAGTTTCACAAACGTCAGGCACCGTTCGTGCTCGCGGTTGAAATCGTCTGCCGTAAGGCGGTGGCCATTGTACTTGATTCGATAGAAATCATTCACTCTGCGTTCAGTGAGATACGCATCGTATGGCTCGATTTTCGACCATAAAGTAGAAACCACGATATCGGCATCGGCGATATGCACCACGGCGTTGTAGTAGGCGTGAACATTGGTGCGGATTTCCTTGCAGTATCCGTCGGGCATCTCCGAAAGGTTGTAACTGCCGTAGAAATCGTGATTGCCCAAACATACAACGACCTGCTTGTAATGCTCTGACGCCCAATCCCAAAACTCATATTTCGAATAATCGTTACTTCCCGTTTCGGGATAATCGAGATATGCCGTGTCACCTGCAATTAACAGTATTTCGCCCGTTACGTTGAGTGGATTTTCGACAAGAAACTGCTCGTTCTGCGAGAATTCCAAATGTAAATCGCTGACAAATTGAATGCGCATTGTTTTGTATTGGATTTATGACGGATTATGCTCTGTAATTTAAGTTATTACTACATCATGTATATTGTTCTTAAAGTCAAATGTGCAACTTGACATTTAATCTTAAAAATATCGGAAATACTTGCTGAACAACTTGAAAAACTCACTTTTGCATTTTTCGCGGTAACGCTCTATTTCCTTTTCGCACTTGCGATACGAATTCCATACTTTGCAGTATTCCTTCCCGTTAACAGGGTCATTTATGGGTGTGTACATACGAATGCCATCGCTTTTTTTATCTTCTTCCGTTTGCAACTTCTCACCTAAAAAACCATATTTTTTTTCAAAGATTCTCTCTATTCGGTTCCACTCTTTGTCGTATGGATTTTTCATAGAACATTTGTTTTCGTTCATCTCGTCGGCGAGAAAGGCCAAATGCTGAATCATATCTAACCAGCGTTTTAAATACATTTCATTTTCTTCGGTACTAAGAGATTTGTCAAAACTGATAATATTCCCTTTCTCGTCCAACAAGAAGAATCCTGGAGTCTTTTTTGCCAACTGCTTCAGCATCGGACTGATTGTGTTACAAAACCAATAATCTATCGATAATACATCGCTGTCGCTGAAACCGCGTTTTGCCCTTTGTTTTGACATTCGCTCTTCATATTCAAAATCTATTATTTCTCGTGTGTGCTTTTTTGCCATAGTTGCTAGTATTAAATTGACATTCAGTTAATGCGTTTAAATATAGTTCTTTTTAAAAAATCGCCCATTAGTGAGTGGTTGGGTGTGGTCGCAGGCGCAACGTCAACTAATGGACTTAATCAGAAAGGCAATACACACCTAAGCCGTTGGTCATTAACGCATTCTGATTCATTTTCTAATTCAACATTGTACTAACACGATATCCCATGTCGTTTTTCGGCCTTTGTAGTTGGCATCAACCTTTTCCTGATTGCTTTCATAAACATCTCCGACAGCACAGTCTATATTATCTAACAACTCTTTAATGGTTTTGCCCAAGCCTGTGGCTTCGGGTATTTCGCGGCATTGCCCAGCGTAACGTCCGTTTTTTTCGTCTTTCCTCACTGCAACGGTGTATCCGTGTGGTGTTTTGTGAATCTTGCAATCTAGACCGCAGTCGGCATCAACCTTTTCGCGATTGCTTTCAATCACAAGTTGTATGGCTTCCTCAATATTGTCATACAACTCATCAATGGTTCTGCCCTGACTCATGGCCTCGGGTAAATGGTAGCACTGGCCCATATACCAGCCGCTTTTCTCGTCTTTGTCTATGACAATATCGAAATCCACGTATGGTTGGGCTCGTTTTTTTAGGCTGTGTTTACTTGTTTTGCCTTGCTTTAACGCTTCTTCGTAAAGGCGTTTTATTATATGAAGTGTCACCCTTTTTTTTAGTTCTTCTACTGACATGTTGGATTTTGAAGGGTCAAATTTTATTTTGTTTAAGTCCACTTTGATTACATCTATCATTCTAACCTTTTTGCGTTGACATTGCGTTTTGTCGGGATAAAGTTTCTCTCTTTTCATAGTTGTCTTGATTTAAGTTTATACCATCCATCTCCGAATTTCATTTTCTTCAGTTCGTCGCTGACATAAAACACATAGTAGCAGTTGTCGCACCATTTGGGCCGAGCGTAATCAAACAACCTTATATTTTTTCCGCCAATGTTGACGGCAATATCTTTCACGTTTTCCGCCTCATCCATAAATAAAGAGTTGTCACATGGTATCTGATTCGGATAAAGTCTGACGCCATACAAGTTGTCTGCCGCGAAATATTCGCGGATTGCCGTTTTCAGAATGCGTTCCGTGATACTCATATCAGGTGATTTTTCAAGGAAATCATCTGCAGCGACAATCTCTTTCGTATCAGTAACATTATCATTGTCGTTCTTCCCTTTGACAAAAAAAGTTGATATCCATTTTGCGGATTTCATCGGCGGTTTTCGCACCGTGTTTCAATAGTAACCGTTCCATCTTTTTCAGAATGTCGAGTCGTGTTTTTTTGCCCTTCCAATTCCGTTTTTCTTCTTTCGCGTAGGCCTTGCGTATGAAATCAAGACAACTGCAGCCTTTAATGATTCCCGTCAGGCTACTTCCACGCTTAAGGCACCATTTGAATTTCAGGTATGCGTCTTTTGCCACATTGTTATCGTCAAACCCAAGAAATTCTATTACCTCGCACAGGCACAGCAATGAGTATTTTGCCGAATAGCCCTCGATATCAACCAGATAATCGAGCAACTCTATGTCGTGATAATTCTCAAAGTTAGGGCAGAACTCAATGACTTTGTTTTTGAAGAACATATTGCAGTACGACTGATACTCACTGTCACTCAATTTGCCCGTGTCGCGTTGTGTGCTTAAATATTTGATTAGCAACTGCTTCTTTGCAATATAATTCTCAACGTTGCCGCTTATTGAATCTAAATATATATCATCAAACTCCCCCCAGCCGCTATCAATCCAGAAACGTACAATGAACATTTTCACCATTCCGTCAGCAAGCATGTCATCGTAACCAATCGCCGTAAAATCGGTTGGGTCCAGAACGGAATACAAATCCAGTCTTTGGAATTGGTGCACAAGTTTGGCTAGTTCGGTGTCGGGAATGACAGTTTGGCTGTTGGTCCAGATTTTTACGATAAAAAGACTTCTTTCGAAACACTGCATTTTTTCCAACTGCATCAGGCAGTCTTCAATTGGCGTTGCGGTAGCAGATTGCACGCAATAAGCCGAATACTGGTATAGAAAACTACTGTTGAAATCGTCCAAACGTGCAACACCTTTATCCCAAACTTCGCAATGGCTCTTTACGATATCGGTCACTTCCGCTTCCGATATTTTGCTTTTTGTCACATCCCGCCCATTCTCACATGCGTACAGTTGCGAATCTGTTGGACAATCGGGTACAAATTCGTTTATGTTCATAGTTATTTGGTTTTAAGGGTTATACAATGTATTAGCAATTCTCTATTATTTTAAAAAGGCCTCCAACCATTCGTCTATATTTTGGGGCTTTTTCCGACCACGGTGGGTCACTTCTTTCCATGGGATTTCGTCGATTAGGGTTGTGTCAAGTAAAGCACCTTTTCTTTCCTTATCATCATTGCTATCGACAACGATAAGGCAGCGGCTGCCTGATTTAAAAGCGCCCAAACCAATTCGCGTATGTCCGACAACCTGACATTTTATTCGCGGTGGCCAGTTTTTGGCTTCAAACAATGCCCACGGCCTTACCCATACACAAGACGCATCGTCGCTGTTACCATATACGTCGTCCCCCATAAGGTCGAAATAGGAAATGCCATTCTTTCTGGAATTAAAATCATAATGCATTATGAAATTCAAAGTTTCAGGGTTGAATGGGTTAACGTTTAAAGATTCCCATTTCCGTTCGTTGTCTGGCGAAAGTCTTTTCTTGCTATTTAATTTAGAAAACTGTCCAACCACTCTTTTGTAGAAATCCATTGTCACCCCCGCATGTGAGAACAAACAACCATCAATCAGATAGACAACGTTCAAAATATCAAGATTATCCCTGAACATTTCCCTGTAATAATTCGTCATGTCGCCGTGGTGCCGCGAGCAATATATAGCATCTCTGCCGCTTGAAATGTAACTCATGTCATGATTGCCAAGGCAAAGACAGAATTTATCAGGCTCTTTGCGGGCCATCTCGCACAGCATCCAGAAATCATTAACCAGACTGTCGTTATCCAGTCCTTGCTCGTACCCGTCAACATAATCACCCAAAACAACCACCTTGTCAACGTGGTCTTTGTGCTCGTTGATTACGCTAAAGGCATCCTCAAATTTTCCGTGAATGTCAGGAATTACAAGAATCTTCATTTGGTTTCTGTTTTGCGTTGTTTTATAATTCTATCTACCTCATTGAATGATATTGGCTTATAGCCATTGTTATCTACCCCGACATCGTATTGAGTAGGGAACAGGTACGCCAATCGCGGAATGTCCTTGCCATCAGAGAAATCGGAAGTATGGACGTGCCCGAAGAATTGGTATGTCTTGAACGGACTGTATGTCCCAGCATAGCACAGGAATGGGTAATGGTTTAGAATGATTTTCCGATTATCTACAATAATCGACATTTGTTCGGCAACGTTGATAAGATTTTTGTATTGGTGGCGACGGTCGAAATACTTTCGGTCATGGTTGCCCAATACAAGGTGAATGTGGCCGTTGAGTTGGGCTAGAATGCCGTCCCACATTTTCACATTGCCAAAGCAAAAATCGCCCAAATGGAACACAACATCGTCTTTGCCAATGCGGGCATTCCAATTGTCAATTAGAGTCTGGTTCATTGCTTCAACACTGTTGAACGGACGGCCATTCATACGGATTATGGCTTCGTGACAAAAATGTGTGTCGCTTGTAAACCAGACAGGCTGGCCGCTTATAATCATATCGTAGTTCTTCATAGCGTATTTACTTTTCGTATTTGCATAATGTCAAGCGCCGTGAAATCAATGCCGTCAATAGTGGCTTCGTTGTGCAGGTGAAAGTGTCCATAGAACCACTGACGCAGCGGGTGTTTGTCGGCAAGCAAGTGTTCGTAAATCTTGTCGATAGTGGCACGTTCCATCTCGCAGTCAATAAAAAGAGCATTGTCGCGAGCCAACCATGACTCTATGCCGTTCTTGTCGGTCGGCACACAGAACGAAGGCGCAGTGTGGGTGACCACAGTGTCAATCGGGATTTGCTGTTGTTGCAGTTCGTCGAGCAATGCAGGCGAATAGAATGGCGGCTCGTCGGGCCAATAATAGGTGCGGCCATCGGCAGCCTGCCAGTTCTTGCGAACGCGGCGGTCAATGCTGATTGCACCACCAACGCACAGCACATTATGCCCACAACAGCGGACAACGGTATAGTCGGGAATAATCAAAAATCTGTCAGCTGCTTGCCGTTGCTCTATAAACCATGCGGGGTCGTCGTGGTTGCCGCGCAGCAACACCACTGTTACGTTATGCTTGCGAAGTTGTTGGCCGCAATGTTTAAACTCGCTCTCGTAATATTTTGGCGAATGAAAACCTAATCCACAATCGCCAGCAACAATCACTACGGCGTTGTTAAGGTTGTATTGGTTGCATATAGTGAACACCAACGAGCGGAACTCTCCATGAATGTCGCCGCAAACAAACATATGTTCGGCGTTCGGGAAGTCTGCCTTTACGAGGTGGCGGTTATCGGGATTGTTATGGTAATAGTCAGTCATAATATTCTAACATTTGGAAGATGGAATTCAGAAGTTATACTCAATATTGTTGATATACTCCAATAATCGGTCATTACGTTTTTCTTTGTAATCATCACCTGTATATCCACCATTTATTATGATGTCGAGCATTGAAGCCAGGTTACATTCTGCAGTGTTGCATTTGTATTTGCCTTGAAAAACCAAACTTCGCGTGTACTTGAATATGTTGAACGAATAATAGTCATCAATTGTAATGCACATAATTCCATCGAATACGATGCCTGAAACTTGCATGACGTATGCCGGAGTTTTAATCGCGTAACCAGGTCCTTCAAATTTAGCCTTTGCTATGAGGAAGGTGCGTTCAATGTTCCATCTCTTATTCCAATCATTTCCCTCACCATAAATACATTTGTCAATGTCTTGGTATGTATTGTTCAATTCTGCTTCATATATATCAGCTTCATAACTCAAACCAACATGGAAAATCCTACGTATATCATAATCAGCATCGAATATCTCATCGCATAATTCAGGTGTCATTTTTCCAATTCGTTTCGATATATCTTCTGCCAACTCAAAAGTTCTTGGTATGTAACCATAATTTCTTTTTATGTATTTGTTTACAAGCTCTTTTACGGCCAACAACAATTCCGTTTCATATTTTGGTTTGCAGATATTAGCACAATAATCCCAATCATGACCTATGGTGAACACATATTCCGATTTTAAACCAATATAAGCCGAATCTGGGGTGTTGTTTCCGTTTTTCTCCGATTCAAATAAATGCTTAATATCTTTTTCATCAATCTTTTTCAACAATACGACATTTATATCAATGTCTTGCCCATCAACACTAAACGTCAACACAAGACCGAATGTCTCGTATGTATTATTGTAGTAGTACAAACTAACCTTTTTAAGGCCCCACAGAGACAAGGCATCAACACTCAAAACCTCAACTATACTTTTCCATTTTTTGCGAAATCTTTTAATTACAGATTGCGACAGTTTGGTCGGCTTGATTGTACGATAAAACGTTTTTAGCACATTGGGATAGAAATATGTCCAATCAACGTTTCTGTCGCAGGATGAGTCGAGCATAATATATTTGCCATCAATCGAAAAACGTAATTTAGTTCTCAACTCGTTGTAAATAGATGTTATTCGAAATGTGGCTATCCCGAATTTAGAAAGAGTAGCGTCATCAAAAACTCTCAAATTAATCGGTCTGCCATCATCCTCATAACGAATAGTGATTTCATAGTATTTGAGTTCGTTAATTGCTATGGCAAATTTTTCAAAATCTGTATCAGACATTCCCACTTCTTCTTTCAAAAGATTGATGGCGGAAATGTTATATTTCATATTTTGGACTAACACTCGCTTCACTATTCTTTCGCGCAAAGTGTCTTCAGGCAGATGATTCACCCAGTCGGTGTTGTCGTGCTCTGCGAATTCAATTGCTTCTGGCATCTCTTCATAATCGGTGTTGCTCATAGTTGTTTTTTTATTGGTTTCGTGCTGACAAAAATAACAAATCAAGCCTCAAAAAACAAATAAAAATAGAGTTTAATTTATTGATATTTAATGAGTTAACTATAAATATGACCAGATTTCTCCTACAGCAAATATATTGGCAGAAACAAGTTTGGTTTTACATTTTTTAAGTGTGGTCAGTCATCAGGTTAATTGTCAGGTTAATAGGCGTTGAAAAAAGTTTTTAACACCATATAAATGTGTGCTTATTCTTAACTAATTTTATCCTAAATCATATAACAGGTTATGGATGATGATAACATTCGAAAAAAGGCTGAAAATAAAGCCGATATGTTAATGGAAACATGGTCGGACAAATCCGTTTTCGATGAAATAAATTTGAGTAATCAATATTTTGACACACTGCGTTCCAAAATGGAATGTTGGCATTGGTTCGAAATCTGTTATTATTCCGAAGAAGAAAGAGAAGAAATTGTTGAAAAAGCAATTGGTGAGGTGAGACGAGTATTAGGATGTTTTATTCGCGCAAACATAAACAATGGCTATTCCGAAATAACGGTTCGCGCAAAACTCGTTGATATAATCAATTTTGTACCAATGATTTTTGAGGACATGAGCGATAAAAATGTTTTTATCAGGTATGACTTGTCGTATGCGCTTCGGAGATGGGAAGAATATATCGAATTTTTAAAAACGCCACAACTGCCATACAAAGGAATAATACATATAAAATCAGAAAGGCAAAAAACGAAAGAATTAAAAGAGAAACATTACAATACAAAACCAAAGTCTTCAACAATACGCCGTAAGGCACAATCAATCAAATCATTTTGTCAGTTTCTGAATCAATATGGTGGATACCATCACACCAACTACGAATCGTTTCCCGATTTCAGTAAACCGATTTACAGGCAATCAAATAAAGTCTCAATTACAACTACAGACATAGAAAAAATAGTAAATAAAATACCCACAAATAAAAATGGTGCTGTTTCGTTCATCGGTTATCGAGATAAGGCGATAATTATAGCCTTAAGCCACATCGGTCTTACTGTATCTGAACTGATTAATCTGAATGTTAATGACATTGATTTTGACAACCGTTTTATTACAATCATTCACAGCGCAAATCGAGGGCGCAGATTAATCATCGACAAAGACACATATTGGGCAATGAAGAAATACTATGACATTTGCATAAAGAAATATCCCGCCCCTGAAAAATTCTTCATAACAGCCAAGGGTAAGCATATTTCGGGAGTCAGCATTTTCAAGATAGTGAAAGAGAATGCAGAACATGCTGGCTACAATCACATTAACCCACAAATGTTGCGCGAATTAGTGAAAAAAAGAATGATAATGCATAAACAAAAATCAAAAATACCGGAAACGTTGGGAATAAAAAGATTGTATAACAGGAATTTGTGAAGGAGTTGGAATCAAAAAACATTAAATGTCGAATTAGAAAATGAATCAGATTGTGCTTGTGTATCGTGGCATAGGGGCTTGCTGCTAGTCTGATTAAATCCATTAGTTGGCGATGCGCCTATAGTCGAGTTACTCACTATTCTCTCCATGTAAAAATAGCAACCGACGGAATGGAGAGTTGACTTGCTCATGAGACTATCATGTGCTTATGCAACTGCTTCGTCAGCAATTTATTCGACCAGAAAACTCGCCTTGCTATCAGAAAAGATTGTAGAAAATTATTATCAAAAAATGTCCTAAAACAATGTGGAAATACGGAATGTAAGGGAAGAAATTCGGTACGTTATTTTATCAATATTCCAAGGATTCACAATAGCCACTCGTTTAATGCCCATCTTCACAATGAGTACTTTTCTCCCTTTCATTTGTAACCAATTGTTCATATATGGAAGGGATAGAAAGGCTTATTCTGCTTAGATTCTTTCCCTACTGTTAAGCGGTGTTGCAGCCGAGCGAATTAACCTCGGGTTTTGGGGGTAGCGCCCCCATAAGGATTCAGCCTATCTGCCACGTTTTTACATACTTGACAATTATATATATGTATTTATATATCAATATATTACAATTGTCAAGTACTTGACAAACTTGACAATTGGTATATATAAATATTTGATATACAATACAATATGATTTTAGTCAATATTGTTGTATATTGACATAACAATCTGATATAAAACGTTTTATGTGGTGTCAAGTAACTTGACAGCAAGGGCTATTTAATGGGCAGAATATTGTTAAGGGCGTTCATCGAGGTTTCTCGAGCATCGTTCAGAATAGCAATATATGGTTTCATAGCCTTGTATGAACTATGTCCTGTCCAATCCATCACTATCTGAGTAGGAACACCTTGCGATAAGGCAAGAGTCACGAATGTACGTCTGGCAGTGTGTGTGCCTATCAGCGAATATTTAGGAGGAAACGATTCAATGCGCCTTTGTCCGCTATAGGATATTTGTGGGACTAGTGTATCTATCCCTGCCATTTCAGCAATTATTTTGAGGTACATATTCATGCGTTGATTAACGGCAACAGGTAGGGCTTTGTCATCCTTTGTTGGATAGTTTTCATATTTTCGGAGTATGGAGGAAGTGACATCATTAAGCTCAACTATTAGAGTGTCAGTTGTTTTGATTGTAGTAAACTGGATTTTCCCATTGATAATATTTGACCTTCTCAAGTTATAGACATCACTGTGCCGCAACCCTGAAAAACAACAAAAAATAAAGACGTCACGTGCTTGTTCAAGGTGCATTTGTGACCTGTCAAACTTCAAATTTATCAGCGAATTCAGTTCGGGAATAGTAAGGTAAACAGGCTTGTTGTGCACTTGCTTAAGCTTGGGGACAAAAGTCTCGTAATCAATTACATTATGGTACCCCTTTTTGTGCGCCCATTTAAGAAACCATTTCAAGAACCCCAAATTCTTCCCTATAGTAGAGTTCTTTAGGCCTTCCTTCTCGCGAAGAAATTCGATGAAGAGTCCCAACCCTGTTTCATTAAAATCTTCGAATTCTGGGTTGGCTTCAAAATTGATAATGTGCTGCTTTAATGCTGCGAACTTCTCATAAGTGGCAGGTGTCCAATCCTTAATTGCCCCGTTTACTTTCACAAACTCATCATATACTGTAATGAAAGACAACTGGAATTGAAGTTTAGGATTACGCAAATCCAGAAAAGCACTTTTCAGTTGGGCTGGGCGAGGCATAAAGCCTTTTCGTGCATATTGGCTTAGAATGGAGTCAATATCGTCACGGAATTGGCGTAATTGGGTATTGATGTCATGTGCTAGTCGTGCTTCATAAATGTCATTCGATGATTTAACAATCATCGTTTTTTCATCCCATTTTTTGGGATTGACTTTAAGCCCCGTAGTTGTCCGCAGACGTACTCCACCATATGAAATATGCATGCGTATTGGGGCACAATTACTTTTTTTGAATCTTGAATCAAGTAGGAATCTAATTTGATGTTTCATTTGCGTTGTTTTTAAAATTTAAAATAGTGTTGTCATTTTGTTGACACTTTTAGTTTAAATTGAATTGAATGCAAATAAATAATCTAATGTCGGAAACATCAAGTAAAATATTGATTTACAGTAGTTTTTATAGTTAGATTAAATATAGTTAAATGAAGACGGAAAATCTCGTCCTCTCCGCAAGAAGCCGCCGATAAAAAGGCGGTTTTTTGTTGCATACTGTTAGTCAATCGGATTTACTGAATTTTTGTCAGATAACCATTGATCATCTCAAGCAAAAGATTGCCAGCGATGGGTTTCGACACGTAGTTGTCGCAGCCGGCGGCAATAATCTCTTCGCGTTCGCCGGAGAGCGCAATTGCAGTTTGAGCGATAATCACTAATTGCGGACGAACTTTTTTAATCTCGGTAGCGGCGGTTTTGCCGTCCATAACGGGCATCATCATATCCATTAGCACAATGTTGATGTCGGGTTGATTGGCAACGGCTTCAATGGCTTCAACGCCATTCTTTGCCCACACAATGTCGGCATTGGTCTTCTTGAGCAACGCCTTCAGATACAAGAAGTTGGTGTACTCATCTTCGGCAATGAGGATTTTCTTTCCGCTGAAATCGTATTTGTCCATACCACTATTTGATTTTCCAATGCTACCCAAAGGTATAAAAAAATTGTAGTTTTGCACGCATCACACAAATCATTGCAATGGGCAAGATAAACATAATTGGACAGGAATGCGCCGAGACGGCCGTGCTTGTGGGCGTTATCACTCAGGAACAGGACGAAGCCAAGGTTGGCGAATATCTTGACGAACTCGCCTTTCTGGCCGATACTGCCGGCGCGGTCACTGTGAACCGTTTCACGCAGAAGATGGACAAGCCTAATGGCGCCACGTTTCTGGGAACAGGTAAGATTAAAGAAGTGGCCGAATATGTTGAGCAGAACAATGTCAGTCTTGTGATTTTTGATGACGAGCTGACGCCCACGCAGTTGAGAAATCTTGAGAATATGTTCAAGGCACGAGTGCTCGACCGCACCAACCTTATTCTCGATATTTTCGCACAACGTGCACAAACGGCACACGCCAAGGTGCAAGTCGAACTGGCTCAATATCAGTATCTTCTACCCCGCCTTACGCGAATGTGGACGCACCTTGAGCGCCAGCGTGGCGGCATCGGAATGCGCGGGCCGGGCGAGACGCAGATTGAAACCGACCGCCGCATCATTCTCGACAAGATTGCCCACCTGAAAGAGCAACTATCGAAAATCGACCGCCAGATGGCCACACAGCGCAAAAACCGCGGTCAGATGGTTCGCATCGCGCTTGTGGGATACACCAATGTGGGCAAGTCGACCATTATGAACCTGTTGAGCAAAAGCGATGTGTTTGCCGAAAACAAGCTGTTCGCCACTCTCGACACCACAGTGCGCAAAGTGGTGATTGGCAATCTGCCGTTCCTGCTGTCGGACACTGTCGGATTCATCCGCAAACTGCCGCACGGCCTTGTTGAATCGTTCAAATCGACACTCGATGAAGTGCGAGAAGCTGATATTCTGCTGCATGTGGTCGATGTGTCGCACCCGGGATTCGAAGACCAGATAAATGTGGTGAACAATACTTTGCAAGAGATTGGCGCACAGAGCATTCCAACATATGTGGTGTTCAACAAGATTGACAATTACAAATTCGAACCCCAGGACGAGTTCGACCTTCTGCCACCAAACCGCAACAACATCCCGCTCGACGAGCTGAAACGCTCATGGATTGCCAAAAACAATCTGCCGTGCATCTTCATCTCGGCCAAAGAGCACGTCAACATTGATGAGTTCCGCAATCTGATTTACGACAAGGCCCGCGCCATCCACGCCGAACGCTATCCCTATAACAATTTCCTGTTCGATACTTTTGACGAGGACAAATGACAAATAAAAGCTATGGAACTGACAATCAAACAAGCTCAACAGCGAGTTGATGAGTGGATAAAAACTTACGGCGTGCGTTATTTCGGCGAACTGACAAATATGGCTCTGCTCACTGAGGAAGTGGGCGAAATGGCCCGAATCATTGCCCGCACCTACGGTGAACAGTCGTTTAAAGATAGCGACCGCGAGAAAGATCTTGCCGACGAGATGGCTGATGTGCTGTGGGTGCTAATCTGCCTTGCCAACCAAACTGGCACCGACTTGACGGAAGCCTTTGCCCGTAACATCGAAAAGAAAACCCGACGCGACTCGTCGAGACACATTGAGAATCCGAAGCTTAACGCCAATAAGAAATAAAGTGCGTAATGTATTGATAGTCTTTGCTACACATGCATAACAATAGTCGGTTGCCTGTAGTCATAAGGCCAAAACGAAACGCCGCAAACAACTCTGCCCCCAACAGCTATTGTCACATCAATTCATCGGGTTGCCAATTATTCGATTCAGCAATCTTTGATTATCTTTGCCACCTAAAAATCTGCAAATGGACAACATCCGCAATTTCTGCATAATAGCGCACATCGACCACGGCAAAAGCACGCTGGCCGACCGTCTGCTTCAGTATACGGGCACCGTCAACGAGCGGCAGGCGCAGGACCAGGTGCTCGACGATATGGACCTTGAACGCGAGCGCGGCATCACCATCAAGAGCCACGCCATACAAATGGATTATATGTACGAGGGCAAGAAATACGTGCTGAACCTGATTGACACCCCAGGGCACGTCGATTTCTCGTACGAGGTTTCGCGCTCGATTGCCGCCTGCGAGGGGGCGCTGCTCATTGTCGACGCCACGCAAGGCATTCAGGCACAGACTATTTCGAACCTTTATTTGGCCATTGAGCATAATCTTGAGATAATTCCTGTTATCAATAAAATCGACCTGCCGAACGCTATGCCCGAAGAGGTGAAGGACCAGATTGTGGACCTTATCGGCTGCGACCGCGACGACATTCTTGCGGCCAGCGGCAAGACGGGCGAGGGTGTGGACAAGATTCTTGAACGCATTGTGCAGGTGATTCCGCCGCCGAAGGGCGACCCGCAGGCGCCGCTGCAGGCTCTGATTTTCGACTCGGTCTTCAACTCGTTCCGCGGCATCATTGCCTATTTCAAGATTGTGAACGGCGAGATTGCTACGGGCGATTTTGTGAAGTTTGTGAACACGGGCAAGCAATACAACGCCGACGAGGTGGGCGTTCTTCGGCTCGACCGCGAACCGCGAAAGGTGCTGCACACGGGCGACGTGGGCTACATCATTTCGGGCATCAAAACGTCGCGCGAGGTGAAGGTGGGCGACACCATCACACACGTCGACCGTCCGTGCGCCACTGCCATCGAGGGCTTTGAAGAGGTGAAGCCAATGGTGTTCGCGGGCGTCTATCCTGTGGTGGCCGACGAGTATGAGGACCTTCGCGCATCGCTCGAGAAACTGCAACTGAACGACGCTTCATTGACGTTCCAGCCCGAATCGTCGGCGGCGTTGGGCTTCGGCTTCCGCTGCGGATTCCTTGGCCTGCTGCATATGGAAATCATTCAGGAACGGCTCGACCGTGAGTTCAATATGGACGTCATCACCACAGTGCCCAACGTGTCGTTCATCTGCCACACCAAAAAAGGCGAAACCCTTGAGGTGCACAACCCGTCGGGACTGCCTGCGGTGAACACCATCGACTACATTGAGGAACCGTATATCAACGCGCAGATAATCTCGAACGTTGATTACATCGGCAGCATAATGAAACTCTGCATCGACAAGCGCGGCGTGCTGAAGAACCAGACCTACGTGACGGGCAACCGCGTTGAGGTGACGTTTGATATGCCGCTGTCGGAAATCGTGTTCGATTTTTACGATAAACTGAAAAGTATATCAAAGGGTTACGCGTCGTTCGACTACCACCCCAGCGGATACGGGCGCGCCAATCTTGTGAAACTCGATATTCTGCTCAACGGCGAGGGTGTTGACGCGCTGTCGTCGCTCATTCACGCCGACCACGCCTACGACCTTGGCCGCAAAATGTGCGAGAAGTTGAAGGAACTGATTCCGCGCCAGCAGTTCGACGTGGCCATTCAGGCTGCCATTGGCGCCAAAATCATTGCCCGCGAAACCGTGCGCCAGGTGCGCAAGGACGTGACGGCCAAATGCTACGGCGGCGACGTGTCGCGAAAGCGCAAACTGCTTGAAAAACAGAAGGAAGGCAAGAAACGTATGCGCCAGATTGGAACCGTTGAGGTGCCGCAGAAGGCGTTTTTGGCAGTGCTGAAGTTGGATAGTTGATTTTAGGGGCTCACTGCGTGCGATTTAGGATTTGTTCGGATAAGTTTGGTTAGAGATAAATATAAAATTTACTGATTATGAAACGTATAACATTTTTAGCAGCAATAGCGGCAACAATGCTTTCCGCCTGCAACACCGTCCGCGAGAAAGCGCTGCCGCAGATTTCGGGCAAGGCGGGCGAAGTGGTGCTCGTTGTTGAAGACCAAGTGTGGAAATCGACTGCCGACACCATTCTGAACATTCTTTCGGCCGACGTAGACGGGCTGAACCAAAGCGAGCCGATGTTCGACGTGGTGCGCATTCCAGCCAGCGCCTTCACCGAGATTTTCCAGCGCCACCGCAACATTATCAGCTGCCGCATAGCCGCCGACAGCGCCGCCAACATAAAAGTGGCGCAAGATCTTTGGGCAACGCCGCAGACGGTGGTTCAGATTGTGGCGCCGTCGGCACAAGCCTTTGAGCAACTTTTTTCAGACAACCGCGACAAAATCACCGCTCTTTTGCTCAAAGCCGAACAAGACCGAATCATTAAGAACTACGCCACCTTCCCCGACCGTGAGGTGATGTCGAAACTTGAGCGTTCGGCCAGCGTAACAATGACAATACCAAAGGGTTACACCTACGATATGGACACCAGTTGCACGCTCGACGGCGATACCTGCCACTTCATTTGGATTTCGCACGAGACACCTGAAATCAGCCAGGGCCTGTTCGTTTACTATTACCGCTACACCGACACGCTGATGCTCACTCGCAACAGCCTTATGGCAATGCGCAACCTGATGTGCAAGCGTTTTGTTGGCGGCCCGTCCGACGGCTCGTATATGACCACCGTCGCATTCGAGGATGTGACAACCTTCCGCTCGTACAACCGCCGCGGCCGCTACACCGCCGAACTGCGCGGCCTGTGGGAGACTCACGGCGACTTTATGGGCGGGCCATTCGTCAGCCTTACGCAGTACGACGAGAAGCGCGGCCGCATTGTCACCGTCGATGGCTTTGTGTACGCAGGCAAGAAGGACAAACGCAACTATATGCGCCAGGTTGAGGCGATTATGAGCACGATGAAGTTTGCGGAATAAGATTGAATGATTTGTAGAGACGTGGTGCGCTGCGTCACTACCGATATATAAAACGATGGACAACACCAACATAATCAGCGAGGTAACCGACAGCGAGTACAAATACGGCTTTGTGTCGGACATTGAGCACGATACCATTGGCAAGGGCTTGAACGAGGACGTTATTCGGCTGATTTCGAGCAAGAAGGAAGAACCAGAATGGCTGCTCGAATTCCGCTTGAAGGCCTATCGCCATTGGCTGACACAAAAAATGCCCACTTGGGCGCACCTTGACATTCCAGAGATTGATTATCAGGATATTATCTACTATTCGGCACCAAAACAGAACGTCAAGCCCGAAAACGGCGAGATTGACCCCGAACTGAAAAAGACTTTCGACAAGTTGGGCATTCCACTCGACGAGCAAAAAGCGCTCTCGGGCGTGGCTTTCGATGCAGTAATGGACAGTGTATCAGTAAAAACCACTTACAAAGACGCACTTGCCGAGCGCGGCATAATCTTCTGCTCGTTCAGCGAAGCCGTGCGCAACCACCCCGACCTTGTGCGGCAGTATCTCGGCTCGGTGGTGCCGCCAACCGACAACTATTTTGCGGCCCTGAACTCGGCCGTTTTCAGCGACGGCTCGTTCTGCTATATCCCGAAAGGGGTGCGCTGCCCAATGGAGTTGAGCACCTATTTCCGCATAAACGCCGCCAAAACAGGTCAGTTTGAGCGCACGCTAATTGTTTGTGACGATGATAGTTATGTGAGTTACCTTGAAGGCTGCACCGCACCCCGCCGTGATGAGAACCAACTGCACGCCGCCATTGTCGAGATTGTGGTGATGAACAATGCCGAAGTGAAATATTCGACCGTGCAGAACTGGTATCCGGGCGACAAGGAGGGCCGCGGCGGCATTTACAATTTTGTGACGAAACGAGGTCTGTGCAAGGGCGTGAACGCGCGGCTGTCGTGGAGCCAGGTGGAGACAGGCTCGGCCATTACGTGGAAATATCCGGGCACGGTGCTCTTGGGCGACGGCTCGTCGTCGGAGTTCTACTCGGTGGCCGTGACCAACAACCACCAGCAAGCCGACACGGGCTCAAAAATGATTCACATTGGCCGCAACACCAGTAGCCGCATAGTGTCGAAGGGCATTTCGGCAGGCCAGAGCCAGAACAGTTACCGCGGCCTTGTCAAGGTCTCGGCCAACGCCGACGGCGCCCGCAACTACTCGCAGTGCGACTCGCTGCTTTTAGGCGACAAATGCGGTGCCCACACGTTCCCTTACGTCGAGTGCCTGAACAACACTGCCGTACTCGAACACGAGGCCACCACGTCGAAAATCGGCGAGGACCAGATTTTCTACTGCAACCAGCGCGGCATTTCAACCGAAGACGCCGTGGGCCTGATTGTGAACGGCTACGCCAAAGAGGTGCTGAACACCCTGCCGATGGAGTTCGCCGTTGAAGCGCAGAAACTGCTGCAAGTCAGTCTGGAAGGAAGTGTGGGATGATTTACTATATTTGAAATAGAAATAAGGAATCGATTATAATGAAATCAGTTGGCAAATATTTGATTTTCAGCCTTGCGGCAATGGCGGCTATTGGATGCGCCAAGATGTCGGCACCCACCGGCGGGCCTAAAGACACTGAACCGCCAGTGCCATTGCGCAGCATGCCGGTCAATTATTCAACTGACTTCAAAGGGAAAAAGTTCATTGTCGAGTTCGATGAATTTGTCGATTTGAAAAATGTGAGCCAGGAACTGCTGGTATCGCCGCCGGTGCCAAACAAGCCGAAGGTAGTGATGCGCGGCAAGAATATGGTTGTCAGAATCAACAACGAGCTGGCCGACAGCACCACATACAACTTCAATTTCTTTAACTCGGTGACCGACCTTAACGAAGGCAATGTACTCGAAAACTTCCAATTTGAGTTTTCGACCGGTCCAACCTTCGACTCAACCTATATGGGCGGAATTGTGACCGACGCTTTCACCGGCAAACCGCTGAAGGATGTGAACATTATGCTGTACCGTCAGTTTTCCGACTCGACACCGCGCACGCAAAAACCCGAGTGCGTAGGCCGTACTAATGCCGACGGTCTGTTCATTGTGCCGAATATGAAGCCCGAGCCTTATTACGTTTTCGCTCTGCGCGATTTGAACAACAATCTCATCTTCGACATGCCGGGCGAAGCCATAGCCTTCAGCGACAGCACCATACAACCATCGTTTGAGCCTGAAATTATGACCGACACCATCCGTCTGATTGAACGGATATCGCGCGACAAGAAAGACACTGTCTTCCGTGACTCAATACACACCTACACCGTGATGGTTTCGACTCTCGACAATATGAGTCTGAACCTATTCACCGAAGAGTATCATATTCAGTATCTGCACGATGTGTACCGCCCTAACCGCCGGCTTCTGGCCGTTGCGTTCAACGACCAGGTTGACAGCACTTTTTCCATCAGTCCGATTGTTGACACCACGTTTGCTGCCGACTGGTGCGTCTTTGAGAGCCAGCTGCCGACCGACTCGGTGGTGCTATGGATTACTGACTCGGTGCTCTACAACCTCGACACGCTGCGAATGCAGGTGAGCTACACGATGAAGGACTCGGCCGATGCCGATTATCTGCAAACCGATACTCTCGAATTCTTATCAAAACCAAAAGCGCAGGCAAAGGCTGACAAGAAAAAAGGCGGCCTTCTGGCAAAACTGAAGAAAGACGAGCCCGTCGAGAAGAAAGAAGAGAAAAAACTGTCGGAACTGAAGATTGAGCACAATCTGAACTCACCGTTCAACCTTGTCAAACCCATCCGCCTGAAAACCAACTATCCGGTTAAGGATTTCGATGCCGCCAGCATTGCTCTCACCAAAATCGAAGAAGGGGAAGAATCGGCTGTCAAATTCACAATGAGCCGCACCGAAGGCAGCATGCGCAGTTTCGACATCGATTTTAAACGCGACGAGACGACACAGTACCGCCTGCTGGTTCCGGCTGGCACGCTCACCGACGTTTATGGTAACATCAACGACACTCTCAAGCAGGATTTCAAAACACAGATGCGCGACTACTACAGCACGGTAGTTCTGAATATTGACAACGTGCCGTGCAACAATGCCATTGTGCAGCTGCTCGACACCAAAGAGAAGGTGCTCGAAGAGTACACCATTGGTGCCGACACCACGCTCACCATCAACTATCTGGAACCGGGCTCATATCTTTGTAAAATGATTTGTGACGATAACCGCAACGGCAAATGGGATACGGGTAATTTCAACCTGCGCCAACAGCCTGAACGTGTGTTCTATTTCGGTCAGATTATCGAGACCAAATCAAGCTGGGACATCGAATACACCTGGAAAGTTGAGTAATGCGCCGAACGGTTGCCATATTGCTTTTTTTGTGCATGAGGGTTACCGGATACCCGCAGCCTACCTACACGTTCGGCAAGTTCGTCGCTGGCGAGCGGTTTAAACTCGACATCTACTACAACTGGCAGTTCATTTGGCTCAACGCCGGATGGGTAACCTTCGAAATCCGCGATACAACCTGGAACGAAAAACCATTCTACCACCTTTTGAGTGAAGGTGCCACAAATCCGGGCTACGATTGGTTCTACAAGGTCCGCGACCGCTACGAAGCCATTGTTGAACCGCAGACCTACACCCCGCACTGGTTCAGATGCAACACTTTGGAAGGCAGTTTTTGGGACCGCGAAGAAGTCCGGTTCAACTATAACGACAGCATTGCCATTGTGGCAACCGAGAACGCCAAACGAGCTTTCAAAATCGATACACTGAAAGTAACACCAGCGATAACCGATTTGATTTCTGCCATATACATCTGCCGCTCGATTGATTTTACAAAAATCGTCTATGGACAGAAGGTGCCCGTGCCGGTGATTGTGGGCAACAAAATCTACAACTTGTATTTCCGCTATCTGGGCATCGAGCCTGTCACTACCCGCAACGGCGATACTTACCAATGCCGCAAATTTGCGGTGATGATGGTCGATGGCACCATCTTCAGTGGCGGTGAAGACCTTACAGCATGGATAACCGACGACCCCAACTGCGCACCAATAATGATGGAAGCAAAGATAGCTGTTGGCTCGGTAAAGGCTTTTCTTGTGGAAATGCGCGGCAACCGCTGGCCGTTGAAAAAGATTGAAGACAATAAAAAAGAGTAAAGACAAAACCCGCCTTCACTCTTTATTCTTTCTACCATAAGCAAAACTGTCGCTTAAATCTTCAACTCTCTTCCGTAGTAGAAATCCAGAATCTTCATTCTGAACAGATACTCGTACTTGGCCTGGATGAAGGTTGACTGCGCCTGTGCAAGGCGGTTTTTGGCTTCGTTGAACTCGAGCGGTGTCACAATGCCCAAATCGAATTTCTCTTTCACATAGCGGAACGACTCGTCGGCGCTGCTCACGGCTTTCTGGCTCGACTCGTAGCGCTTCAGGGCGGCCTGCGCGTTCACATACACTTGCTGAATCTCTTTCAAAAGTGTGTTTTTGGCCTGTTGCAGTTCGAGTTGTGAGTTCTGATAGTTCAACTTGCTGTTTTTCACGTTTGTGCGGGCTTGCCAACCGTTGAAAATCGGAATGTTCAGCGACAAGCCGATGCTCTTGCTGCCGTGAAGGTCGAGCTGGTCGCTCAACGACGGGTTATCTATTCCCGACATTTTGTAGTAACTGTTGCTGTAGCCCGCACTGGCGCTCAACGACGGGTACTGCTGCGCCCGTGCCACGGCAATCTGGCGGTCGGCACTCTCAACGGCCAACTCACGACTCTTAATCTCGGGCCGCTCCTCAACGGCGTGCTCATAAATCGTGTCAACCGACAGCAGAGTGGCTGCCACCTGGTCAAAATCGATGTCGGGCACTGCAATGTCGAACTCATCGCTCACGGGCAGTTCGAGCAGTTGCTGCAGTGTTATCTTCGAGATTAACAGCGAGTTCTCGCGGTTGGTAACGTCCAGTTCCTCCTGCGCGGCCTGCGACTCGGTCTCGAGCAGTTTGCCGGCGGCCAGCGTTCCGGACTCCACCTGCTGGCGGTTGGTCTCAATCTGCGCGCGCGTCAGCTCGAGCTGCTCCTGCGATGTGGCCAGCAGCTCCTTGTTCAGCAGCACATCAAGGTAAGCCGATGTAATGTTCAGCGACATATTGTTCTTGGCCTGCTCCAGATTCTGCAAAGCCGCTTCGTAATTGAGTTTGCTCACTTTTATCTGGTTGTATTTCGACAGACCGTTGAACAGCGTCATATTGGCCGAGATGTGGCCCGATGTCGACGATGAGTTGTTATTGACAAAGGTATTGTCGCTACCCGTCGACTGACCGAACGAGTACGACTGGCTCAACCCCGCATTCACGCTTGGCAGCACGCTCAAGCGCGTCTGCTCATACGAGTTTTGATGTTGCTCAACGTTCAGTTGCTGCTGCTTGATTGTGATATTGTTCTCGACAGCGTGGTTGATGCACTGCTCCAGAGTCCACGGCTCCTGCGCTCCGGCCGTTGCGGCCCCCATTATCGCGGCAAATGCCAATATTGCTGACTTTTTCATTGTTGATTTTCGATTTTTAATTTCTGATTAATTGAACGCAGATGACACAGATTTAACTGATTTTAAGGATTTTTCTCTAACCGATTTCACCCGATTCTATCCGATGAACTGACGCGATGAATCGTGTTCTTACCAACACCTAAAACCATTCTGTTTACACCTATATGCCTTATTCATTGTTAATTGTTAATTCCTAATTAATCTTCAAGTTCCCTTTGATTTGGTCGTTCCAGTCGAGTCCGCTCTTTATTTCGATGTTGATTCCGTCCGACGAGCCAATCTCTACAAACCGGCGCTCGAAGCGTTGCGGCATTTCGGTTGAGTCGCTCACCAGCACATTCACAAACGAGCTGTCGTTCTCGAAGAAGAGCAGACCTTCCGATATGGCCATTACGCTGTCGCGACGGTCGAGAATGATGTTGGCGTTGGCGCTGTAGCCCGCGCGAATGAACTTGCCCTCTTGTAGCTGCACCTTGGCTTTGATGTCGAACTGCACGGCGCCGTTCTGCTCAACGCCTTTTGGCGAGATGTACTCAAGAACAGCGTCGTAGTGCGTGTCGATGATGGCGCCGATGGTCAGGTCCAGATGCATTCCCTCGTGGATTTTTCCAACCTCGGTCTCGTCAATCTTGCCCTCGAAAATCATATCGCCCATATCGGCCACCACGGCGATGGTGGTGCCGTCGTTGAAGGTGTTCGACTGCGTGACGCTGTTGCCCTCTTTGATTGGCACGTCGATAATCATTCCGTTGATGGTTGAGCGGATGAGCGTGTTGGTGGTGTTCTGCGCCTTTTTGCTCACACCGTCTTTAATGATTTCAAGGTTGCTCTGCGCGTTGTTGTAGTTTTCAAGTGCCTGATTATATGACAGTTCAGCCTTCTGATAGTCTTGGTCCGAAATCACGTGCTTCTCATAGAGCTGTTTCTGACGGTTGAAGTTGATGGTCTCGTTGTCGAGATTCAGTTTCTGCATTTTCACCTGCGATTCGGCCGAGTTAAGTGATTGAACGTCAGGGATAATCTTCACTTTTGCAATCACTTGGCCTTCCTTCACCATTGAGCCGGCCTCGAAATAAATCTCTTGCACAATGCCCGACACCTGCGGCTTGATAGGTATCTCCTTGCGCGGCACAATCGAGCCGGTGGCCATTGTCTGATTTACAATGTTGGTTTTCTGTGGTTTCTCAATGTTGTAAACCTCCGGCTCCTTCTTGGTTTTATTGGCCAGGAACACTATTGTGCCCACAAACAGCACAATCACAAAAATCAGTGTCAGAATCTTAAAAAACTTTTTCATACTCTTATATTTAATTGTTAATTGTTCATTATTAATTAATTATCCGTTTTCCAATTTACTCCTCCCTAATCGCGTCAATCGGTTTGATTTTGACGGCGCGCATTGCGGGCAGAAGGCCAGCCAGGGCACCGCACATGACCAAAATGGTAAGGCAGACGAGCCCCACGCTCAAGTTGATGCCGGGATTCATAAAGATGCTGTTGTCGCTCGATGCGAGAATCACACCCAATCCCTCGTTGATTAGCACGCCCAGCACCAGTCCAAGGTATCCGGCCACCACTGTCAGCAGCACCGACTCGGTTATTATCTGGCGAATGATGTTGCCCGGTGTGGCTCCCAGAGCACGTTTGATACCAATCTCCTGCGTGCGTTCCTTCACAATCACCAACATAATGTTGCTGATACCAATAACTCCGGCCAACAGTGTGCCCAGGCCTACAAGCCAGATGAGCAAATCGACACCGAGAAAAAGGTTGGTTATCTGCTTGAAAGTTTTGTTTAGGTTCTCGTGGCTTAATGCCTCGTTATCGTCGGGCGAAACGTCTTTGTGGCGGCTGCGGATGAAACGCATAACCTCCGCCTCAACGTCGCCGATGTCGTGGTCGGCTGGGGCACCAATAATAAGCATACCCACGTTGTCGCCCAAATTGTAAGTTTGCTGCATTGTGCTGAAAGGGAGACGGACGGCCGTTTCGTAATTGAACCCAATGCCTACACCCTTACCACTGTATGCCCCTACCACTTTGTAATAGACACCAGACAAACTGATGTTTTTGCCTAACGGGTCCTCGCCGTTGGGGAACAACTCTTCACGCACACGCGGTCCAATCACGCAAACTTTACGCCGCTGCAGAATATCCATTTCGTTGATATAGCGGCCACATTCTAACTTTATATACTCAACTTTGGTGGTGATTGGATACTCACCCACTACCGAACACTCCGATGTGCGCAGGTTGTAGGATGCACCGCCGCCGCTCCACCTTGTGATACGCGGCACAATGTAAAGTTCGGGGTATTGCTTGTTGAGTGCCACAACGTCGCTGTTTTTGAAGTTCCACCAGTGGTTGCGTCTGAATCCGCCGTAGGGAATTGTTGTATTATTTGTCCACAACAATGTGGTGTTTTTGGCCACATTGCTGTACTGCGCCAAAACACCATTCCGCAAGCCGTTGCCTGCTCCGGCCAGCGTTATCAGCATAAACAATCCCCAAAACACACCAAACGCCGTCAGAATCGAACGCGTCCGGTTCTTGCTAATTGCCTGCCAAATCTCCTTATATAACTCTCTGTCGAACATTGTCGTTTAAAAGTTTAGTGTTTAGAGTTGAGATGTTTAGTTTTAAGTTTTAAGTTTTAAGTTTAAAGTTTAGAAGTTTAGACGCTTCGCTGTTTAGTTTAAACTTTCTCAACTTCCTTTCCTTTGCTAATTGTTAATTGTTAATTCCTAATTCCTAAATATTAACTCCTAACTCCTATTCGTATCTCAACGCCTCAATCGGCTTAATCCGTGCCGCTTTCAGGGAAGGGATGAGTCCGGCAATGGTGCCGCATATAACGAGCAGAACCGTTGCTCCGATGGCGATGCCAATGTCGGCGTTCGGGTTCAGAAACGTTACCGCATTGCCCGCCTCGTTGGCGGCTGCAAGCTTGTCGGCGACAATTTGGTCGTTGATGTAGTCCACAACTTCCATAACAAACACACCAAACACCATTCCAAAGTAACCAGCTATGGTTGTGATAGTTATGGCCTCCGAGATAACCAAGCTCACCACCGAACCGGGCCGTGCTCCAAGCGCCTTGCGGATGCCAATCTCGCGGGTGCGCTCCTTAACCACAATCATCATAATGTTGCTCACGCCCACAATGCCCGAAATGAGTGTGCCGATGCCTATCATCCAAATGAATATGCTGATTCCGTTAAATAGTTTCTGCGTATCTTGATAATCCTCAAGGCCGTCGTAGATGTAAACCGCCGAACGGTCGTCGGGATTGAACTGGTGCAGAGCTGCCATTTTTTTACGTATCTGATTAACAAGCTCTTGATTCTGCTCGACAGTGTTGCCTGGTTTCGAAGTCATTTGGACCCACGAAAACTCGTTGCGGCCACCACGTAGCATACGCGCCGTGCTGAACGGGATATACACGTTGCGGTTGTCCCACTGGTAGTCGCTGTAAACGCCCACCACAAGGAACATAGAGTTGTTGATTTTTATGTACTGCCCAAGCGGGTCGCTGTCGGGAAAGACGGTTTTCACCACATCGGTGCCAATGGCTGCTACCTTGCGCTTCAGACGCACGTCGGTATCGTTTATGAACCGGCCCGACGTTATTTTCAGATTCTCGCTCACCTCGATTGACGGATAAACGCCGCGTGTCGAGAAACTGCCGTAGTTGGCGCCGTTGCTCACACTTGAGCTCCACATCGATATTATGGGCGATATGGTGGCAAGGCCGACAACATTTTCAAGAAGGTCGATGTCGCGGTTGTCAAACTGAATCCGGCGGTTCTTTTTCAAACCATTGTATTCCATACTGGTGCGTCCGCCATCAATGCTCATATAGTTGGTGACGTCTCTCTCAAAATTCGTCATCACGGCGTTTTTCAAGCCGTTGCCTGAACCCAGCAGAACAATCAAAATAAAGATTCCCCAAGCCACGCTGAAAGCGGTGAGTACGGTGCGCAGCTTGTTTTTGCGCATCGTCGAGAAAATCTCCTGCCATTTGTCTATATCAAACATTCGCGGGCAATTTTTATCTGGTTTTTAGTATCCGACTCAATAACGCCGTCTTTCAGAAAGACAGTGCGGTTGGTCATATCGGCAATGTCACGCTCGTGGGTTACGATGATGATGGTCTTGCCCTCGCGGTTCACCTCCTGCAGAAGGTCCATCACCTCGTACGATGTGCGAGTGTCAAGCGCACCTGTGGGTTCGTCGGCCAGAATCACCTTGGGGTTGGCAATGAGCGCCCGCGCAATGGCAATGCGCTGCTTCTGTCCGCCCGAAAGCTCGTTGGGCATATGCTCGGCGTGAGTGGCCAGCCCCACGCGCTCCAGATACTCATAGGCAATCTGGTTGCGCTTTTTGCGGTTAACACCTTGATAATAAAGCGGAAGCGCCACGTTCTCGAGCGCATTTTTGAAAGCTATCAGGTTAAACTGCTGGAAGACAAACCCCAACATTCGATTGCGGAAGGCTGCGGCGCGCTTCTCGCTCATATTGCGAACCAGCTCGCCGCCAAGGTGGTAGGTACCCTCATCGTAGTTGTCCAGGATGCCCAGAATGTTGAGCAGCGTCGATTTGCCGCTACCCGAACTGCCCATAATCGATACCAGCTCGCCCTCGGCAACGCTCAAGTTTATGCCCTTCAATACGTGCAGCGGCTCGCCTCCGGTGAAATACGATTTATGCAGATTTTCTATTTGTATCATTGCTTTTTTTCAATTTTACACAACATATAGACTGTGAAAAGTGAGCAATGTTACAAAAAAAAGTGATTTTTTTTGGAAAACGGCGAACCATACTAGAGGTAAAGAGAAAGAATTCGTCTGAATTCTTTGCTCATTACTCTCAACACATAAAACCCTATTTATAATAACTCTTCAGGTTCCGCTCAAACAGTTTCTTGTTGATGGCGTTCACCTGGCGGATGACACCCTGCATAAGCTGCATACGCTGGTCAATCTCGTCGGCGCTGAGTGTTTCCTGCTGATTGAAAACCACATTGTCAATCTTATATCCTTCGTGGTCGAGTGTCATTGCCACGGCCGCGCCAAAATCGTCGAAGATAATGACCGAAGGCAGGCTGTTCATCGAGTATTTCATAATGGACCGCGACACTGCGCCCTGGATGAGCGAAATCTGGTCCAGACCAAGATAGTTGGCGCTCACCAGCAGACGAATCATATCAATGATGGCCACTTTGTTGGTCTCGCCGTCGGCCTTCAGCTGCTCATACTGCTTTTGATTGGTGCCAAGAAAAAGGTCGATGAACGATTTGGGCAGCAGTTGCATATCGCCCAACTCGCCGTTCTTCTGTTTGGTAAGATATTCTTTCTGAGCAAGTTTCTGATTGTCGGGAAAGTAATATTTCCAGTTTTTGGTGCGTCGGTACGACTCGGTCATCGGTTTCGGCTTCCAGTTCGACTCGGGCCGGCGGTAGAATGGCGACCAAAGGTTCAGACTTTTCGACTCCAAGCTGTAAATCAGGCAATTGATGAAATGAATATATCCACCGCCAATCTCGCCGTGCAGGGCGCTCCATAGCGTTTTTGCACGCACGGTGTCGGAAAATTTCAGTGCGGCAGCTGTATCCCCATCAAAACTTTCGAGCTTCTTGTTTTTCAGCGCGTCAACAAACTCGGGGTCGAGCGTGACGGGATAGTAGGTCACTTCTTCCGACCCGACGGCCATCTGCGGCATTGTTGATGTTGAGTGGTAAAGTCCGCGCACATCGAGAATTGATGTTGAGTCGTTGCTGAATGTGATGTGGATGTTGAAATCGGCGCCCCACCGCATCGACGAAATCCCGTTGCGCTGCGCCGTGGCCGTTGCGGCAAGCGCAATGCAAAATATTGATATGAAAGCTTTTCTCATAATTTCAAAATCTTATTTCCGACCCCAAAAATACTCGGCTTATCGCGAAAGCGGCACCTACGAGAAAAGAAGTTATTTACAATGGGCGGTGAGTTTTTTTCGGATGGCACCAATTTGTCTGCCACCCAATTTATTTTTGCGTTTTCAGTTTGCGTTAATTACTTTTATCGCCTTATTTTAGAAACGAACGATATTTGATATTCTAAACTTAAATAACAGAAAATGAGTACAAACGCAACAAATCTGGCTGCCAACAACATTCGTATTTTGGCAGCGTCGATGGTCGAAAAGGCCAAATCGGGACACCCGGGCGGTGCTATGGGTGGCGCCGACTTCATCAATGTTCTTTATTCGGAATTCCTGCAGTACGACCCGCAGAACCCGTCGTGGATTGGCCGCGACCGCTTCTTCCTTGACCCGGGCCATATGGCACCTATGCTCTACGCACAGTTGGCTCTGACCGGCAAATACACGCTCGACGAACTGGCACAGTTGCGCCAATGGGGCTCACCAACCACCGGTCACCCTGAGTTTGAAATCGCTCGTGGTGTTGAGAACACATCGGGCCCACTCGGACAAGGCCACAGCTATGCTGTTGGCGCTGCCATTGCCGCCAAATTCCTGGCCGCTCACACCGGCAACCCAACTTTCGAGAAGGAAACCATCTACGCCTACATCTCTGACGGCGGTGTTCAGGAAGAGATTTCGCAAGGCTCGGCACGTATTGCTGGCGTTCTCGGTCTGGACAACCTGGTAATGTTCTACGACTCGAACGACATCCAACTTTCGACTGAAACAAAGGCTGTTATGAACGAAGACACAGCCGCTAAATATCGCGCTTTGGGTTGGGAAGTTATCGAAATCAACGGTAACGACGCCGACCAAATCCGCAAGGCACTGGCACAGGCCAAAGCCGTGAAGGGCAAACCGGCTCTCATCATCGGCAAGTGCATTATGGGCAAGGGCGCGCTGAAAGAAGACGGCTCGTCGTATGAGCGCAACTGCAAGACTCACGGCGCACCGCTCGGTGGCGACGCTTACAAGAACACCATCAAGAACCTTGGCGGCGACCCTGAGAATCCGTTCGTAATCTTCCCCGAAGTTAAAGAACTCTACGCTAAACGCGCCGAAGAGTTGAAGAAGATTGTTGCCGACCGCTACGCTGAAGAGAAAGCCTGGGCATCGGCTAACGCCGACAAGGCTGCCCAACTGACCGAGTGGTTCAGCGGCAAGGCACCGAAAATCGACTGGAGCAAAGTTCAACAGAAGGACAACGACGCTACACGTAACGCAAGCGCCGCCTGCTTGAGCGTTCTGGCAGAGCAGGTTCCGAATATGATTTGCGCATCGGCCGACTTGTCGAACTCTGACAAGACCGACGGCTTCCTGAAGAAGACCACCGCATTCACCAAAGGTGACTTCTCGGGCGCATTCTTCCAGGCTGGTGTTGCCGAATTGACAATGGCTTGCTGCTGCATTGGTATGGCACTGCACGGCGGCGTTATCCCGGCTTGCGGCACATTCTTCGTATTCTCTGACTATATGAAACCGGCTGTGCGTATGGCTGCCCTTATGCAACTTCCTGTTAAGTTCATCTGGACACACGACGCATTCCGTGTTGGCGAAGACGGCCCTACCCACGAGCCTGTTGAGCAGGAGGCACAAATCCGCCTTATGGAGAAACTGAAAAACCACAAGGGACAGAACTCAATGCTGGTTCTTCGTCCGGCCGACGCACAAGAGACCACAGCCGCTTGGAAACTTGCAATGGAGAACACAGCAACTCCGACCGCTTTGATTCTCTCTCGTCAGAACATCAACAACCTGCCCGCCGGAAACGACTATTCGCAGGCTGCCAAAGGCGCTTACATTGTTGCCGGAAGCGACAATAATCCAGACGTTATCCTGGTTGCCAGCGGCTCTGAAGTTTCCACTTTGGTTGCCGGTGCCGAACTCATCCGCAAAGACGGCAAGAAGGTTCGCATTGTGAGCGTTCCGTCGGAAGGCCTGTTCCGCAGCCAGAGCAAAGACTATCAGAAGAGCGTTCTGCCTGCAGGCGTGAAGAAATTCGGTTTGACCGCCGGTCTGCCGGTGAACCTGCAAGGCCTTGTTCCGGAAAGCGAAGGCGCTGTCTGGGGCTTGGAGAGCTTCGGTTTCTCGGCACCTTACAAAGTGCTCGACGAGAAACTCGGCTTCACTGCTGAAAATGTTTACAATCAGGTTAAGAAGTTGTTCTAATTGAACAGTAAACTGATAAATGAAGAGCCCCGCTGATTGGCGGGGCTTTTTTTGTAAATAATCTTGCCCCTGATGCAGAATAATTCAATAATTCAGCCGTTTGTTATACTACGGCGAAAAATTATTTTTGCACTCGCTAAAAAACTAATTGTGTCAACGATAAGTAAAACAGTCTCATTTTGGAGTATGGCAGCTCTTGCCGTGCTGCTGGTTTGCTGTTCGCCTACCAAAAACACACCCATACGCCGCGGCTACCATAACCTGACATCTAAATACAACGTCTATTTCAACGGAAACGAAGCTTACAAGTCGGGTATGGAAAACATCTACTCGGCCCATCAAGAGAATTTTTCTCTGATTCTGCCGGTGTTTGTCTACAGCGACAAAGATGCGGCACTCACATCGTACGCCGACATGAACCGAGTGATTGAAAAGAGCGAGAAGTGCATACGCAAGCACTCAATCACGGCCAAGCCGAAAACCAAGAAGGGCAAGAAGCTGAACGACAAGCAGAAAGCGTTCCAAAACAAAAATGAATATGTAAAATGGATTGACAATGCCGAAATTCTTGGAGGCAAAGCAAAAACCATCAAGCAGGACTACTTTGCAGCCATTGAGCAGTTCACAGGCATTGTGCACCAATACGATGAGCAGGACACCAAGACCGAGGCCTACATCTGGCTGGCACGCTGCTACACCGAAATGGAGAAGTATCAGCAGGCCGACGATTTCATCAGCACCGTGACAGGCGACATGAGCAAGGTGTCGCGTAAGATGGAAGCACCGCTGGCACAGACACAGGCCGACATTCTGCTGCGTCAGGGCCGCTACGCCGACGCCATTCCGTATGTGGAGACGGCCGTGAAGAAAATCCGCCGCGACAAGCGTGAGAAAATCCGCCTGATGTACATTCTGGCGCAACTCTATCAGTTCAATGAAGACAACCACAAGGCAAGCGAATGGTATCAGAAGGTTATCGACAAAAACCCTGACTATGAGTATGTTTTCAATGCCCGCATCAACAAGGCGAGCCTTTACAGCAGCGAGTCGGGCGGAAGTGCGGCTCTGCAGCGTGAGCTCACCAAAATGCTGAAAGACGACAAAAACACCGACTATCTGGATCAGATTTACTACGCGCTAGGCAACATTGCCTACAACGAGATGCGCGACGACGACGCCCTGTGGTACTTCAAGCAGTCGATTGCCGCAAGCACCACCAACGACAATCAGAAGAGCATCTCTTATCTGGCCGTGGCCGACATCTACTTCGACAAGCCCGACTACCGCAACGCGCAGCTCTACTACGACAGCGCGATGGTGAACCTGCCGCACGAATACCCTGATTATCAGAACATCCGCCGCAAGGCCGAGAACCTGACCGACCTGGTGAACTGCATTGAAACCATCCACACGCAAGACAGCCTTCAGAAACTGGCAAAAATGAGCGAAGATGAACGCAACAGAGTCATCGACAGAATGATACAAGAAGTGAAGAATCAGGAGCAAGCCGAAAAGAACCGCGAAAACGAAGCCAAAAGCGAATTGGCGCAGGCACAGCAGATGAGCCGCCAAAACACGCAGACAGGCGGCAAATGGTATTTCTACAACCAATCGTCGCTGAGCCTTGGGCAGGACGAGTTCCGCAAGAAATGGGGCAACCGCAAGCTGGAAGACAACTGGCGTCGAAGCAACAAGACCGTCACCGAGTGGGATGACGGGTCGGCAACGGCAGATGCCGAAGATACAGAAGACACAAAGAAAGGTCTCGACAACAAGAGCCGCGAATATTATTTGGTCGATATTCCGCTCACCGATTCAGCTTACAAGGTGTCGGAGCAGAAGATGGAGCAGGCCTATTTCAATCTGGGCGTGGTCTACAAAGACAAATTCGCCGACTATCCGCTTGCCATTGATGCTTTTAACGACTATATGAAGAAATATCCGAGGTCGGAAAAAGAAGTGTCGGCAATGTTCAATCTCTACAAAACCTACCTTTTGCAGAAGGACTACGCCAACGCCGACATCTATAAGAAACGGATTATCAGTGAGTATCCGGAAACCGACTACGCTAAAATCTTGAACGACCCCGACTACTATAAAGAATTGGAAAGGGCTGAAAACGAGCTCAATTTTATGTATCAGGTGACCTACCGATACTTCTTGAACGATGAGTGCGACAACGTGAACTCAACATTCAAGTACGTTGACTCGGCATATCACGAAAGCCGCCTGATGCCTAAATTCGCGCTGCTCAACACGTTGTGTGAGGGCAAATCAACCGATTCGCTGACATTCGAGAGCTTGCTGAAAAGCTATATCGAAAAATATCCCAAAACCGATGAAGCCGGCTACGCACGCGATGTGATTGCCGCCCTGAACCGCAAGCCGCACGAGGTTGAGGAGAAGACCGAAGAGCAGATTCTGGCCGAAGAGCAGTTGGCAGCGCAAGCCGCCTACGACTCGCTCGACGTGTCGCTCTACAACTATGACGCCGACGAGCTGCACTACTACATTGTTGTTGTCGACAAGCATAAACTGGAGGAGAGCCGCATCCGATTCGGATTCATCGACTTCAACGACGAGTATTTCGACTTTATGAATTTCGATGTCTCGACAGCCAAACTCTCTGAAGATTACGGAATTGTCAAAGTCGATAAATTCAAGAACGCCCGCATGGCACAGAACTACATTGAGTCGGTGATTGTTGCCGGCGAAGTGTTCGACGGCGTGGTGAGCGACAGCTACAAGCAATACATCATATCGAAATCGAACTACGAGAAATTCCTTCAGGACGGCAATCTCGACCGTTACAACAAGTTCTTCGACTTGAACTACACGTTGAATCCATAAACCACTAGAAGATGAAACGCTTATCAGTCATTTTGGGATTAGTGGCGGGCATTGTCGCCACATCGTGCACACCAAAAACCGACAATCAAACAGACGGCGAGCCTATGACTCACCTGCTGCTGGCCACCGCGTGGTTTCAGCAGTCGGCCGAGATGCGCGCCTGCTACTATCAGTCGTACAATATGGCCAAGCTGGCTCTGAAGGACAACTTGCAGAACTACAAGGGCACGAAACCCACCGCAGTGGTTCTGGACATCGACGAGACGGTGCTCGACAACAGCCCCTTTGAAGCCAAGCTGATGGCCGACCGCCAAAACTACTCTGACAGCGCCTGGATGGCGTGGTCGGCACGTGAGGAAGCATTGGCGCTGCCCGGAGCGGCTGAATTCATTGCCTATGCGCGCGAGCTGGGTGTTGATGTTTTCTTCATATCGAACCGTACGCTCGATGAGCGCGACCGCACGCTACGTAACCTTGCCACCGCCGGAATGGCTGTTGACTCAGCCCACCTGCTGCTCTACAACCCGAGCAAGGGAACATCGTGCAAAGACGAGCGCCGCGACGCCGTTTCGGCCACTCACGAGATAATTCTTTTCATTGGTGACAACCTGGGCGATTACACTTCGCTCTTCGACCGCCGCGACAGCACGCTTGCCCTGCGGCTCGCCGACTCACTGCACAACGACTTCGGCCGCAAGTTCATCATGCTGCCCAACCCCATGTACGGTGAATGGGAGAACGCCATCTACAATCACAACTACAAGCTGCCGATGGCTGAAAAGAACCGCATGATGCAGAAGCTGTTGAGGAAGTAGACAATCGGTTTTTACCGGATTTTTGTCGAACAATACCGAATTTAAAACCATCACCGCCAAATTTGAATTTGCACACACTGCGCCCGGAAGTGGCTATATATTTGCATTGTTCAATCAACCATGAAAGATGTGGAGAATCTGGAAATACCTTGGTTTCACCCCCGAAATTCAAGGTATTTTTTTGTTTTACAAACAAAAAAACTTTTTATTACTTTTGTAAACACTATTGTGCGCGACAAATGCATAAATAGATGAAAACCAAATAATGTCGTACTATAAAACTTTATCCTTATGAAACATTTTCTCACCTCAATTGTGGCTATTGCTTTTGTGCTGAGCTCAATAGCAGCAATGGCTCAAACCGACGGATTCTCGTATCAGGCTGTGGTACGTGATGCTAACGGCAAACTCGTTAACAACTCAAAAGTTGGCCTTCGCCTGACGCTGACCGACAAAGATGATAACCAAATGTATCAGGAGACACACACGCCAACGACCAACAGTTACGGTGTTTTGAACGTGACAGTAGGCTCGGGCCAAGCAACTGGCAACAAAAAAATGTCAGACGTGAACTGGGCAAGCGGCGACGTGTGGATGCGCGTTGAGATTGACCCCAAAGGTGGCAGCGAATACACAGATATGGGCAATACCAAGTTGCAAGCCGTTCCGTTCGCATACTATGCAGTCAATGGCGCCCAAAGTGCCCCTGGCCGCGAGGGTCAGACACTGGTGCACAACGGCACAACCTGGGTGGCAACTGACGAAATATCGCTTAAGAAACTCAATGTGAAAGGCGAAACCTCTTCCGAAGACGCCCTGTTCGAAGTTAAGGACAAAGACGGCAATGCGGTGTTCGCCGTATACCCCAACGGAGTGCATGTTTATATCGACCCCAATGCCGAAAACAGCAAGGTGCGCCGCAGCGGATTCCTCATCACAGGACGAGATGCCACAAAGAATGGTGAGGATGTTGACTACCTGGCAGTTGACGGCACCGGCACGCAAGTATATGTAGATGATGACAACAGTGGCAAAGTTCGCCGCAGCGGTTTCCTTATCACTGGTCGTGATGCGACAAAGGACGGACATCCAAACAACTATTTAACCGTGAACAACGAAGGCACCAAGGTCTTTATCGACAACCAACTTGATGATGACAACAGCAAAGTGCGCCGCAGCGGATTCCTTATCACCGGCCGTGACGCGACTAAAGACGGCAATGCCGCCAACTATCTGAAAGTGGCCACCGACGGCACACAGATAAAATTTGACGCTGACGCTTCAAAAGTTCGCCGCAGCGGATTCCTCATCACCGGACGCGACGCCGCCAAAGGTGAGTCATCCGACTACCTCACCATCAACACCGACAGCACCCGCTTCTATATTGACGGTGCAGACAGCGCCAAAGGCTTTGCCGTCAGCGAAAATGACGGAGCAAGCGCCAAAGAAGGCGCAGTGGCTGGCGGTTTTGCTGTTACCGGCCGCAATGGTTCGAAAGGTACAGCAAGCAACCTTTTCAATATCGATCTATCAACTGATGCCAAAGTGATAAACAACGAGAACCGCATCTACTGGTATCCCGAAAAGAACGCTTTTATGGCTGGAAACCTGAAAGTTGAGCACCCCGACAGCGTTGGCACCAACTCGTTCAGCGCAGGCTATCAAAACAAGGCTATTGGCGAATATTCGCAAGCTATGGGCTATCAATCGGTTGCCAAAGGCAATTATACCACAGCCATTGGCCGCGAGGCCAAAGCCCTTTCCAATAACGCCTATGCCTTCGGTAATAAGGCGCAAGCCTCAGGCGAAAATGCTGTGGCCATCGGCGATACAGCTATAGCATCTGGAAAGAACGCCTACGCTTTGGGCATGAATAGCTCGGCCTCGGGTGAGGGCAGCTATGCCTTTGGCGAAGGCGCAATAGCAAGCGGTGCAGGCAGTTTCGCCATGGGTATAGCAGGTACAGATTGGGGAGGAAATTTGCATAATCCCCCAACAGCATCCGGTAAATATTCCTACGCCATAGGTCCTGGAGCCGTGGCAAAATTTGATAACTCAATAGCAATCGGTTTTGGGTGTACGGCAGAAAAAGAAAATTGCCTGGCACTTGGACTTGGTTGTAATGCTTCAGGAGGAAATGCTGTTGCCTTGGGGTATGCTAATACGGCTTCTGGAAATTGGTCCACCGCTTTGGGACGTTACTCTCTAGCAGAAGGTATTTATTCCATAGCCATGGGATTCAATGCAAGGGCAAAATCACATTATGAAGTTGTAATTGGCTCTTATAACACAGACTATGAAGTGCCATCGTGGCAGAATAACGTTAACAATCCCGATGGCAATCTTAGGGCTTTTACTGTAGCCAACGGATACGAATCATGGTATGGTAGTTGTACAATAACCAGAAGCGATGCTATGGTAATTCTGAAAAACGGCAATACTACAATAAACGGCACATTAACAGCAAATAATGTTTCCGCATCGTCCGATTTCCGTCTGAAAAAAGATATTCAGCCACTTGATGGTGCATTGGATAAGGTGCTGAAGTTGCGCGGAGTTTCGTTCTATTGGAAGAGCAAGGAGGAGATGGCCGCCGCAAAAGGCAAAGATGTCAACAATATGAGCTACGGCTATAGCAAGGATAAGCAGATTGGCGTCATAGCACAGGAGATTGAAGAAGTTCTGCCAGAGCTGGTTGTGACAGATAATGAAGGCTTTAAGTCCGTTAAATACGAGAATCTTACAGCTGTGCTAATCGAAGCCATGAAGGAGCAGCAAGCCATAATCGATGCGCAGAACCAAAAGATTGAGAATCAGCAATCGAAAATAGAAAGCCTTGAAGCACAAATGGAGGAGATGAAAAAAATGATGGAGGAATTGCTGAAGAAATAAGGATAAGAATAAAATATTTGTTTGGTTTGTAGAGACGGTGCGTGCACCGTCTCTACATGTTTTATGTGGGCGCGGTTATTGTAGAAACGCGCCATGGCACGTCTCTACGTTATCGCAAAAAAAAATGATTAGATGAAAAAAATCCTTATTTTCGCAAATTGTTTATTAAAAAGTTGACATTCCGCAATTTGATTCAATATTGAAAATGAAGAGAATTATTGCAATAACCATCGCCGCACTTGCAGTGCTTCCGGCATTTGCGCAACGTGGCATCACCGCCAAGGCCGACCGAGCCTTTGAATTAGGAAAATATTTCGATGCCATCGACGAGTACAAATACGCTTATGCGAAAGCCAAAGACAAAAACAAGAAAAACGACATAATGTTCATGGTGGCCGAGAGCTACCGTATGGTTCAAAACAGCCGTCAGGCCGAGATATGGTACCGCAAGGTCATCAAAAAAGGGTACGAGAACCCGCTTGCCACTCTCTACCTTGCCGACGCCATGCGCGCTCAAGGACAGTATGAAGATGCCATGAAGGAATATCAAAACTACACCAAACTCGCCCCGGCAGACGACCGCGGACCGGCGGGCGTGGAATCGTGCGCATCGGCCATTGAGTGGATGGGGCAGCCCACCCGCTACAAGATTGAGAACATGCACTATTTCAACTCGAAATACAGCGATTTCGGCATCGCCTACGCCAAAGACGACTACAGCATGGTTATTTTCTCGTCGTCGCGCGAAGGCTGCACAGGCGGCAAAATCAGCGGCGTAACGGGCGAGTACTACTGCGACTTGTTCCGTTCACGCGTCGACCGCAAGGGCAAATGGTCGGAGCCGGTGGCGCTCGAAGAGAACATCAACACTGCTCTCGAAGAAGGCATGCCAAGCACCAACAAAAAGTGCAACACTCTCTATTTCACTAGCTTCCGCGAAGACAAGAACAAAAATATGGTCTGCAAGATTTTCTGCTCTGCAAAAGAGAACGCCGAATGGGGCGCCCCCATTGAGCTTAACCTGGCACCCGACACTGTGGCTGTGGGCCATCCCGCCATCAGCGACGACGAACTGACGCTTATCTTCGTTTCGGCCATGGATGGCGGATATGGCGGCAAGGACCTTTGGAAGACAACCCGCGCCAACAAATCGGCCGAATGGGGCAAACCCGTGAATATGGGACCGGCCATCAACACTAGCGGCGACGAAATGTTCCCTTACATCCACCCCGAAGGCACGCTCTACTTCTCATCGAACGGTCATCCGGGAATGGGCGGATTAGACATTTTCAAGGCCACCGAAGGCAATTCGGGTTGGAAGGTTGAGAATATGAAATACCCCATCAACAGCTCGCAGGACGATTTCGGAATCTGCTTCGAGTCGGAGATGGAACGTGGCTATTTCTGCTCGAACCGCCCCGGCGGCAAGGGCTCTGACGATATCTACCAATTCTCGCTTCCGCCGATTGAGTTCACTCTGACCGGCATCGTGCGCAACGGCAAGACCGACGCCATCATAGCCGGCGCCGAAGTGAACCTTATCGGTAGCGACGGAACAAACATCACCGCCAAAACCGAGACCGACGGCTCATACAACTTCAACCTGGCGCCGAACGCCGATTACCGCATTGTGGTGAAGCGCGGCGGCTTCCTTAACTCGAAGGACAAGACCACAACCAAAGGCCTGACCGACAGCGAGCAGCTGAAGGTGAACATCGACCTTCAGCCCGACGACCGCCGTATGGACCTTGACGGAATTGAATATGAGTTCAACAGCGCCAAGCTGAAACCATCGTCGATTGCGGGACTTGAAGTGCTTGTGGGCATTCTGAACGACAACTCGAACATCACAATTGAGATTGGTTCGCACGCCGACTATCGCGGAAGCGACGACGCTAACCTGAAACTGTCAGAAGCCCGCGCCAAATCGGTTGTCGACTTCCTGACCACCTACGGTATCGACCGTGAGCGCCTGACATCGCACGGCTACGGCGAGCAGATGCCGAAGGAAGTGGATAAGAAGATGGCACAGAAATATCCGTTCCTGAAAGAAGGCGACACTCTGACCGAAGCCTTCATCAAGCGCCTGAACGACGAGCAGCAAGAGATTTGCAACCAAATCAACCGCCGTACCGACTTTGTTGTCACCGGCCGCGATTACGTTCCAAAGGTGCGCAAACGCAGGTAATTTGAGTGTAAAGTTTAAAGTTTAAGGTGTAAAGTTTGAAGTTTAAAGTGTAAAGTTTAAGGGTTAAAGTTTAAAGTTAATCGCTCATTACTCATCGCTCACTGCTCATTACTCACTGCTCATCGCTCACTACTCATTACACATTACTCAACATCAATATGCTGACAATCAAACTGCACAACGGCATTGATATGCCTGCCATAGGCTTTGGCACATGGGCTGTTGCCGATGGCGCCGACGTGGCCGAAACTGTTAAAATGGCCATCGGATGCGGATTCCGCCACATCGACACGGCATCGTTCTACAAGAACGAAACTGGCGTGGGACAAGGCATAAAAGATAGCGGCGTGGACCGCAGCCAACTCTGGATTACAAGCAAGGTCTGGCCCACCGAGTCGGGTTACAACGGCACTCTGCAAGCCTTCGATGCGTCGCTCAAACGCCTGGGGCTCGATTACCTTGATTTGTACCTGATTCACTGGCCGGCATCGCCGTCGCACTATGCCGACTGGCGCGAGCGCAACGCCGACACCTGGCGCGCACTCGAAAAGCTCTATGCCGACGGCCGGGTGCGTGCCATTGGCGTGAGCAACTTCCTTAAGCATCACCTGCAGGCTCTTCTGGATGTATGTTCGGTCAAGCCGATGGTCGATCAGCTTGAGATTCACCCGGGTTACGCACAGGCGGCCGATGTTGAGTTCTGCCAAAAGAACGGCATTGCGGTTGAAGCCTGGAGCCCGTTCGGACGCGGCTCGTCACTCAAAAACGCCGACCTGAAGCGGATTGCCGACCGGAACCACTGCTCTGTGGCACAGCTGTGCCTTGCATGGTGCCGTCAGAAACAGATTGTACCGCTGCCCAAATCAATCACACCCGAGCGCGTGAAAGAGAATCTGGAATCTTTCAGCATCACTCTTCCGGCCGAAGACATAACCGCCATCGACCGTATGCCGAACATCGGCTGGTCGGGCGAGCACCCTGACAGATTATAACACACAATGCAAAAAATGTTCGCACTCTTTCCGTTACTTTTCCTTGCAATCATCGGCCTGGCCGCCTACTATATGGCTAGCCGCATATCGTTTGCCACCGGCTTCGGCAAGTGGTGGCTGTTTGCCGGGCTCTTCGTTCTGGCCTTTTTCGCGATTAGCTCGATGATGGCCGCCAAAAACCACTTTCCGGTGCTTCATCCGATGGTTGTTCTGCTCTCGGCAGCTGTTGGCGTTCTGCTTTATATGCTGATGGTTATGCTGCTGACCGATGTTGTGAACTTTTTTGCGCACTTCCAACCCAAAACCTACGGCCTGATAGTTGCCGCCGGCACCACTTTGATTTGCATCTATGGTCTTGTAAACACAGCCTGCCCGCGCCTGAAAACCATCGATATTGAGCTGCCGAAACTGACCGAGCCGGTGCAGATTGCGCAACTGTCGGATGTTCATCTGGGGCATTTCCGCGGACGGCGCAACCTTGAAAAACTTGTCAGCAAGGTGAACAAGACCGACGCGCAGATGGTGGTCATCACAGGCGATATGTTCGAGAGCTTCTATAATCTTGAGCCGGCAACTCTTGAGCCGCTGAAAAAACTTACGGTGCCAATCTTTTTCGTCTCGGGCAACCACGATATGTACGTCGATGTTGACAGTGTGAAGCAGCTGATGCGCGATGCGGGTGTCAACGTGCTGGAAAACAGCATGATGGAATGTTGCGGCATTCAGATTGTCGGGCTCGACTACATGCGCCCCGACGACCGCACCATCGACCATATGCACGCCGGCGTGGGTGCGAAAACCATTGAGAACACACTGCCCACAATTGCTTTAGACAGCACCCGCCCGTCGATTCTGCTGCACCATAACCCTGTGGGCGCAGAATATGCCGAAAAAGCGGGATTCGGGCTTTATCTGGCCGGCCACACTCACGGCGGACAGCTCTTCCCCGTCACTCTCTTAAACGACCGCATTTTCAACTACAACCGCGGCCTGTACCGCTACGGCAGTCTGCAAATATACACGTCGGAAGGTTCGGGCACGTTCGGCCCGCCAATGCGCATTGGAACCAAAAGCGAAGTAACGCTGATAAGGCTGAAACCTAAAGGAATTTAGAATATTGCAAGGCTCGGTGCGACGACTTCTTACACGTTGAAGCGGAAGTGCATAATGTCGCCGTCTTCAGGCTCGTAGTCTTTGCCCTCGATGCCGATTTTGCCGGCGTCGCGGCAGGCCGATTCCGAGCCAAGTGTCACATAATCATTGTATTTAATAACCTCTGCACGGATGAATCCCTTTTCAAAATCGGTGTGGATGATGCCGGCGCACTGCGGTGCCTTCATTCCGGCTTTGAACGTCCAAGCGCGGGTTTCGTCGGGGCCGGTGGTGAAATATGTCTTAAGATTCAGCAGTTTGTAGGCGGCTTTGATGAGTTTTGCCACGCCCGGCTCCTCGAGTCCAAGGTCGCTCAAGAACATCTGGCGCTCGTCGTAGCTCTCGAGTTCGGCAATGTCGGCCTCAATGGCAGCGCCGATAATCAGCACGTCGGCGTTCTCGCCCTCAACGGCTTTCATCACCTTTTCGGTGTAGGCGTTTCCGGTTTTCACCGATGCCTCGTCAACGTTGCAGACGTAGAGCACCGGCTTGTCGGTGAGCAGGTTAAGGTCGGTGAGCAACTCTTTTTTCACTGCGGCGTCAACCTCAACGGTGCGGGCCGAAAGACCTTTCATCAGCGCCTCGCGATATTGGGTGAGCAGTTCGAGCTGTTTCTGCGCCTTCTTGTCGTTGCCCACTTTGGCAATCTTCTCAACCTTCTGAATGCGGCTCTCAACTGTCTCAAGGTCTTTGAGTTGCAGCTCGGTATCGATGATTTCCTTGTCGGCAATCGGGTCAACCGGGGCGCCGCCCTCACGAACGATGTTGTTGTTGTCGAAGCAGCGCAGAACGTGGATTATGGCGTCGGTCTCGCGGATGTTGGCCAAGAATTTATTGCCAAGCCCCTCACCTTTGCTGGCGCCCTTCACAAGGCCGGCAATGTCAACAATCTCGATGGTTGTTGGGATGATGCGCTTCGGGTTGTCGATGGCCGCAAGCTTGTTCAGACGCTCATCGGGCACGGTGATGACGCCCAAGTTAGGCTCGATGGTGCAGAACGGAAAGTTGGCCGCCTGCGCCTTGGCGTTCGACAAACAGTTGAAAAGTGTTGATTTGCCCACATTTGGCAATCCTACAATACCGCATTGAAGTCCCATTTCTTTCGATTTTAAAATTTGCGGCAAAAGTAGCAATAATGTGGAATGAGTAAAGTGTATTGTGATACAGGAAAGGGAAAAAACCTGCTCTACGGGCATTTGCGGCGGTATGATGAGAAACATCGTTGGGGTTGGGAAGCCGGCAGATTGGCCGCGAATCGGGTAGGATATTGTTTTTCACATGATTCGCGCCCATTTGCCCGTGTTTTTTTTGCGACTATAAACATTCCCTATGCATCAAATCGCCATGCGCATTTGCCCGTAGAGCCCGGTTTTCAGGTTAGTTGTCAGTTAGTAGAAAAACGGTTAGTTGTTTGTTAGTAATCAATTATTTAGTAGTTAGTTGTTGACTGCATTATTCAGTAGATACAGATTAGCCTTCAAACCGCGACTTTCAATGTTCGCCTTGCTGGTTTCGTATTTGATTTTATCGTCAGCCATCACAAAGTTAATGCACGAGCCGCTTTCCAAAGCCCCCTGACAGTCGCTGACAATCAGCGTTGCAGCGTTTCCGAACTTTTCTACAGCCGAACCCATTTTGTCGGCTTTGCTTTCCGAAGATGGCAAATAAAGAATCTGACACTCTGGGGCTTCATCGATGTTTTTCACACCAACCACTGAAATGGCTTTGTCATCGACCATCATGCCCTTCTTTGCCATCGAATTAAGTGCTTCAAAGACCTCATCCTGATTGACAACACATATCACAAAATTGCCTTTGGTTGCCGGCCAATCAATCTGTTTGGTGAAATTTAAGACAAACATGGCTTTGTACTTATCCTCTTGCGCTGATGCTGTTCTTGTTTGAACGGTCAGCATTGCTATGGCGGCAACCGCTACGATTGCACTGCGCCAAAATAATTGTGTTCTCATAACTGTACGTTTTAAATATTAATGGTTAGTTGTTTGTTAGTAGTTAGTTGTTGACTGCATTATTCAGTAGAGCTTTGTTTAATTGCAAATTGCGGTCTTTGATAGCTTTGTCGTTGATTTCGAATTTGATTTTATTTTCCACCGTTACAAGGTTGATACACGAGCCGTATTTCACTGCCCCCGGACAGTCGCTGACAATCAATGTCGCGGCGTTACCCACTTTTGCCACGGCATCACTAATGTCGGCGTCTTTCACGTTTGAAGGCAGATAAAGAATATGGCACTTGGGTATCTTATTGATATTCTCGACTCCAACCACCGAAATGGGGCTGTTGCCGACCACTTTACCTTCAGCAATTGCTTTCATTTGTTTCAGTACATCATCCTGATTCATAACACATATTACAAAGTCCCCTTTCATCTCGCTTGCAGGCCACTCAACACTTCTGGTGAAATTGTAAACAAACATAGCCTTGTACTTATCGTCTTGCGATGAACTACTATAATTTGCGCGTGGCATATTGCCGTTCAATGCTTCATCCACCGCCTTCTCCAAATCGGCTGCGGCAATATCGCGTTTCAGAATAGTGCCATCGGGGTCGAAGAGTATTATCTCGCCGTTGCCAATTCCATACGTTCTGTTGGCTTGGTGACTTACATCGTAATACATTTTGTGACTGATACCCATATCTTTATACAGTTTTCCGTAGGAATCGGGTGACATATGTGTGCACGCAATAGAAAAAACATCGATTGGTTTCCCTTTGTACTTTTCAAGCAGAGCATCGATTGCTTTTCCCGCTGCTATACTTTTTTCATCGGGCGGATAGCAGAAATTTACAAGCGCGTGCCGACCTTTGCCCACAATGTCTGACAGGCTCGGGCGGTTGTTGGGATTGCTCATATTCTGCAAATCAATGTCAGCGAACATCTTGCCCGGTGCGGTGTTGGCACGGGCTTCCTCGCGGCGCTTTTGCGACTCTGCAATACTCTTTTTCCATTCATCGTCTCGTTGTTTTAGAAGTTTCACCATCGGGTTTTGCAAAGTTTTTTCGGGCAGAATGCTGTAATCGGCATTCCAAGGCCCTATCAGATATTGCATTACCAAACCAAGATTGTTGGCGTTCTTTTTCACATATTCATTAATGGCGGTGTTGGCCTTATCGCCCTGTTTGTCAAATATTTCGTTGAATTTCTTCTCGGCTTTTTCCCATTCGGTGTAGAATTTTGAGCCGGTCAGTTGGTACGAAGGCATTTCCATCCTAAATCCCGGTCCTTCGTCTCGCTTAATTCCGGTTGACGTTAATGTGAACTGCGCGTTCTCGCCTGGCACAAACGGAATACTTATTTGGTAGGCCTTTATCGCTGCTCCGTCGGCCATAGTTTGCAGAACCCATACTATACACGGCTCGTCGAGATAGGTGCTGAATGTGCCTTCGCCGTTATTGTCAAGGTCGATATCGCCCAACAACCGAGTGTTGCCTATCTGCATCTCGTTTTCGCTCATAATTTCAAATGTACAGCCTGAAATCTCGTTTGTGAGTTCGGTTTTGAATGTAATGCTGAAGTTCGGTTTTTGGTTGGCGTTCAAATTCTCGGTAATGTCCGCCACAATCACATTCATATCACTGGCTTTTACATTTCCGGCAAATTGAGAGAAGAATTGGGGAACGTTTGGATTGATTTTCGACACTAAATCGAATTTGGTAACACCTTTCGGCAGCGGCTCGAATGAGTAGCGGGCGCCACGGATATAGTCGAGATAGCGACGTGTGCCACCGCTTTCGTTGTGCAACATTTTGTAAAGATTGCCCGCCGTATCGCGTAAGCAGACATCAGAATTCAAACCTGAACGCTCCCAATGCTCCGCCGAAAGGGTTAGAATGGTCTTTTTCTCGCAGAATTCGACTTTCTTAACCTTTTGATTGTTCCAAATGCCGTATTTCACGTTCTCCCAAGTGTTGTACAAACCTTCGGGCTTGGCCACACCGTCGTTCAGGTGGTGGTTCTTGCAGTAAGTGTCGGCCAAGCGGCGAATTTTCGACAAATACTGCGCGTATTGGTTTGAATACGAATAGAATCCGTTGTGAACCGTCAACCCAAATGTAACGCCGGGCGCGGCAAAGGTCTCAATCCAATCCGAGCAAATCTCGCCGCCGGGGAATATGCAGCGTATGCGGCATACGGTCAGGTCGTTGAGTTCAACCTCGTAGTGGAATTTCTTGTCAACCACAGGCACGCACGCCACGGGTGTTTCAATAATCTCGAAGTTCTCATCGGCGAAATAAATCAGGTAGCACGAGTCGGTTATGCCCGGGTCAACCGAGCCCTCGATTACGAACTTGCCGGCACCAAGTGTTTGCGCTGGGGCATTTTTAGTGGTTGCCTGTGTTGTTGCGGGAACCCTGATTTTCTCGATAAGTGCGCGAATGCGGGTTGTAACTTTGTTTGCGGCATTTGTCTCATCTCCGCCATCTTCAACCATCATCTGCGCTTCCATACAAGTAAACACGTCATCGTAGTCGGCAAGTGTATTCAATGCTTTCATTATTGATTTTTGGTAAGCGAAAAGCGAATCGCTGATAAATGAGAAAATCGACTCAAGTTCTTTGCGGTTGGTATCGTTCCATTTTTCCGAAACTTCCAACAATTCAGCCTGCAATTTCGGAAAATCCTCATTATGAATCTTTTTGAGCGCAAGTTTGTCGGGGGTGTCGGGGTTTCTGTCAATAAAAACCCAATTTTTAGTAAGCAAATGTGAATAGTTCACCATCGATTGACATTCCAACAGTAGCTTCTGCGCAACATAAGTTTCATCGGGTGACGGTGCTGCAGGATTCGGTTCCGCTTTCTTTTCAGTGAAAGTGAACGCGCAGAACATTACGCCAATCCACGCCAAGGTGCCGATTTTGGCCACGCGGCCGAGTGTGCCGACAGCCGATTTTTTCATCTCGATAAACCGCTGGCGGATAAACGAGTGGTTGAAGCCGTTCACCACGGGGCTCGACACGTTCATCACCATCTCTAAAAGCGTTGTCTGGTAGGCGTTTATGTTGACATTGGACTCAATCACGTCGTGGTCGACCTGGAACTCGTGCACGTTGCGCAGCTCATTGCGACAGAGCCACACAAACGGGTTGAACCAAAACAGTCTGGTTATCAACTCCATAAACCACACGTCGGCATAGTGGCGGTGGGCAATGTGCGCCTTTTCGTGGCGGATAATCATACTCTTTCCCGGCTCGTGAAGGCTCGCGGGCAGGAAAATAGTTTTTGCGAACGAGAAAGGCGTGTTGACACTTGGCGAGCTAATCAGGCTGTAGCCCTCGGCGGTGTTTTCAACATCCATTTTCGATTTGATAGCCAATACTTTACCGATATGGTAGGCCGCCAACAGCAACAGCAGCAGCGATATGGCCGGAACGGTCCATTTGAGCATCGCCATCCAATCGATAACAATTGGTTGCTTTGCCTGAACAGGTTCGGCAACCGGTGCGGTGGCTGGCATAGCGGCTGGCACTGCAGCTGGCTCGGTAGTGGCCGCTTGCGCGGGCGCAATGTCGGGCACATAGTCGGTCTCAACGGGCGCGGTTGGCGCGGTGTAGTGGCCGAAGTCAATCTGCTCAATGGCAAACTCGGTTCCCGTTGGGTAAACCTCGAACGTCAGAACGCTGATTATCAGGCTGACAATCGGCAGAGCAAGCAGATATGCCCGACTAACAGCGTAGCTGGCTTTTCCGCGCAGAACAATCCGGTAGAACACGAATAAAAGCGCAGCCGAAGCAATGAATTTCAAAAAGATAAGTAGCATAGTTGTATGGTATTAGTAGTTAGTGTTTAATTTTTGGTATTAGGTTTAGTTTAACGGGGTTAACGAGTTTAACAGGTTGAAAATTTAAACCTGTTAAACAGCAAAGCGATTAAACTTTTAAACGATTATCCGATTCACCATTAGAATCCATCTCTTTCAGAATCTCTGCAAGTTCCTCGCGGCTGATTTTCTCGCTCTTGGCGAAGAATGAGAAGAACGACCGCATTGAGCCGCCAAAAACATTATCGCAGGCGTCGTTCATAAAACCGCCAATATACTCGTCACGGGTGAGCAACGGGCGGTAAACGTTGGCCTTGCCGTTCTTCTCGAAGTCAACCACGCCCTTCTTTGTCAGAATCTGCATAACCGTGAGCGTAGTGGTGTAGGCAGGTTTGGGCTCGGCAAGTACGTCATGAATTTGTTGGACTGTGGCTTTGCCCTTGTCCCACAAGATGTTCATCAGGTGCAATTCCGCTTTCGTGAGCGACTGATTGCGGTTTTCTGTTTTTGTCTCCATAATCTCCTAAATTTTTCGTACTACAAACATAGTATATAAAATTATATGTGCAATAGTTTTGGGTAAATTTTTTACTAAATTTTTAGTAAGAAAATATGAGTTGATTGGTTTTTAATGAGATACAGGATAATTTTTAGGGATATTGTTGCGTACCTACGGCACGCCGCCCAATAGATATAGATAATAATGTTTCTACCAATATTATGTCCCTACGGGACACCCATTCTGCTTCTAAACCTTCCCCTAACCCCTCTTTTCGCACTTCATAAAGCAATCGCCGCAGGCTGCGTGGCGTCCGCGAAGGCGGTTTTCAATCATCTCGGCGTAGCGTTCGGCAAGGATTGGGATGCGGATTGTGCGTACAACCTCATGTGCGAATGCCGACATTAGCATCATTTTTGCCTCGTCTTCGCCAATGCATCGCTGGCGCATATAGAACAACGCACTCTCGTCCAGCTGGCCCACGGTGGCGCCGTGGCTGCACTTCACATCATCGGCGTAAATCTCAAGTTGCGGCTTGGTGTACATCCGCGCCGACGGCGATATGCAGATGTTTTTGTTCGACTGCTGGGCGTTGGTTTTCTGCGCGTCGGGGCGCACAAGAACGTAGCCGCTGAACACGCCAACCGATTCGTCGTTGAGCACGTTTTTGTAGAGTTCGTAGCTGGTGCAGTTGGGCACGGCGTGGTCAACGTAGGTGAAGTTATCGATGTGCTGGTGCCCTGCTGGCAGCGACAGGCCGTAGATGCTGGCCTCGGCGTGCTGGCCCGCCATCAGTACCTCAACGTTGTTGCGCACAAAGCCGCCGTGAAGCGTCAGTGTGTTGGCAAGAAGTTGGCTGTCGGCGTTTTGTTCAATCAGCAACGATGCGATTTGCGACGAGCGGTCGTTCAGGTTCTGAATGCAGTAGCAGTCGAGCTGCGCATTTGGCTGCAGCACCGTTTCGGTAACGTTGTTCAGCAGAAACTTGCTGTTTGCGAGCGTGTGGTCGCAGATGACAATTTTGGCCTGACTGCCGCGCCCCGCAACAATCAGGTTGCGCTGGTTCACCATCTGCGGATTGCCGCCCGAAAGTACATTGACAATCTGTATTGGTTTATCAACAACCACATTGTCAGGAATATACAAGAAAAGTCCGCTGCGCGCGAAGGCGGTGTTCAAGCTGATTGTTGTGTCATCTTTTTGGGCAGCAAGACGGTTGTAATGAGCTGTAAAAAGCTCGGAGTATTTATTGGCGCCATCCGCCATTTCGGTTGCCACAACATTGGCTGGTATAGTGCTGTTTTTCTGGTCAATCCAGCCGTTATTTATAATGATGGTGTAAGTGTCAAGGTTGGGAACGGCGCAACGGAACACTGTCTGGCTGTCGGCGGTGGCGGCTAACTTGCTGATAGAATAGCCGTAAGCGTGACCGAAGGCGGTCATAATTTCTGTAAATCGATACCGTTCGCATCCTTTTCGTGGCAGGCCCAAAGCATCGAACTGACTGATGGCCGTTTCGCGCACGCGGTTCATCGACTCGGGCATACTGTCGGAAATTTGCGCGGCATACTGGCGATAAAGTGCTGTAAGTTTGTCTTTTATACAGACTGAACTAACGTTTTCCATAAACTACTTGTTGTCGAATTCGCTTTTAATCCAGTCATAGCCTTTCTCTTCAAGTTCAAGCGCGAGTTCTTTGCCGCCAGTCTTGACAATCTGGCCGTTATAGAGCACGTGCACCACATCGGGCACAATGTAGTCGAGCAGGCGCTGATAGTGCGTGATAACAATGGACGACGTTTCGGGTGTCTTGAGTTTGTTCACGCCGCTGGCCACAATGCGCAAGGCGTCAATGTCAAGGCCCGAATCGGTCTCGTCGAGAATCGACAGGCGCGGCTCGAGCATCGCCATCTGGAAAATCTCATTGCGTTTCTTCTCGCCGCCCGAAAAGCCCTCATTCACAGAGCGTGACGTGAGCCGTGAGTCAATCTCGACCAGCTGGCTTTTCTCGCGCATCAACTTCAGATATTCGGCAGCCGAAAGGGCGGGCAGACCGTTGAATTTGCGCTTCTCGTTGACGGCGGCGCGCATAAAGTTGACCATACTGACGCCAGGAATCTCAACCGGGTACTGGAAACTCATAAAAAGGCCCAACCGCGCGCGGTCCTCGGGCGGCATTGCAAGCAGGTCGCGGTCCAGGAACGTCACCTCGCCGCCATCGACAGTGAAGCGGCTGTTGCCCGTCAGCACCGACGAGAGCGTGCTTTTTCCCGACCCGTTGGGTCCCATAATGGCGTGCACCTCGCCCGCATTAATGTGCAAGTTAATTCCCTTCAGAATCGGCTTCCCGTCAATCGAAGCCCGTAAATCTTTTATTGTCAGCATATTTCTAACGATAACGATAATACAAACGCTAACTGCAAGCGCGAACAAAAATATGGCACAAAATTAAACAAGGAAACCGACAAACAAAAAGTTAGAGAATAACGAAAAAAAAGAGACGGAATAAAGCCCCGCCTCTTTGTGTATCAATTTGATAACCAACTGTTACTTAACCATCACGCGTTTTGCGACATCGCCCACTTTGACAATGTAGACACCGGCGTTGCTGATTCTGATTCCGGCATTCTCTTTGTTGGCAGTTGCCACAAGACGGCCCATGGTGTCATAAACATTGATTCCTGCGCTGGCGTTCGTCACGAAAATGGTTCTGTCCACAGCGTAAATGGAGACTGCATTGGCGGCTAACTCATCAACAGCCGTAGAATTTTCAACAGCTTCAAAAACTGCGGTAAATGTGGTGTCTGAAGTGACGGTTATGGTGCGTGGATTATCGGTGTTTTCATCGCTCCATTTCACAAAACGGTAGCCGTCGGCGGGTGTGGCGGTGATTTCGGTTGATGCGCCCTTAATAAGACTTCCTTCGCCAGAGACAGTGCCAAATGTGTTATCGGCGGTTGCCAATGTTACATTGCAATATTCAATTGGCAGAATAACCTTGTCCTCCCAACCAGACGCTGCTTTATACGCAGACACCGAATTGGCCGGAACATAAACAGTATCGATATTAGTTGAATAATTAGTAAAGTTTGCAGTTGGCGGTTCGGTTGCCAGGCAGACAATTGTTTTGAGTTTTGAGCAATCCAGAGCACAATATTCCAAATCTGTTATTGTTGACGGAAGGATAAGAGATTTAACATAGTTGTATGCAAGTCCGAATTCTTCAATTTTCGTTATGCCTTCTTTTAAAATTATCGTCTCTGCTTCGCAAGCACAGAACGCGTTCTTGGTGATGGTTTGAATATTACCCGGAACCACCAGCACTTTGATTTTAGAACCGTCGAATACTTCCTTGCCAAAGCTTGTCACTGTGCTTGGGATTACCAATGTGTCGAATCTCTTACTTCCCACAAATGCTCTGTCGCCTATGGTTACCACACCATCAGGCATAACTATTGGTGAGGCATTGTTATCGCCAACACTGCAGTACGCTTCAACACCAATGCGTGTTGCTGATTTCGGGATGTTGATAGTGTCCAAATCCCAACATCCATAGAACAACGAGTCAGCAACGTTTGTAATGCCATCGGGAAGAGCTACGGCTTTCAATTCTTTGCATTGGCAAAATGCGGCCCTTCCAATGCTTGTAACAGAATTCGGGATGGTAATTTTTTTCATTCTCTCACAAAGAAAAAATGCCGAATCGCAAATGGTTGTCACTCCATCGAGAATAGACACTGTCTCAAATGAACAACCCCAGAAAGCTGCTCCTCCAATGCTTTTAATGCTGCCGGGAATAGTTACTGATGTGAGTTGGATGCAATGGTCGAACGCCGATGTACCAATGCCTGTTACCGAATAAGTTTTGCCGTCATTGGTGACCGTTTCCGGGATTACCAAATCGCCTATTGGCTCGTCGCAATGATAATAACAATCCCACGAGCTTTCGGTTGTGGGGAATGTGATTTCGACCGTGTTTGCACCTGTTGTACGGAAATAGAGTGTTCCGTTGTTGGTGAACTCAATGGCGAAGTCGTAATGCTTATACTCTTCTGCCGGTTCTTTTGCCAGCGCCTGTCCAACAAGCGCAAGGCCAATAACTGTTGTAAAAACCTTCTTCATCTTAATAAAGTTTAAGTGGTTAGTAACTAAAAGTTTAATTGTATAGGCAATGGCCGCCGAATAACGGTTTTTGCCTTGTTTTGTTTGTTATCAAATTCAAAAGTACATAAAAATCAATCAATTTCATCACAAATGTGAAACCAAATGCGACAGTAAGATGCAGAAGACAGGAAAATGGTTGCGTGATTTACTTCGCTTTCTCTTGCTGATAGAAGCTAAATCATAGAACATCAGCCGGTTGCGGAAATTCGGGCAAGAACTCAACCTGGCCGTTAGCGTTTATTCGGCAACAGAAATGGCGCAACCCGTTGCTGACAATCAAATAGTTGACATTGAGTTTAAGGTTGTAGGTCGCAATCTGATCGAAAACCTTCTGGCTGATGGCCACACCCGGTGCCTTACATTCCACAATCAGGCACGGTTGAGCCTTGCGGTTGAACACCACAATATCGCAACGCTTGCGCAAACCATTATATTCAATTGGGTGTTCCGATGCCATCAGCCCTTGCGGAAACCCCAGAGCCGACAAATGCTGCACAATGTTCTGCCGCACCCACTCTTCAGGTGTCAGCGCAACGAACTTTTGGCGCAAAGGATCGAAGATAAGCCCCGCCTGAGCCTTGATTTTGAGCAACGCCGAATAATCGGGCAGATTAAGTGTGTCCATGCGCCGAAAATAGAAAAATATTTAGGAATTAGGAATAACAATGATTTCGATGTTGGGCCCGATAGCAATCGGTATTGGGTGTTGGGTGTTAGTCCCGATAGCTATCGGGATTGGGTGTTGGTAGGCATTAGTGAAGAGCGAATCATTACACTTTACACATTAATCATTACTCAATTCTTGTCAATTGTCCACTGTCCATTGTCCACTGTCCATTGTCCATTGTCCATTGTCTGTCGTCCCAAAATTCTTTCTACCTTTGCGCCAAACATAAAAACAGAATCATCATGGAAGAGTTGACACCGCGCCAGAATAAAGTTTCGCGCCTGATTCAGAAGGATTTGGCCGAGATGTTCCAAAGTTACGCCCGCAGTTGGTTCAAGGGCTCGATAATCACCGTGTCGGTGGTGCGCATCAGCCCCGACCTTTCGGTGGCGAAAATCTATTTGAGCATCTTCCCCGACAATCGTCGCGACGAGATAATGAACTCAATATCAGCGCACAGTAAGGAAATACGCTTTCAGTTGGGCAACCGCATCCACAATCAGGTGCGCATCATTCCCGAACTGAATTTCTTCATCGACGACTCGCTCGACTATCTTGAAAACATCGAGCGTCTGCTCAAAGGCGACCAGGACAAAAAGTCGTAACTCTCAAACACACAGCAATGAACCTGTCGGCTTTTGTGGCTCGCCGCTACCTGTTCTCGAAGAAATCGCACAACATCATCAATGTCATATCGGCCATTTCGCTGGTGGGCGTGGCGGTGTGCACAATGGCGCTCATCATTGTGCTGTCGGTTTTCAACGGGTTCGACGACCTGATAAAATCGATGTTCAGCAATTTCGACCCCGACATCAAAATCACGCCCGCACAGGGCAAAGTGCTTGAGCCACAAGACGAAAGGCTGGCGGCGGCTTGTCAGTTGGACTGCATCGATTTGGTTTGCGAGACGCTCGAAGAGAACGTGCTGCTTGAGTACGACAAACACATGAATCCTGGCATAATTAAAGGTGTGCCAGACAGTTACAGCCGTCTGACGGGCATCGACACAACACTCATCAACGGCACCTTCACGCTCAACGACGGCCACCATCCGATGGCGGTTGTGGGCGCGGGGCTGGCCTATTACCTGTCGGTGAACATCAATTTCGTCAATCCGCTGCTCATCTACGTGCCCAAACGCAGCGGCCGCATATCGATGAACCCAGAACGCGCCTTCAGCAAATCGTACATCTACCCGTCGGGAATTTTTGCCATCCAGCAAGAGATTGACACTCGCTATATGATTGTGCCACTTGATTTTGCACGAGATTTGCTCGAATATTCGACGCAGGCCAGCGCACTCGAAATAAAACTCAAGCCAAGCACCGACCCCATCCGCGCCCGCGACGAGATTCAGCAAGCGGCTGGCAGTGAGTATGTTGTGCGCACGCAGTATCAGCAGCACGAGTTGCTCTACAAGGTGATGAAGTCCGAAAAATTCGCCATCTATCTGATACTCACCTTTATACTTTTGATTGGCAGTTTCAATATGATTGGCTCGCTGGCAATGCTCATCATCGACAAGAAAAACGACATTAAAACCTTGAGCCACATCGGATTAAGCAAACGTGGCATCCGTCGCATCTTTGCAAGCGAAGGGCGGCTCATCAGCATTGGCGGGGCGGTCATCGGGTTGCTGCTCGGACTGCTTGTGTGCTGGCTTCAGCAGACGTTCGGCTTCCTGAAACTCGACTCGATGGGAACATTCGTCATCAGCAATTACCCCGTGAAGATGATGTGGACCGATTTTGCGCTGGTGCTCGTCACAGTGGTGGGCATCGGGCTGCTTGCCGCCTGGTACCCAATCAGGCTATTCACAAAACGCTATCTGTCTGATTTCCCTGACGAAAATGAGGGGGTGTGATACACAGATTTATCGCCGAATTAAACAAATAACGGTGCGCCTAGCGGCGGAAATTTTAAAAAAATCGAAAACAAAATTTTACAGAATCTGTGTCTAACCAAACTTATCCAAACTAACCTGAAATCTTGTTTTAGGATAAATTCGGGTTCGTTTGGTTAGAGATAAATTAGTTGAAAATCAATTTTTTATAAATTTTCAATCAGTTTTTCTTAAAATTTCTCGCGAAGCGATACGCCTAAAAATCAACATCCGCTTGCATTTTATTCCCGCGCAACCGCCGATTTGTCATCACATTCCGCCAAAAGTTGGCTCACCGTTTTTCCAAAAACAGGATGCACAAAATCAGCCGCCACATCGCACATCGGCTGCAGCACAAAATTGCGGCGGTGCATAAGCGGATGCGGCACTTGCAGGTCGGGTTGGCTGATGATTTGATGGCCGAAAAATATAATGTCGATGTCGATGGTGCGGGGCTCGTAGCCGTTGCCGCTGCGGGTGCGCCCAAGTTCGGACTCAATCTGCAGGCAATGCTCAAGCACGGCGTGCGGCTTAAGTTCGGTTTCCACCGCAACCACCTGATTCAGAAACCATTGGCTGCACTCAAGCCCCCACGGTTCCGACTGATAGATTCCTGATGATTGCGCGATTGTACCTATTCGGCTATCTATCAGGCCGATGGCTCGATTCAAATAGTCGTGCGTATCGCCCACATTTCCGCCCAAACAGAGATAGACCGTTTCCATAATCAGTTGAAAATGCGCAGGATGGGTTCGCTGTAACTCACGCGGTAACTTTTGAGCGAGTGTCGCGCCTTGCCGCTGGTGGGCATTCCGCAGTTGATGAGTTCAAATTTTGAGCCGCAGACGGGACAGACGGCGCCCGCAATGTTGCCTTCGTCGAGCACCACGGCGCAAGTGTCGCTCACTTCGTAGGTGCAGGTGCAGTCGAAGGCGTTGAAATCATTGCCCGATGTGTGGTAAACAATTATCCCGTTGCCGCCGTAGCCGCAGTCCTTCACCACCACGCGGCCGTTATCGCTCTGCAAATCAATATATTTCGCGTCAAGCGTATTGATGTGAACCTTCACTTCAACCCACGGCACCACATCATCGTCTTCGTTAAAACATGAAACGCACGCCGCCGCGGTTGCTAAAATGCAAAAAGTGAGTACCTTTGACAAAGATTTGCAAATCATTGCGCTGATGAAATTTATTGTTGCAAATATACTGTTTTTATTGCTGATGGCAGCGCCGTTCGCTTCATCGGCCCAATATCAGTATCTGTTTGATAACAAATCGGACAAGCACAAGCACAGCGTGAAAAGCGACATCGAGATGCTGAAAGCAAACGTGGAAGAGTACAAAAAGATGAAGCAGGAAGCAAAGGAAGACCGAAGGGTGTCGCGGCAGACGATGAACCATACTTATCGTATTCAGAAGCGCTACACGCGGCGGCGGATGATGGAATCGCGTTGCAAGGCGGCCGAATTCAACGGCGACCATCACTTCTGGTGCGAGCCGCTTCACCGCTTATGGCGCCACGGCGATTTTATGCCGTACATTTTCGCCCACAACAAGGGCAAATGCAAAATGAGCGTGAAAAAATAGGCGGTTTTGTTTTTTTGCATGCCCTAACGGGCAGAAATTGTAAGAAAATTTAAAACAAAATTGTTCATAATCAGGTTCTAACCAAATTAATCCAAACAAACCCCATTTTTTAGGATAAATTTGGGTTCGTTTGGTTAGAGATAAATGATTTAAATTCAATTTTTTCTAAAAATTTCTCGCGCAAGCGACACCGCTATTTTTTTGATTAATTCAGGTTTGTTTGGTTAGAGATAAATAACTAAAAACACATCGCGTAAGCGGCACCGTCATTTTATGTTGGCAAAACCGCTATTTTAAGTACCTTTGCACTCGTTTTAAAAACAACAATATATGTTAGACAAGATAAAGGAATTGGCAGGCTCTGTTCAGCAGTTCCAGGCCAATTCGGCGGAAAGCCTTGAGCAGTTCCGTTTGAAATTCTTAAGTAAGAAAGGCGAAATTGGCCAGTTGTTCGATGAGTTCCGCACCGTTCCAGCCGAAATGAAAAAGCAGTTTGGCGCCGAAATCAACAAACTGAAACAGTTTGCACAGCAGAAATACGACGATGCCGCCGCGGCTCTCGAAAACGCAGTGTCTGACGACAGCCGCCACGACCTGACGCGCCCTGGCGAGCCGTTCGAGATTGGTACCCGCCACCCCATTTCAATCGTCAAGAACGAGATTGTGGACATCTTCAGCCGCATCGGGTTCACCGTTGCCGAAGGTCCCGAAGTTGAAGACGACTGGCACGTGTTCTCGGCAATGAATTTCGCCGCCGAACACCCCGCACGCGATATGCAGGACACCTTCTTTGTTGAGAAGAAATCGATGGAGCCCGACCCGCACGACATTCTGCTGCGCACCCACACATCGAGCGTGCAGTCGCGCATAATGGAAAAACGCCAGCCGCCAATCCGCATGATTTTCCCTGGCCGCGTGTTCCGCAACGAAGCCATTTCGGCCCGCGCACACTGCATCTTCCACCAGGTTGAAGGTTTGTATGTAGCTGAAAATGTTTCGTTTGCCGATTTGAAGCAGACACTTTTGTATTTCGCCAAAGAGATGTTCGGCAACGACACCAAAATCCGTCTGCGCCCGTCGTACTTCCCGTTCACCGAGCCGTCGGCCGAAATGGACGTGTCGTGCTCAATCTGCGGCGGCAAGGGCTGCAACATCTGCAAGGGCACTGGCTGGCTCGAGATTCTAGGCTGCGGCATGGTTGACCCCAACGTGCTGAAAAACTGCGGCATCGACAGCGAGAAATACACAGGTTTCGCCTTTGGCATGGGCGTTGAGCGCATTGCCATGCTGAAATATCAGGTACGCGACCTGCGTCTCTATTTCGAGAACGACATCCGATTCCTGAAACAGTTTAAATCAGCATATTAAAGGACTACGGACATCAGACTACAGACATTGAGAATTAAAAATGTAAAGTTAAAAATGAAAAATGGGGTTGGATATAAGGAATCAGGAATGCGATTCTTAACTTGAACCTTATAACATAAAACTTAAAACATCAGCAACTTATAACTTAAAACTTCGCCAAGTTACAGTGGCAAATAATTATTTTCAAAAATTGTAAAAACGATTATTTTTGCCCCGTTTATTGAAAATTCTATTGTATTATGTCGAAAAACGTTAAAGACCAACAACCTGACAGTTTTGAAAACGTTCAGGAAACACTGAATAGAGCCGAATTGTTCATCAACGACCACAAATCGGTAATATCATACGCAGTTATTGGTATTTTGGCCGTGGTGGCCATCTTCTTTGCTGTACAGCGCTTCTACCTGGTGCCGCAAAACAACAAGGCAAGCGCCGCAATGTTTGCTGCCGAGCAATATTTCCAGAAAGACTCGTTTGAGATTGCTCTCAACGGCGATGGCAACTACGCTGGTTTTCTGGATGTTATTGACGACTATGGCATGACCCAGACAGGCAAACTGGCCAACTACTACGCTGGTCTGTGCTATATGTACACAGGCGACTTCGAGAGCGCTATCAGCCACTTGAAGAAATTCAAATCGAAAGACATCACCTTGAGTTCAGTTGCTCTGGGCGTGATGGGCGATGCATACGTTGAGTTGGGCGAAGAAGCAAAAGGCGCATCGTACTACGAGAAAGCCGCTGCCAACGCCAAAAACGATTTCACAACACCGCTCTATCTGAACAAAGCCGCACAGGTTTACGAGAAACTGGGCAACTACAAGAAAGCCCTGGCTCTCTACACCGCAATCAAAAACGACTTTGCCATGTCGCAGGAAGCAATGAATGCCGACAAGAACATTGAAAAGATGAACGCCGAGATTGCAAAATAATGGCAACAGCACTTAAGAACTTATCAGAATACAATGCAGCGACCATACCTTCGGGCAAAGGTCGCTGCTTTGTTATTGTTGTGGCCGAATGGAACAAACAGGTCACAAACGCAATGGCTGAAGGCGCCATCCAGACGCTGAAAGAGAACGGCGTTGACGAAAGCGACATTATGCTTTACCACGTTCCAGGCACGTTTGAACTCACCTACGCCGCTGCCCGTTTCTCGCACGGCGACGTTCCATTCAACGGTTCTTGGAAAGCCGATGCTGTAATCTGCATCGGATGCGTTATCCAAGGCGAAACACGCCACTTCGACTTCATCTGCGACGGTGTGGCCAACGGACTTTCGGCACTGAACGCCGAAGGCAGAATCCCTGTCATCTTCGGTGTGCTCACCACCGACAACCTTCAGCAGGCTCTCGACCGCTCGGGCGGCCGCCTTGGCAACAAAGGCGTTGAAGCCGCCGTGACGGCACTGAAAATGGTGCAGTTTGTGCCGAAAATGTGATTGAAACCCACTTAATATCAAACCGCCGTAGTCACAGGTTGATTGCGGCGGTTTTTTTGTTTCAAAAAACGTTAATTCGGTCAGTTAGTTGACGGAATCTTGGATTTGTAGCGGTTACAACCCCATTTCTAACACGCGCTGAAGGCGCAGAACACTATAGCCCAAGGCAAGCGTAGCGGCGCCTTGGGTAACTGCCGCACCGATTTGGGCGCCCTGCAGGGGCAACTCATAACCCCACACCTGTTTAGTTGCGCTTTCAGCGCGCTTGTGTTTGGGGCGCACATATCCCAACGTGCCGTTCGCTGCGCTCACTTTGCGTTGGGCTTTGGGTGAGTTGCGCTTTCAGCGCGAGATCAAATACCTGCAAACAAAAAAAGCAGACTGGCTGACCAATCTGCTTTTCGTATTTGATTGTTTTATAAATCAATAGAGTGAGCCCAGAGCAAAGTTGGTATTCTTGCGCGGATTGACGCACATGACCGGAATGCGTGCCGTGTTGGCGATAATGTATTGCTCGCTGGCGCCCAAAACATAGTCGAGAGTACCAATGTTCTTGGTTGTCATTATCATCATCAGGTCGGCTTCAATACGTTTTGCGTATTCGATTGTCTGGTCTTCGAACTTGCCGCTGGTTGCGGTTTCAATCTCGTACTCAACTTCGTATTTGGTCAAGTACTTCTTTGCGAACGAAAGGTTGGTGTTTACCTTCTTGACAAGGCTCGAGTCGCTCACATCCTGCTTAATGAAGCAGATTTTTGCGTTGAAAATCTTGCCGAAGTAAATGGCCCAAACCAGTTTCTCTCGGTTTTCGTTCTTGAAATCGACAGGGAAGACAATCTTGCTGTAGGTGGTGTGCTCGAGCGGCGGGTCCTGAACGACAATGAACGGCGCGTAGCAGCTGACAATCACCTTGAGCGCCCAGCTGCCGGTGAGTTTCTGCATGCCCTTCATACCGTGGGTGCCCATGATTACAAGGTTAATGTCGTCGTTGTCTTTGGTGTACTCACCAATGGTGGTGAAAATGGTTCCAACCTTTACAACGGCTTCCACTTTGATATTGTTCGCCTTTTCGGCGTCGGCGGCCACCTGCTGAAGTTTTGGCAAGGCTTCGCCTGCTTCCTTATCGGCTTTGGCAATGTGAAGAAGTGCAATGGTGTTGTCGAGCACTTTTGCAATCTTAACTGCGTGAGCCAATGCGTTTTGTGCCACTTCGGTAAAGTCCCAAGGCACAATTATTCTTTTACCAGATTCCATTTTAAGAAGTCTTAAAGTAGATAATTGTCAAAGATAGCGTATTTTTCAACAATATGCACACCGATAGCCCATTTTTTTAAAAAGTGCGTCTGGGTGCGGCTGCCGCGGTGCTATTTTCGACTGATACAGCTCGGAATAATTCCGCGTGTGCACTCTTTGATAAACTTCACAATGTAGTCGCGCTCGGCGCTTTGCGGCAAGGTTTCCATCGCGGTGTCGAGTGCCTGCGTGGTGTTCATTCCGCCTTGATAGATAATGCGATAGACGTCGTGAATGGCGTTAATGGCATCGTTTGAGAATCCGCGACGGCGCAAACCGACAAGGTTCAGGCCGAAGTATGAAGCGGGCTCGCCGCCGGCAATCACATAGGGCGGAAGGTCTTTGCTGACGCGTGTGCCGCCCTGCAGCATCACGTATGAGCCAATGTGGGTGAACTGGTGCAGAAGCGAGCCGCCGCCGATTACGGCAAAGTCGTCAACGTGAACTTCGCCGGCAAATTGTGTGGCGTTCGAGATTATCAGGTTGTTGCCCAGAATGCAGTCGTGGCCGACGTGTGTGTAGGCCATCAGCAGGTTGTTGTTGCCAATGACGGTGCGGCCGGTCGATTTGGTGCCGCGGTTAATGGTCACAAACTCGCGGATTGTGTTGTTGTCGCCTATCTCGCAGGTGGTGTATTCGCCAACAAATTTCAGGTCCTGCGGAACGGCTCCCAGCACGGCGTGCGGGAAAATGCGGCAGTTGCAGCCGATGCGTGTTCCCTCAAAAATAACGGCGCCGCTCATAATCTTTGTTCCGTCGCCGATAACAACATCCTTGTCGATGGTTACAAAAGGGCCAATCTCAACATTCTGCCCTATTTTGGCATCCGGATGGATGTTTGAAAATTTGTTTGTCATTATTCTTCAGTATTCGTTTCGTTATTTTCCTCGGTTTTGTTGTGCACAAGCTGCGCCATCATTTCGGCCTCCATAACCAAAGCCGAGCCAATGAACATCTGTCCGCGCATATGGCACAGGCCGCGGCGAACAGGGGCAAGGTATTCGAGTTTGAAAATGAGCGTGTCGCCCGGCACCACCTTGCGCTTGAACTTCACGTTGTCGATTTTCAGGAAGTAGGTTGACCACTCCTGCGGCTTTTCAAGGTCTTTCAGCACCAGAATTCCGCCCACTTGCGCCATCGCTTCAATCTGAAGCACGCCGGGCATTACGGGCTCTTGCGGAAAGTGGCCCACAAAGAACGGTTCGTTCATTGTGACGCATTTGATTCCAACCACCGAGTTTTCGGTCATCTCGATAATCTTGTCGACAAGCAGGAACGGCGGCCGGTGGGGCAGCAGTTTCATTATGTCGTTGATGTCGTAGATGGGCTTTTGGTCGGGGTGGTAGATTGGCGCAACGCCGTTTTTCTGCTGGAACTTTATGCACTGGCGAATCTGCTTTGCAAACTCGGTGTTGGCAAAGTGTCCGGGCTTTTTGGCTATGAATTTGCCTTTTATTTTTCGTCCGGTCAGGGCCAGGTCGCCGATAATGTCGAGCAGCTTGTGGCGTGCCGGTTCGTTGTCGTATTTCAGGTCCTCGTTGAGGATTCCTTCGCGGGCTTTCACACGCGGCTTGTTGCAGAAGTCGGCAATGCGGTCGAACTCCTCTTGCGAGATTTTGTTCTCGACAATCACAATGGCGTTGTCGAGCTGTCCGCCGCGAATCAGGTTCATATTGAACAGCGGAACCAGCTCGTGGGCGAAGACGAAGGTGCGGCAGTTGGCAATATTTTTTTCGAAATCGCTGATATCGTCAATGCTGGCGAACTGCTGTCCCAGAACCTTCGAGTTGAAGTCGATAAGCACGTCGATACTGAATTTTGAGTCGGGGTAGGCGATAATCTCAATTCCGCGCTCTTCGTTCACATATCGGATATTCTCTTTTACTTCAAAATATTGGCGTTCAGCGTCTTGTTCTTCGATTCCGGCTTTTTTCAGAGCTTCAAGAAACTCGATTGAGCTGCCGCTCATAATTGGTGTTTCGGGGCCGTCAATCTCGATAAGAATGTTGTCGATACCCTGACTGTAAACGGCAGCCATCACGTGCTCGATAGTCGAAACACGGGCATCGCCGCGGCCAATGGTGGTTCCGCGCGAAGTGTCAATCACATATTCGGCCAAAGCCGGAATAACGGGTTTCCCTTCTAAATCAATGCGTTGAAATTTGTATCCAAAATCGATTGGGGCGGGTTTGAAAGTCATTTTCACGTGTGCCCCAGTGTGCAAACCAGTTCCTTCGACGGTAACTTCGTTTTTGATAGTCTGTTGCTTATCAGTCATTTTCAGCGATTTAATTGCGCTATTTAAAAAGTGGTGCAAAAATAAATGTTTTCACTCACAAACGCAAACAGATAATGCTGACAACAAACACTGAAGCTGACGCAAATGCTGACACTAATAACAAACACTATCAATCCTTGAATTAAAAAACTATATTTGCGCGTTTTTTCGAGAAATCAATATAAAACATCATAATTATGAGCGGTAAATTTCCAGAATACAAGCAGTTGGACTTGTCGCAGATTAACAAAGACGTCCTTGAGCAATGGAACAAGGACAACACCTTTCAGAAAAGTATCGACACTCGCGCGGGGCACCCGAAATTCATCTTCTTCGAAGGTCCGCCGTCGGCTAACGGAATGCCTGGCATTCACCACGTTATGGCGCGTAGCATTAAGGACATCATCTGCCGATACAAGACGCTGCAGGGCTTTCTGGTCGACCGCAAGGCTGGCTGGGACACTCACGGCCTGCCCGTTGAGTTGGGCGTTGAGAAGCAACTGGGCATCACCAAGGAAGACATCGGCAAGAAAATCAGCGTTGACGACTACAACCACGCCTGCCGTTCCGAAGTTATGAAGTACACCGCCCAATGGCGCGACCTGACCGCCAAAATGGGCTACTGGGTGAATATGGACGACCCCTACATCACCTACGACAACCGCTACATCGAAACGCTTTGGTATCTGCTTAAAACCATCTATAACAAGGGGTTACTCTACAAGGGATACACCATTCAGCCGTACTCGCCCGCCGCTGGAACGGGCCTTTCGACTCACGAGTTGAACCAACCTGGCTGCTACCGCGACGTGAAGGACACCACCTGCACCGCGCAGTTTAAGGTTGCGGACGCTGACAATCAGTTGGTTAAAGATATTCTGGTGAAAGCCGACGCCGACCACAAGCAACTCTTCATTCTGGCCTGGACCACCACGCCGTGGACCCTGCCGTCGAACACCGCTTTGTGCGTCGGGCCGAAGATTGACTATGTGGCCGTTGAGACCAAGAACCCCTACACCGAGCAGGCTTGCACGGTGATTGTGGCCAAATCGCGTTTCAGCGCCTATTTCAACGATAAGAACCCTGGCACGGTGATTGCCGAAATGAAGGGCACCGACCTTGTTGGCATCCACTACGAGCAGTTGTTCCCGTGGGTTGACCCGTGCGAACTGACTGACGACAAGCAGGTTGTGAATAAGAAAGCCGACGCCTTCCGCGTCATTCCTGGCGACTACGTGACCACCGAAGACGGTACAGGCATTGTGCACATTGCGCCAACGTTCGGCGCCGACGACGCCAAGGTGGCCAAGGCTGCTGGAATCCCGTCGCTGTTTATGATTAACAAGGCTGGCGAAACTCGCCCAATGGTCGATTTGACTGGCAAATACTACTTCACCGCCGACCTTGACGAGCAGTTTGTGCGCGATTTTGTCAACATCGGCATCTACAAGGAATATGAAGGCCGCTGGGTGAAGAACGCCTACGACCCGCAGTTCACCGTCAACGGAAAATACGACGAGCAGGCGGCGCAGAAAGCCGAGAATCTCGACATCTTCATCTGTATGAAAATGAAGGCCGAAGGCACTGTCTATAAGATTGAAAAACACGTGCATAACTATCCGCACTGCTGGCGCACTGACAAACCTGTGCTCTACTATCCGCTTGATAGTTGGTTCATCAAGGCCACTGCCGTGAAGGACCAAATGGTGGAACTGAACAAGACCATCAACTGGAAGCCGCAGAGCACTGGCGAAGGCCGCTTTGGCAAGTGGCTCGAAAACATCAACGACTGGAACTTGAGCCGCTCGCGCTACTGGGGCACGCCGCTGCCCATCTGGCGCACCGAGGACGGCGCCGAGCAACTCTGCATCGGGTCGGTTGAGGAACTCTGCGCCGAGATTGAGAAGGCTGTGGCCGCGGGCGTTATGAAAGAGAATCCGTACACGGCCAAGGGCTTCAAGGTTGGCGATTACTCGAAAGAGAACTACGACAAGATTGACCTGCACCGCCCCTACATCGACGCTGTGGTGCTTGTCGCGCCAAGCGGCAAACCAATGTACCGCGAGAAAGACCTGATTGACGTGTGGTTCGACTCGGGCGCAATGCCGTTTGCGCAGCGCCACTGGCCGTTTGAGCACAAAGACGATTTCGACACGCTCTACCCCGCCGACTTCATTGCCGAGGGCGTCGACCAAACGCGAGGCTGGTTCTACACTCTGCACGCCATCAGCACAATGATTAACGGCAAGGTGGCCTTCAAAAACATCATCTCGAACGGCCTTGTGCTCGACAAAAACGGCAGCAAAATGTCGAAGCGCCTGGGCAACGCCGTCGACCCGTTCGCCACTATCGAGAAGTACGGTTCCGACCCGCTTCGCTGGTATATGATTACCAACGCGCAGCCGTGGGACAACCTGAAATTCGACATTGAGGGCGTTGACGAGGTGAAACGCAAATTCTTCGGAACTCTCTATAACACATACAGTTTCTTTGCGCTTTACGCGAATGTTGACGGTTTCACTTATCGTGAGAAGGACATTCCGCTGGCCGAGCGCCCCGAGATTGACCGCTGGATTCTGTCGCTCTTGAACTCGCTCATCAACGAGGTGCAGGACGCGCTCGACAACTACGAGCCAACCCGCGCGGGACGCGCCATTCAGGATTTCGTCATCGACAACTTGAGCAACTGGTACGTGCGCCTGAACCGCAAACGCTTCTGGGGCGGGCAGTACGACAACGACAAGATTGCAGCCTATCAGACGCTCTACACCTGCCTTGAGACGGTGGCCGTGCTGGGCAGCCCAATAGCGCCGTTCTATATGGATTTGCTCTACCGCGACCTGACGCAGGCCAATGGCCGCGCCGCCACATCGGTGCACCTGGCGCAGTTCCCCAAAGCCGACCGCTCGGCAATCGACACCGACCTTGAAGAGCGAATGGCACTGGCGCAGCGCATCTCGTCAATGGTTCTCGGTCTTCGCCGAAAGGTGAGCCTGAAGGTTCGCCAACCGTTGAGCAAGATTATGGTGCCCATCCACAGCGAGAAAATGCGCCGTCAGATTGAGGCCGTGAAGCCGATAATTATGACCGAGGTAAATGTGAAAGACATTGAACTGCTGGAAAATACAACGGGCATTCTGGTTAAGCGCATCAAGCCCGATTTCAAGGTTCTGGGACCGAAGTACGGCAAGATTATGAAGCAACTGTCGGCCGCCATCAGCCAAATGAGCCAAGAGGATATTGCCGCACTCGAGCAGGCCGAGAAATTCGACCTGACGGTTGACGGACAGGCAGTTACCATCGTCCGCACCGACGTTGAGATTGTGTCGGAAGACATTCCTGGCTGGCTGGTGACCAACGAGGGTACGCTCACCGTGGCTCTCGACATCACCCTGACCGACGAGTTGAAGAACGAGGGCGTGGCCCGCGAACTGGTGAACCGCATCCAAAACATCCGCAAGGACAGCGGCTTCGAGGTAACTGACAAAATCAACATCCGCATCTCGGACAACGCCTACTCAAACGGCGCCATCGAGGCCTTCGGGCAGTACATTGCAAGTCAGACACTCGCCAACAGCATCGAAATCGTCACCACCCTGACCGCCGACAACGCCATCACGGTGGACATTGACGAAGAGGTGAATTTGTTTGTGGAGGTGAAGAAGGCGTGACAATTTGCGGATTGACAAACACTTAAGCAGATGGAACAGCAGAACCGCAACCGGCACACCGATGATTATATTTTCGGCATTCGCGCCATAATCGAAGCCATCAGGTTTGGCAAGCAGGTGGACAAGATTTTGATGAAAATCGGGCAGAACAACGAACTGACTCAGGAACTCACCGAACTCATCCGCCAGAACGGCATTCCCGTGCAGCGCGTGCCCGCTGAGCGGCTGGACCGCATAACCCGCAAGAACCATCAAGGTGTGATTGCGCTAATGTCGCCGATTGCTTTTTGCAAGATTGAAGACGTTGTGGCTCAGGCGTTTGAGAATGGAAAGATGCCGTTCGTTGTAGCTCTTGACGGTGTTACCGATGTGCGCAATTTCGGTGCCATCGTGCGTTCGGCTGAGTGTGCCGGCGTCGATGCCATTGTGGTTCCCGAAAAGGGTGCGTCGCGAATCGGTCCGGATGCTGTCAAGACTTCGGCAGGGGCGTTGCACAAGGTGCCCATCTGCCGCACATCGTCGATGAAAAAAACGTTGCAGATGCTTATGGATTCGGGGCTGAAAGTGTGCGGCGCAACTGAAAAAAACGACAATCTCTATTATAATCAAGACCTTACTGGCCCGGTTTGTCTGGTGATGGGCGCTGAAGATACTGGTCTGAGCGATGATGTGATGCGTCTTTGCGAACCATTGGTTAAGATTCCGATTCTTGGCGAAATTGAATCGCTCAATGTTTCAGCCGCTGCTGCGGTCCTGCTGTACGAAGTCGTACGTCAGCGGGGATAGACGCTCAATCCCGGCCATTCAGCAACAGTATCACAATCTGTGAATCGAAAACAAGATAGAAAACGTAGGCTACGGCAAAGTTGATGCCCACGGCACCGCTTTTTCCCGTAAAGGGGACAACCACCACAAACAATAGTATAACGCTCAACAGCATTTTGAGCATGTTCAGCGCCATCACAATCATTGCTGCCTGCTGCTGGTGGCGTTGCGACACAATCCGCACCACAAACAGATGCAGCACGGTGAGCACGCCTAGAATACCGTAGATGAGCAGAATGTACGGTATCTGAATCTTTACAAATGCCGGCCACAAGGCAGCAGCCAGAAAATGAGCGGCTGGAATGACCAGAACACCTGTAATCGATTTAACAACTCTGTTATTCATTTCGGCAGATTTTACTCGTTTGGCATCCGCAAGCATCGCGCCAGTGTGATGATGGTGTCCATAAATACGATTTTGGCGCCAGCATTGCGCGATATGTGGTATATGGCCTTGTCGAGCGTTTCGGCAATGAGCATTGAGTTTTGCGGGTGAATGAACCGAGAAAATTTGCTTGCAAAACCACTTTCATCATCGGTCAGATGAGCCATTTTATCGAGATGCTGGTTCACTATAAGATTTTCGCGCACCATACGCTCGCAATATGCCAGGAAGGCTTTCTGTTTCTCGCGCCCCAATGCACCGAGTTCTTCGGCAAGGGCAACCATTTCAGGCGCTTTGAACGAGTAACTTGTGCGCATCAGTTTCATAAACAATTCAAGATTTTGCGCCAGATCGGCTGCGTGTCCGCAATAATCGAGCGCCCTGCCGAAATCGCCCTCACTAATACCGGCTATTTTTTCGGCCGCATTTGCACTGATACCCGCACGTTGCTGAAGACCGGCTTGAATGTCGCTGTCGGCAATGCGCGGAACCCTGACAAGTTGTGTTCGCGAGATGATTGTGGGTAAGATGTTTTCAGCATTTTCGGCCACCAACAGGAACAGCGTCTTCGGATATGGTTCTTCAATGAGTTTGAGCAGTTTGTTGGCCGTTTCTGCATTCATCTTCTCGGCCAGCCAGATAATCATAATCTTATACTCGGCGCTGAACGATTTCATTGAAAGTTTGCGGATAATCTCACTGCTCTCTTTGACCCGAATGAGTCCCTGTGAGTTGCCGGCCCCAACAAAATCGAGCCACTGCTGATAATTCCCGTACGGATTCTGCATTATGAATTCCGACCATTTCTCGAAAAAGTTGTCGCTCACGCTCTTATCTTCGGATCCCGCGGTCGGAACAGGAAATACAAAATGAAGGTCGGGGAAGGCCAACTGTGAAATCTGCCTGCAACTGGGACACTCGCCACACGAATCACTGTCGGTCCGGTGCTGGCAGTTGATATACTGCGCATAAGCAATGGCCAGCGGAAGCGAGCCGAAACCTTCGCGCCCCAAAAACATCTGCGCATGGCTGATGCGGTTCTCTTTAACCGTGCCAATCAGATGCCGCTTGACATCGTCCTGCCCTATAATATCTGCAAATCTCATACGAACAAAGAAACAACCGAAATTCGAATCCGCAAAATGTTTTAGACACCATCAGTTTTTTTTGAAAAAAAGTTTTGCAAATTAAAAACGTGCGTCTATTTTTGCACCCGCAATTAAGGGGTTATCCGAGATTGTTGGAAAATTCCTCTTTAGCTCAGTTGGTTAGAGCACCTGACTGTTAATCAGGGGGTCCTTGGTTCAAGTCCAAGAAGGGGAGCAAGAAGGTCGATGATGAGTCGACCTTTTTGTTTATATGATTTTTAACACTTTGTTATACAGCCCCACCTTCGATAATTACTATGTTGGAGAATCCCGATAGCTATCAGGACAAGAAGGGGAGCAAAAACGAAGCCGATGAAAATCGGCTTTTTTGTGTGAAAATCTTTTCATCCCCAATCCGCTTTTTTTCGGTTTTGCCATCACTTAGAGTGTCAGACCACATTATTACGACTCTGCTGATAATCAAATGATTATACGACCGTTCCCGCCGCATTTTTTGCACCAATGCATCCCGTTTTATCGGCATTTTTTCGCCATTAATACCAAAAAAGGTCAGTTTTGTCGGCTCGTAAGCCGTTTATGGATATGTATCGGCAAAAAACATTTTTTAGTCGAGAGTTGCTTGTCCTGTTTTTCAACATTTCATATTTTTACATCAGTGTTTTGAAAATACCGGCGTTTTGCCGATACTATTTAATAACTCTAAATTTTATTTTTATGAAAAAGAATTTTTTTAGAACCGCAATCATGAGCTTGGCGCTCGTATTGGGTGTGAACATTGCCAATGCGCAAATGGGTCAAATGCCTTCGCCTGACGAAATGGCAAAATTCCAGGCTGACCAGATGAAACAAACCGTTAACCTGACTGACGACCAGTACAACAAAGTGCTTGTTGTTTACAAAGAGCAAGGTGAAAAAATGGGTAAATTGTTCCAGGGCGGTGGCCAACCCGATATGAGCGAGTTCGCAAAAATGCAGGAAGAGCAGAACAAGAAACTGCAAGAAATCCTCACCCCTGAGCAATTTAAAAAATGGGACGAGCATCAACAAGAAATGCGTCGTAACTGGGGTGGTGGTGGCGGCTTCTAATAGTTGCTTACTAATAAGAATGCAGGCGGTTGGTTCTCATCCGCCTGTTTTTTCCCCGTATGGGTCCGGGAATAATTAGGGTTGCTGGCTCACGCCAACTTTCTTTGCCGTTGCACCAACGCGCACAATGTAGATTCCTCTTTTACCTATGGCTATTCTGACAACTGGCGTCATGCTGTTTCTATACGCTACACAGCGGCCGGCAAGGTTGTAAACCATTACGGGTGCATCGGCGTTTTCAATCACAATATCACCATCGGCGGCATAAATTATCGGTTCTGTGACGGTGTTAAGTTTGATGTTGGTGGTGTCATCGTTGCCGATTATATCGACACAAAACATATTGAATGTTCCTGCATATTCAATGGTTACCCATTGCATCCCGGCTTTGCTGCTATCGAAATCACGAACCATGCTGCTTTGCAGAGCGATTGCTGATGTTGAATCATTACTGAAAGTTACAGTCAGTATGCCACCGCCAACGTCAATAATCTGTCCGATTTTGTATTCTAACTTCAAAGGAAGAGACGTCAACTCAACCGAAACAATAGTTGGCGTTTCAACGGGCGCATTGGGGTCTATCACCCTGACACTAAACATGTTTGTAAACGATTTGTATCTCACGGTCAGCAGTATGGTGCCCGCCTGTTTGCTGTTGAATCCGCCAATCATGGCATTTTTCATAGCAATGGTATCGGCAGTGACGTCGCTATATGTTACCACAAGCACGCCGCCGGTCACATCGAGCGTATCGCCAATTTTATAGGTTAGCTTGTTAGGCAGTTCCTGCATAGAAACACTCTTAATTACGACTGGTTCGGGAATTATAGAAATGTTGTCTCGGACAATCACGCTAAAAGTCAAAATCAAAGTGTCAACGGCCACTTCAAGTTTCTTGACACCGGGGGTTGCACTGCTGAATCCGCTCACCATCTGGCTTGTGATGGAACGAAAAGCCACAGAGTCGTTGCAATAGCGCAGAAAAACCCGGCCGCCATTCACATCAAGTGTGTCGCCAACAGAATACACCGTTTTCAAAGGCAAATCGGCAATGCCTACCTCATCGGGTATATCTCTAACTTCAAGATTTATATCCACTGTTATGGTTTGGCTAACCGATTCCAGCAGTAGCAGAGAAGTATGAGTTCCTTCGCCGAGCCGGCTACTACTGATGGTTGCCGTGAGCGTGTCGGTCATTCCACTATTAAGTTGTCCACCCCTATTATCAATCGAAAGCCAATCAACAGTTAGATTATTGATGGCATATTCTGTTGAAAGTGACCCAAGATTGAAAATTGTTATCTGCCTTGTTGTTTGCGATTTCGATGGAAGCGAAATATTAATATTGGCAACGTTTGTTTGTAACGCACTCGCTGCACTTTTATAAAGAACAACATCGCGCCACGTTGGTTTGCCGTCAACCACAGTTAAAGCAATGGTTTGCGGCAGATAGCCATCGGCTTCGAATGTCAGATTGTAAGTGCCCGCCTTTAGCAGTCGATGATAATCGCCAACACGGGCGTCAGTCTCAATCCACGAGTTGTCTTTATCGTGCCCGGCAATGGTTATACGAGCTGCAAGTGGTGTCCCAACAGCGTTTGTCACTATTCCGCGCACACCATTCAGGCTCTCAGCGTAGAAATTCAGCATTGAGTTTTTATTGTACCGCCAGATGTTTGCGATTGTTGTGGTTGATGTCGGTTCTTTTGTCCCACACACCTCAATAGTCACCTCGCGGCAGTGCATAAAATAGTTGGCCCAGTCCTGCTGTCCGCCCGAAATCGAGTACCAGGCATAGCCGTTGGTCAGGCCGTTGGCTGAATTTGAGCAGCCGTCATCGAAGTAACCGCTTGAACCATAATATTGTGCGGTATCGCGGTAAGCGGCACCAACCAGTCGCCACCAGTCGTTATCGGCTGTTGCGCGCGACCATGTATCCCACGGATAGTTGAAACACTCGTTACCGGCGTGCAGGTTTGTTGAAAGTGTAAAATGATGTCTTCCAAAGAAATCCTTCATAGCTACAATTTCCGGTTGATTTGTGCCGCTTCCACCATTGACATTCGGGAAGTTACGGTTCAAATCTTTCGAATTTCCGTTTGAGCGCGTCGAGCCGCTTATCGAGTTGTTGCCGCCTTTGTACATCCCATCGGGATTCATAATCGGTATCACCCAGAATTCGATGCTGTCCATCAGCCGGCTCACGTAACTGTCTGAGCCATAATTCTCGAGCAGGTGGCGGCAGAAGCTGAGAGCCGTTGTGGCGCAAATACCTTCATCGCCGTGCATTGTTGAAGTACAGAGAACTTCGGGCTTGTCGGTATTGTTGAGTTCAACATCTTTCGAAATCTTAAGTGCCAAAATCTGCCTTCCCGACGGCAGCGTGGCAACTTCTTCAAGCTGGCACAGTTGCGGGTAGTCACGTACAAAGTTATGCATCAACGTGTCGTAAACCTCATAGGTAGGGTAATGGTCAATGTTCTGCATCTCGCTGACCAGTTTAGCCATCGGGATGGCTTTGGCAGAGCTCTTGCTGGTGCAGAGTTCGAAACTGATGCCTGTTCGCGCGAAAAGCTGCATCTCATCGGCATTTGCGTAGGCCCACACACGGTTGCCATCCACACGGTCGATTGAAATGATTTGTGATAAGCTGTCAAGCACAGTGCGACTGCCCACTTCAAATGTGAACTGATATTCATCCGGTTGCGCATACGTGTTGGTGCCGAACAATGCCAGTGCAAAAAAAATGGTTGCCGCTATTTTTTTCCAGACAGTCACTTCACATTTTTATTTATATAACCACATTTAATCAGTTAACAATTAATCAAGTATAACTGCTGGTTATATGTTTTTTAATTCTTTGCAAACAAAATTCCAACCTTCCGGCGATATTTGCGCGCCAAGCGATTCTATAACTTTGCCCGAGAGCAGAGCGCCCAGCTTTCCGCAGCGGTCGAGACTGTAGCCCGACGCCAAACCAAACATAAATCCGGCAGCGTAGAAGTCGCCGGCACCCGTGGTATCGATGCAATTGGCATCGATTATTCCTGTGCGGAATACCTTGTCGCCCTGACGGATAATCGAGCCACGCTTGCCCACTTTCACCACCGCAATGTCGCACAGTGCGGCAATCTCATCGGCGGCAGCCTCAGCCTCTTTGCCGGTGAAGGCTTTGGCCTCTTCCTCGTTGGCAAAAATTATATCAACATATTCTTTCGAAATACGACGCAGAAAATCAAGGTTTTCAGCCACCACATTGTAGCTTGCAAGGTCGATGGCAACTTTCATATTCAGCGAGCGAGCGGTTTTTACAGCACTCTCAATAAGATCATGATTTTGAACCAGATAACCTTCGATATAGAAATAGTCGTATTTTTCAAAAACATTCGCATCGATTTCAGTGGCCGACAATTCAACCGCAGCGCCCAGGTGGGTTGCAAATGTGCGTTCTGCGTTGGGCGACACAAGCGCAATGGCGTGCCCAGTAGCCGACTGGCTGTCGAGAACGTGTAATTCAACGCCTGTATTGGCAAGGTCTTGGCGGAAAAGCGTTCCCAGTTTATCGCGACTGGTTTTGCCAATGAACCCACAAGGTGCGCCAAGGTGAGCCAGAGCCTTGATGGTGTTAGCCGCCGAGCCGCCTGCCGAAATTTTCGGGTTGTAGCACTCGATACGTTTGTTGATTTTGTCGCACAAATTGCTGTCAACCAACTGCATACTGCCTTTTGGCAAATTGAATTCGGCCAGCACGCCGTCGTCGGGCAGAGTGGTCATAATATCGACAAGGGCATTGCCCATTCCTAAAATCTTTTTCATCGCTGTTTGTTTGTTATTTCAAGCCGCTAATTTACAAAGAGTATCAACAACCTTCAATCGGCATTGGTCAAAAAACTGCCGCCATACGACACAAACAACACACTGGCGATGCCCAACGCTGAACTTTTCATCTCTTTTGGTATAAAAATTCAGTTTCCTGCGAAATTTCATAAAAAAACTTATATTTGTAAGTGTATATTAATCACTAATTAAACAATTTTTATTATGAAAAAGTCTTTTTTGGCAGTTGCCGCTTTGCTTGGCGCTGCAGTATGTGTTTCTTCTTGCAGTAACGAAGATTACGAAGAACAACTTTATGATGGTACAACTGTTGCCGGTGCTGTAGGTGCAGCTCAACCAGTTTCTCACGATTTGAGAACTCACGTAGTTGCTGGCACAGTAGGTGCAGCTCAACCCGTTTCTCATGATTTGAGAACTCACGTGGTTGCAGCAAGAACTCGCGCTGACCGTGACCACATTGGTGCATTTAACTTTGCAGCCCCAAAAAAGGTTGGTGCCATTAATGCGTTCATGAAGATTTGCGGACCCGACGTTAATGGTGGTTCGAGTTCAAAATAAGAGCTGGAAACAGATTTAAACTCTTAAAAAACGCCTCAGAGGAAAAACCTTTGAGGCGTTTTATTTTGTACCTATCGTATCCCCCCCATTGAATCAAACAGCATTGTGTTTGTCGAACAAAATCTTCATAAACTCTTTGGCCGACAGTTTCTGATAGATGCCCTTGAGCACAATCACCGAGGGGTGCATCTGCGTTTTTTTGCCCGCGATGGGGATGGCGCGAAGTTTCTCGTGGCCGCGAATGAGCATTTCCGACATCACGGCAATCCAGTGGCCCGTCTCAACAAGGTTCATCATAATGGTCATACTCGAAATCTCAATTTGCGGGGTTAACTGCACGTGGCGGCTTGCCAGCAGGCGGTCAATCATTGTGCGGGCCTGCGAGCCCACCGACGGCAACACCAGCGGATACTGCTTCAGCAACTCGAGCGACACTTCACGTTGCGCTACAAGTGGATGGTTGTAATTGACTATAACCGAAAGGTTTGAGTCGAACAACGGGACAAACTCAATCTGGTTGTCTTCGTCATCGGGGCGGTACGAGAGGATGAGGTCCAACTTGCGCTCTTTGAGCAGGTCGAGCAACTCATTCACTGGGCGGCTCACCACCACTAGTTTGATGTTAGGGTATTGTTTTGAGAATGAGATGATTGTGCTTGTCAGAAGGTCGCTCAAAGTGAACACCGCTCCAATGCGCAACTCACCAGCCATAATGTTCTGCAGGTCGCGCAAACGCTGCACGCCGCCCTCGCTGTCGGCCACGGTCTGCTTGGCGTAGGGCAGAAACTCGGTGCCCGCTTCGGTCAGGTAGGTGCGTTTGCCGATACGGTCGAAAAGTTGCACCTGCAGTTCGGTCTCGAGTTGGCGAATCTGCTGCGACAGCGTGCTCTGCGTGATGAACAACTGCCGCGCCGCCTCGGTAAAATTCAGAGTCTCAGCGGTTTTAATGAAATACTTGAGTTGACGCAGTTCCATAAATCAATCGGTTTTAACTATTGTTTCAATCGAATAAATCATTTTTACAAATGTATGAAAATAAAAATTAAGCGGTAATTTTGCGGTCGAAAACGAGAAAGAATATTTTGTCTGATTATCAATAGGTTAAAATTCGGAAAAAGATGAATTGGTTTACTTCGCTGCTAATGAATGAGTCGGTTGGGCGCACGGTGATGATTTTTGCGTTTGTGATTGCCATTGGCTCAATGTTGGGAAAACTCAAGCTGAAGGGCATCTCGCTCGGCTCGACGTTTGTGCTTTTTGTAGGCATTCTGGTGTCGCATTTCGGCTTCACCGTCACGCCGTCGATTCTGCATTTTATGAAGGATTTCGGCCTGATACTCTTTGTGTTCAGCATTGGTTTGCAGGTTGGCCCGAACTTCTTCTCGTCGTTCAAGCAGTCGGGGCTGATGCTCAACGGATTGGCGGCAGGCAGCGTAGCTCTCAATATTGCAGTAACACTGCTGATTTTCTATTTGTTAGGCGGTATCGATTTCTCGATGCTCATTGGCGTTATGCAAGGTGCGGTGACCAATACGCCTGGTCTTGGCGCGGCTCAGCAAGCCTTAAACCAATTGTCGCAATCGGGTGCCGAAACACCTTCAATATCACTTGGTTATGCAGTGGCATATCCGATGGGTGTGGTAGGCATCATTCTTGGAATGGTGATTGTGAAGCGCATCTTCAAAATTGACTATGAAAAAGAGCGCACCGCAGCAACTGGCGGCAACACCGAAGAACCTGCGCGCTGCAGCTATCGCGTTACAAGCAACTCGGTGATTGGCAAGCAGATAAAAGAGATTTCGCGGCAGTTCGACAAAGAAGTTGTCTTTGCCCGCATCAGTCAGGGTGGTAATGTTTTTGTGCCCAACGGCGACACCGTGCTCGGCCAAGGCGACCTGGTGCGAATCATCGCGCCCAAGCAGCGCGAAGCCGAACTCGACGCAATGTTCGGCGACAAACTCACCACCGAAGAGTTGAACGGCCAAACGGGTGAGTTGAAATCGCGTAAAATATTGGTTACCAACAAGCGATTGGACGGCAAGAGCCTTCAGAACCTGCAGTTGCGCAAGTCGTTCAACGTGAACGTGACGCGTGTCTTCCGCTCGGGCGTTGAACTGATGGCCACCCCCGACCTTGTTCTGCATCTTGGTGATAAAGTGAAAGTTGTGGGCGGCGACGAGAGTCTCGGCCTTGTCGAGAAATTTCTTGGCAACTCGGTTAAGCACCTTAACGAGCCGCACCTTTCGACACTGTTCATCGGCATTTTCCTGGGCATCATTGTCGGCTACATTCCAATCGCCTTCCCCGGAATGCCGCAGCCCGCAAAACTCGGTCTGGCTGGCGGCCCGCTCATTGTTTCGCTGCTGATGGGCGCCTTCGGTCACAAAATCGGCCTGACGTGCTACACCACTCAGAGCGCCAACCTGATGATTCGCGAGATTGGCATATCGCTTTTCCTTGCCTGCGTTGGCCTTGAAGCTGGCGAGCAGTTCTTCGACACGCTCATCAACGGCGACGGACTCAGGTGGGTGGGCTACGGCTTGCTCATAACAATGATTCCGATGCTCATCATCTCGTGCATCGCGCGCAAGTGCTTCAAACTGAACTATTTCACCATTGTGGGAATGATTTCGGGCACCAACACCAATCCGCCCGCGCTCTACTACTCGAATATGATTGCCGAAAACGACCGCCCTTCGGTAGCCTACTCAACGGTTTATCCGCTGGCAATGTTCCTGCGTATTGTGCTGGCGCAGACGCTGATACTGATTTTTGCATAGGAAAGACTTCAGACTAAAGACAACGGACATAAGTCAAACAAAAAAGCCTTGCCGCGTGGCAAGGCTTTTTTGTTATTGTGGGTTCGTGTTTTAGAACTTGTAAGTTACTGAAACATTGATTGAACTGTTCTTTGTGCTGTTGTCTTTGTTACCTTTACCTTCTATATTGCTCAAGCCAAGGTCGTAACCTGCGCGAACGCCAAGATTATCGTTGATTTCATAACCTGCACCGAAGCCCAAGCCCAAATCCAAGCGTTTCAACTCGCCATGGTCGTCACCAAATTCCAAGCTCTCGTTATGTTTTTCAGTATTTCCATCAAATTCCGTTTTTGACTTAGCTTTTCCTGTAGCAGCCACCCCGACGTACGGACCAGCCAAAACATAAAAACTTCCAAAAGTGAGTTTTACATCAACCGGAACGGTTACGTAAACCAAATTTGCTGTGGCTTTATACTTGCTTTTATAAGTTTTACCTAAAATTTCTTCTTCATCTTTATCTTTATACATATGCCCCTTTGTCTCGACATTCAGTCCTGCTTCAACGGCGAGCAAATCGCTCAACTCGAAATCAGCGAAAGCGCCAATATTAAAACCTGGTTTGAATTTGGCATCTTTATCTTTTTTGCCGTCGTATTTCATAATATTATTTGAATAATTCAATCCGGCCTTGACACCAAACGACATTTGAGCAAACGCACCTGTCGATGAAATCATCAACAATCCCATAAGTGCAAATCCTAATTTCTTCATAAAAATAAATTTTTAATATGCCTACTCTGTGTGCTTTTCGGCTTCCGCAAATACAAATCTATTGAAACATAACCATTTTACAAACAATTGTCGTCTTTTTTTGGCGAAACGGCTATATCTGTCATTAAAAAGCGGTCAAACCATCCATTGATTGCAAACGTTTGCTACTTTTGGCGGAAAAATTACTAATCGATATGCGAAAAACAACTTTACTGCTGATTTCAGCACTGATGGCAAGCCCGCTTATGTCGCGCGCCGACGAAGGAATGTGGCTGCCCATTCTTCTTGAGAAAAATATGGCCACAATGACCGAGTTGGGATTCCAACTCACGGCCGACGACATCTACAACATCAACCACGCCTGTGTGAAAGACGCCATTGTGGCATTGGACGGTGGCAGTTGCTCGGCATCGTTTGTGTCGGCCGGCGGTCTGCTTATGACCAATCACCACTGCGGCTACAGCGAGATTCAGAGCCACAGCACCGTCGAAAACGACCTGCTCACCAACGGATTTGTGGCACGTAGCAAGGCCGAAGAGTTGCCCAATCCCGGCAAGTCGGCCTGGCTGCTGGTTCGTGTCGAAGATATTATCGAGCAGATTCTGAGTCAGATTCCCGAAGGCTCGACTGAAGCAGCTCGCGACTCAATTGTCGGAATCCTGTGCGATACCATCATCAGCCACGCCACCGACAGTACTCACTATTCAGCCACTATTGAAGCAATGTTCTTCGGCAATTACTACTATCTGTTTGTGTATGAGATTTTCAACGATGTCAGATTGGTGGCCGCGCCGCCCGAGTCGGTTGGCAAATTCGGCGCCGACACCGACAACTGGATGTGGCCGCGCCACACGGGCGATTTCTCGATGTTCCGCGTCTATTGCGCCCCCGACAGCACACCGGCCGAATACGCCGAAGAGAATATTCCCTACCATCCGAAACATTTCCTGCCAATATCTTTAAAAGGATACCAAGAGAACGATTTTGCCTTTGTGATGGGCTATCCGGGCTCAACCGACCGCTATTTCTCGTCGTGGGAAACCGAAGCCGAGATGAAGGCCACAAATGATGTGCGCGCAATGGTGCGTGGCGCAAAGCAGGACATCTGGAAGAAATTTATGGATAGCGACGAAAAAATCCGTATTCAGTACGCTTCAAAATTCGCACGGTCGTCGAACTACTGGAAATACTCAATCGGTCAGAACCGCAGCCTGAAACGCCTGCACGTTGTCGATAAGAAACGTGAGCTTGAAGCGGAATTCACAAAATGGCTGAATGCCGACGAAGCCCGCAAGGCAAAGTATGGCAACGCTCTCGACAAGATTGAAGACGGTGTGATGCAGAATCTTGCCTACAACGAAGCTATCACCTATTTTGTTGAAACACAGTTTCAGGGCTTTGAGTCGGCCTATTTTGCCCTTAGGCTATCGCGCTATCTGCAAAATCTGACACAAAAAGGCGCCGACCCCGAGTACGTGGCAACCATCCGTCAGCAGGTTGATGAGAAAGCCGCCGACTTTTTCAAGGATTACAACCGTGAAGTCGACCGCCAAACAGCGAAAGAGATGATTCGTCTTTTCATAAAGAAAGTGCCGGCCGAATTCTACCCTGAATACATAACCAAAACAGTATTAGGCAAATACAAGGGAAATGTTGACAAGTTTGTCGATGATGCCTTTGCAAAATCGGTTTTCTGCGACAAGGCAAAATTCGAAGCCTTTGCCAAAAATCCAACTAGCAAAGTGCTGCTTAACGATCCGCTTGCGGTTGCCGGCAACGACATCTATGATAAATATGTGTTCTTGAACGGGTTGTGCTATAATGGCGAAGACAAACGCTACGAAGGTATGCGCCTGTTTGTGGCCGGACTGATGGAAATGCAGCCTGACAAGCTCTTCAGCCCCGACGCCAACAGCACCATGCGCCTGACCTACGGCACCATAGGCGGTTACAAACCCGCCGATGCTGTCACCTATGATTATAAGACCACGCTCGACGGCGTAATGGAAAAAGAAGACCCGACGGTGCGCGAGTTCAACGTGCCGGCCAAACTCAAAGAGATTTGGCAGAAGAAGGATTACGGCCGCTATGGTAACCCCGACGGCACACTGAACGTCTGCTTCACAACCAACAACGACATCACCGGCGGCAACTCGGGCAGCGCCGTGATGAACGCCCGCGGCGAACTCATCGGCCTGGCCTTCGACGGCAACTGGGAATCGATGAGCGGCGACATCACCTTCGAGCCTGAACTGCAAAAGTGCATCGTTGTCGACATCCGCTACGTTCTGCTCATTCTCGACAAATACTTTGATGCGCAGAACCTGATTGGCGAGATGAAGTTTGTGGAGTAAACAAAGAAAATCTCGTAAACAACCATCGGTTGATAAATTCTGCGGCGGGAGCGAAAAGCGCTTTTCCGCCGCTTTATTTTTATGGTTGGATTCGACCGCTTGGCCGAACCGTTTAACTATCAAACATATCTATGTCGAAATTTAGCAAAATAATGATGGCTACAGCACTTGCAGGACTCACAGCGTGCGTGCCGTCGAAACAGTTTCAGGAGTTGAAGGAGAAGAACGTGGCCATCTGCAACGAGCGCGACTCAATCAAAAGCCTGAACGAGGACCTAACCGTGCAGACCACCGAACTTGAGGCCAAGGTTGAGGAACTCAACAAGAAACTCGAGAAGGAGGCTAATAACAAAACCACCATCCGCGACTCGGCGCAGTTCTACAAAAAGCAATACAAGGTGTTCAAAACAATGTACGACGATTTGAGCGACGAGACCGACAAGCAGACCACAAACAACGAGGCCGAACTTCGCCAACTGATGGCCGACCTTCAGGTGTCGAAGCAGGATTTGCTTGAGAAGGAGCGCGACCTGAAAGCCAAGCAGCAGGAACTCGATGAGCGCGACGCCATTCTGGTGGCTCTCGACTCGAACCTTAACGCCCAACGCCGCGAGTTGGCCGAGAAGAACCGCCGCGTGCAGGAGTTGGAGAATATTCTGAATCAGAAAGACTCATCGGTTCGCGCGCTGAAGCATAAAATCAGTCAGGCTCTGCTCGGTTTCGAGGACAAAGGTCTGACCGTGGAGCAGCGCAACGGCAAGGTTTACGTCACGATGGACGAGAAACTGCTCTTCAAATCGGGCAAGTGGGATGTTGACCCCAAAGGACAGTCGGCCATCAAGCAGATTGCAGGTGTTCTGGCAAACAACACTGATGTGAACATACTGATTGAAGGCCACACCGACGACGTGCCGATGAAAGGCACAGGCGACATTCAGGACAACTGGGATTTGAGTGCCAAACGCGCCACAGCCATTGTGAAGCTGCTCATCGCCGACGGCAAAATCAACCCGAAACGCGTATCGGCTGCCGGTCGTTCGCAGTACGCGCCAATTGACCCGGCCAAAACCGCCGAGGCCCGCGCCAAAAACCGCCGTACCGAAATCATCCTGACACCGAAACTCGACGAGATTTTCCGTATTTTGGAAACGAATTAAAAGGACTTCAGACAACAGATTTAAAATCAAAAATCGACAATCATAAATCAAAAATAAAATGGACTTCTTGAAGAACTTCCCAATGCCATTCACAGCGGCCGACATTGAGCAGAAAGTGTTCGATGCCAAAACTCGTGCCCGCCAACTGTTCGATGTTGAGCACCTGAAACTGGCCCTCAGCCTTATCGATTTGACAACTCTCAACTCGGTTGACACACAGGCCAAAGGCGCCCGTTTCGCCGAGAACGTGAACAACTTCAAGAGCAACTTCCCCGACCTGCCCAATGTGGCCGCCATCTGCGTCTATCCGTCGCTGGTGAAGACAGTGGCCACCACGCTTAAATGCGAGGGCGTCGGTGTGGCTTCGGTTGCGGCGTGCTTTCCCGCATCGCAGTCGTTCATCGAGGTGAAGGAGTTGGAGTGCAAGATGGCCGTTGAGGCTGGTGCCACCGACATCGACATTGTAATCTCGCAGGGCGCTTGGCTCGCTGGCGATGTGCAGACCGTTTTCGACGAGATAAAAGCCATCCGCAAGGCCGTGGGCAAGGCGCATCTGAAGGTGATTCTCGAAACTGGCGTTCTGCGTTCGGTTGAGGATATATGGAACGCTAGCATTGTGGCAATGGAGGCTGGCGCCGATTTCATCAAGACATCGACAGGAAAACTTGAGCCTGCCGCCACACCCGAGGCCATCAGCGTGATGTGCGAGGCCATCAAAGCCTACGCCGCAAAAACTGGCCGCAAGGTGGGCATCAAACCTGCCGGCGGAATGACCGTCTCGGAAGACGCACTGCTTTATATAGCCATTGTTGAGGCCACTCTGGGCAACGATTGGCTCAACAACCGTATGTTCCGCCTGGGCGCAAGCCGTATGGCCAACAACATTCTGTCAGACATCGTAAGCATCGAGTCGGGCAAAGTTCAGACAGTGAAATATTTCTAAAAAAACTATTGCGTACAGCTTTAACCTGCGATTAGGTTATTGCAAAAAAAAACTGCCTTTCGGGGCAGTTTTTTTATATCCTTTATGCTGATTAGTAATTGCCTACGTACGATACAACTGCTGCAGCGCAGCCTTCTTTTCCGCCTGCAAATGAAAGTGAGATATAGTAAACCTGCGTTTTGCCGCAGAAAAAGTCGAAAGAGTCATACGACATCCCATCTGACTCATCATAGTTGCTACCGTAGAATTTTGTGAAATCGTAAAGCTTCAGAATAATCTGGTCGGTGCAAGACGAATCAGCCTTAACGTTGAACCGATAATGCGTTCCTTTGTTGAGCAGTATCGAGAATTCTTCTTTCTGTTTCTTGGAATTCGTTGCCGGCTCAAGTCTCACGCGAAAATCTTTCATATATGTGGCTTTACCGATGATATCCTTCATCACTTCATCCTTCAAAGCCAAACCACATTGTGCCGACGCAGTCTTTGCACTCATACACATAGCCGTACAAACGCACAACAACGCACACAATCTGAATATTTTATTTCTGATTTCGACCATTACTCTGGTTTTTTCCGAGCGCAAAGGTACAAAAAAGATGATTGCTTGAAACGGTCATTTTTTAGAAAAATATTGTTTCCAAGAATACAACAATAGTTGAACACCTTGTCCTTGTATTATCCTTACAAATAGAGCTCTTATTCAAGCTATTAATAAAAAAACAAAAACCCTTCCGACTAATTGTCAGAAGGGTTTTTCCATTGTACCCGGAGCCGGGGTCGAACCGGCACAGGGGTGAACCTACTGGTGTTTGAGACCAGCGCGTCTACCGATTCCGCCATCCGGGCTTCATTTGAGCGTGCAAATATAGATAAATTCAGTAACCCAGCAAACTTTTTTTGGACTACTTTACTTCTTCATAATCAACGTATTCGCCATCGGTTTCGCGGAAATGTTTCCTGTCGTTGCCGGTTTTCGAGTAGATAATCTGCCCGTCGGCGTACTGGGTGCGGCCTTCGTCGGCGCGCTCTTCGGCACGCTGCTGCATCTTGCGCAGCTTGTGGCGCAGTATCTGCACACCAATAAATCCGAAAACATAAACCAACGCGAAAAACAGCAGAAGTCCTAGCATATTTGATTGTTATAGATGATTAGTATTGAACTGAATAGCGCCACAGCGGCCTGAATCCATCCGTTGTAGACGTGATGAAGCCGCTGCTGCCTGGCGCCGAAAATGCTTGTCAGCAGCAGAGCCGCCAGAAACAAAGGCGCGTACCACACAACCTGCCGACAGCCCGTTCCGAGCAGACCGAAACCTATTGAATAGATGAAGGTGTTGATGCCCGTCAGGCACGAGAGCGTGAGCAGCCCGCTGATGATTGTGGGGTTGATGCTGCGCCTGATTTGCGCGGTTTTCAGGCCGTCGTAAACGAGCTTTATGGTGAGCAGGAACATCAGGCTGGCGGCAAACCACGTGGCTGTCTGGCCATCGACGTAAGCGGTGCCCACGCACCCCAGAACCAAACCACCGGCCGAGAACGCGGCCACAACCAACACCGTGACGGCAAACCTGAGCAGCAGGCTCACTGCCGACCAGCGGCTATCGAGAAAGGCGGCTGTAAGGCCAAGAGCAACCACATCGAGCGCAGTTGCCACAACAAACACAATAAACAGTCCGTCGAACATAACTATTTATTTATCTTGTAATTGAATAAATATTGATCGTTGCCGCCCACAATCAGGTTGTAGTACGACTGCCCGGCCTGCATCACGCCGATACTGAACCGAGTTTTGCCGCGCAACGGGAATCCAGGCAGGGCCTGCCCTTTTGAATCAATAAGATAGATGTTGGCCGACTCGGTTTCGGTGATTCCGATAGCCACATTCAAGCTCGAGAGCCGGTAGAACGCCGGACGCTGCGTGATGGTTTCGCCGAATTTGCGGTCGAAAATCTTCTTGCCGTCGAAATTGAACACCGACAGCATATTGCCATCGACAAAGATGAGCTCGGGGCGGGCGTCGCCGCAGATGTCTTCGATGTCGAAGAAATGTTGCGGCGAGAAATCGGCCACCTTGCGCTTGGTGACGGTGCCGTCGAAGTGCAGGAAGCAAAGCGTGCCGTCGGCCGAAGTGCGTACCAGCATCGCTTCCGCCCCACCCGCGGGCTTCAGGTAAGAAACGCTGTTGTTCACCGACGGGTGGATTCGTTCCTTGAAATCGACGCGCATATTTCCGCGGCGGTCAATCAGATAGACGCGCGACGTGTCGGTTATCGAGATGTAGTCTTTGCCATTGTCGATGAAATGCTGCGCCGGCTCAATGGGCACTTGGTTGGCGCGCTGCAGCGAGAAGTCGGGCAGCGTCTTGCCGTCGATTGAGTAAACATACACATCGGCGTTGTCGCACTCAACAAACAGGCGGTAGTTGCGGTTTTTGGCGTAATCGAACACGGCCACCGGCAGGCTTGTGGGGCTCGGCAGCGCTATCGGGTAACGCTCAACGTGGTTGCCGTTGCGGTCCACCAGATACATCTTCGAAGCGGTGTTGAAGAACATCTGCAACTTGCCATTGTGGTAGTAATCAATCTGTTGCACACCGCCAATTATCGGCTCGTCAATCTGTTTTTTCCACATTATGCGGCCGGCGGCGTTTATCAGGTAGATGTTGTTTCGAAGGTCCTGAATGAAGATTTCGCGCTCGCCGGTGTTGTGATTCTCAACCAGCACGGGCTTGAAGGCGGCCAGGGTGTCGAGATGCGTTTCCCAAAGTGTTGACGCCGAGCTCGACTGCACCGGCTGATGGCGCAGGAAGGTGTTGTGATACAGAAATCCGTCTTCGGCCGAGAACTGCCAGGCCAGACCGTAGAAGTTGCCGTAAGCCGACTGATGGTTGTGGAAGCTGGTGATGTTGGCGCTCGACAGAATGCGACTCAGCAGCGACTCGGCACCCGTGAGCGAGACAAAGGTGAAGAAGTTCGACTTGTTGGTTATGTAGTTGCTGAACTGGTCGTAATCGGGGTCGTATTGAAGCCTTTTGCGCAGCACATTGTCATACACAAAGTGCGTCACCACGGCGTAGGTGTCGCCAAACACCAGCATATTGTCGATGGCGCACACATACTGCGCCTTGCACTGCCCCATCCACGGGCCGAACAAACGAGCGGGCGCCTGCTGCAGCGGCATCTCGTAAATGAAATATTTGGTGTCGTTATCGATTTTGAATTCCTGACGGCCGGGGCTGGCTGTCTTGCCGGCCACCAGCAGCTCGAGCATCTGCCGCGCTTCGTAGCCGCTTTTGCCTTCAACAATGCAGATTGTCGAGCCGTCGGGCATTGCCACCTGCATCACACCGTGACCGAAATTGTCGGCCATCTGGTTGACAATCTGATTGCCGAACATCTGCCTGAGCGAGCCGATGTTGGTCTGATGGCGGGTGAGCTGTCCTACGTTTTCCATATACGACTCGAGCGACCGCTGATATTTCTGGAAATTGCTGATTCCCAGCCACGTGAATCCGCTGATGCCCATCGGCACTTTTTTAACAAGGTCGCACTGCACAGCTTCCTGACCTTCAAACAGTTGCGACCACTGGTTTTTGACGGCGCTCTGCAGCGTGAAACCGTTCACCAGCCAGTTGTCGTTCTTTATGCTGATGTCGAATCCGCCCCAGTCAGAGAACGTCTGAATGGCCATATCGCTAAACAGATTGTTAACGAACTGTTTCTGTATGAACGGATTAAGGAATTTAAACTGAAGATAGATGTTGGCATCGACATTTTTGCCGGCCCACTGCCTAACCTTCACAAACGACGGGGTCTGGTTGATTCCGTAGCCGCTAATGGTCTGGCGCACAGCGTCCTGCATAAGCATCTCGTTGGTCGATGCCATCAGGTAGCCTTGGAAAAAGGTGAAGTAAACCACCACTTTGTTGTTGGCGGTGCTTGTGAATTTGGTGATTTTGGCCTGGTCGTACTTCTGCGTTGCCAGGCTGCCCGACGGGCCAAGCAGAGTCAGAATGGCGTCGAGTGCGCGTTTGCCCTGAAGGTTCGAACTGAAAGCCATCACTGCAAGTGGCTCATAATTAAGCATTGTGGTGTTATGGAACGAAACCACCACCGGCAGCCCCTTGAAGTTGTCGGCAAAAGTGGGGTTGGTGTTCAGCAGCGAGTCAATAGCAAGCAGATTGGCCGCAAACTCGGCACCCGAACCCACTTCGGCCACATCGGCAAAAACGCGGCTCGATTTCATCTTCTTCATCACCGCCCGCGCGTCCTTCACTTCAATAATGGCCGCCGAATTAACCGGCACGGCGTCGATGGCCGACACAGCGCCGTTCTGCTGCTGCTTGAAGTAGAAATACGACACTGCCATTGCCGCCACAACAACCACTACCGCAACTATGAACAAACCTTTTTTCATTTGAGCTTTCGTGATAGATGTTTGATTGTCAGATATATGCCGTTAGAAATAGAATTCATCTTCAATATCGTCGCTCTGGCTGCCGCTGCTCTGTTTCTCGTCGTAGTCGGGGCAGTCGAAAGTCTCGTTCCAGTCGGCTGGCTTCTCAAACACATCTGACTCGCTGTAAGGCAAAGCCGGGTCGTCGTAAACCTTGCGCATAAATCCGGCCCAGATAGGCAGAGCCATATTGGCGCCCTGTCCGTAGGTGATTGACTCGAAGTGAACGCTGCGGTCTTCGGCGCCGGTCCAGACACCGCCCACAAGGTTCGGCGTGACGCCCATAAACCAGCCGTCGGACTGCTCGTTGGTGGTTCCAGTTTTGGCGGCAATCTGCGCTTTGAACTTCCACGGATAATCGTCGCGCCACAAGCGTGAGCCGGTGCCCTTGCGCACAACGCCCTGCAGCATTGTGAGCATCAAGTAGGCCGTGCGCTCGCTGATGGCTTCGTGCTTAACCGGCTGGAAATTGGCCAGCACGTTGCCGTTCTTATCTTCGATGCGTGTCACAAAAATCGGCTGGGTGTAAACGCCCTTGTTGGCGAAGCAGCAGTAGGCGCTCACCATCTCGCAAAGCGTCAGGTCGGCCACGCCAAGGCAAATTGACGGCACACGCGGAATATCGCTCTTGATTCCCATATTATGAGCCAGCTGAATCACAGCCTTCGGTTTGAAACGGTTCATCAGCCAGGCTGATATGTTGTTGAGCGACTGCGCCAGACCGTATTGCAGTGAGAGCTCGCGGCCTTCGAGAAAACTGCTGCTGCCGGCTTTCGGTGTCCACACAACGCCCGTCTCGGGGTCGGTGATGGTGACGGGCACGTTGAGCACGCGGTCGCAGGGCGTGAAGCCGTCCATCATTGCCAATGTGTAAAGGAACGGCTTGAAGGTCGAGCCCACCTGCCGCTGGGCTTTCGTCACGTGGTCGTATTGGAAATGGTGGTAGTCGATGCCGCCCACGTATGCCTTCACGTAGCCCGAGTGCGGGTCCATCGCCATAAAGCCCGACTGCAGGAAGTGCTTGTAGTAGCGCATCGAGTCCATCGGGGTCATAACGGTGTCAACATTGCCGTGCCAGCTGAAGACGTTCATCTCGGTCGGGGTGTTGAAGTTCTTCACAACATCGTCGTACGGCATTTTTCTAACCCTGTAGAGCACGCGGTAACGCTCTGACCATTTCATCGAGTTGGTCATAATGGTGTTCACCTGCTCGGGTGTGAGTTCGCTCGAGAACGGCGCGTTTTCCTTGTCTTTCTCAAGATAGTCGAACTGCTTTTGCAACGTGTTTTTCAGATGGTCGCGCACGGCGTTCTCGGCATAGTCCTGCATCTTTGAGTTGACGGTGGTGTAGATTTTCAGACCGTCTTTGTAGATGTCGTATGGCGAGCCGTCGGGTTTCAGGTTGCGGTTGCACCAGCCACGCAGCGGATTGGTGAACCACTCTATCGAATCTCTCTCATAATCAGACTTGTTTTTGTAATTCTTGCGCACGGGCTTTTTGGTGTTCATCTCAATGCGCAGAAACTCGCGGAAATATGTCGCCAGACCTTCCTTGTGGTCAACCTTGTGATAGTCGAGCCCCAGTGGAAGCTGCTTGAGCGAGTCGTACTCGGCACGGGTGAGCTTATCGTTGTTCAGCATCTGATAGAGAACCACATTGCGGCGCTGCGCAGTCTGCTCGGGGCGGCGCAGCGGATTGTAGAGCGCCGGGTTCTTGGCCATTCCCACAAGCATTGCCGCCTGCTCAATGCGCAAGTCCTGCGGCGTGGTGTTGAAGTAGATTTTCGCCGCCGACTTCACGCCCACGGCCAGGTTCATAAAATCGAACTGGTTGAGATACATTGCGATAATCTCTTCTTTGGTGTAGCTGCGCTCAAGCTTGATGGCGATAACCCACTCGCGGAACTTGCGGTTCACCATTTGCAGAGAGTTGGTGAAATTCTCGCGCGGGAAAAGCATCTTGGCCAGCTGCTGCGATATGGTGCTACCGCCGCCCGAACTCTTGTTGCCCGAAACAATGGTCTTGAAGAACACGCGCACCAGACCGGGGAAATCGACGCCCGAGTGCTTGTAGTAGCGCTGGTCTTCAGTAGAAACCAAGGCATCGACAAGGTACGGCGAGAGCTCGTTGTAGGTGCCGGTCGAGCGGTTCTCTTTGAAATAGGTGCCCAGAAGCACGCCGTCTTCCGAATACACTTCCGAAGCAAGGTTGCTTTTCGGATTCTCAAGTTCTTCAAACGAAGGCATAAAGCCGAGATTTCCGTTCCAAATGTTGTAGAACATCACAGCCGTGAGCACAACCGGAAACACCACTAACGACCAAATGATTATCTTCCATTGCAGCCGTTTCGAGATAGATATTGCCATTGCAAAAATTTTATTTTAAGTGGCAAAGATAAAAAATGCCATCTTACAAAACGTGTGACAAGCGTCGTTTTTTCTTGATTTGTAAAATCAACCGTACAAAAACAAAAAAACTCTTTGCAAACCATCGTTCACAAAGAGTTTAGATCTTGTACCCGGAGCCGGTCTCGAACCGGCACGTCCATTACTGGACACAGGATTTTAAGTCCGGCGCGTCTACCAATTCCGCCATCTGGGCAACCTTATAGTAGAACAAAAAAAAAGAGCGAGAAACGGGACTCGAACCCGCGACCCCGACCTTGGCAAGGTCGTGCTCTACCAACTGAGCTATTCTCGCGTTTGCGGTTGCAAATGTATGGCAAAATACGTTTCGTGCAACAGATGATGGTGATTTTTTTGATGTTTTTTCATTAACACCTGTCAATCAAGACGTTGTAACCACGACAAACAGCTGTTTTTTCATCTAAACAGGTGGTAAAAAGCCGCTTTTGACGCAATTTGTCCAACAATCTTTTGCTTTAATAATTTTCAAATATCAACTATTGTCTATATTTACACGATTTTTTGATTTATTATGAATAACGACATAACACGGGGATTCCCCATTGAAAATATTGATTCGGAAACAACTTGCTGCAAAATATCCTACTCGGGCAAACTCAATGTTTTCGATTGGTTGAACGATATTCCGGAAGGAATCGACAAGAATGAGATTTACGAAGTGCGGTTCAAGAACACGCGCAAAGGTTTCTACTACAACTCGAACAAGCTGCGATTAGTTCCGGGCGACATTGTGGCCGTTGAAGCGTCGCCAGGACACGACATCGGCATTGTGTCGCTGAAAGGTCCGCTGGTTCTCTGCCAGCTGCGTAAGCACAACATCAACCCACAGGGCGAATTCAAAACCATCTACCGCAAGGTGAAACCCGTCGACATTGAGAAATGGAAAGAAGCCATTGCACTCGAAACCGATACAATGATTGAATCACGCAAGATTGCCGCCGACCTGAAGCTGAATATGAAAATAGGTGATGTTGAGTATCAGGGCGACAAGACCAAGGCCATCTTCTATTATATTGCCGATGACCGTGTCGATTTCCGGCAACTTATCAAAGTGCTGGCCGACCGTTTCCATATCCGCGTTGAGATGCGCCAGATTGGTGCCCGCCAGGAAGCAGGGCGCATTGGCGGTATCGGGTCGTGCGGCCGCGAGCTGTGCTGCGCAACCTGGATGAGCAATTTTGTGTCGGTTACCACCACCGCCGCTCGCTATCAGGAACTGTCGCCCAACCCACAAAAGCTGGCCGGACAGTGCTGCAAGCTGAAATGCTGCCTGAATTACGAAGTCGACTCATACATCGACGAGCGGAAGGACTTCCCGCCGTCAGAAGCCATAATGACCACCAACGGCAAAGCATACCACCAAAAAACCGATGTGTTCCGCCGTCTGATGTGGTATTCGGTGGGCGACGCCAACAGTCTTGACATGATTCCTGTTTCGGTTGAGAAGGTGAAGGAATACCTTGACATGAACAAGCGTGGAATAAAGGTTGAACTTGAAGCGCAAACGGCTTCTGACAACAGCAACGCACCCGAAGAAATTGATTTCACACAAGTGGTTGGACAAGACAGCCTTACACGATTCGACTCGTCGCGTCGCAAGAAGAAAAAACATCGCAACAGACAAAACCGCGGCAACAACCAGCAGGATTCCAACCGTGGTGGCAACAACGCAGGCAACAATGAAACAAATGCTTAAGATATTAGCTGTTATTGCATTGATGGCAAGCGTTTTATCTTGTTCAAACCAGTCAACATTGTACGAGAACAATGTGGATATGCGTGATGAGCAGTGGAATCGCGACAGCGTGCTGATTTTCGAAGTTCCGGTCACCGACACCGCAACACCTTATAACATCTTGTTCTGCAACCGGATAACGGGGCAATACCCCTACAGCAACATGTACCTTTTCATAACCATCACAGCGCCCGATCGTTCGCATCAGACTGACACACTTGAATGTCTGCTTGCCGACAAGCGCGGAAAATGGCTCGGCAAGGGGTTTGGGAATGTTTGGTCAAACAGCATCGTCTATAAACGGAACGTTGTTTTCCCGCAAAGTGGCACCTATACCTTCTACATTGAGCAGGCCATGCGCATTGAGAATCTTGAGCATGTGCTCGATGCAGGACTTAAAATAGAGAAAGCCAAATAACTTAATATCAGCAAGCTGTGGGCAAAGGAAAATTAGCCAAATTCAGAGAAAACGAAACTTTCGCAAATGTCTTTCAGCCTGAAGTTTCCGATTTCACCAATTTCACACACGAACTCAAGGGCACGTGGCACAGCAGTGTGTTCAAAAACAACAACCCGATTGTGCTTGAACTAGGCTGCGGCAAGGGGGAATATACCGTCGGCATGGCGCGTATGTTCCCTGATAAGAATTTCATCGGTGTTGACATCAAAGGCGCCCGCATTTGGACCGGCGCCAAGGCGTCGAACCTTGAGCAGATGAGCAATGTGGCCTTTTTGCGGACCCGCATCGAGATAATAAGAGCTTTCTTTGCGCCAGGCGAAGTGAGCGAAATATGGATAACCTTCCCCGACCCGCAAATGAAGAAACGGCGTGCCAAGAAACGCCTGACATCGAGTCTCTTCCTGACAATGTACCAGCAGTTGCTGACCGACAATGGTTTTGTCAATCTGAAAACCGACAGCCGTTTCCTTTATAAATATTCATGTGAAGTTGCGGCGCAAAACGGACTTGAGATTATCCGCCAGTCGGCCGACCTTTACAGTGAGCCGTGGATTGACGACGTGCTTGGCATCAAAACCTACTATGAGCAGCTGCACATCGACGATGGAAACACCATCCACTACCTAAAATTCAGACTTCCGGCCAGCAAGCCGTTGATTGAACCGGATTTTGACGGGGAAATTGATTGAGAGTTTTTTACGACGCTCGCGTTTCAGGCCAGCTTCTTCACCACATCGTCAAGCAAAGCGTCCTTGTCCACAGGCACAACGCCAACTTTCTCGCAGACCAGACCGCCGGCAATGTTGGCAATCTGAGCGGTTAGCACCGGCGGCAGACCAGCTGCCATACAGCAAGCAGCTACACTGATAACCGTGTCGCCCGCACCCGAAACATCGGCAATGTCGCGCACTTCGGCAGGTGTGCGAGAGTAGCTCTCGCCGTCGGTGATGAAAACACCCAGCTCTGACAGCGTGACCATCACATAGCCGGCGCCGAGCATTGTTTTCAGTTGCTGCGCGGCAGCGTTGAGAGCGCCGAAATCGCCTTTGGCAAGGCTGATTTTCAGTCCATCGCAAATTTCTTTGAAGTTAGGTTTGAAAAGCGTGACGCCGTTATAGTTGGTGAAATTGCGCTTCTTTGGGTCGACAAGTGTCGGAATGTTGTGCTTTTTTGCCTGTGCCACAACGTGCTCTATCACCGCGGGGGTGATGTTGCCCTTATCGTAATCTTCAAAAATCACGGCGTCGAACTTGTATTTGCCAAACAGTCTGTCGATATGACTGATGAATTGTTTTTCAATCTCTTCGGGCAGCGGTGCGGTCTGCTCGTCGTCGATGCGCAGAAGGTGTTGATTGCTGCTGATGACGCGTGTTTTGACGGTTGTCTTGCGTTGGTCAGATTTGATAATGCCGTCAGCTGTCATTCCGTTCTGCTCGAGCAGGCGGCAGAGTTGGTCGCCCTTCTCGTCGCTGCCAATGACGGCGCACATCACCGCGTTGGCGCCCATCGCCTTCACGTTCAGCCCCACATTGGCGGCACCGCCCAGGCGCTCTTCGTGGCTTTTGATTGATATGATTGGCACCGGTGCTTCGGGCGAGATACGTTCCACCTTGCCCCACATGTAGGCGTCAATCATCACATCGCCCACAACCAGAATGCTGAACTGATTGCAGCGGGCAAATGCGTCGGTAATCAATCGCGCCGTACTCATAATGCGTTGAATTAATAAACTTTGAAACCGATTATCTTACGCACTTCTTTAAGTGTGGCCGCCGCACTCTCTCGGGCCTTTTCGGCACCCTGACGGGCAATCTTGTCAAGCAGTTCGGTGTTGCCCGAATACTCTAGAATGCGCTCGCGGATTGGTGCCAGAGTCTTGACAATGTCTTCGGCCAGCTGCTTCTTCATGTCGCCGTAGCGCAGCGTGCAGTCGTTCCATTTCTCGTCGAAATATTTGTAAGTGTCAGGCGTGCTCGCTATTTCCATCAGCGTGAACAGGTTCTGAATCACTTCAGGTTTTGGGCTGTTAGGCGCTTGCGGACCGGCGTCGGTCACGGCGCGCATCACTTTTTTGGTAATCGTCTTGGCATCTTCGTAAAGATAGATGCAGTTGCCTTCGCTCTTGCCCATCTTGCCGCTGCCGTCGAGTCCGGGAACCTTCACAGCGTGTTGGCTGAAGTAGAAATTCTGCGGCTCGGGGAAGAATTCAACTTTATAGATGTTGTTGAAACGGCGTGCGCACTTGCGGGCCATTTCCATATTCTGCTCTTGGTCTTTGCCCACGGGCACCTTCACAGCGCGGTGCTGCAGAATGTCGGCAGCCATCAGCGTCGGGTAGGTGAAGAGTCCGGCGTTCACGTTGTCGGGCTGCTTGCGTGCCTTCTCTTTGAAGGTGGTCACGCGGCCCAGCTCGCCAATGTAGGTGTTCATATTAAGATAGAGATATAGCTCGATGGTTTCAGGCACATCGCTCTGAATGTATATTGTGGCTTTGTCGGGGTCTATTCCGCAGGCCAGATATTCGGCCAGGATGGTCCGGGCGCTTTTTTGTATGTTTTCGGGTGTAGGGTGCGTTGTGAGCGAGTGCCAGTCGGCAATGAAATAGAAGCATTTATACTCTTCCTGCATCTTCACAAAGCTCTTGACAGCCCCGTAGTAATTTCCCAAATGAAGGTTTCCGGTGGGCCGGATTCCGCTTAAAACTATATCCATATAATATTGTTTACCAATCTTTTGTGTTATTTCAAAACGATGTCGGTCGAGCCAATCATACTGCCGTCGCAGAAAATTTCGGTTTTATATGTTCCCGATGTCAGCTCGCCTTCGTCGCACTCGTAGTAAATGACCATATCAACCTTTTCGCCCTTGTAGTCAACTTCGCGCAAGGCTGAAAATGTGATTTTATCGTCTTCAAATTTGAAAGTGTCCTGTTCTTTGTTCACCAGCATCAAGCCATCGGGCGTGATGATTCGGATGTATACTTTCTTGTTGCCCTGTGGCGCTATCGGGTTTTCGTCGAGCGTGAACTTCACAGCCAGGCGTTTAACCTTCTTGGCCTTGTTGGCCGGTTTGCCCTTCGCCGAGTAGCTGTCCATCGATGTGTTGATGGCCTTGATTACCGACGCCTTTGCCACTTTGGTTGCGGCTTCTTCGTATTTCTTTGTCAGCTGCTTGTTTTCTTGCTTGGCCTGCGTGATTTGTTTCTTCACCTGCGTGTTTTCTTCGGTGAGTTGGATGTTCAGCGTGTTGAGCGAATCAATGGTGTGAACGAAGCTCTTCATCACGTCGCGCAGGGTTTTCAGTTCCTTCTTGAGTTTGTTGATTTGAGCCTTGTTTTCCGACTTGGTGGCCTTCAGCTCGGTCATCAGCTGCTTGATGTGCTCTTTTTCCTTCTCGAGCTGCGCTGATATGCTGTCGTTGCTCGTCTCAATGTTCTCGTAGTCGGCCAGCAGCAGGTGGTACTGCACTGTCAGCGAGTCTTTCTCTTCTGAAACTTGATTGATGGTAATTGTCTGTATATGACTTGTATATGTCTTTGTAAAGTACAAAAAGCACATTACGGCAAGCAATACCGATTCCACAACAATGATGGTGACGAGCTTCTTATTCCGTCCGCCGCCCGATACTGATTCAAAATCTTTTAAGTTGTCCACGATGATATATTTTTTAGTGTGGGGCAAAAGTATATTTTTTTCGTTTTCTCTCTATATGTCAGCCCGATTATTGCACCAGAGCCTGTTTTTCGGGGTAGAGAATGTCGTAGAGAGCCGCCACAGCATCGGCAATAATGCCTGTGCAGACAATCTGATGATGGTCGCGGGCTTCAACCTGCTCTTTGTTCACCTTCTTCTTCAGCAACTCGCCGCATTCGGCTGTTCCGTAGATTCCGACAATGGCCGCATTCAGGTCCTGTACCTTTTTGTACTGTGCCAGTTTTGTGTCCATATCTTTCGGGCCGTACTTGCCAGTAGCCATTCCAAGCACCATAAACGCACCCGTCACAGCGCCGCACTTTCCGCGCAGACGGCCCATGCCGCCGCCAAACGGTGCCGAAATCATTTTCACCGTGTCAACATCGGTCCCGAACTCGGGCGCAAACGTCATTGCCACCGACTGCGAGCAGGCATAGCCTTCTTTGAAGTATGCCAGAGCCTTGTCAATTGCTTCCTGTTTTGTCATAATGTTTAGGTTTTTGATTGTATGGATTTTCTAATTCTGCTTCACCCCTTTCATTGTCAGGCTGATGCGGTTGCGGCGGTTGTCGACGCTCTCAACCTTCACCATCACGTGCTGATGCAGCGTCACAACATCGTTGGGGTTGCTCACATACTTGTTGGCCAACTGCGAGATGTGCACCAGACCGTCCTGATGCACGCCAATATCGACAAACGCGCCGAAGTTGGTGATGTTGGTCACAATGCCAGGCACAACCATTCCTTCCTTCAAATCGTCGATGGTGTTGACGCCTTCGGCAAATGCAAATTCCTGAATTTCAGAGCGCGGGTCGCGGCCGGGCTTTTCCAGTTCGGCTTTGATGTCCTGCAAGGTGGGCAACCCCACGGTCGGCGTCACGTAGCGTTTCAGGTCGATGCGTGAGCGCAACTTGCTGTCGGCAATTAGGTCCGACACTGTGCAGCCTAGGTCGCCTGCCATTTGGTCAACAATATGGTAACTCTCGGGGTGCACGGCGCTGTTGTCGAGCGGATTACGCGATTCGGGTATCCGCAGGAAGGCGGCGCACTGCTCAAAAGCCTTGTCGCCAAGGCGCGGCACTTTTTTCAGTTGCTGCCGCGATGTGAAGGCACCGTTCTCTGTGCGGTAATCGACAATGCTCTGCGCCAGTTTCGGCCCCAGACCGCTCACATAGCCAAGCAGATGCATGCTAGCCGTGTTCAGGTTCACGCCCACCGAGTTCACGCAACTTTCAACCACAAAATCAAGGCTCTCTTTGAGCGCCGTTTGGTCAACATCGTGCTGATACTGCCCCACGCCTATCGATTTCGGGTCGATTTTGACCAGTTCGGCCAGCGGGTCCATCAGTCGGCGGCCGATTGAGACCGCACCGCGCACAGTCACGTCTTGGTCGGGGAACTCGTCGCGCGCCACCTGCGACGCACTGTAAACCGACGCACCGTTCTCGCTCACAACAAAAATCTGCACATCAGTGTCGAACTTTATCGATTTCACAAATGCTTCCGTCTCGCGGCTTGCCGTGCCGTTGCCGATGGCGATGGCCTTGCAGCCGTATTTTTTCACCAGCGCGGCAATGGTTTCCTGCGACTCGCTCCACTCGTTCTGCGGCGGATGCGGAAAGATGGCCTGATGGTGCAGCAGGTTGCCCGTCTCGTCAAGGCAGACCACCTTGCAGCCCGTGCGGAATCCAGGGTCGAGAGCCAGAATGCTCTTGCGCCCGAGCGGCGCCGCCAGAAGCAGCTGCCGCAGATTGGTCGAGAAGACGCTGATGGCTTCCTTGTCGGCCTTGTCTTTGGCTATCTTTTTGAATTCGTTTTCGATAGACGGTTGGATGAGCCGCTTGTAACTGTCGTCGATGGCCATCTCAACCTGACGGGCGGCTTCGTTGTCGGCTTTCAGAAACTGACGGTGCAGCAGGTCGGTCACGTCGGTGCCCTGCGGCTCGATGCTGATACGCAGGAAGCCTTCGTTCTCACCGCGGCGCATGGCTAGCATTCGGTGCGACGGGCAGCGGCGCAGCGGTTCCGAAAAGTCGTAGTAGTCGCCGTATTTGATGGCGTCGGGTTCCTTGCCCTTCACCACTTTCGATGTTACCACAGCATTGTGGCTGAAGCAGTTGCGCACGCGCTGACGAGCCACGGCATTCTCGCTCACCCATTCGGCAATGATGTCGCGCGCACCGGCCAGAGCCTTTTCCGGCTCGTCGATGTCGCCCTTCAAGAACCGTTCGGCCATCAGTTCGGCACTGCCCGGATTCTGCTTCATGAGCCATCCGGCCAATGGTTCCAATCCCTGCTCGCGCGCCACAGTGGCACGGGTGCGTTTCTTCGGCTTGTAGGGCAGATAAAGGTCTTCGAGCGTGGTGCTGTCGAGCGCATCATCGATTTTGCGCTTCAACTCATCAGTGAGTTTGCCCTGCTCGGCAATGGTCTCGACAATGGTCTGCTTGCGTTTCTCGAGTTCGGCAAACTTGTGATATTGGCTCTCGATGTTGAAGATGGCCACCTCGTCAAGGCCGCCTGTGGCCTCCTTGCGGTAACGGCTGATGAACGGCACGGTGGCGCCGCCGTCGAGCAGACCGGTAACGGCCTCAACCTGTTCGAGTTTGATGCCGAGCGCTTCGGCTATTGCTTTTAGATATTTGAGCATAGTGATAACAAACAGTTATTCAGTATCTTCAACATAGTCACTTGACAAGTAAGTTTAAACTTTTGGAATGATTGTTTCTCAACTTATTTTGTCAATCTGTTTTGTTTGACAATCAAGTTGTTGCCAACAATCGAGCGGTTGCGTCCTGCCACTTTGAATGGCATAATTCTAGCCGCTTTTGCAGTAAGTGGCTGCCCGCCAATGACATCAAGAGCCGTGGCAAGCATCGGGTCGTTGGCATCGCCAAACTGATAGCCGTCCATCAATACGTCTTCCACTTCGTAGTCAGGTGTCAAACCATCGACAAAATCGGTAAATCCTTCAGCGTTTGCATATTTCATGCAGACGGGCAGCAACGCCCAATTTTCCAAATCTTCAAGATCTTCAAGTGTATTGTCGAAAACAAACATACCTGTGTATTTGCCGTAAGTGCTTGCTCCTATCAGTTTCACGTTCATATAAGGTTTAAGGCCGATGGTAACCAACTCACTTGCTGACGCTGTGCCTTCAGTGACAAGCACATACAAGTTTTCAATATCAGCATTATGGCTGTTGGACGGAAACCGGTACTGAATATCATCTTCATTTCCTCTACTTGTATAATACTCTGTCAGCACATTATTATAGACATAGGATACAAGCACTTCGTGGTTTTCGACTACGCTTGTGGGCGCGATGGCCGAAGCAAGGTGTCCAGCTGTTTCAATATCGCCGCCACCGTTGTAGCGCAAGTCGAGAATCAGGTCTTTGACACCTGCAGCCTTGAAGCGGTCGAACACGGCATCCATCGTTGCGTAATAACCGGCATCAGTTGTGAAGGCTGTGAAAACGTAATAGCCAACAGGCTTGTTATTTACCATGAGAATGGTGTCGTAAACCGAAGGATCGGCCTTGATTTTCTCGGCTTTCATTGAAATATCAACATCAGTCACTAACTCATTTTTTACAACATCGTACTTACCGAGTGTGTAAGTAGCCTGTTCTTTCAAGTAAAGTTCATAGTAATTGTCTGGTGTCATGGATTGCCCATTGATATCGAGAATGATGTCGCCGCGTTTCAATCCGGCACGGTCGGCGGGCGAGCCCGGATAGACGAATTCAACCACAATCAGCACGTTTTTTTGATCGTTGTAGTACCAAAATTGTGGTGAGTAACCCATTGAGAACGGGCTTCCGGCGAGCTCATCGTTCAGCGATTGGCTGTCGTCAGTGATAAACGACCAATGGTCTTCCTTGCTGTACAGCAGGCTCTCAAAGAAATCGGCCGGATTGCGGTCGTCGCCGCGCTGATATCTCGGCATATGCCTGTTCCACAAATAGTAGTCAGACATGATGTCGTAGATGCACTTGTTAATAGGCGCATACTCATTATCATTGGAATTTCCGCATGATGCGAACAACACGGCCAACAGACCGAATAAAAGCAAATGTTTCTTCATGATTCTTATTTTTAATAGGTGCAATAATACGATTTTTTCGATTACACCTGTTCGCCCGCTACTGTTTCAGGAAATGAAACGCATTGAAAAGCTTGATGCGGTGGCCAACATGCAGGTCGGGTGTGGGCTGCATGAGCTTTACAACGGCTTCGAGAATATTGTCGGGCGAGTAGCCGCAAATCTCATAAAGCTCATGCGACGCGCCGTGCTCAACAAACTTATCGGGGATGCCAAGTCGCACCACATTGGCCGTGAAACTGTGGTCGGCCATAAACTCAAGAACAGCGCTTCCGAAACCGCCGCTCAACACGCCATCTTCTATAGTAATAATTTTATTGAACCGGCTGAACACGTTGAGTAACAGATCGGTATCCATCGGCTTGACGAACCGCATATCGTAGTGAGCGTAATCGATGCCGTGCGCTATAATCTTATCGGCCACTTCTTTGACAAAGTTGCCGGTGTTGCCAATGGTGAGAATGGCCACATCAGTGCCTTCGCGGATGGTGCGGGCCTTGCCTATCGGAATCAACTCAAATGAGCCGTGCCAATTATTACCCGGCGCTTTTCCGCGCGGATAGCGGATAGAGAACGGCCCGGTGGGCTTGTGCTGCGCGGTGTACATCATGTTGCGCAACTCGTGCTCGTCCATTGGGGCGGCAATGGTCATGTTGGGGATGCTGCGCATGAAGGCGATGTCAAAAGCTCCGTGGTGCGTGGGACCGTCGGCACCAACAATGCCGGCTCGGTCAAGGCAGAAGACGACATTCAGATTCTGCAGAGCCACATCGTGAATAATCTGATCGTAGGCGCGCTGCATGAACGATGAGTAGATATTGCAGAACGGCACCATGCCCTGCGCGGCCAAGCCTGCGGCGAAGGTTACGGCGTGCTCTTCGGCAATGCCCACATCGAACGTGCGGTCGGGCAGTTTTTCCATCATAATGTTCATGCTGCAACCCGTTGGCATGGCGGGCGTGATGCCCACAATTTTCGGGTTGCGCTCGGCAAGCTCAAGCAGCGTGTGGCCGAACACATCCTGATAGCGCGGACGGTCGTCGGTCTTGCCTTTGATGATTTCGCCCGTCTTTTTGTCGAACAGACCCGGTGCGTGCCATGTGGTCTGATCCTGCTCGGCCTGCGGGAATCCCTTGCCCTTCACCGTCTTGATGTGCAGCAGCTTGGGGCCCGGAATGCGTTTCAGGTCGTCGAGCACGCGGGCAAGATAGACGACATCGTGGCCGTCGATAGGGCCGAAATAGCGGAAATTCAGGGCTTCGAACAGGTTGCCCTGCTTCATCAGGATTGCCTTCACGCCGTGGTCGATTTTCTGTATAAGCGCTTGAGTATTAGGTCCGAAGCGGTTCAGCTTTCCTAATACGTTCCAAACATCTTCCTTCAGTTTGTTGTAGCGCTGCGATGTCGACACATCGACCAAATAGTCTTTGAACGCGCCCACACTCGGGTCGATGGCCATGTTGTTATCGTTCAGGACCACAAGCAGATTGGTCTTTTGCACGCCTGCGTTGTTAAGACCTTCAAAAGCCAATCCGCCGGTCATCGAGCCGTCGCCGATGATGGCCACCACATTACGATCGGTCTCGCCTTTGAGCTTGGCACCCATGGCCAACCCTAAAGCAGCTGATATTGAAGTTGATGCGTGTCCGGCGCCAAAAGCGTCGTACTCACTCTCGCTGCGCTTGGGGAAACCAGATATGCCGTGCAGCAGTCGGTTCGACGGGAACTGGTCGCGGCGGCCGGTGAGAATCTTATGGCCGTAAGCTTGGTGCCCCACATCCCAAACAAGCTGGTCGTAAGGCGTATTATACACATAATGAAGGGCAACCGTGAGCTCAACTACACCTAAACTTGAACCAAAATGACCGGGGTGCTTGCTCACCACATCGATGATGTACTGGCGCAGCTCGTCGCAAATGGCGGGCAACTCTTCGACCTTGTATTTTTTAAGGTCGTCGGGCGAATTTATGTTCGAAAGATATTTACCTGCGTCAGGCATTGCTCACCATTTTAAAATCTCGCAAAGATATACAGAATATAATGCCTTTAGTGTTAGTGGCACAGATTTTTGCGGCTGGCCGTTTTCTTCCAAGTCAGAACTTTTCCGGGTCCATTTCTTCAAGTTCAGCCATTATCTTGACCGCCTCGGCGCGCGACTGGCCGCAGATGAGCGGGTCGGGTTGGAAGGCGCTGCAAATGCGCGGGCGCTCGGGGCGGCCGAAAATCTTGCAGCGCAAATCGTCGTCAAGGTTCACGCAGCGCACACCCGCAGGCTTGCCGTTGGGCATTCCCGGAATGGGCGAACTTATCGAAATCACTATGCAGCAGGCTGCACATTTTGGGCGGCATTCCATAATACTATCGTTTTAACCGGAGCGAAAATAGAGATTTTTATAACAGTGCCGAAAGTGGTTAAAAAATTGCGTTTCGGCTCTAATATAATCGAATGCTTCAAGTGATTTTAGTAGAATAAGAAACGGCTGCCGTATTGGTAGCCGTTTCTTTATGATTCAAATTTAATAATCATCTTCCAAGAAACTGCTGTCGTTATAGGTGCTGTCGTCGGCCAGTTCTTCTATATCTATATATTTATCTTTTTCTTTATCATATTTCATATAAACATGTATCAACCAAAAAGGACAATCTCTATCACCAGCCTTTTTGTTTATTTTAGTCAACTTATTGGTATACAGATCTTTCATCCAGCTAGGTCTTCCTTTGGTGGGATTGGTGCTTAATTCGGTTTGCCACTCCTCGTCGGTGAGTCTGTTGCCAAGAGAACCCACAAATTCACGGTAATCGTACACTCCGCCCCGGGTTAGATAGATTTGATTGTTGTGCTCGACAACCACATAAATTGTATTGGCGTTGCCTATTGCCTCGTACAAAATACCGTTTTTATCGCAGCCATCGATTGAACGGGTGAACACATCGGCAACTACAGCCACACAAGTATCGGCACCTTCAACTTGATCCCAACTATTTAACGCATAGTCGTTCATATATAGCAAAGTCATATACTCGAATTCTCCGCCGGTTTTTTCCAAATAATCATTTTCTCTTTTCGTCAATTTTTCGCCTTTTAACTCTTTCTTTGAGATTTCTATTGCCTCTTCAACCGCTCTCATTAAATTACTTGCAGATGATTGAAGCCATCCATCATAACCTGCTTTTTTCAGCATTTGAACATTAAGATTTAGCATCTCTTTCATTTTTTCCCAAAATAGAAGATTGGGCTCCAGATAATTTTGAAAATATTCGGGGGCGGGCAGGCTGATAGCATAATAATAATCATCAGGTCCTCCACCACCCATTTCTGCCCCATCTGGTTGTTCTGAATAAAGAATTGCATCGTGCTTTAATTCTGCCCACGAGCCCAACGCGGCGTTCATATTCTTGCGTTCCCAGGCGCTGGTTTGCATGTGGCCTGGCCAATCCTTGTTTTTTTTCTGCAAAACAATAAGGCTCTCGAACCATTTGTTGTACATGGTTTTATCGAAGTTGCTGTATTGAGAGAATTTGCCGCGCATCTTCGTGCTTTTTTCGTTGTACTTGTCCCATGTTTTTGTTCCATTATCAGTGCTGTCCAATATGTTAGCCGCGGTAGCCGATCCAAACGCATCGAAAACGTCCAATCCGCTGGGATAAGCGCGGTCGGCATTTGGAACGCTATCGTACATTGTGCCCAACACCTCATTGTCAGGAACATAGCGCTGTGGCATAAAATTTATCTCAACACCCTTATAAGAATTGATTTTTGAGTGTTCGGCAAACTTCTGGACAATAATGTTTTGTGCCTGTTTCACCTTTTGCTGGTTGCAAATATCGGCAACCGTGTTTATGCCCAACTCGGTGTCGATAATGTCGGCAATTTCGGCTATTGAAACATTGTCGGGCTCACCCATAAGGAATGTAACGGGATCGAGAACCGAGAAATACTTATCTTTTATCTCGCTGGACGACAGCTCAAACTGATATGCCAGATAAAGTGTTTGTTGAAGATTGAAACTGGCGGTTTGAAGCCACATCATGGCTTTGAAATAGCGGCGGCTCTCTTCGGTGCGGGTATAATTTCCGCGCGGTTTGAATAAGCTATACGCAAAATAGTCGGTGCCCATAAAGGCAGAACTACCATCGGATTCTGCCATAATTTTCGACAACTCGCTATTATACGACTCCCTCATCGATTCGGGCAGATTTTCAACATCTTCGCCTGAAGCAAGTTTTATTGCAATGGCATAGAATGTTGCGGCGTTCGCGGCCAAAATCTTTTCGGTTGGGTCTAGTGGTTCGTCAATTGCTTGCAAACTATTATCGTACATTTTGTTGCACAATTCGATAATGGCTGGGAGAAAATGCTTGGTCTCGAGCTCCTTCAGCAGCCAACTGAAATATTTGTGATAAGTATGCAGATAAAGGTCGGTTGTTACGTACACAGGCAGATTGTCGTAAAGCTCGTAAGGGTTGAACAAATGGCTGTATTGGTCGCTGGATATTGCAAAATTCTGTTTTTGAAGGTTGTTCCAAAATTTGTCATCGGCAATGTCAACGTAACTCTTGTTGTATAAGAGTTGCGAGTTGGGCAAGATTACCCCGTCGACATCAACGTATCGGAGCTTTTCCCATTCGGCAATGCACTCATCGACGCGCGCAACAAACGCCTGCTCCTCATCGTTCAGCGATATAAGGCTGTAGGTTTTCGGGTAATCCTCATCCCATAATTTCCAATACTCCGAAAAATTGTTCTCGTGTTTTTCTTTAGCATGCTGTTTTGCAACGGGCTTTAAATCCTGAATATATTGCTTTATGGTGAGAAGTTTTTCGCAAATCTCTCCCTCCTTGAACCAATGGCCGTTGCGAGCGTAAGGAATGCTACGCAGCAGGCGCAGCTCCTCAAATGAGAAACTGTCTAATGCAATGTCGTAGTTGGGGTTGCAATAGAATTTATCGAAGTCGAACGAAAGGCCGTAATGATCGGGCGTGCCTTCGTATTTTGCCATTTGTTTTTTGAGTTTATCCAACTTGACGGCAACCCTTTTGCGTACGGCTTCATCATTATCGCTTTTCGAAACGCCGGTTTCGGTATTAGTAACTGATTCAGAGCCGTTGCCCTTTTTGTTCGATTTATTGCAAGCCAACGTGCCGAAAATCAGCGCAATGCTTACGGTTATCGGAAGAATTTGTTTAAATGGTTTGTATGTTCTCATTGTTTAATAATGTTTTATAGTTGCACTTTCGTTTATATACCGCTTGAATTTCAATCCAAATTTACTCAAATAGTATTCTGCTTCGTAAAGGCTGCTGTCTTTTCGCCGCTCAATGGTGCGAACCAAGGCTGGTTGCGTGCCGCGGTCGATTCGGAAATCCATCAGCTCCGAAGCCACATGTGAGCCTTTCCAAACCGGCACAATATGCTGATTTTTATATATTTGGTAGATAAAAATCCGACGGTCCATTTGCTTCCAATAGTATGTCTCCTTAATCACGCCAACCGCCACCTCGGGCAGGCTGTCGCCGTCCAAATCGCCGTACGAGAACCTATAAACGGGCCACGGCAGCCGCTGGCTTGCAACAATCTCGCCGTCGCGCGAAAAGCGGATATAACTCAGTGTGTCGTTCTTACGGTCGAGCCAGACCGTTCCGCCGCAACATTCGAAGGCCTCCTTTTCAGGTTCCGTGCACGAAGCAAAAGCACCCGCAAGCACAACGGCCAAAATGACACATAGGATTCTGCGTTTATTGCTGTTCATTGTTAATGGTTTGTTTATTACAAATATAAAGGATTTTGTGATTGTTGAGACGGGGGTGTAGAGACGTGCCATGGCGCGTCTCTACAATGGAATATGCAGAAACATTTGCGATTATCAATCATAAAACATATATTCGTATCAAAATCAGAATTTTACACATTATGTCCACCGAATTGTTTCATAATAAATATCGTGTTCCGTCGGCCCGAGCAGAATGGCACGATTACAGCGGTGGTGAATATTTTGTAACCATTTGCACAGGCGGCCGCGAACATTGGTTTGGCGAAATTTCAAATGGTGAAATGAATTTATCGGTTATCGGGAAATATGCCGATGAATGCATTGTGAAAATGTCAACATTGCACAACGACATAACCGTGCCATTATGGGTGGTTATGCCCAACCATATACATTTGATTGTAATTGTCAAATCAACGTCCGCAGATACGCCGCGTTGTGTAGAGACGCCATATTATGACGTCTCTACAATGGAACGTGCGAAAAACGAAAAAATGCAGGCCATTGCCAATGATTGCGGACGTTTATCACATATTATTTCACGATTTAAAACCGCCGTAACAAAATTCGCCCACGAAAACGCCATTCCATTTTCGTGGCAACCGCGTTTTCATGACCGCATTATTCGCAATCAGGACGAAATGAACGGCATTGCAGAATATATTGAAGGCAACGTGGCCAAATGGGAATCGGACGAATTTTATAATTCGTGATTTGTTGAGACGCCGCGTTGTGTAGAGACGCGCCATGGCACGTCTCTACGAAGGGTACCAATATTATGTATTTTCCCATTTCCAAAAAAATTTCCCCTTCCCTATGCAACAATCTTAATATTAAATCCATACCTTTAAACAAAAGTTTGTCGGCCTTGTTCGCGCAAGCGCCGCGATTTTGACATTGTTTTATAAATTCTTAATTATCAGAATTATGGAAAAATTGATTTACATTGTTCTGGCGGCTTCGGTGGTGGCGTTGAGTTTCGCCTACCTGTTCTTCCGTCAGATGATGAAGGAAAGTGAAGGCACCGACCTGATGAAACAGATTGCGGCTCACGTGCGCAAGGGCGCGATGGCCTATCTGAAACAGCAGTACAAGGTGGTGATTATCGTCTTTGTGGTGCTGGCCGCCATTTTCACCGTGATGGCCTTCTTCGGATTGCAGAACAGTTGGGTTCCGTTTGCGTTCCTGACGGGCGGCTTCTTCTCGGGCCTGGCGGGTTTCTTCGGAATGAAGACGGCTACTTACGCTTCGGCGCGCACGGCCAATGCGGCTCGGCAGACGCTCAACAGCGGCCTACAGGTTGCGTTCCGCTCGGGCGCCGTTATGGGCCTGACGGTTGTTGGTCTGGCACTGCTCGATGTCTCGGTGTGGTTCCTGGTTCTCGACCACTTCATTCCTACTGAAAATCACCTGATTATAATCACCACAACAATGCTGACCTTTGGTATGGGTGCTTCCACACAGGCGCTGTTCGCTCGTGTGGGCGGCGGTATCTACACAAAGGCTGCCGATGTGGGCGCTGACCTTGTCGGGAAAACCGAATACAACATTCCTGAAGACGACCCGCGCAACCCCGCCACCATTGCCGACAATGTGGGCGACAACGTGGGCGACGTGGCTGGTATGGGCGCCGACCTGTACGAGTCGTACGCAGGCTCGATTCTGGCCACAATGGCGCTGGGCGCTTCGGCGTTTGCCGCTTCAGCCGCCGACCTGCAACTGAAGGCCGTGCTGGCGCCGTCGATGATTGCGGCTGTGGGCGTGGCTCTGTCCATTCTGGGCATTTTCCTTGTCAAGACCAAGGAAGGCGCTGGAATGAAGCAACTGCTTTCGGCCCTGAGCCGCGGAACAAACACCGCCGCAGTGCTTATCGCGATAGCAACATTCGCCATTCTCTGGGCTCTGGGAATCGAGAACTGGCTTGGCATTTCGTTCTCGGTGGTTGTGGGCCTGCTGGCTGGCGTAATTATCGGTAAATCAACTGAATACTACACTTCGCAAACCTATAAGCCGACGCAGAAGGTGGCCGAAAGTTCGCAGACGGGCCCCGCAACGGTTATCATTTCGGGCCTTGGTTTGGGAATGATTTCGACAGCCATTCCTGTTGTGACGGTGGGCGCGGCTATCGTGCTCTCGTATCTGTGCGCCAACGGTTTCCACGTTGAGTTCACGGCCGCCAACCTGTCGATGGGCCTTTACGGAATCGGCATTGCTGCTGTGGGAATGCTCTCGACACTGGGCATTACCTTGGCCACCGACGCCTACGGCCCGATTGCCGACAACGCTGGCGGCAACGCTGAAATGAGCGGTCTGGAACCTGAAGTCCGTAAGCGCACCGACGCTCTCGACGCTCTGGGCAACACCACCGCCGCCACAGGCAAGGGATTCGCCATTGGCTCGGCCGCACTCACGGCTCTGGCGCTGCTGGCTTCGTATGTCGAAGAGATTAAGATGGCGCTTATCCGTATGGGCGAAGCGCTGCCCAACGGCGTTGAAGCCGCAAAGGCCACGCTGGTCGATTTTATGGAAGCCTACAACGTGAACCTGATGAACCCGATTGTGCTGGTGGGCGTTTTCATTGGCGCAATGATGGCGTTCCTGTTCTGCGGCCTGACGATGAACGCCGTGGGACGCGCCGCGCAGAAGATGGTTGAAGAAGTGCGCCGTCAGTTCAGCACCATTAAGGGCATTCTGGAAGGCAAGGCCGACCCCGACTACGCTCGCTGCGTTGAGATTTCGACCAAAGGCGCACAGCACGAGATGTTGTTCCCGTCGCTGCTGGCAATCATTGTTCCGATAGTTGTCGGCGTGGTTCTTGGCGTGGGCGGCGTTCTTGGCCTGCTCATTGGCGGCCTGGGCTGCGGATTTGTTCTGGCTGTGTTTATGGCCAACGCAGGCGGTGCCTGGGACAACGCGAAGAAGTATGTCGAAGAAGGCAACTTCGGCGGCAAGGGCTCTGACTGCCACAAGGCTACCGTGGTTGGCGACACCGTTGGCGACCCGTTCAAAGACACTTCGGGCCCGTCACTCAACATTCTTATCAAACTGATGAGTATGGTCTCAATCGTTATGGCTGGCCTGACGGCGGCGTTTACGCTGTTCTAAAGACTAAAGACAACAGACTTCAGACTACAGAACGCTTTCTGTGGCCAATCTGAATAATCTAAAAACGCTCTGGCGGATGACGCTGGGGCGTTTTTTATTTATTGATTGACTGAATATGGTTGAAGACTACGGACAACAGACTTCTGACCACGGACGCTTTTAGCGCTTAATCTGGATAAACTAAAAATGATGGTGTTTATTCACTCATTAAAGAATTAGTTTAATTGATTCGGAAGAATTGGTTGATTGATATATTGGTATAATAAATGCTTTCAAAATTTTTCGCAAGGCGGCCATAATTTCAGAAGTTACCTTACTTTTACTACGTTGTAAAAACGCTATGGCAAACAGGATTTTCAACTGCATATCAATCATTCTGCATCCGGTGTTCACAGTCACATTGGGCATGATAATCATCATCAGTGTGCTGCTGCCGGGCTCTTTGTCTAGCCAATGGATACTTCTGGCTTTCTGCGCCGGCTATTCCATTCTGATGCCGCTGGCTTTCATCGGGTTCGCGCGCGTTCTGGGCTATGTCGACAATCTGCGTATGCGAAGCAAGCGCTCGCGTGTCTTTGCGCTGGTTGTGAACGCTATCAGCATTTACGCCTTCGGGCACTTGCTGGCCAACTGGCACGCACCATCGGTGATGCAGATATTTGTGATGGGCGTGTCCATAACGCTGGTTTTTGCCGCCTTGATGGCTTTTTTCACTCGCATCAGCCTTCACGCCATTGGTTGGGGCGGACTGACGGCGCTGGTGTCGTTCCTGACGTTCTCGCATCCGTGGATTTCGCCGCTGCTGGCCGTCGTTGTGCTGCTGGCCGGTCTGGCCGGAACGGCTCGCATCTATCTCGATGAGCACAAGCCGTGGCAGGTTTATGCGGGATATGCCATTGGATTTTTCTTCATCTGGATTGCTTTTGTAATTATTCCTGTATTCGGACCACATTCATAATCAGTTCATTATGGTAAAGAAATCACAATCGGCCAAAAAGGCGAAGGCGAAGAAGCCGGCCGGCGACAACAAAAAAACGCTCAAAAACCGTATTCTTTCAACTTTCAATCAGAACGATGGCAGACTGCTCAACTACAAGCAGTTGTCGAAGTTGATGGGCATTGCCGACGACGAGACGCGCAAACTGCTCAACACCTGTCTGAACGAGCTGGCGGCCGATGGCGACCTTGACGAACCGTCGCGCGGGAAATTCCGCATGACGCAGAAATCGGCCTACGTGACTGGCACTGTTGACCTGACATCGAGCGGCGCGGCGTTTGTGGTTTCCGATGAGTTTGAAGGCGACATCTACATTTCGGCAAGCAACCTGCACCACGCCCTGAACGGCGACACGGTGAAGGTTTTCATCTATGCCGACCGCAGCCGCAAGCACGTTGAAGGCGAAGTGATTGAGATTATCAAGCGCAAGCGCGAACTGTTTGTGGGCATTGTCGAGACATCGAAACACTTTGCATTCCTGGTGCCCGACCGCACGCAGATGCCGTTCGACATCTTCATCCCGCTGGACAAGATGAAGGGCGCGCAACGCGGACAGAAAGCCACCGCACGCATTGTGGAATGGACCGAGAAACAGAAAAACCCGATTGGCGAGATTGTCGAAGTGCTGGGCAACGTGGGCGAGAACAACACCGAGATGCACGCCATTTTGGCCGAATACGGGCTGCCCTACCGCTTCCCGAAACGCGTTGAAGACGCCGCCGCCGAAGTGGATGAGCAGATTTCGGAAGATGAGATTGCCCGCCGACGCGATTTCCGTCAGGTGACAACTTTCACCATCGACCCTGCCGACGCAAAGGATTTCGACGATGCCATATCGTTCCGCCAACTGGACGACGACCGCTATGAAGTGGGTGTCCACATTGCCGACGTCACCTTCTACGTGCGCCCCAACACGGCTTTGGAAAAAGAAGCCTATCAGCGTGCCACATCGGTCTATCTGGTTGACCGCACGGTGCCCATGCTGCCCGAGAAACTCTCGAACAAGGTCTGCTCGCTGCGCCCCAACGAAGAGAAACTCTGCTTCTCGGCCGTGTTTGAACTCGATGCCGACGCCAATGTTCTCACGCAATGGTTCGGCCGCACGGTCATCTGTTCCGACCACAGGTTTGCATACGAAGACGCGCAGCAGGTGATTGAGACCAAGGAAGGCCCGCTGGCCGAAGAGTTGCTGACGCTCAACGGCCTGGCACAGAAACTTCGCGAAAAGCGCTTTGCCGCAGGCGCCATATCGTTCGAGCGCAGCGAAGTGAAATTCCAACTCGACGAAGAAGCGCGCCCCATCGGCGTCTATCTGAAAGAGCAGAAGGAAGCCAACCAACTCATTGAAGAGTTCATGCTGCTGGCCAACCGCAAGGTGGCCAAGTTTGTGGGCAAACCCGATGCGGGCAAGCCGAAGCGCACGTTCGTCTATCGAATCCACGGCGAGCCCAACAGCGACAAACTGACGGCTTTTGCGCAGTTTATCAAGCGGTTCGGCTATCAGATACAAACCAAATCGAAAAAGAAGATTGCAAGTTCGATGAACGCGCTGCTGTCAGATGTCAACGGCAAAACAGAGCAGACGGTGGTTGAGACGCTGGCTATCCGCACCATGGCGCGCGCCGAATATTCCACCAAGAACATCGGGCACTACGGCCTGGCGTTCGACTATTACACACATTTCACATCGCCCATCCGCCGCTACCCCGACATGATGGTGCACCGCCTGCTGGCGCACTATCTGGAGAACGGCAAGAGCGTGCCCGCCGAAACCTACGAGCAGATGTGCAAGCACTCGTCGGAGATGGAGCAACTGGCCACAAGCGCCGAGCGCGCATCGATAAAATACAAGCAGGTTGAGTTTATGAAGGACAACGTGGGCAAGATTTTCGACGGTGTGATTTCGGGCGTTACGCAGTGGGGCATCTACGTGGAACTGAACGACAGCAAGTGCGAAGGCATGGTCTCGGTGCGCTCGCTGACCGACGATTTCTACGAGTACGACGAAGCCGAATTTGCCGTCATCGGCCACCGCACAAAACGCCGCTACACCATGGGCGACAAAGTCTCGGTGCGCGTTGTAGCCGCCAACATGGAGAAGAAGCAACTCGATTTTGAGATGGTGCGGATGGAAGTGCCGTTTTAAAATTGTGTGATATGACCGATTATTTTGAAAACCAGCACAGCAGCGGGGCAAGCCGTTTCGGCAGAATGGAAATCCACTCGTGCCCCGAGCTCATTGAGCGTGTCGGCCAGCTGGGGTTTCTGCCGTTGCTCGACAGCGGTATCAGCGGTTTCTGCGCCGAGGGGCTGATGGCCGAGGAGTGCCGTTTTGTGCAGTTCGACGACGGCAGCTGGGAGTGGCCGCTCTGGACGTGGAAAAGCTCGGTGATAAAGAACGGCGGATGCGTTTATGGCAAGTTTTTCGCCGGAAAGGCTGGGTTTATCAGCCTTGACTGGTGGCCCGACTTCTACAACTGGCGGCGCAGCCAGACACCCGTTTTGGAAGAAGGCGGCATTGAGGAAGCCATTGTGGCCACCCTGCAGATGAACGGCAGCATGATAACACGCGAGCTTCGGGCAGCCTGCGGGTTCACCGGACCGAAAATGCGCAGCAAGTTCGACGCCTTTGTCACCCGCCTGCAAATGGCCTGCTACATTGTTACCGAAGATTTTGTCTATCCCACCGACAAGCACGGACACGAGTACGGCTTCGGCTGGGCACTGCTCACCACACCCGAGCGGCAGCTGGGCCGCACCGCCTGCCAATGCAACCGCACGCCCCAAGAATCGCTCGACCGACTCACGGCACACTTCCACAGCATACTGCCCGAAGCAACGGAAAAACAGATTCTTAAACTACTGAAGTGATGCCGGGCGGTGGAGTAATCCGCCACACTACTCGCGCAACCATTTCAACTTCCGCAGCGTCTGCATAATAGTGCGAAAAGTTTTTTAACTTTGGCAAATGGCGTTTAGTAAAACGTGCTATACGTGCGTTTTAACGATGAAGTAAAACGAAACATTGTATTGTCTCGATTCAAGAATTTGACAGGAGAAAATTTTTATAATGTGTTTGAAACTATGGTAAAAGAGACGTTAAAAAATAATCATGAATTATGCAATCAGCATCTAAAAAATTCAAAAATAAAACCGAATATTATCGGGAGTTTATATGTTGGTTGTTACTTCTAATTGTTTTTGTTGTTGGAACAATAGATACTTTGATAACACCAGAACAAGAGTTTGTTGATTTTTTTCTTAACCGAGATTTAATCGGCGGTGCTCACCAAAGAAGAAATATTTTGATAGAGAAGTTTATCGTAAGCCATTGGGGCAGAACAGGAATGCAAGTGGTGATTGCTGTTGGAATCATTCTGCTAATCAATAAAATTCGTGACAATATTTGTGCGTACCGCCGACTATTATTCCGAGAAAAACTAATCCGCGAAGGCTTGCGCGCCCCCGATGATTATGTGGATGATTACGTACGAATTCCATTATGGAAGAAGGTTGCCAACCTGTTTACCAAAAAACGGAAAAAGAAATACCCTTCGGAGCGAGAAATGCGTGATTCGCTAAAGAAGAACAAATACTATAAGGAGTAGGGCAAATCGGCAGTCAATCAGTGTGATAAAATCTGCGAACCCCGATAATTATCGGGGCCGTTAAATCTGCGTTCCCGATAGTTATCGGGACTGCGTTCAAAAAAATCTGTGCGAAAATAAAACGTGGTTGGCGGCCTTGCAAGGTTAAATGATGTGCCAATGGCGTAGAGACGCGGCGCAGAAAAATCAGCAAAAATCAGTTAGTTCCGCATCTTCTGCGTTCAAATGAATTTATATTTTTGCGGCAAATTTCGGATACGGAAACAAAGAATTAAAAATTTAAATAAAAAACAGAGTGTCAGATAGTTGGTAGAGGCTCTAAACCTCTCAACTCTTACCTCTCAACTTTCAAAGATTATGTCGAAGAATTTTGTAACAGTTGACGGCAACGAGGCTGCAGCGCACATTGCGTACGAGTTCACGGAGATTGCCGCAATCTACCCCATCACACCGTCGTCACCTATGGCGGAGCACACCGACGCGTGGTCGGCAAAAGGACGCAAAAATATTTTCGGTCAGCAAGTTACGCTGATTGAAATGCAGTCGGAGGCGGGTGCCATTGGTGCCGTTCACGGAGCGGCGCAGACGGGCTCGCTGGCCACAAGTTTCACATCGAGCCAAGGCCTTATGCTTATGATTCCGGTGCTGCACCGCATTGCTGGCGAGCGTCTGCCGGTGGTTCTGCACGTGGCCGCACGCACGGTGGGAACACACGCAATGAGCATCTTCGGCGACCATTCCGACGTTATGGGCTGCCGCAACACAGGTTTCGCAATGCTCTGCACGGGCAGCGTTCAGGAGGTTATCGACCTTGCCGGAGTGGCTCACCTGGCCGCCGTCAAGGGGCAGACGCCGTTTATGCACTTCTTCGACGGATTCCGCACGTCGCACGAGATAAACACCGTGGAAATGATTGACACAAAGGCTCTTGCCGATATGCTCGACCGCGACGCCCTGCAAGCCTTCCGCTCACACGCTCTCAATCCGGAGCATCCGCTTATGCGCGGAACGGTGCAGAATCCCGACGTCTTCTTTCAAGTGCGCGAGGCCTGCAACCCTTACTACGACGCGCTTCCGCAGATTGTTGAAGATTATTTCGAAAAGATAGGCACCCTGACAGGCCGCCACTATCACCTGTTCGACTACTACGGCGCAGCCGACGCCGACCGCGTCATTGTTGCAATGGGCAGTGTTTCGGGCGCGGTGAAAGAGGCCGTTGACAGCCTGAACGCCAAAGGCGAGAAGACTGGCTTTGTGCAGGTTCACCTTTACCGTCCGTTCAGCGCCGAGCATCTGCTCAAGGCACTGCCGCAGAGCGTCAAGAGCATTGCCGTGCTCGACCGCTGCAAGGAGCCCGGAAGCGCCGGCGAGCCGCTGTTTGAGGACGTCTGCTCGGTCATCCTGAACAGCGACAGAAAAATCAAGGTTGTGGGCGGCCGCTACGGACTTTCGTCGAAAGACACCGACCCGGGACAGATTCTGGCCGTGTTCGCCAATCTGTCTGAAAATGAGCCGAAAAACGGCTTCACCATCGGCATCACCGACGACGTTACGCACCTGTCGCTGCCAACACTGCCGTTCGACAATCAGGGCGGCGACACCTTCAGTTGCAAGTTCTGGGGCCTTGGCGGCGACGGAACGGTGGGCGCCAACAAAAACACCGTCCACATTGTGAGCGAGTGTGCAGGACTCTACGGTCAGGCTTACTTTGAGTACGACGCCAAAAAGTCGTTCGGCGTGACCAAATCGCACCTGCGCTTCGGCAAAAACCCCATCGAAAGTTCGTACTACGTGAAAAGCGCCGATTTTGTGGCCTGCCACAATCAGAGTTACATCGGCAAATACGATATTGTGTCGGAAGTGAAGCCGGGCGGCACGTTCCTTCTGAACTGTACCAAAACCGACGCCGAACTTGAAGCGTGGCTTCCGGCTGACGTGAAACGGACGCTGGCACTCAACAAGATACGCTTCTGCGTGATTGACGCCACCGACATTGCAATGAATATTGGTCTGGGAAGCCACACCAACACGGTGCTTCAGGCCGCCTTCTTCGCCTGCACGGGCATCATCAAGGCCGACGTGGCGCTCGAGGCTATGAAAGCCGCCTCCCGCAAGACCTATTTTGCTAAAGGCGAGGAAGTTGTGAACAAGAACGTGGCCGCCATCGACAAGGGTGCCGCCGGCGTTCGCGAGATTAAGGTTCCGGCTGCGTGGGCATCGGCTAAAGAAGTGGAAACCAATGCGGTGGACAACCGCCCCGCTGTGGTGCGCAATCTGCTCGAGCCCATCAACGCGCAGAAGGGCGACGACCTGCCTGTGAGCGCTTTCGCCGATAACATCGACGGCACTCTGGAAATGGGCCTGACCGCCTACGAGAAGCGCGGCATTGCCGTGAAGGTGCCCGTCTGGAACACCGACAAGTGCATTCAGTGCAACCGCTGCTCGCTCGTCTGCCCGCACGCCGTCATCCGTCCATATCTGCTGAACGAGGCCGAAAAAGCCGCCGCGCCCGAAGGGTTCAAAACGGTTGTGGCCAACGGAAAGGCGAAGACTATGGGGCTTCATTTCGCCTTGAGCATATCGGCGCTCGACTGCACAAGTTGCGGCAGTTGCGTGCAGAGTTGCCCGGCCAATGCGCTTGAAATGCAGCCGGCAGTGTTCAGCCAACAAGACCGCGACTGCTTCGAATACGGATTGACAATCAGTCAGAAAGGCGATATTTTTGAGCCATACTCGATAAAGGGAAGCCAATTCCGTCAGCCGCTGCTCGAATTCTCGGCAGCCTGCGCAGGTTGCGGCGAGACGCCATACGCCAAACTGCTCACCCAACTGTTCGGCGACCGCGTGTTCTGGGCCAATGCCACAGGCTGCTCGCAGGCGTGGGGCTCGGCAATGCCCGGAATCCCTTACACGGTGAACCACCGCGGCTTCGGTCCGGCCTGGACCAACAGTCTGTTCGAGAACAATGCCGAACTCTGCCTGGGAATGTATCTGTCTGTTAAACAGCGCCGTGCATTGCTCAAAGAGAAGATTGAGACTATGGCCGCCACAGCACAAGGCGACCTGAAAGAGGCTTGCGGCCAATGGCTGGCAACATTCGACGACATTGACAAATCGCGCGAAGCAACTGATACACTGATAGATAATCTGCAAAAGAACGCTGACGCAAAAGCGGCCGACATTCTGGCTCAGAAAGACGTTCTGTCGAAGAAGACCTTCTGGATGTTCGGCGGCGACGGCTGGGCCTACGACATTGGCTTCGGCGGCCTTGACCACGTGATTGCCGGCGGTGAGAATATCAATGTATTTATCATTGACACAGAGATTTACTCGAACACGGGCGGACAGAGCAGCAAGGCAACGCCGATGGGCGCTGTGGCAAAATTCGCCGCTTCGGGCAAAAAGAGCCGCAAAAAGGACCTTGGCGCCATAATGATGACCTACGGCAACGTGTATGTGGCGCAGGTGGCAATGGGCGCCGACCCGAACCAACTGATTAAGGCCGTGAAAGAGGCCGAGGAGTACGACGGACCGTCGATTGTGATTGCCTACACGCCTTGCGCGTCGCACGGAATCTGCATTGGTATGCACCGCGTTCAGGAGGAGATGAAACGTGCCGTTGAGAGCGGCTACTGGCTGCTCTACCGCTACGACCCTCGCCGCGAGCACCCGTTCCAACTCGACTCGAAAGCGCCCACAATGCCATACAAGGAGTTCCTGGCCGGCGAGGTGCGCTACAACTCGCTCACCCGCAGTTTCCCCGAAAATGCCGAAAAACTCTTCGAGCAAGGCAGCCACGATGCCGAGGAGAGGTACAAACGGTATTCGGAGATGTGATTGAAAAGGTAAGAGGGGGAGAGTTTAGGGTTTAGATGATTGAGAAGGTTTGGTGCTGATGCGCTGAACCTTCTTTTTTTGTGCATATCGGCACCCGAAAACACTTTTTTCGCCCCCGATTCAAAAAAAATCGCCCGGCAGATGCCAAAATCATTAAATAGTAACTACTTTCAAGCGGTTTTTTGCAAAAAACGTATTTATGAAATCACACGAAATTGACTACAAAGTTATCGGGCACGACATTCAACTTGTTGAGGTTGAGCTTGACCCGGGCGAGACGGTGATTGCCGAGGCCGGCACAATGATGTATATGGAGGACGGCATTGAGTTCGACACCAAGATGGGCGACGGCTCAAACCCGCAGGCCGGATTCTTCGACAAGCTGCTGTCGGCGGGCTCGCGGATGATTGCCGGCGAGTCGGTTTTCATCACGCACTTCACCAACCGTGGCTTCGGCAAGCGCCACGTGGCCTTCTCGGCGCCCTATCCGGGCACCATTATGCCGGTGAATCTTGCGCAGTCGGGCTACAGCATCATTGTGCAGAAAGACGCCTTCTTGTGCGCCGCGCTTGGCACACGCATATCGATAACCTTCAACCGCCGCCTGGGAGCGGGTCTGTTTGGCGGCGAGGGCTTTATTCTGGAGCGGCTCGATGGCGATGGAATGGCCTTCCTGCACGCCTGCGGTGCCGTGGTTGAACGGCAGCTCAACAACGAGACGCTGCGCGTTGACACGGGCTGCATTGTGGGCTTTGAGCCGCAAATCGATTACGACATACAGGTGGCCGGAAACCTGAAATCGTCGCTGTTTGGCGGCGAGGGCCTGTTTGTGGCAACTCTGCGCGGCACGGGGCGCGTATGGCTGCAGAATATGCCTGTCCGCAAGCTGATTCAGGCTTTGATGCCGCAGTCGCCCAACGCTCGCAAAGAGAACCAAAGTCTGTTCAACAACCTGAACAATCTGTTTGAACGATAAAGTCGGCATTATAAAGATTAAAAAATCAGTAGAGACGGTGCGTGTGCCGTCTCTATGTGTTTTATACCATCTTCATCAAGCCATCAGCGCCACAATGCCGCTGACAGCCATGTAGGCATATATCACCTTCCGTAAGGCGGGTGAAGGAATCCGGTCGAACACTTTTTTGCCAATCCATGAGCCAATCACCACGCCCACCAGCGCATACAGCCAGCACCAGCCCACCAGCGGCGTGCAGAAGCCGCATTGGGCACGGTAGACGGTCATAAACACATTGCCGATGAAAAAATAAACCTGCGTCTGCGCCAGATAACGCTCTTTATCCGATTCCGACGCCACAAAATAGAGCACGGCCGGCGGTCCCTGCATGGCGAAAAGTCCGCCCATGACACCACTCAAAGTTCCCATCGACAATTGGATTGGAATGGTCGGACGCAGATGGATTTTATCGCTAATTATCAGGAAGTAAGCGCTCATCACTAAAAGTATTAGTCCAAGTAGATGCTTCAGGTGAGTGTCGCTTGCTATTGACACATACCGGACGGCAAAAAACGATACAACCAGAAAAGTGAGCAGTATTGGTATCACCCGCTTCCAGTCAATCAGGCGGTAGATGGCCACAAGCACATAGAGCGACTGCGCCGCCGACAGCATCCCCGACAGAGTGGTGGCTTCGCCATACGAAGGCATCAAATGGGGGAGCATTGTCATTATGAAAATTCCAAACCCGAATCCGCTCACCCGTTGCACAAAACTCGCGCCGGTGCAGAAAACAATTAACAGGATGATGGCTGTTGTTGTCATAGCGGCTGCAAAGTTATTAGCTAATATTGAATTTTTACCGCCAAAACCCTTATATTTGTTCTTTGTGAATTCTTGATAACAAACTAAAACACATACTGCTATGAAAAGATTTTTGGTCTTTCTGTTTGCCGTTGCGTTTGCCGGACAGGCGTGGGCAGATGAAGTAAATTTCGATTTCTCTGCCGTATGCAGCAGTGGACAAACTTTGTATTACAAAATAATAAGTAGTACAGAAGTTGCAGTCACATTCCCGAATCGTTCGACAGGCGGCTACGATGGCTACAACAAACCATCAGGAGCCATTGTTATTCCGGAAACAGTTGTTCACCCAGAAACCGGTGTGTCGTATAGTGTTACAAGCATTACCGCCGGCGCTTTTTATTATTGTGATATAACATCAATCAGTCTTCCTAATTGCATTACTAACGTTGGCATGTGGGCGTTTGGCGATTGGGACAAATTGCAATTTAATGAAGAAGAAGACGCAAAGTATTTGGGTAATGCAGAGAACCCGCATTTATGCCTAATGCGTGTAAAATCAGAAAACATTACAACATTCGAGATTAATAACAATTGCAAGTGCATATCAGGAAGTGCGTTTAGTGGTAGCGGATTAGAATCAATAACTATTCCTAATAGTGTTGCAGGTATTAGCGAATCTGCCTTTGATGGTTGTGGGAAACTACGGGCAATAACCTTTGGCAACGGTATTAAAAAAATTGGTAATTATGCTTTTTCTGGTTGCAGCAAGCTTTATTCCATCAGCATACCCAATTCAGTAACAAGTATTGGCGATTACGCATTTGAATATTGCAGCAACCTTTATTATGTTACTCTTGGCAGCGGCATTGAAACCATCGGCACAGATGCTTTCAATAATTGTCCGATTGAAACTCTAACCTATAACAGCAATATTGCAGGCTCAAAACTCGATGGATTAACAACGCTTAAAACTGTTAATGTGGGCAACCTGGTTACAAGCATTGGCAATGGTGCGTTTAAAAACAGCAGCGGTCTGACAGCAATAAACGTATCGGAAGAAAATAATGATTTTTGCTCAATTGACGGTGTGGTGTTCAGCAAAGACAAAAAAACACTGATACGTTGTCCGGCCGGAAAATCAGGCTCATACACCATCCCCGACGGTGTTACAGCTATTGGTAAGTATGCGTTCTGTGGTTGCAAAAGCCTTTCTTCGGTAACAATACCTAACAGCGTTACAAGCATCGGCGACTTTGCGTTCTATCAATGCCACGGCTTGGAATCAATTGCTATCCCCGAAAGTGTAGAAAGTATTGCCGACAATGCATTTGGCAGTTGTTTAAAATTGAAATCGATAACTATCCCCGGTTCGGTAAAAAGTGTTGGTAACTCGGCATTTTCGATGTGTGTTTTGGAATCGGTAATTTTTGAAAATGGCGTTACAAGCATTGGAAGCTCTGTGTTCAGCAATTGCAAAAAACTGAAATCGGTAACCATTCCTAATTCTGTGACAAGTATTGGACAAAGTGCTTTCTATGAATGTAGTAATTTGGAATCGGTCACTCTTCCAAACAACATTACAAGTATTAAATATGGTATGTTCAGCGGTTGCAGCAGTCTGCCGTCAATCAATATCCCTGAAGGTGTCACAAGCATTGCCGACTATGCGTTCAATGGTTGCAGTAGTTTTACATCGATAACTATTCCGGGTTCGGTGACAAGCCTGGGCCATGGAGCATTATATGGTTGCAGCGGACTAACAGCAGTATGTATTCCTGAATCAGTAACAAGTTTCGGGAAGTATGTTTTTAAGAATTGTACCGATTTGGCGGGAGTTTGTTATGAAGGATGCAACGTTCCCGAATTTGGTGAAGCAATGTTCGATGGTGATGACGGTTTAAACTATGTGTGCGTACCGGCAACGTATATGGGCGATTCTTGGGGTGGTAAGCCAACAATGAAAAGCGGACACCAAGTAACAACCGAGCCGGCAACCGCCACTTGCACTGAACCAGGGCTGTCAGAAGGCTCGTATTGCTCATGCTGCGGAAAAGTTTTCGCAACACCGCACGAAGTAGCTGCATTAGGTCACAGCTACAGCACCACCGTTGTTACCCCAACTTGTACCGAAGTAGGTTACACAACGCACACCTGCTCTGCATGCAGCTATATGTATAATTCAGACACGGTTGCAGCCAAAGGCCACAAAGCCGATAGTGTTGAATTTGAGAATATTATACCGGCAACCTGCACCGCCGCCGGCTCAAAAGATTCTGTGGTTTTCTGCTCGGTTTGTCAACTTGAAATGAGTCGCGAAGAGCGTGCCATTCCAGCTCTCGGCCATACCGAAGTTGTGAATGAAGCTGTGGCGCCAACCTGCACTAAAGCCGGCAAGACCGAAGGAAAATACTGCTCTGTTTGCAATGCGGTGATTAAACTGCCGATTGCTATTCCGGCCACCGGCCATACAGCAGACAGTGTTGCGTTTGAAAACGTTGTGGCCGCAACCTGCACCGTTGCCGGCACAAAAGATTCGGTGGTCTATTGTTCGGTTTGCCAAGATGAGTTGTCACGTGAGACAAAAGAGATTCCGGCCAAAGGTCACACCGTTGTTATAGACGAAGCTGTTGAGCCAACCTGCACCAAAACAGGATTGGGAGAAGGCAAGCATTGTTCTGTTTGCAATGAATACGATTGGACACAAGAACTTATACCACCATTAGGCCACGATTTTGGCAAGTACGTTTATAACAACGACGCCACTCTTGAAGCGGATGGCACTGAAACCGCCATATGCTCACGTTGCGGCGAAAAAGACACCCACGTGGCCGAAGGCACCAAACTGAATGCCACCGCCGTTTCCGATGCTGCCAGCACGTTGAACATCTACGCCAACCACAACATTATTGTGGTTGAGAACGCCACCGATGAAATCCGTGTTTATGACGCAATGGGCAAATTAATTTGTAGGGACGTGGCGTGCCGCGTCTCTACAACCGAAATTCGCGTCACAACCCCCGGCGTTTACATTGTCAAAACCGGCAACGCAGTTAAACGGGTGGTGGTGAATTAATAATCTGCGTAAATAATTGAAAAATATGATTGTAGAGACGATGTATACATCGTCTTTACTTTTTTTACTGCAATTATTTCTAAAAACTTCCGCTCGCCAAAAATGTTTCGTCTTTTTCCAACGAAAACCTTTCGCCGAATCATCTTTTTTCAATCCTTCCTACATTCATTCAATTCTTCTTTTCCCCCTTCCCGTTTTCCCCTTCCCATTACCTTGGCACACAATTTGCTAATACGTATATCCACCATTTTTATATGGCACAATTGTTTAAACAGCAAAATCACTAATTTCGCGCGATTTTTTTGAACTTATTAAGATGAAACGTAAAATCACCATTGGCGACATTACAATGAAACAGGCCGCCGACAAGGCCGACTACGCCTTCTCGTTCCGCGAGAAGATTGAATTGGCCAAAATGCTTGACAAAACAGGCCTTTCGGTCATTGAACTTGCACCTATAACCGACGGCAAAACCGACTCGCTGCTAATCAAATCGCTCGCTTCGGCGGTGAAGAACAGCGCTGTGGCCGTGCCGCTCAACATTAGCGAGGCCGACACCGTTGAAACCACTTGGAACGCCCTGAAGGGCGCCGCTCACCCGCGATTGCAGATTTCGGTTCCTGTGAGCACCGTGCAGATGGAATATTTCTGCCATAAGAAACCCGCCGCCATTGTCGAGATGATTGCCAGCCTGACAAAGCAAAGCCGTGCGCTCTGCCCCGATGTTGAGTTTGTGGCCGAAGATTTTGGCCGCAGTGACATCAGTTTCCTGTGGCAGGCCATTGAAGCCGCCACGCAGAACGGCGCAACCACCGTCACGGTGTGCGACGCCGCAGGCAACCTGCTGCCCGAAGAGTTTTTCGACCTTGTGAAACAGGTGAAAGTGCACCTGCCCGCTGGTGTTCGGTTGGGCGTTCGCTGCTCAAACGAGTTCTATTTGGCCGACTCGTGCGCCATTGCCGCCGTGCGTGCGGGTGCCGACGAGATTAAGACCGCGCCCTTCGGCAACTTCACCGTTTCGCTCGAAAGGTTTGTCAAGATACTGAACGTGAAAGCCGATGTGTGCGACGCCTGCTGCGACGTGCGTGCCACCGAACTGCACCGCGCCGTTGAGCAAATCAAGCGCCTGTGCCAGACCAACCGTTCGAAACCCACTTCGTTCTCGAACATTGCCCCAACCGAGCGCCCCGACATTCAACTCACCGTGCGCGACTCGAAAGAGACCGTGCTCAAGGCCGTGCAGAGTCTGAACTTCGACCTGACCGACGAAGATGCCGACAATGTTTACAACGAATTCCTGAAAGCCGCCGCCACTCACGAGACCGTTGGCGCGAAGGAACTCGACGCCATTATCGCCACAGCGGCGTTCCAGGTGCCACCAACCTATAAATTAGAGAATTACGTTATCAATTCGGGCAACATTATCTCGGCCACCTGCCACATTCTCTTGAAGAAGGGCGACGATGTGCTCGAGAGCGTCTGCATTGGCGACGGCCCGATTGACGCCGCCTTCCAGGCCATTGAGAAAGTCATCGGCAAGCACTACGAACTCGACGACTTCCAGATTCAGGCCGTGACCGAAGGCCGCGAGGCAATGGGCGAAACCGTTGTCCGCCTGCGCTCTGAAGGCAAAATCTACTCGGGCCGCGGAATCTCAACCGACATTGTCGGCTCAAGCATTGCCGCCTACCTGAACGCCGTCAACAAGATAGCATTCGAAGAGGCATAAATCGAAAATTATCAGCATTTTACAGAAAATCACTTAAAATGAAACTTTCATTTTCAACACGCGGATGGGCCGATATGTCGTGGACCGAAATCCTTGACAACGCAAGCCTGATGCGCTTTTCGGGTATCGAGATATACAACGTTTTCAAAACGCCTGAATTTGTGGCCAAGGGCGGGCCGTTCCACAAGTACTCGCTCACGGCTTCGCTGCGCGATTTGCGCGAGAAGAAACTCGCCATTCCCTGCTTCGACAGTTCGCTCGACCTTTCGGAAGACAGCGCCGAGATGATTGACGAGATGACCGCCCTCATTGGCATTGCCGCCGATATGCGCAGCCCATACGTTTGCGCTTTCGCGAAGAAGGGCACCGTTGAGCAGGTGAAGCAGAACCTGACCCGACTCATTCCTGTGGCCGAAGCCAAGGGTATCACCATTCTGATAAAGACCAGCGGAATATACGCCGACACGGCGCTGCTGCGCGATTTGCTCGACTTTTTCGCCTGCGACCAGATTGCCGTCATTTGGGATGTGCACCACCCCTACCGCGACAAGGGCGAGACGCCTGCGCAGACAATCACCAACCTTGGCGCATACGTTAAGCACGTGCACCTTCGCGACAGCGACGACGCCAACCGCTACAACATTATCGGCGAGGGCAACTTCCCCATTGCCGACGTGATGAAGGCCCTTTCGTCGGTCGATTACGACGGGTTTATCTCGCTTGAGTGGAAGCCCGAGTGGATGCTCGACTTCACCGACCGCGACGTCATTTTCCCGCACTTTGTCAACTATATGAGCCAGTTCGAGAACACCCGCGGCAAGCGCAGCGAACTCTACCCGAACCACGACGGCTCAGGCTACTACATTTGGAAGAAGGACGAGCTGCTGAATATGACCTTCTCGCAGGTTTTGGACCGCGTGGTTGAGGAATTCCCCGACCAGTACTGCTTCAAATACACCACTTTGGACTACACCCGCACCTACGCCGAGTTCCGCGACGATGTTGACAACTTCGCCCGCGCGCTTGTATCGCTCGGCGTGCGCCCAGGCTCGAAGGTGGCCGTTTGGTGCACCAACATACCTGCTTGGTACATAACATTTTGGGCAACCGTAAAAATCGGCGCCGTGCTTGTGACGGTGAACACCGCCTACAAGATTCACGAGGCCGAATATCTGCTGCGGCAGTCTGATACTCACACACTTGTGATGATTGAGAGCGCCTTGGACTCGAACTATCGCGCCATTATCAACGAACTCTGTCCCGAGATTGCCACCAACACGGCGGGCAAGCCGCTTCACTGCAAGCGTCTGCCGTTCCTGCGCAACGTTATCACCGTGGGCTTCCGCCAGAAAGGCTGCCTGACGCTGCAACAGGCGATGGACCGCCACGACCTTGTGCCGTTGGAGGAAATCCAGCGAATGGCCGCCGCCGTCAAACCCGACGACGTGTGCAATATGCAGTACACCAGCGGCACCACGGGCTTCCCCAAGGGCGTGATGCTGACGCACTACAACGTGGTGAACAACGGCAAGTGCATTGGCGACCGTATGGGCCTTTCAACCGCCGACCGAATGATGATTCAGGTGCCGATGTTCCACTGCTTCGGAATGGTTCTGTCGATGACTTCGTCGATGACGCACGGTACCACAATGTGCCCGATGCCCTACTTCTCGGCCAAATCGTCGTTGGCGTGCATAAACCAGGAACACATAACCTGCTTCAACGGCGTGCCCACAATGTTCATTGCAATGTTCAACCACCCCGACTACCGCAGCACCGACTTCTCATATATGCGCACAGGCATTATGGCAGGCTCAGGCTGTCCACCCGAACTGATGCGCCGTGCCGCCGAGCCGTCGGAGATGAATATGCGCGGCATTGTGAGCGTTTACGGACAGACCGAATCGGCGCCAGGCAGCACAATGTCGGCTTGGACCGACTCAATCGACGTGCGCACCGAGACCGTGGGCTACGCCTTCCCGCACGTGCGCTGCAAGGTGGTTGACCCCGAAACGGGCCTTGAGGTTCCGCCCAACACCAACGGCGAGTTCTGCGCCAAAGGCTACAACGTGATGAAAGGCTACTACAAGATGCCCGAAGCCACCGCGCAGACCATTGACGCCGACGGTTGGCTTCACAGCGGCGACCTTGCCTGCGTTGACGAGAACGGAAACTACAAAATCACAGGCCGCCTGAAAGATATGATTATCCGCGGCGGCGAGAATATCTATCCAAAAGAGATTGAGGAGTTTATCTACACCCACCCCAAGGTGAAGGACGTTCAGGTTATCGGCGTTCCCGACGAGAAATACGGCGAGGAGGCAATGGCCTGCATTATTCTGAAGGAGGGCGAGGAGATAAGCGAACCCGAAATGCGCGAATTCATTATGGGCCGCCTTGCCCGCCACAAGGTTCCGCGCTATATCGATTTCGTCAAATCGTTCCCGATGAACGCCGCAGGCAAAATCCTGAAATACAAGATGCGCGAGGAGGCCGTGGAGAAATTGGGGCTGAAGAAGAAATAAAAATCACAGAGAGCGCAGAGGAAACGAGAGAACACAGAGTTTAAATAGCAAGGCTGCCTGATTGGGCGGCCTTGTTTTATTATCGACAGGCAACCCCGCAACCATTCCCGCCTCCACCGCGTCATATAACTGCAAAAAGTTTTAACTTTGGCTTATGGTGTTTAGTAAAAACAGATGACAATCCATTGAATAAATGAGAGGAAAGTTTGTTTTATAATCTTGAAAAAAATGACGAAAGAAAAAATACAATTCGTAAGGGTAGTACTAAGGATATAATGGATTATGAAAAACTGTACACTAATCATAGGGAATTATTTTATAAATATCAAATAAACCATATTTATAAAACTCACAAAACTTATAATGCAAGCAAATGAAAAAGTTTATAATTCTGTTGCTATTGTTTATTTGTATAAACGGCAATTGTCAAAGCATAGACGAGATTTTGACAAAATTTGAACAAATACAAAGTTATGCACGGCATCGCCTACTTAATTATCGCAGCTACCGCTACAGGCCTTTGCAAGATTTTAGTAGCGAATTGCCATTTAGTTTTGGATTAACACATTTAGACAATCCCACTTATAATGGGTTTGATTTATCGACACGAGGTGTTTTTTCCGATTCCTCTATGCAGATGCGCATACTTCAATTATTGAATAATGAATTCTACGATGGTGAGGTTGACGACTTGTGGAAAAAAGATATGCAAAAAAACAATTATGCAAATTTGACTGATAGTTTGTTGCGCATAAAAAGGATAGAAAGAGAAACTTGTTATAAAAAGTATATTGATGAAAATGAATTGGTTGATTTGTTGGAAATTTGCACATACATAAATAACAAGCAAATAATCAAAAGAATTGAAGAAATTTACAAAGACACCACATACCGCAAAAATTGGGCAGATGCTTACGCTTGTCTTGTTGCCAACCATATAGAGCCATATACTTCAGAATGTCTCAAAAAATATAGGTATAAGAAAGAACAATCATATGAAGAACAAGTATTGGCATGCAATTATTTATGGCTGATTCAAACTCAACAATCATTTAGGTACTTATCTGAATATTTATTTTCAGATAAGTACTACACAAACATTATATGCGAAGATAATACGTATGAATGCGAGTCATTGGATGACATTATTGTTGAGATAGATTGTGAATCGGGAGTTGCAGATACGATTATTAAATGTGAAAATAATACGAATAAAGGCGATACATTGAAATACGATATTGATGTAGATTATATTGATTTAGAAGATGAAGATACAAATCCAATAATAGCGGAATGGGAATATAAAACATATTTGTATTGGGGAGTTTTCTCTATTATCCAAAAGAGCATTTTAAATCTAGACTTGTATGACATGCTGGGCATAACAAATGACATATTTGTATCTCAAGAATTCTTGACAGAAGAAACTCGTAAAAAGATTTATAATTGGATGCAGGAAAATTATGGTAAGTATAAAATCAAGAATCGTTGGTAATAAAAGAAATTTGTGTCGCATATTTCGCAAAATACTATCAATATGAAGAAAACAAAACCAACTAAACCATGCCAAACCTTAGAAAACTACTAATGGTGCTGCTGTGTGCTGTCTGCGGTACGGCAGCGGGGCAAACCTACACCACAAAAACGCAATGAAAAAATACCGCAAGGCTTGCCGGGAATGCCGGGGTTGTATGGGGTGCCCTTAACGTAGAGACGCGGCGCGCCACGTTTGTGCAGGTGGCGGGCGTTAGTGAAGCATAGAAAAATCTGCGCAAATCTGTTCAATCTGCGTCGTCTGCGTTCAAAAAATCTGCGTACCCCGATAGTTTATCGGGACTGTGTCGTCAGTGCGAGAATAAACACAATTTTTTAAATTTGACACATTAAAACTTGATGGATATGAAATCAATAGTTGCCGTTATCGCGTCGCTGACATTGCTGTTTACGGGGATTTATATCGCTCTTATGCTTAGAATCAATTCCACACCAGGAGCATTCAACTATCCAGCCAGTAATATCTCGGAACCCAACAGACAAGCGATAGAAAAAACACTGAAAGTATTTCAAGAAGGTTACACGTTGCGCGATGTGTCGAAAATCGACGAGTGCATAGCCCAAACCATCGACACCGCTTCGATTTTTATTTTGGGCACCAATCCCAACGAAATATTCGAGGGGAAAGACGGGGCGCAGGCGCTGCTATATGGCGATTGGACATATTGGGGCAGTGTGAAATATGACATCGACCGCCTTTATGCCAACCAAATCGCCGACAGCATTGCTTATGTGGTTTTCCCAGGAAATATCACACTTGATGTTGGAAAAATGAACTTCCCACTGCAAGTTACAGGCTTGATGGCGCAAGATGAGGACGGCCAGTGGAAATTCTCGAAAATGCAGTTCATATATGGTTGGAACACCAATTATATCATCTTCGCCCGCATTGCGGCTTACGGAACCCTGATTCTACTGGCAGCGCTGCTGGCGTTTATCTGCATCATAAGGTGCGTATTGAGCCGAAAGAAATAAGGAATACATTCCGTTCTGATTCTGTGTCGTCTGTGTGATATAAAATCTACGTTATCTGCGTTCAAAAAATCCATGCAAGAACAAACGCAAAATGCTGTGTAGCTGCTAGTTTGGTAGCGTTTTTTATGCAGTTTCGAAAAAAAATTTAATACCCACGCAACCTTTTCACAAACACCAGCGTCTTGGAAACGTGAAAAGTAATTCCGATGACTGCAAACATCGATTTAATTTGCAGATTGAAATTAATATCTATATTTGTTGATATGAAAACTTGTTTTAGCAACAGTGAAAAAATCATGCATGACAGGCATAACCTGCTGAATGCCAGCATTTTACCCCCCCCCCCCCCACCCCACCCCACGCTCAGATAATCTCACTTGCAATAAAAAAAATGAGCAGCCTTCACGGCCGAGCATTTTCAATGTCACTAGACTAATTCCATTTTTTAATAATTATTGTTTAACTCTTAAATCATTTTTTATGAAAAAATTATGTGTTTTTGGAATGCTGTTACTGTCCACAGCAGCTATGGCTCAGTATGGAACCAATGGCGAATCGGGCAGATACCACGTTGTTAAATTCCCAAAGTACTATGTGGAGCAAGACCAACGGACATTTGCTGTTAATGTTGACATTGCGACAAAGAAAGTCGCAGGCTATGTGGATGCCGAAGAATTGGCAGAAAAAGTGCGGTTCAAAGGTTGGTCAAAAACACCTGAAGACAAAGCTTATTTGAATATTAAAATCACGTTAGGCGAGTTTCTTTATCTTTCAACAGAAATACTTGATCAATCTGTTGATGAAAAGCAAAAAGACGGTAGCGTTAAACGCAAACCTATTTATGTAGGTTCTTTTAAGTATTCTTTCCCCATCACTCTCTCTCTGACATCGCCTGTCAACAATGATAAGTATCGTCTTAACCAAGATGGGATGATGGTTAAGACTCTGACTTATACCGATGACCACAAGTTTTCAACCCGTGCTGATGCTTCTGCGTTTATGAAAGAAAACAGAGATGTTCTTAGTGAAAAAGTTATTAGACAACTTGCGAACGAAGCAGCCGCAAGTGCGGTAAATTCGGCCGTTATTGATTATGGTTTCGCAAGCACAACCGAAAAAGCATCTTATGTTTTCTTAGATTCAAAAAAGAATCCTCACTATGAATCTCAAAAGAACGCTAATACACAACTTAAAGAGATATTCAAGACAAGTTCTGCTGATGAACCAATTAGTTCTGATGCGTTAACTCCAATTATTGAAGAATACATTAGCATAATAAACGAATTGAATGATGCTGATAAAAAGCAACTGAAAGCTAAAATTGAGCTTATAACTTCTGTTGCAGAGTTCTATCTTATGCTGGATGATCTTGCATCATGCGAAACTTGGGCCAAACGCGCGTTTGACGAATATAAGGAGAAAGATGGTTCAAAAATTTTGGAAAAAGCAGCCGCAGTGAAGGCTTTGTTTGACAAGCACCATGTTACTTCACGCCATTTTGTTCCGCAAGCTCCTGCTGTTGAAGAATAATATTACTTTTAATAACAATTAATAATTAACAAAAATGAAAACAAATCTTATTAGTATTGTTGCCACAACTGCTGTTATGGCTTTATTCCTTTCTTGCGACGGTCCTGATTATATCGGGGAAGAAAACGGTCATGAATATGTAAATCTTGATTTGCCAAGCGGCACCATGTGGGCGAGATGCAACATAGGCGCTGATCGTGCTTCGGGAAACGGCAACTATTATGCTTGGGCCGAAACCAGCACAAAGACCAACTACTCGTACTCATCATATTTCTATATGGATGAGAACAATAATTCTTGGAAAGGGTATACAAAATATACCATTCCCGATGGACAATATTCTGCCTATTGGTATGAGGATTATGTATTCAGCGGTGACCGAAAGACTAAATTGGAAGATGGTGATGATGTGGCATTTCAGTCTTGGGGCGGAAAATGGAGAGTTCCCACCAACCTACAATTGGCAGAGCTTAAGAATGAGTGTTATTGGGTGTATACCACTAATTACAACGATTCAGGCGTTGAAGGATTCATCGTCTATAAGGCTAAAACAAGCTCTGACAAGGGCAAAAACTCTAAAACCAGCACGGCTTCAGGCAGTTATGATATTTCTTCCGACGCAAATATCTTCCTTCCCTTATCTGGATATCGTTATAATTTGAATGTCAATAGAGTTGGATCAGAAGGCAACCTTTGGTCAAGTTCATTATCAGAAGAATATACTGACTATGCCAATTGCTTGACTTATTCTTCTTATGGTTCCGCATCTGTCAGCTCACTGGAACGTATTTATGGTTTGAACATTCGTGCCGTTTGTGTTAATCCGGGAGATGCAGAATAAAAATCCGCATAGATAATTAACAAAGGGGCTGCTCATGACTGTTGAGCAGCCCTTTTTGTTTTTCAGCCCTGACAACTGGCAGAACCACGATGATTCAAATTGCCATCAATTTTTTCGTTTGTAATTGTTTTTTAACGAATTTTTACACAACTTGCTGATTGAATTTTACACCATCAGACAATGAGACTTTTTGTTTCCGTCATCGCCCTTGCGGCACTTTTTACAACAGCCTGCCAGCCAGCCGGCTCATCGCGCAGCAGCGAGAAACACGGTGGCACCCTGCGTATCAACATCAGCGACATTCCGCACATCATTTTCCCCGGACAGGTTGAAAAACGCAGCGAGCAGATATTAGTCAATCAGGTTTATGCGGGGCTGGTGAAGTACAACCAACGGACACTCGAGATTGTTCCATCGCTTGCCAAAAACTACACCATCTCGCCCGACGAGTGCACTTACACCTTTGTTCTGAACACCCGCGCACGCTTCCACGACGACCGCTGCTTCAAGCAGGGAAAGGGCCGCCGAATTGTGGCTGCCGATGTCAAATACTCGATTGAGCAGATTTGTCGCAACAAACTTGTGGACGATATCGGCATATCGCGCCAAGTGATGAACATTGAAGGTGCTGACAGTTTCATGCCAGTTGCAAAAAACAACGATACGGTGAACATCTCGGGAATTGTGGCTGTGAACGACAGCGTGCTGACCATCAGGCTGAAAAAGCCCGACAAACTGTTCATCTACTTTCTGGCCGGCACCAATGCTCTTGTCTTTGCCCGCGAAGCCTACAACGCCTACGGTGTGAACGGCACTGTCGGCTCTGGGGCCTTCTGCTTCCACTACCCGAAAGGCATCGGACAGGCCATTGAGCTGACCTACAACCCGCACTATTGGGGCATGTCTGAACAAAACGAGCAGCTACCCTATCTCGACACCGTAGTCGTTTCGTTCATCACATCAATACAGAAGGAACTCTACATGTTCGGCGCCGGGCTTGTTGACATGGTGTTCGACCTGCCGACTAACTATCTGGCCGGTTTCCTGGAATCCAACATCAGTGGTTTCCAATCGGACCCGCCGCGGTTCATAATGACCAACACCATGAAGGCTAATGGTGAAAAACGTTTCAATCTGATGACTTCCAACATCAATGAAATGCACGTGAACTCACAAGGCTACTTCGATTTCTCAAATATCTACCTGAAAGCTCTGGAATCATCGGACGAACCAGTCAATAAATGACAGCAAGTTAGCACTTTAACATACCTTATCTAAACAATAAAGGGAAGTCGTTGCGGCTTCCCTTTTGTTTTTATCAGGTCTGACTATCAGAGAATCAGCATTGCGTCGCCGTAAGCGCCGAATTTGTAGCCTTCCTTCAGAGCCACGCGGTACGCTTCCATCAGCAAATCGTAACCTGCGTAGGCGGCCACCATCATCATCAGCGTTGACTGCGGCAGATGGAAGTTGGAAACCATGGCGTTGGCCACGCTGAACTCATACGGCGGGAAGATGAACTTGTTGGTCCAGCCGTCGAAAGGTTTCAGGTAGCCGTATGTCGACACCGAACTCTCGAGTGTGCGCATGACGGTGGTGCCGATGGCGCAAACCTTATGATGACCGTCTTTTGCCTTGTTCACGGTGTTTGCGGCATCTTCCGGAATAAGAATCTGTTCAGAGTCCATCTTGTGTTTTGTCAAATCTTCGACATCAACGGGGCGGAAGTTGCCCAGGCCCACGTGAAGTGTGATTTCGGCAAAGTTGATACCCTTAATCTCGCAGCGTTTCAGCAATTCGCGGCTGAAGTGCAAACCGGCTGTTGGCGCGGCCACAGCACCTTCGTGCTTTGCAAATATGGTCTGGTAGCGCACGGCGTCGTCGGGTGTCACTTCGCGACGGGTGGTGATATATCGCGGCAGCGGTGTTTCGCCGAGCGAGTAGAGAGTCTTTTTAAACTCATCGTGCGGGCCGTCGAACAGGAAACGCAGTGTTCGTCCGCGCGATGTGGTGTTGTCAATGACTTCGGCCACAAGCGAGTCGTCTTCGCCGAAATAGAGTTTGTTTCCGATGCGGATTTTGCGCGCGGGATCGACCAGCACGTCCCAAAGGCGCTGATCCTGATTGAGCTCGCGCAGCAGGAAAACTTCAATTTTGGCACCGGTTTTTTCCTTGTTGCCGTAAAGGCGGGCCGGGAACACTTTTGTGTTGTTGAACACAAACACATCCTGATCATCGAAATAATTGATAATCTCTTTGAAAATGCGGTGCTCAAATTGTCCGGTCTTGCGGTTGACAACAAGCAGACGAGCTTCGTCACGGTTTTCCGACGGATAGAGAGCTATACTCTCTTCGGGAAGTTCGTAGTTAAATTGCGAAAGTTTCATTCGAAAAATATTTACTGTTTTATATCGCGTTCGAGCTGAACGGCGACAAATTCATAACAAATTGTTTACGTTGTTTTTTGAAAGCGGTTGCAGGTTTCTCACAATTTTTTCAAATTCATCAATTCCGATGGCGTTTTCGACTCTGAAATCGCCGCTTGCCGTACGCCGCAGGTCGTGCAGATAGGCGCCAGAGCCGAGCCGCTCACCGAAATCGCGGGCCAGTGCTCTGATGTAGGTGCCCTTGCTGCAGCGGATGCCCACCGTCACTTGCGGCAGACTGCAATCGATGAGCCAGATGCGCTCAATGTTGATGCGCGCGGGCTTCAGGTCGATGGTCTTGCCCTTGCGTGCCGCCACGTATGCGCGCTGACCGTCTATTTGCTTGGCCGAAAAAACGGGCGGAATCTGATCCTGCTCGCCTTCGAATGTCTGCAGCACCTGCCCGACACGCTCGCGTGTGATGCCGTCGGTGCTGAAGGTGCGGTCTATCTCGGTTTCGCGGTCGTACGACGGTGTGGTGGCGCCAAGCATAAACGTGGCCACATACTCCTTGCTGCAGGCCTGAAGCGACTCAATCTGCTTGGTGAGTTTCCCTGTGCATATTATCAGCAGCCCCGTTGCCAAAGGGTCGAGAGTGCCAGCGTGCCCCACTTTTATCTTTTTGAATCCGAATTGGTTGCGAAGCAGGTAGCGCACCTTGTTGACCGCATCGAACGATGTCCACTTGAGCGGCTTGTCAATCAACACTATCTGGCCTTCTTCAAAATCGTATTGTTCTTTTTCTGGCTCGAAAATCATTGCGCAAAGGTCAATCGTCGGTTTTAGGCTTGCGCATGATCGCATAAATCTCGAACAGGAATCCGGCCAGCACCACAACCGGTGCAATCACAATCCGGCGGACGCTGAACATGCTTTCGTTGAACACTTGCGGATCGTCGGAACGGCCGCCAGCCATAAGAATGAAGCCAAAAACCACGATGGCAATGCCTATCCAGATGAATTTGTAGTTTGACGGGTGCAAGGCGAACCCGGTTTTTTTAGTCTCGTTATCCATAATGATGATATTTTATGCGTATAAATCGTTGCCCTTCATCCGCAGATAGCGGTTGACGGCGAAAAAGTTCGATATCCAGACAATGAAGAACCCGATGGCCATTATGCCTGCAAACAATATGGCAATGGTGTCGAGTTCGTACATGATAGACAGTTCGGGAATGTGCTTGTCGGTGATGTAGATGGTGCCGCCCAGAAGCACGAATGTTATCAGGATGCTGATGAGCGCGTGCTCAAGGCTCTTGATGATGAACGGCGCCCTGACAAACGAGCGTGTGGCGCCCACAAGTTCCATTGTCTTTATCAGGAACCGCCGTGCGTAAACCGACAGCCGTATGGTGTTGTTTATCAGCGAAAGCGATATGATGAACAGCAGTCCGCAGAACACAAGCAGCACCAGACTGATTCTCTTGATGTTCTGATTGACAGCTTCGATGAGCGACTTCTGATACGACACTTCCTTCACCTGCGAGTATTTAACCAACCGTTGCTCTATTTTCGCAATGCTGTCGGCGTTGGCGTACTCTGCTTTCAGTTTCACTTCAATCGACGGCAGCAGCGGATTGTATCCTAAAAAGGCGACAAAATCTTCGCCCAGCTCGTCTTTCAGTTCCTGCGCGGCCTGTTCCTTCGAAATGAAATCGGTGCTGCGAACAAAAGCTGACGCGTCAAGGCTTTTTTGCAGTTTAATCATGTCGACTTCCTTGACATCGTTATTCAAAAACACAGTGACGCTGATGTTCTCTTTCACATGGCGCGAAATCTTGTGCGCGTTCAGAATCAGCAGCCCGACCAGCCCTATCACAAACAAAACCAACGAGATGCTTATTATTGTGGTGAGATACGAGCTTCGCAATTGGCGCGAAGTGACACGTGATTCTTTTTTGCTCATTTTCAACAATTATTGAATGGCAAATATATGCGAGTTCTGCAAAATAGCAAAGCCTGTTTTTATGGTTGATAAAATAAGCCCCGCTGTTGTTTCTTATGGCACGATTTTTCGATAAGTTTAGTGCCAAATTTTATCTGTCATGAAGATTATCCACACGGCTGACTGGCACTTGGGACAGCAATTTTTCCAATACGACCGCAGCAGCGAGCACGAGCATTTTTTCGATTGCCTTTGCCGGATTATTGCCGACGAGCGTCCCGATGCGCTTGTAGTCAGCGGTGATGTCTACCACAATGCCACGCCGTCGAATGGCGCGATGAAACTGTTCACCGACAATATGGTGCGGCTGCACAACACGCTGCCCGAGATGGTGATTGTGGTCACGGCGGGCAACCACGACAGCTGCTCGCGCCTTGAATCGACGGGCGAAGTATGGCGGCTGGCCAATGTGCACGTGGTGGGCGGCGTCAGACGCAATGCCGACAGCGGACTTTTCGATACCGAAGGGCAGATTATTGAGATTACTGACAAGGGCTACATTCTGGCCGTTCCGTTTGTCCAAAGCAATAACACTGACATTTTCGGCCAACTGCTTGACGAAACGGCCGCATTCAACACGCGCAACCTTCCGGTTGTGATGACAGGACATCTCTACGTGTCGGGGGCCGACCTGACTGGCCACAATATGGCGGTTGTGGGCGGAATTGAAGGCGAAGACATCGCGCTTATGGGAACAGGTTACGACTATCTGGCGCTGGGACACATCCACTGCCCGCAGACAATCAAGGGCAGCAACGGCCGTGCCCGCTACAGCGGCAGCCCCGTGCAGGTCGATTTCGACGAGACCTATCCGCACTCGGTGACGATTGTCGAGATTGCCAGCCACGGCGCCGAGCCTGTCGTCCGCACTGCCGAAATTGAACGGAAAATGCGCTTCTACACCATTCCGGGCAAGCCGCAGCCTTTCGACGAAGCCCTTGCCTGTCTGCGCGACTTCGTCCCTGACAAGCCCGGCTACGTAAGGCTCAACCTGCTTGTTAAAGACTATGCGCCATCGTTTGCCGAAGAGCGGGTTTACCAGGTTTTGGAATCCAAGCCCCAACTCAAATTCTGCTACATCCGCTCTGAACGCGAGCAAACGCAAGAATCGGCCCGCAAGGTGCTCAACATTCAGGAAGTGAGAGAAACTAGTCCGATGGAACTGGCCCAAATCTACTACAACCGCAAGGTGGGCACCGATATGGATCCTAAACTTTGGCAACTGCTGTCGGAAGTGGTTGAGTCTGTAAGAAACAGTGAAGATTAATCGATTTAACGCCATGAAATTCAAAACATTATCCATAAACAACATTGCGTCGATAGAGAGTGCGTTTATCGATTTCCGCGACCCCATGCTCGACCGTGAGTCGCTGTTTCTGATTTACGGCGAGACCGGCGCGGGCAAAACCACCATTCTCGACGCCATCTGCCTTGCACTATACAACGAAACCCCGCGTCTGACACAAATCAAGAAACAAAGGTATATTGATGACCTGACCAGCCTGTCGTCGAGCGATTACTACACTACGGGCGATGTCAGACAATACTTGCGGAAGGGCGCGAAAAAGGGCTCGGTTGAACTTGTGTTTGAAGGAAACGACGGCGACGAATATAAGGCCTGCATTGCTTTCCGGGTGTCGGAACGGTCGGGCACGCTGCAAAAGACCGAAAGAAGCATCGAGCACAATGGCGACGTGTTTGTCAAAGACATCGATGATATTGTTAAAGAAGCCGTAGGGCTCGATTTTGAGCAGTTCTGCCGCACCACAATGCTTGCGCAGGGCGAATTCACCAAATTTCTGAAGAGCGATGACGACAAAAAGTCGGAAATTCTGGAAAAAATAACCGGAACGGGTATTTACACACTCATCGGCAAACAGATTTTTGTCAGGTCGAGTGAGAAAAAAGCCGAACGGGACCTGGCCGTGCAGGAAGCAGCCAATATCAAGGCTCTTTCCGCTGACGAGAAGGATGCTCTGAACAGTGAGCAAAAGCAACTGAACGAGAGCCTTGCCCGGCTGACGGCAGAAAAAACATCGCTGGAAAACGCCCGGAACTGGCTGCAGACAAAAAATAGGTTCGAAGACGAAATCAAGACCGCACATGAAAAACTGCAGGCAAACATTCGGTTGAGTCAGTCGCAAGAATTTATTGAAAAACAACAGTTTATATCCGATTATAAATTGTCGGCCGATGCAATAAAATCATTGGCGGAAATCGACTTGAACCAGAAAAATCTTGATGACTTGCGCAACAAGGAAACCGCCTACGGCCAGGCGTTCAAAGCCATCACCAACGGCGATTTGTTTCGCAACAATCTGATTGACAGTCTTGAAAAGAGTTTGTCGGACATCGAAGACTATTTGAAGGCTTCGGCCGGTCAAACCGAAATGTTTGCCGAAAGCCAACTCATCGCCGAAAGGCTTCAACAGTGTGTGAAAGCCCGCGCTGATGCGGCTTCGAACGCCAAAACAGCCGATGATGTTGAGCGCACCGAGCTGCCGGAAATAATGGGCAAACAAAAAGCCGAAACGGAAAAACTGGCGCAAAAGCAAGCCGAAAAAGAAAAACTGCAAGCCGAACTGAAACAAAAGCAGGCTGAACTAGCAGCAATGAACGTTGATGCGCTGCAGAAAGAGCAGGATGCCGGCAATCTGCAGAAAGAGAATGCCAACGCGGCCATCAACAGCCTGAAAAACCTGACCAGCGCACAGAACAACTACCGTCAGGCGGCTGACAACGAAGCAAAACTCAAATCGCACATTGCACAACTGACGGCCGATGCCGAGAACCTGACAAAAAACACCGAACAGGCCCGCCTGGCAATGGACGAAGCCGACCGCCTGTTTAAGACCGTGCTTGCCGGCGTGACTGATGCGGCCAAATCGCTGCGGGCGGGCTTGCACCAGGGCGACAAATGTCCGGTTTGCGGGCAGGTGGTTGCCGGAATTCCGCACGACAACGAGTTTGATGCTGCACTGAAACCGCTTGAAGAGAGTTTCAACGAGAAAAAGAAAGCTTACGAAAAAGCCGATTCGCAATTGAAAGAAGTGACCGCACAAATCAAGGCCGAAAACAACCAGCTCGGTGTTGTCAGGCAAGATGCTGCCACAAAAAAGAGCGAATTAGAAAACGCCGCGCAGGAAGCCGAACAAAAGTGCGGCGCCTTAGGCATTGCTTTCGGCCGCGACAGCGCCACCATTGCCGAACAGTTATATGAGAACGCCCGTCGGGCGGTTGAACAGGCTGCCGAAAAGATAAGAACCGCTAACGGCATCCGTTCCACAATCGACAATCTGATTGAAGTAAAGAATAAAATAGATGAAGAAAACAGCCTGATTAATGAGCAAATAAACAAACTGAATAACGATGCTGCCCAATGCCGTACAAAAATAGAGAAACTGCGTGGTCTTGCTCAGCAAAGCACGGCAACAGCTAATGAAGCTTTGGTGTCAGTGTCATCAAAAATCACTTATCCCGACTGGCAAAGCAACATTGAAAAGACCATTGAAAAACTATGCGCCGATGCCGACAACTACGAGAAACAGAAACAGTTGCGCACCGACCTGATAAACAAAACCGAGAACCAGAAAAACCTGCGCAACAGGTCGCTGGAAATCCGCCGGCAGATTGAAGCAATGTTCCCTGACTGGACAGCAGGCTCTGATGCGCAGGAATTAGACAAGGACATCGACGAGAGCTGGAACAGTTTTCTGAAAAGTGCTTCGATTCTGCGTGAGCACATCGACATGGCAACTGCCAATTTGCAGAAAGAGAAGAGTTTTATTAGCGACTTCCTTGCTTCCAATAATATGTCTGCAGAGCGACTCAGCAACCTGACTGCTGCCGAGAGCTCGCAAATCACCGCCCTGGAAAAAGAACAGTCCGACCTGAAGGACACCATCAATCAGGCTAAAGGCGCCCTGATACAAACCAACGACCTACTTGCACAACATCTGACAAAGAAACCGGAATTTGAAGAAACACTTGAATTAACCGATATTGAAACCTTGATAACCAGTCTGACAAAAGAAACAAATGTCTGCAGTCAGCGCATTCTCGAAATAGGAATTCTGCTGAAAACCGACGATGACAACGCCAAACTAAAAGAGCAGAAAGAGATGAAAATCAAGCAACTGCAGGATGAATACGAATTGTGGAACCAGCTGGCCAAGCACTTTGGCGATGCCGAAGGGAAAAAATTCCGTGTGATAGCACAAAGCTTCATTCTCAGGGAACTTCTCCTGAAGGCAAATTATTTTCTTGCCCAATTGTCGGGGCGGTATGAGCTTGATTGCCAAGACGATTCGCTGACCATTCTGGTGCGAGACATGTATTTTGGCGGCTCGGTCAGACCGGTCAATATGGTGTCGGGCGGTGAGAGCTTTGTTGTGTCGCTGGCACTGGCCTTGGGACTTTCAACCATTGGCGGCAACGGGTTTGCAACCGATATGCTCTTCATCGATGAAGGGTTTGGCACACTCGACAGCAGCACGCTCGAAGTGGTGATGAACACTCTTGAGCGCCTACGCGAGACCGGCAACCGCAAAGTGGGCATCATCAGTCATGTGGAAACACTCTGCGAGCGCATCCCGGTGAAAATTCTTGTCGAACGCACGGGCAGCGCAGCAAAAATCAGAATGGTGAAAGATTAGGAGATTTGAACTATCCTGAAATTGCTCGTGTAGAGCGGTTTCAGCATAGCGCGTGCCGATTAATAAAATACAGTGATGTAGCCGTTCAGCGGGTTATAGTCGGTTGAGCCCTCCTCAACAGTGATAACATAAAAATAGGTTCCTGGCGAAACCAGCGTGCCCTGCGGGTTGTATCCGTCCCACACAATGTTCTCGGTTCCGGTGCGGCTGAACATCTTATAACCCCAGCGGTTGAAAATCTCAAGCTTAAGCCGGGCTCCATTGGCCGAAATCATAAAGTAGTCGTTCTGCCCATCACCGTTCGGGGTGAAGACGTTCGGCACCTGAGTCGACGCTTCTATAACGACAGCATGCATGGTGGTGTCGATGCAATTCTGGTTGTCGGTGGTGGTGAGAATGGCATTGTAAATGCCGGGGGCACTATAAGTGTGCTCGGTTTTGTTTCCTGTAGCGGTTGAGCCGTCGCCGAAATCCCAAGTGAAATTATGGCTGGCTCCCGAATTTGCAGTGAACACTTTGGTGTTGCGCTGCGCCGTGGTATCAATGTCAAATCCGACTTTCGGCATGGCGTTCACGGTGATGGTTTTCTCTTCGGTCTTTGATTCACCACCGTTCTTAGTGGCCGTTATTTTTACAGTGTAAGTTCCGGCTTCATATTTGTGAGTCGGCTCAATGCTGTTGTCAGCTGCACTGCCATCGCCAAAAGTCCACGAGAAAGTGTCGTACCGGTTTGCCAGACTATATTTGAACTTCAAATTCTCGTTTTCACACAGATTGCCATCAATAACAATATCTTGCGCCGATACAGAAAAGGCGGCTGCCACGATTGTCAGTAATACAGAAATTCGCTTCATTGCATTCAAAATGATTACAAACATAAACATTTTTAACGACAGCGCTAAAAATGTGCTGTTTTATTTTCATTTAGCCGATTTTGAACGGCTCTTCGGCTTCAATAACCGTTTCGGCGCCTGTCGCGGGATGGATGAACGAAATGCCGGCAGCATGAAGCATGAGCCTGTCGGCGGGTGAGCCATACAGATTGTCGCCGACGATGGGGCACCCCAGTCCTAGCTGATGGGCGGCGTGAACGCGCAGTTGATGCGTGCGGCCTGTCTCGGGGTAAAAATTCACAAGCGTTTGGCTATTGGTCCGGGCGACGACCGTGAAACGGGTAACGGCCTTTTTCCCATGCTCATAATCGACCATTTGCCGCGGCCGGTCACTGATGTCGGGGCGCAGTGGAAGAGTGATGGTGCCGCTGTCGTCTTTAATAATCCCGTCGAGCACGGCCACATAACGTTTTTTTACGGCACGTGTGGCGAATTGCCGCTGCAGTGTCTTGAAAACCGCTTCGGTTTTGGCAATGAGCAAGATGCCCGATGTGTCCATGTCGAGCCGGTGCACCATCAACGGGCCGCTGGCATCCGGAAACATCTCTCTTGCAATGGAATAAGCCGACACTTTATGCTCTTTCCCCGGCACCGACGGCAGTCCTGCCGGCTTGTCGATGGCGGCAATCCATTGGTCGTTGTAGATGATTTTCAGTTCGGTTGCAGCTTGCTTTCTGAGCGGATTGGGTTCAACGTCGAGACCTTGAAGCATGAAGTTCAGCAGCGGCTCGCACTTGCTGTGGCACGCCGGATAGAACGCCCCGTGGTGCCGCACTTCGCCTTCCGGCGACTTCCCCCACCAAAATTCGGCCATTGCAACAGGCTGAAATCCATTGGCAAATGCCGCCTGCAGCAGCTTCGGCGCCGCGCACTCGCCTGTGGCGGCCGGTGGCTCGGTGCCGCGCTCGTCGGCAAAAATTCTGGTCACGGTTTTTCGCTCGCCGCGTGCGTTCAGAACAACATACTGGTTGAAAAGCCATGTCTGCAGCTCTTCCGACCGCTGCTGCCGCAGTTTTTTTAGTCTTTCGATTTCTGATTTGACACCGGCTATTTCGGCCTCAACTTTTGCAATTTCGTCGGCCCAGCGACGCTCAATGCGTTTCCGTTCGGCCTTCTCAAACTGGCTCTGGCGGATTAGCTCAGCTTCTTTTTCGGCTGTCAGATTCTGCTGGCGCTGTGCTGCACGCTCAGCTTTGTGCTGCTTGGCAAGAGCCGCAAACCTGCCGGTTTCTTCTTCGGCCTGACAACGCATTGCCAAAAGCCGTTCTTCGGTCTGGCGCAGAGCCGTGCTGCTTTCAAGTGCCGCTATCTGTCTGTTGAGTTCCGAAATGACTTTTTCCTCGGTGCGGAAATGTCCGTCGGGTGCGGTGATGTCGAAAATGGGTGGTACGAAATAACTGTGCTGGCCCCTGCCGCCAATGTTCCCCGAGAAAGCCGCCAGAAAGCCCAGCTGTCCGCTGCCGGCTTTGGCCACCAGCACACCAAACATCTTCCCTTCGGCAAGCTCGGCAGCCCAGTCGGTTCGGGTGGACAGGTAGTCCTGCACCTGCCTGGCAGCCGCCACAGCCAGCGGATGTGGTGTGTAGCAGAACGGGCATGTGAATAGTTCCGGCAGGACAATTTTGCCGGACGTCTCGGGAAAGGCGTGAAACCAATCGGGAAGCATAATGATACGCTTATGATAGTTACAATTCTATCAAAGTGTTAGCTGTGGTTATTTCATCTAAAAGATGAACAACCTGCGGTCCATCATCCGGCAGACAGTCTATAAAAGTTCGCGCTGGCTGTACTGCTCGGGGTTTTTACGGATGGCGTTGGCAAGGGCGCGGAAATCATCGGATTCAAATTCTTCTTGTGTCAGCTCGTAAAATCTCGACGCGTCGCCACCGGGCGTCTGGAAGATTACTTCCATCACTACAACACCGCTTTTCTTGTAGACGGCGTAGTTGCGCATAAAGAAATCGATTTGGTTTTTGGTCACAACAACCTTCATTTTTGGATTTTGCGAGCTGTTCTGCTGTTCCTCTGTCTGATTCAATTCTTCCATTTTAAAACACACATATTAGTTAACATCTCACCAACCGCCAAGAACGGTCGGCAAAACTGCCTTTTTTGCAAAAAGCTTCGCAATATAGCAAAACTTCTATAAAGCGTACCGCGAAAACCGCCCAACGGTCATATTCTGTGGTCAGTCGTCATAATCAATGGCGTCGGCAGGCACCAAGCTTTCCATTTCATCGTCAGACTGTTCCACAACTTCTTCTTTTTTCCGGCGTTGCTTCCATTTGTCGTCGTTCAGAGTGAACGATACCATGTTTTCGTTTTTGTACAGAAAATCAGCCAGTTCGCTGGACACTTCGATTGACTGTGCGTGCGACAGCAGATTCAGCGTCAGGCCGGTTTGCTCATCCTGCACCATGAAATAGAGATTCACATTGCCTTTCTTCTGCAGAGCGTCCTGCAGCATCTTGATGTTCATCTTGTTCAAATCGCCAAGGTTGATTTTGATGGTGATTTTTTTTATTAACTCATCTTTGATATTGCTTAGCAGTCTGACGCTCTTAACCTTCACCTCGAGTGGCTTTTTGCCTTCCTTGTCGGCATATTGGCGTTCCTCAACCCTGGCTTTTATGAACAGCGTGCTGTTTTTGTCAATGGTTCTACCGAACGACTCGTAATCTTTCCCGAACAAGGCTATTTCCTTGCTGCCGTTATAGTCTTCAATGACGAACACCTTGTAGGGCTTGTTGTTTTTTGTCAGTCCCTCGCGCGATTCGGTAACAAGTCCGCCAAACGACACGTCGCAGTTTCTGAACCGTTCCAGGTCCGACAGCTCGTTAGGCGAAACGGTGCAGTAGTAATCGAGCTCGAAGCGGAACGGGTCGAGCGGGTGTCCCGAAAGGAAGATACCCACAACTTCTTTCTCAAGATTGAGTTTCTCGAGCAGCGGCATCTCGGGCACATCAGGCACATGCGGACGCGGAATGGCAACCGTCTCGCTCATCTGGCCGAAGAGTGTGTTTGTATTGCTTTTCTTGTCGGTCTGATAAACGTTGCCGTAACGCACCAGCGTGTCAAGGAAGCGGTCACGGTCCGACGACTCACCAAAAAACACCTCCCGCCTAACGTCGAGCGAGTCGAAAGCGCCGGCCTGGGCAAGGCTTTGGATGGTTTTTGAGTTGCACGAAGCCAGATTGATGCGCTCAACAAAATCGAAAATGTCTTTGTATTTGCCATTGGCCTCACGCTCTTTCACAATCGATTCAACGGCTCCGCCACCAACGCCTTTGATGCCGCCAAGTCCGAAACGGATCTCTCCCTTCTTGTTCACGGTGAAGTTCAGCTCCGACTCGTTAACATCAGGTCCTTTCACGGTTATCTTCATGGCTTTGCACTCTTCCATGAACTTCTGCACATCGGTAATCGAGTCCTTGCTCTGCGTAAGGTTGGCAGCCATATACTCTGCCGGATAGTGCGCCTTCAGGTAGCCTGTCTGATAGGCCACCCAAGCGTAGCAGGCGGCGTGCGATTTGTTGAAGGCGTACGATGCGAATTTCTCCCAGTCGGCCCAAATCTTGAGCAGAATCTTTTCATCATGGCCGTTTTTCTTTCCGCCCTCGATGAACTTCGGCTTCAGCATTGCCAGCATTGCGGCTATCTTCTTACCCATGGCTTTACGCAGGGTATCGGCCTCGCCACGGGTGAATCCAGCCAGCAGCCGGCTCAGCAGCATCACTTGCTCCTGATAGACGGTTACTCCGTAAGTGTCCTTCAGATATTTTTCCATCACTGGAATGTCGTAGGTGATGGGCTCCTCTCCGTGCTTGCGGTGGATGAACTGCGGAATGTAGTCCATCGGGCCCGGACGGTAGAGTGCGTTCATGGCAATAAGGTCCGATATCTGCGTGGGCTGCAAATCGCGCAAGTACTTCTGCATGCCGGGGCTTTCAAACTGGAACGTACCGATGGTGCGGCCCTCGCTGTAGAGCTTGTAAGTCAGCTTGTCGTCGATTGGTATGTGGTCGATGTCAATGTCTTTTCCGGTGGTTTTCTTTATGTTGCGAATAGCTTCTTTGATGAGCGACAACGTGCTCAACCCCAGAAAGTCCATTTTGATTAAACCAACACTTTCAACAACGTGTCCATCGTATTGTGTTACAACAACATCCTGATTGGTTTTCCGGTCTTTAACAGTGCAGACAGGTGCGAATTTTGTAAGGTCGTCGGCACCAATGATGACGCCGCAGGCATGAATGCCAATCTGGCGGTTGGTGTCTTCAAGTTCCTGCGCATAGGTCAGGATGGAAGGAATGGCCTCAGCCGCATCGCCAAGTTGGATGTCGGCGGTGTCCTGACCTTCGAGAAGTTTCTTGAAATCAGGTATATACTTGTAACAGTTCTTAAGGTTAACCTTCGGCATCTTCTTCGGCACGCTGCCCTCGACAGCTTTCACCTGATTCTCATCAAAATCGCGGTCGGGTACCAGCTTCTTAATGGCGTTCGATATTTTAAGGTCAATTTTCTGCACGCGGCACACGTCGGCCAGCGACGATTTGGTGGCCATGGTTCCGTAGGTGATGATGTGCGCCACTTTTTCGGCGCCATATTTCTTTGTAACCCAATCCAATACACGGCCACGGCCTTCGTCGTCGAAGTCAACATCGATATCGGGCAACGAGATACGGTCGGGGTTAAGGAAACGCTCGAACAGCAAGTCGTACTTGAGCGGGTCAAGATCAGTGATGCCAAGGCAGTAGGCCACCACCGAGCCGGCAGCCGAACCACGGCCCGGACCAACACTCACGCCCAGCTCCTCACGTGCGGCGCGAATATAGTCCTGCACAATAAGGAAGTAGCCCGGGAAACCCATCGTCTTCATAATGTGAAGCTCGAAGGTGATACGTTCGGTCAGTTCGTCGGTCAGCGTGTCGCCATAGCGTTTTTTTGCACCGTCCCAAGTGAGTTTTGCCAGATAATCAGCTTCAAGTTTTATTCTATATAACTTATCGTAACCGCCTAATTTCTTGATTTTTTTCTCTGCTTCTTCCTGATTCAGCACCACCTCGTGCTTCTCGTTTTGTGTGAATTCGTCGAAAAGGTCTTTCTCGGTGAATTTCTGACGGTACTGCTCCTCGGTGCCAAAATCCTCTGGAATCGGGAATTTCGGCATGATAGGGTCGGAATCGATGCTGTAAACCTCAACCTTGTCGGCAATCTCCTGCGTGTTGGCAAGTGCCTCGGGAATATCGGAAAAGATGGCGGCCATCTCTTCGGGTGTTTTCAGCCATTCCTGCTTGGTATAGTGCATGCGGCTTGGGTCGTCGAAGTCTTTGCCGGTGCTCAGGCAGATGAGCCGGTCGTGAGCCTCGCCGTGCGCTTCCTCAACAAAATGCACGTCGTTGGTGGCTATCAGTTTGATGTTGTGCTTACGGGCAAACCCGATCAGCACCTTGTTCACCTCCTGCTGACGGACAAAAACTTCCTGGTCGGCATTTGGTTTGTCGGTCTGATGGCGCTGCATCTCTAGATAGTAATCGTCGCCGAACAGATTCTTGAACCACAACACCGACTCTTCGGCTCCCTTGATGTCGCCATTCATAATTTTCTGCGGCACCTCGCCACCCAGGCAGGCCGAGCAGCAGATAATTCCTTCGTGGTACTGCTCCAAAAGCTCGTGGTCGATTCGGGCGTTGTAGTAGTAGCCCTCGGTGAAGGCCTTCGAACTGAGCTTGCACAGGTTTTTATAGCCCGTTTTGTTCTTGGCAAGCAAGATAAGGTGCCATCCGCGGGTGTCTTTTTCCAGACGCGACTTGTGGGCGCAGTAGGCTTCAATGCCGATGATGGGCTTGAACGGTATAAAAGCTTCGGCTTTGGCTTTCAGCTCCTCGAGCTTTGTCTGCAGCTCGGCTTTTTTTGCTTCGTCAGTCTCTTTGTCAATTTCCTCCTGACACTCCTTGACTTTCTTTTTCGGTGCGCCGTTCACCTTGCCCGCCGTGTCAACAAAATCCTTGATTCCGAACATGTTACCATGGTCGGTCAGAGCCATGGCGTGCATGTTGTTGGCCATACACTTGTTTATCAGATCGGGCACTTTCGACATTCCGTCGAGTATCGAGTAGTGAGAGTGGACGTGTAAGTGAGTGTATTCAAAGTTTTTTAAATCAATGGGTTGTGATTCGGCAGGTGCCTGCTGCTCAACAACCGGTGCTTCGAACGACTCAAACTCAATCTTTTCGGGTTCGATGGGTGCCGGGTTCTGCTGCTTGAATTCCTGAAGCTCGGCATCAGTGATGCCCAGCTGCTGAGCGCCTAACACGCCAACGCGCACCAGCTCAAGGAAGCAGCGGGTAGTGGCCACCACATCGCCGGCGGCGTTGTGAGCGTCGGTGAAAGGCTCACCGAACAGCTTCTGATGCAGCTCGGTCAAGGTCGGCCATTTCGGTTTGCCCTTCTGCATGATGGCGCAGAATTCGGTCGAACTCTCTTTGGTGCACAATGAGCGCGCACCGGCCAGAACATTGTCCATGCCGCAGCGCAGGTACTCACAGCCCACAATGCTCTTATCGAATTCGATATTGTGCCCCACAACCAGAGTAGCCTTCTGCACATCGGCGGCAAACTCGCGCAGCACAAAATCAAGGTCGCGGCCTATCTCAAGCGCTTTCTCGGTGGTTATGTGGTGCACAACCGACGCACCGATAGGAATGACGAACCCATCGGGTTTGACCACGTAGTTCTTGGCGAAAAGGAACTTTCCGTTCAGGTCGTGGCACTGCCACGCCAGCTGCACCAGCCGCGGCCAGTTTTCGAAATTGGTCAATGGCGCCTTATAGTCGGCAGGCAGCCCAGTTGTCTCAGTGTCAAAGATTAAGAACATATCGGAATCTGTTTTTTTGAGTTTATAAATATAGGTTTTTGATGCTTGGAAAATATCAGTGTTGATAAGTTTTGGCGATGACGCAAAACGCTTGTTGTCAGCCATTTGGCTGATAGCCTGTAGGTATTTCTTTGATAATCATAACTGAAATTTTTTATAACCGTCTGTAACTATTCAGGGCGCAATAGTAACGGCAGCCTGTGCGAGATTGCGGCATAGGTTCGGTGAAAAATTCAAAAAAAGCGATTTTTTTCGCCGACACTATTTCACCATGTGTCTTTTGCGATAGAGCTGATAAGAATTGACAAAGTTGTGCCAGATGCTGTATAGTCCGCCGGCCACGGCCACCACAGGATTCATGAAGGTGTAGGCCATCCAGATGATGAAGACGGTGTTCTTCTGCCCCATGGCCTGTCCGCCGCTGATGCGGTCGTGGTAGCGCCCGCCGATGCGCTTGCCCAGCCAGAACTGCAGGGCGCAGCACACAAAGGTGACCGCAAGCATTCCCGCAAAGCACAAAACGGAAATCCGGCTGTTGACAATGGCTCGCGTGGTGACGGCCATGGCCAGCGCCAGCGCCACCATCCAGATGTAGAATGCCAAATCGCGGACCGACACCACCATCTGCAGAAAGCGTGGCAGGAACAGCCGCGTGAGCCATGCAAGCGCGAACGGGAAGACCAGCAGCGGAAAAACCCGCTTTATGATGATGAAAAACGAGTGTGCGAAACTCATTCCGATGCCCGGATTGACCACCGGCACCACCGCCGGCACCACCAGCGCCGTGACAATGTTTATCAGAATGGTGTAGCCCACCAGCGATAGTGTGTTGCCGCCCAGCTTGTCGGTCACCACCACGGCGGCAGTGGCTGTTGGGCAGATAAGGCACACCATGGCGCTTTCCACAATGATACCCCACTCGCTTCCGCGCAGAAGGCACGCCACCGCAGCCATCGCCACAAACGCGCCCGACTGAATGAGCGCCAGCCACAAATGCCATCGGCAGAAACGGATTTTTGAAGGGTCGATTTTACAGAACGATATGTAGAGCATGGCGAAGAGCAGCAGCGGCTGAACCACACCCACCGTGCTGTTGGCCAGCTGCCGCGTCTCGGCACTGAACCCGGCAGCCGAAAAAAGAAAATAAGCCAGCACGCCAACACCCATAACAATGGGCAGCGCCCAATCCTTCACAAAACCTATCACCTTGCTCATCTGCTCTTTCAGAATCAGGCGGCAAAAATAAAAAGGATTTAAAAAAATCGTAGAGACGCGCCATGCACCGTCTCTACAAAAATGTGCGGTTAAGGAACGTCTGGAAGACGTGATTTGCATAACCGGCTGCAAGCGTAGCGCAGCTGCCGGAACATGCCGTATAAGGGGACAACACTCTGAAAGAGTGAACCTTGACATGGTTCAATCCTTCGGATTGGGTTTTTGGGGCGTGGCATAACACCACGGGTTACGCTGCGCTCACCCGCGGTTATGCAGATTTTGTCCTTCGGACAATTTTGTTTTCTACCGTAGAGACGCACCATGGCAGCCGCACATTATTTGCACCCACCGGGAATTCCGTATAGACGGTGCATGGCGCGTCTCTACAAAAATGTGCGGATAAGGAACGTCTGAAAGACGTGATTTGCATAACCGGCTGCAAGCGGAGCGCAGCTGCCGGAACATGACGTGTAAGGGAACAACACTCTGAAAGAGTGAATCTTGGCATGGTTCAATCCTTCGGATTGGGTTTTTGGGGCGTGGCATAACACCACGGGTTACGCTGCGCTCACCCGCGGTTATGCAGATTTTGTCCTTCGGACAATTTTGTTTTCTACCGTAGAGACGTGCCATGGCACGTCTCTACAATAACCGCGCCCACATAAAACACGTAGAGACGGTGCATGCACCGTCTCTACATTTGTCGCGGAATGGTTTTGCGGACGCACGCGGTGCGTCCCTACGTGCGCATTTTTGCACGGACGCGATGAATCGCGTCCCTACACCGCATTATTTCATTTTCCCTAAATCTCCCTTATTTATTCAGCAGCTGCTCTACCAGGCGTTTCAATTCGTCTATCTGTTGCTGCTGACTCTCCACTGTGGCCTGAAGGTCGTCTTTCTCGGCTTTCAGCTCTTTCACGGCCTCGATAAGGATTGGGCCAAGAGTTGAATACTCAACCGATTTGAAGCCTTCGGCATCGGTATTGACCAGCTCGGGGAACTCTGCTTCCAGCTCTTGTGCTATTACGCCAATGTGTTTCTTGTCATCGTAGCCGTAGTCCAGGTTATCGACAGAAACACCCTTTGCGGCGGCCATCTCCTCGCGATTCTTCCAGTAGAACGATACACCGCGCAGTTTAAGCACTTTGTCCAACGCACTGGTAAGCGGCTGTACGTCTTTCTTCAGACGGGCGTCGCTTGAACCACTCCAAGCGGTTGTGCCACCAGCCTGACCAGAAGAATAAACGCCATAGTTTGTAGTACCGCCACTTGCATTTCCATAAACTCCGTAATTAGTAGTCGTACCAGCTGCAGTTCCCCTTACACCATAAGATGCTGTAGTTCCACCATCAGCGCGTGCTGAAACACCAAGACTATAGGTATTAGAGGCAGAATTTGTGTTATATGCGACTATGGTTGCGTGTTTCCCTAATAGATTATCCCAATATTTACCAAACTCGCCTCTTTGTGAATATACATTCTTCCAATGGTAGCTGCTTGAGCCCAATTCAAAATTATTGTCAGAATATGGTGTCAGATTTGTATTGACATCAATATAACTATAGCCGCTTGTCGGACGCAAAACAGCTACATATAGGCTACTCCAACCATAGCTTGAGTTTCCTAAATTCTTGCTGCGGTTTGCTGAAGGAATCAGACTGCTAGTAACATTACCACTAACATTCAAATTATAAGTATAAGTGTTAAACCACTCGTCGTCTGATGAACCCAGGTTATAATTACCTGACGGAACAAGCGACGACATTACCTTGCCCGAAACAGAAAGATTGCTACCAACAGTTAGACTGCCGCTGTTGGAAATGCTTCCACTAATGTCGAGATATTTTGCATAAAGATAATTCCAACGAGAATCAGAAGAGCCCAAGTTACGTGTTGTGCCATTCGGTAATACATTGCCCCTAAACTTCAACAAGTTATTATCGAACTCACCATAAATCAAAGGATCGCCGTATTGAGTTGAGCCAATCATAAGTCTGTTGCTGACTTTTTGGTTATACCCTGCATGGTGCCCGATAAACACATTATTCTCTCCTGCCCATGTTTGTTGACTAGCATTACCTGCCGCATTAGCACCTATAATCACATTGTTGCTTCCTGTTGTATAGAATGGCGCAACACTGTTACCCAAAAACACATTATCTGAGCCTTGTGTATTACGGTAACCTGAACCATTACCCATAAACACGTTGTTGTTTCCTGTGGTAATAGCATTGCCCGAAGAAGCCCCCATAAAAATATTGTTGTTTCCTGTGGTGATACAGCGACCAGCAGAACTGCCTATAAATATATTCGAGGAATGAGATATTGTTACTCCATTTTCACCATGGTGTTCTCCATATCCGGCATAATTTCCTATGATAACAGCATTTGTCATTTCTCCATAAGAACCTGCAAAATGGCCTAATACCACATTACTATGTCCTTCTGCGTTTGAAGCCAAAGCATCATACCCTAAGGCAACATTGCCTGTTGCTTTTTTATTGCCACTACCTGCATGGGTGCCTAAAAACACATTTCTATTACCTTCAGTGTTGTTATATCCAGCATTCAAGCCTAAAAATACATTCTCCCCACCTTTGGTGTTTTTAAATCCACTCTTATAGCCTAAAAAGACATTTGCCTGTCCTGAAACATTGGATTTACCAACTTCATAACCTAAAAATGTATTACCACCTCCACTATTATTCTGTTGTCCTGCATTGTAGCCAAGGAACACGTTGTAAGAACCCACTGTATTAGCATAGCCTGTACTATCACCAACAAACACGTTGCTACCACCCGAAGTAATATTGTAGCCAGCTTTGTATCCGATAAATACATCACTATGCGGATATGATTCAGAAGAACCTTTTCCCGCCTCGTAACCAATGGCAATGGTTCTATTCATCATGCCTGCCGATTGCGCTGCGCTGGTTCCCAAAACAACATTATAGTCACCATTTATCACGCTTGTTGCAACGTTGTTTCCTAAATACACATTACTTTGGCCTCCGTGGTTTTGTTTTCCTGCATTGTAACCCATAAACACATTGTTCTTGCCTGTGGTGTTGGCAATACCTGCATGGTTACCAACAAAGGTATTGTCGGTGCCGGTGGTTGCTTTACCGGCGTCGTAGCCTGCAAAGAAGTTTTCGGCGGTAATGTTCATGTAGCCAGCCTTGCTGCTTGCGCCCTTCTCGGTAACAGCAAAGCCGCTCTTGCTGCCGCCGGCCTTGCTTCCATCGCCATCCTCTTCAACTGCAAAGCCGCTCTTGCTGCCGCCGCCAGAAACATATACGCGTGTGCTGTCGGGTGTCACCTCCATCACATCAGACTCTGAACCGTCCTTGGTGGCATCGCGGCCGGTGATGAGGAAGCCGCTGCGCTTGATTTTCGAGCCGTCATTGTCGAATTTTATCTGTGTGCCATCGGTGGCCACTTTCATATAGTCGGTGGCTTCGCCGGCTTTGGTGGCATCGCGGCCAGTGATGAGGAAGCCGCTGCGCTTGATCTTTGCTCCGTCACCATCAAGCGTGTTGTCAATAAACACCTGTGTGCCGCCATCGTTCACGGCCATATATTTCTTGGCATCGCCGGCTTTGGTGGCGTCACGGCCAGTGATGAGGAAGCCGCTGCGCTTGATCTTGTCGCCTTCATTGTCGTCGACAAACACCTGCGTGCCACTACCGTCAACCGAGAGGAAGTCGGTGCTTCCGCCTTCCTTGGTTGCGT